>CAYOAN010000014.1:0-2630 GCA_964402065.1 uncultured Chthoniobacter sp. | reverse complement strand
AAGCTTTTGTAGCAAGGGTGGTCAGGCGCTTGGCTTCTACTGCTGCGACTTTATAGGTACTATTAACCTCTACTTTTTCCGCATCATGGTTTGTAATTTCGGCACGCTTTTGATGAATCTGGTTTTGCACTTCATCTGGTTTAGCGGCTGTGAGTAATTGATCTTCTAAAACATCCCTCTCGCCACGAAGTTGATCCCGCTTGCTTAGCCATTCATTCTGCTTTTCTCTGGCAACTTGAAACTTATTTTGAAGCGTATAAGCCTCTTCGTTGGCCATCGAGGCCTGTTCATGAGCGATCCTATGTTTTTCGCGAAGTGTGCGAAGAGTGGTTGCTTCAGGAGAAGTTTCTTCTCCTTGCTCGACTTCTTGCTCAAGATGGGCCACTCGCTCTCCCCAAAGCTTGGTTATTACTTCGTGAAGCTGATCAGGTTTATTTTTGGCATGTTTATAAAGAAGATAAAGAGCTAGTTTTGCCTGCTCTGCATTGGGTTGATCGCTCTCGCAAGCAAGCTCTTTTGCCCACTCGCGCAAGGCAGCCTCATCAGTAAGATCACTCGGCAATCTGAGGAGCGTGGCAAGGTTCATGATTTCATCGTGATCTTCCTTTTTTTTATTACACTCCATTTGCTCTGCACCAATCGCTTTGCTACTAGCCTCCTCCTCAAGCTGTTCATGTCCTTCTGTAGCGGCTTCGGCTTCTTTCATTGCCTCTTGGAGTTGTTGATGAGCCGCCCTTGCATCAGCAATGGTGAGGCGTTGATCTGCATAGGTTGCAAAAGCAGAAATCGCACTGGCTATGCCTGCTGCATTAACAAAAGGAGGATTGGCTATATCAAGAACAATGGATGCAAAATCGGCTGCTTGTGCAATTTTGTTCAATGTTGATTCATCAAACGCTGCTGCTTCTTGCTTCTCCTCAAGAGCTGCTTTGGCTTTGTCAAAAAAACCGCGTGCCTCTGTTAGAAATTTCTTTTTCTTTTTTGCATTCCACCCTGCTTGCATCCGCTCCTGCTGCGCATTTTCTGCTGCAATAGCCGCCTCTTCTGCTTCGCGATAATGCTCTTTGAAACCTTCCACCGTTCTGTCACGAAAAATAATAGAACGAAGAATGTTCTCAACTTCACGCTCTTCCCAAGCTGCCTGATAAGCCGCTGCAGTGTGTTCAGCAACTACTTCTTCGTTGCTTCGTGGAATAAAGGTTCGAATGAGAGCATCTACAAATGCCTCATTTTCCATCCCGAGACTATTGAGAACAGGGGCTATCATACCGCGCAAAAAAGTTCTTGTTGCTGCTCGTTGAGTGCCTCTCGAAGAAGGAGGTGCAACAGAGCGCGTCAACTGAACCTCAGCCATCGCATCGTCTGCTCTTTGAATAATGGTTTGGAGTTTCTCAAAGCTCAACGGTGCTCTTTTCCTTGATAAGATACCTAAGCGAGGAAGAAGCTCGGATGTCAATTGATGGACAAAAGCTTTCGGATGTCCCTCTTTTTCCAGTGCACGCTTGAGGGTTTGTCTAATAGCCTTCTCTTCTGTTTGATTCTTACTTCCTTTATGGCTGGTGATATCTTTGGCAACAATCGTTGCTCCAATTCCTTTGCCGCTCATGATGAGGCGCTCTCTCCCCTTCATCTCAGCATCATTTAAGACATCACGAAACTTTTGTAACGTGAAAGATGCTGGCTTCTCTACAAATGCCTCCTCTTGGATGATTTTATCTGCCTTATCAAGAATCCGCTGTAGAACTGTCGTGCTTAAATCCGGCTTCTTTTGGACCCTTTCGAGCATGCTCCAGGAACTTGAAGCTGGAAGTTCTTCTTGAATCAGTCTTTCGAGCTTCTCTGCTGAAAACGAGGGTATATCGGCTTCAAGAGCCGCTTGAAGTGCTGCGAGGATGGTTTCATTTTTTCCTGAAGTCCCGCTATCACCCCTCTGCCAAGCTCGAATCTCCCCATTCCCCGAATCAATAATGAGACGTTCGGCTCGCGCAAGCTCTGGCCGAGCTGCTGCTATTCTAAAAGGTGCTAAAGCTAAAACAGCTTCTTCTTGCTCCTCTTCATCATCTTCAGCTGCAGCACGCTCCGTTCCACCAAAACGATTATTCTGTTCTGACGGAGTCACCAAAGGTTCTCCTTGAACAGCTTGATTGCTAGCGCTTTCATCATCAAGAGCAGTCGGTTCACTAGCAAGCTCAGCTTCCCTTCGTCGTCCCTCAGTTGTTGCTGAAGCCCGTTCAGAAGAGGAGATTGTTTTCTTTGTTTCACGACCACCAAACATCGCTTGAGCTTGAAATGGAAAGAACAACAGTGCTGCGATGAGCACTAAGGGAAAAAAGCGGCAGCTTTGAGGCATAAATGGAGTTATGTTGATAGTTGGAAGCTTTTCTACAGAGGAGATGGTGCTATTGAACAAAACCTTAACTCCCAACGTCAATGCTAACCTCTTGATTGATGAGATGTTTTAACAAAACCACCAAATCTTAAAAAGGAGTATCACTCTAGTGTATTAAATTGAAAAGAGCACGTTAGAAGCGCCGACATTTTTTCTCAGGAGAAGGCTGAAGAGCGAAGCACTATCTTGAAGATAACGTAAGATCTGAGAACGCAGTCCTAAGGAAAAAGAGCAAGCTTAT
>CAYOAN010000013.1:0-2655 GCA_964402065.1 uncultured Chthoniobacter sp. | reverse complement strand
TAGGTGCCGAGGACATACTATAGGAAGCCAAAACAGAAGTCAAGTGGGTAAAACAGCTTGGTTTCTGTGGGTATTTCGGGTGTATTGACTAAATGTATTAAAAGTATTATAATACAAGCAAATCAAAAACTGAATATGAAAAAACTACTAAGGTTTCTCGTTGTTGTCATTATGTTGTTTGCCAGTTGCGAACCTGAAGAGAACATAAAAATACCTGAGGTTTTGCCAACAAACTGGAAGATCCTCGTCAACCCGCTCGGTACAAATGACACGATTCCTGTACCAGCCGAACCATATGACAGAGTACATGGAGGTCACCGGTATGGTGATACTGCCACTATCGTGTCATATAGAAGCGATAGTTTATCTGATACTGGTTGGCATTTTGTTATAAACCATTCTCAGCAATTACCACCTGGCTACACTCTTGTTCACCATGCAATAATAGTTGGCTATTCTAAATAACATTGTGATGTATGAAATTGTGATTGCCCCCGGAAGTTCTCGGGGGCTTTTTTATTATCAACTGCTTCGATATTGCTTTTTCACCCCATTTATGCGATACTCATTGGGCAATGTTAGCGCTACTACCAAAGATTTTGCCTGCTGCCCAGATACTCGTTGCAGGCCTCCTCATAACTGCAGTTCTCTTCCAGCCTTCAACTGCCGGTGTTGGTGGTTCTTTTGGCGGAGGTGACTCCCATAACTTTCATACAAAACGCGGATTTGAGAAATTTCTTTTCTTGGCTACTATTGTGCTCACAATTGTTTTTGCAGCGCTCTGCGTTCTCGCAATCGTACTCTAACCAGCTAGGTATCAAATCCTAGTCTTTAACTGTTCTCAATTTACTCATTAGCTTTTTTGTATTACCTAATCGCCTAGATCTTAATTATCTAGAGCCTAACTCTATCTATGGACGAACAATCAAACACAAAAACGGGCCGTTTTCCACGCTTAAAAAACGATATTCAGAAAGCTCTCGGAACTTTTTCTCCGATTGAACGCGTACTATTCAGTATCGTGGTCATTGTCTGCATCACGACCGTCTTTTCATTGCTTTTTAAAATCAATGATCATTTTCTGGTTTCTGTTCCAGCAGAAGGAGGAACACTTTCTGAAGGAATAGTTGGTACTCCCCGATTCATCAATCCAGTCCTCGCAATCACCGATGTTGATCACGACATCACTTCTCTCGTTTTTCGTGGATTGATGAAAAAAGATCTGGACGGCACAATTATTCCCGACCTTGCCGAATCATATACAGTTTCGGATGATGGACTCGTCTATACATTTACACTCAAAGACGCATCTTGGGATGATGGTGAAAAAGTAACAGCTGATGATGTACTCTTTACAATCAAGTCCGCACTTGACCCAATGCTCAAAAGTCCTGAACGTGTGAAATGGAGCGGTGTCTTGGTGCAAGCACCTAACGAAAAAACAGTGACCTTCACCCTCAAACATGCGTATGCACCATTTCTTGAAAATGCGATGCTTGGTATCATTCCAAAACATATTTGGAGCAAGATTCCGTACGAGAGCTGGTCATACAGTGATTACAATACGAAAAATGTTGTGGGAAATGGGTACTATAAGATGAGTTCTATTTCAGAAAATTCGAATGGTATTCCTAATTACTACATCCTCAAGAATGCGAAGCCAAAAGACACCAATCCTGCACTCATTGATTCAATCACGATTCATTTCTTTGCAAACGAAGAAGAGCTGATTGCTGCGTTCAAAAATAAGACAATCGACACGATGGGTGGTATTGATCCTCTGAATGCTCAATCACTCGAAAAGACAGGTGCGCAGATTCTCCAAGCACCACTACCACGAATATTTGGGCTCTTTTTCAATCAAAGCCAAGCAAAAATATTTACAAGTGCCAAGGTACGCCAAGCAATCACGATGGCAATCAACAAAGATTCCATTGTCAAAAATGTTTTGTTTGGATATGGAACCGTCGGCGACGGGCCGATTCCAAATAGTTCAAAAATACAAAGTGATGCAGTAGAAACCAAAACTAATGTTAGTACTCCGGAACAAATAAAAAATATTTTAGAAAAAGATGGATGGAAAATGGGCTCCGATGGAATCTATCAGAAAGTAGGTGCCAAGAAAGCCATCACTCGCCTCTCTTTTGAAATAGCAACCAACGATACACCCGAACTCACCAAAGCAGTAAATGCAATCATTACCGATCTTCGAGCCGTAGGAATCGAAGCAATTGCAAAAGTATATGAGACAGGAAGTCTGAATCAAGACATCATTCGACCCCGCAAATTTCAATCGCTCTTCTTTGGAGAAATCATAGAAAATCAATCATACATCTATGCATTCTGGCATTCATCACAGCGTAACGACCCTGGTCTCAACATTTCGCTCTATGCCAATTCAAGAGTAGATGCATTACTCGAAACAGGATTGAGTACTCTCGACAAAGACAAACAAAATCAAACATACAAATCGCTTGAAAAGGAAATCATCGCGGACATGCCAGCAGTATTTGTATATTCCCCTTCCTACATTTATGTTACTCGCGAAGACTTCGATGGAATCACCTTGCCCCATATCGACACACCCCATGATCGATTTGAAAATATAAACACATGGTATCTTGCTACTGACCGCGTGTGGAAAATATTTGCAAA
>CAYOAN010000012.1:0-4910 GCA_964402065.1 uncultured Chthoniobacter sp. | reverse complement strand
AAGCGCACACGCCTCGCTGCTCTATTCAGGTATGGCTTTGCGAGGCCGCGCTGAACCGGCACATTCGCAGCCGACTCAGGGGCCGTAACTGCGAAAACACCGAATGCGGGCGCAAAAACGCATACGCAATCAGTGACGCTCTCTCGGTTATCTGATTTGCGTTCCAGTGCGCTATGCATAACCTAGTACTAACCTATTAACTCTTTCAACTTGCGAAGTTCTTTCGCAGCTTTCTTAAAAGCCTGCACATAGGCAGGACTGCCCGCGAGCGATTCAATTCGTGCAGCACCCTTCTCCAGCGCTTCCTTGGCCGCGTCCTTGCGCTCGAGCTCGATCTGCCGGTCAACGGATGCGGTGGTCATTTACTGCCTCCGACGAACATTCTGGTAACAACGCCCATGAACTTCTCGACGTTCTCGTTAACGGAAATCTGCAAATCATTGACCTTGATCTGCTCTTGCACCGCCTTTTGCAGGTTTTTGATGCACATCAGGCAGGCTCCGAGAGCAAGGCTCTGAAGTAGAATTGCTATCCAAAGCAGCGTCATGCAGCCCTCACATTCGGCGCGAAGAACGTACTGATCTGCGCCATACCTTCGACCTTCGCGAAGATTTTCTTGCCCTTCACCGCCGTAACAACGGCCTTTTTGTTTTCGTGCGGACCTTCAACCACTGTCACGATCGCTCCGACCGGAAACTTCGTCTCTTTCGAGATTTCGTCCCATTCGCCCTGCAACTGACGAATGATGAACTCGACAACCGGGTTGTCGTGCTTTTCCGTGATCTCGCCTGTGAAGCGGTCCACCAGTTCGATTGATCGGGACACCGGTTGCTGGATGATCTCGATCACGCCACGAGTCTCGCGGACTTTGGAGAACGACTGGCGCGGGTAATCGATCTCCACGAAGAGATACGACGACATTCCCGAAATAGGCCGCTCTACCGCAGCGTATCGCTTCTGCCGGCCGCTCCACCGCCGCGCCATAGGCGTGAATGTCCGATGCCCCAAAGCATAAAGCTCGGCAGATACGCGCTGCGACCAGCTTGGCTGCACCACAACGCAGTACCACTTCGCCGTGGCAGGGCAATCGGGGATCTGACTGACGGAAAACTCTTCAACCTTCGGCCGGATCATGCGTGCATCATTTCGGGGGCTTCAAACTCTGCGAGAACGTGCGCCGGCGCCTTGCAGCGGCCGGTGCTGGGGGGATCGCCCCACAAGCGGTCGTTCCAGATGCCGTCGCGGTGGAGCAGTTGCAGCCTCATCCGCCAGTCGTCATCGGTGACGGCCGTCGCGGGGACTACAGCCTGTTTGGAGACAATCTGCGGCCTGAACTCGATCGCTTTCGTGATCCAGCCACGCCATGCAGCCATCCAGCCGCGCTCACCCGCACAACGGCGGTCCTTCTGCTCGGCATGGTCCTTGAACTTCCGCCACTCACGCTCTGCCGCCGCGCCCATGACGCCCTGCGACTTCGCGTGTTCGAGATATGCCGCGGGAATACCTTCGCTCGGAGGCAGAGGAATCTCTGCGGCTCTCCGAGAGCGTTTTTCCTTCGTCGGCTTGGCAGGGGTAGGCGCGGAAGCGCCGCCCTCTTCCTCTTTCTCTAGTTCTTTCTCTCTCTCTTTCTCTAGGCTAGCGTCATGCTTGCGCTCTGCTAGCAAGTCGCTATCAGTCACAAAGAAACCCGATAAAATAAGGGGTTTAAGCGCCGTTTCGAGTTCCATGACGCTGATACGAAGACGGAAGGCCACGGCCTCGTTCGAGGCGGAAATCACACCGTCCTCGTATTCGCTTGCTAGCAGCCAGAGCATCGGCGCTAGCGCTCTGCTAGCAACCGGTAAGCTGGCGAACTCGAAATCATCCAGGAGCTTGCGGTGCAGCTTGATCCACTGCGGCGCCCGATCCTTGTAGTGCTGAAATTCTTTCCAGTTCTTCGGAGCGATGCTCATGCGCGCCTCGCGAGATCACGAATTGCGTTCGAGCCCATGTCGCAGAAAAGCTGGACCGTTCCGCGCGGCCCCATGCGCTGCTTCTCGACCATCACGTCCATGATGTGACGAACCTGATTGAGTCTGACGTTAAGCTCCCCGATTTCGTCGGTATCCTTGGCCTCTTTCAGCTTTTGCTCGATGTGCTGCGCTTCCCGGTAGAGCAGGATCACTACGTCAGCATCCTGTTCGATGTCGCCGGAGTATTTCAGGTCAGCCAGCATCGGCTTCCGGCCGCCATCGTGATCGCTGGAGCGGTTAAGCTGGCAGAGAGCAATCACGGCGACGTTCAGATCCTTCGCTAGCGCCTTGAGGCCCTGAGAGGTCTGGCCGACCTCGGCAACCTTGCTGGAGCCGTAACGATCGGTGCCGGCGACGATGTGCAAATGATCGACGCAGACAACGTCCAGCGTCTTGCCCTGCCGCTCGAAATGGGTTCGGGCGCGGCGCGCGCGGGCGACGATCTGCTGAACGCTTAATCCGGCCTGTTCCTCGATCCGAATGGGGAGGTTCTGAAGGTCTGCCTGAGCCGAGCGGATGCGGTCGAACTCCCGCTCCTGAAACTGCCCGCGGTGCAGGGTGAAGTACGGAATGGGATGGCCGCCGTCGGAATAGATCAAATCGGAAATAGCTCGCAGCGTCAGTTCTTCGGCCGTCATCTCGAGCGAGACGTACAGAACCCCATGACCGGCGTTTGCAGTGCGAAGCAGAGACGATAGGGCAAAGGCCGACTTGCCTACGCTGGTTCTTGCTCCGATGATGACCATGCGGCCCTTGTGGATTCCGCTGGTCCGCTCATCCAGGTCCTTGAGCCCCCAAGTCATTCCGACAATCTTGCCGTTGTTCTGATAGGCCGATGCGATCATGTCGACGGCACGATTCGCCGCCTCGCCTATCGCAAGATCGGTTTTCTTCTTGCCGTCATCGTCTGCGAGAAGCCGGTCGAGTTCGGACACCGCGCTCGTGACCATGTCCGCAGCGGAGTCGGTGTGGTCCGCAGTCCGCGCGCCCTCGGCAATGTGCTGCCCCAGTTCTTCGACCTTCCTGCGAAGGTAGAGTTCGTGGATGAGGCGGGCATAGTCCGGCGCGTTTCGAATGCTCGTAGCCTCACGGCAAAGCAAGGCAACGTACTGAGCAAACGACATTTTTAGTTTTTGCTTCAGTTCCTCGCTCATCTCCGGCGGGTTCTGCACGACCGTCAATGGAGAGATGTTCTGACCAGCGGCAACCGCGCTCTGAATGCGCTCGAAAATGGTCGCATGGATGGGTTCGTAGAAATGCTCTGCCTTCAAGAAGGTGACGCGGCCGTAAGCGTCTTGGCTGCTGAGGACAGCCCCAAGCAATGCCTGCTCAAGCTCTATCGAGTGCGGCGCTTGATTTTCATTCTGAGCGAGAGCGTTCATTCCGCTTTCTCCAGAAACTTCACACGCGCAAGCGAGACGCAGCGATAAACAGGCTCGCAGCTCGAAAAGCACGGCATGATCTGGACCTTGCGGACCACCCGCTCAATCGGTTTATCCTCGCGATAGGCCGTCTTGTGCCCGCGTGATTTCGTGCGGTACTTCGCCAAGACCTTCCCGGCCTCTGGCGAGATCAGCGTTGTGGCGAGCTTTACGTGCTTCTTGGTGATGCTCATGGCGCCGCCCTCATCCGACGGCGCGCATGGACTTCCCGCTTCCCGAAATTGCGGGGAGGAAGTCTGAACTCTTCGCGTGCAAATCTCAGGATGTGCGAAACCTGCCACGGCTTCAGGTCAAGCTCTTTTCCGATCTCAGGATTGGTCTTGCCCTCCAGTACGAGAGAGGCAACGCGGACCTTGTGACGGGATACGAGGCTCATGCTTCGCTCCCACGAAAATTCTCGCCATAGAGCATGACAGGCGCCGCGCCTTGGCGATCCTTCGGTCCCCAGACGTACCAAGCGTGGTCTTCAGTGCCCGTCTCTCCATTGCCAGCCCATGAAATGCGGTCGAGCAATGCGATCTTCGCCATGAAGCGAGGATTGTCTTGGAACAGAAACTTGCGCGTCTTCCCGAAATCGAACTTGGCGGTGAGCAAGAGCGCGACCATCCCGTTGCAGCGATCGAGCGCGTTCTTTGCGAACTTCACCGCGTCACGGTTCGCTTTCCCGTATGGAGGATTCGTGATGATCGCATGGGCGGGCTTCGACACGCACCCGATCTTCAGAAAGTCAATGATTGCATCGTGCTGACGATCATAGGTCGCAATGTCGCTCGTGATCACATCGGCGGCGCCTTCCGCGCGAAGCACCGAAGCGATCTTGTGGTTGCCAGCGGCGGGCTCCCACACTGTCAGGCCGGTGACCGGGAAATGCCGCAGCAGCGCGCGAGTAGCCCACGGCTCTGTCTCGTAGAGGTCATTGACCTTGCGCTCGAAGTTTGAGGCGGTGACGGTCATTCCGCTTCTCCATGCATCGGCGCAGGACGGATCGAAACTCGGCAGCCCTTCGTTTCAGGCGACCAGACCTGACGAGTTGATCGAACGTATTCGAGATTATCGTCCTTGATGACGCCGTGATCGACGAGCAGGTCCTCGACTACCTTGAAAAAGTTGCTGCAATCGGCGTTGCGCCGTTCCTCCAGATAAACAGTGATCTCTACCGGCACCTTGAAGCGCTTGGGCTTCTGCTCTTTCAGCATTACTCCGGCGACGTTCGCCCATGAGATATGCCGCTTCGTCTTCGCCCTGCCCTTGCCTGGTACGTTCTTGTAGGCACCGTTGATCGAGATCGGGAACGGCAGATCATACGAGACAGGCAGCACCGTTTCCGCCCGCTCGAATTGCGGGATTACTCGGTGCTTCAGATGCGCCGGTAGGTTCTTCATGCTGCCTCCCGCGCGGCAAAATCCTCGACCATCTGAATACGAGTGCCAATCCAACGCATGACGTTCACGGCCAT
>CAYOAN010000011.1:0-6254 GCA_964402065.1 uncultured Chthoniobacter sp. | reverse complement strand
TTGCCCTATGTCAACGTCATTCGTAACCTATTCCCCCGTCATTGGCCATCTATGCTTACGTCATGTTTATGCCGATGTCATCTCTTGCACTCGCGTGTGGTCGGTGGTACTGATATGGCCACCAGGGGCGGCTGGTCAGGAAAGTACCACGACGCCAGCAGGAGGGGCATTGCCGTGGAACAGGGCCGGTGTAACACGGTTTCAATGGCGGGCCGGGGCCGGGGCCCGGGGCCCGGGGTGCCGCCGCGATGGCCAGGGAGGTACCACGACGCCAGCCGGGAGCCCATCGCCGAGGGATGCCGAGCGCCGTCGCCGCGACCACTCGCCGGTCGATCTGCGCCCTTCCTCCAGCAGCCTCGGGCGTTTGGCCAGCAGCCTGACTCGAATGGAGTTAGATTAGGTCGGTACTCCAATGACTTCCCTGCGTTCCGGGAGGGGGGATTGAAATCGTACCCTTCCGGAGCAGGAGTGGTACCTGTTTCGATAGAGATCTGATGAGTTTCGAGAGGGTACCCACTCTGCTCCCGTCCTGTGGCGGACCGATACTCCGGAGGGGATAGGGTAGCTATCTGGCGCATATCGAGTGCCCGGCGCCCGTCGTCCGGGGCCCCTGGGCCTATCGAGATAATGGTAATCCCCCCAACGACGCGAATGAGTATCCACTCTTGCGAAAGCGATAGGTGGCTAAGGAGATTTAGTATCGAGCCCTCGGACCCTATCTATATCTCAGTAATCGAGATAAGGAGTGGATACTGGGGGATAGAGAGTAATGGCCGAGTAGGGAGGGTCGAATACAGAAAGGTATGGGGATTTACAGAAAGGAGACCCTATTATGACCTCTTATGGCCCCATAAAAAAGTCTGATGGCTGCAACCTATCAAGATACTTGACGGCCCCTGGTGCCTGTGGTATAATACGTCTATGGTCGATCGCCGACCTGGCTCCGGGTTTCCCGAGCCGAACCCACTGGAGAATATCATGAAATCTGCCACCAAATCCACCAAGCCCGCCCCCGAATTCAAGGTCGGCGATCGCGTCGTCGCCACCACTGGTGCGACTGACGGTTGCCCGGCTACTGGCGTCGTCTGCAACATCGGCAAAGGCTGGTACGTGATCACCCTGGATCAGCCCGAAGCGTTCCCCATGGTCAAGTCCGGGAAAATCAGCGCCCGAGCCGGATCGATGGCGATTTATGAGCCCAAGGTCAGCCCGATCGTTTCGATCGAGGACGAGGATCGCGACGACAGCGACGAGGATGATCTGGGCGAGGGCGATCTGGGCGAGGAATCCGCCGCCTGCCGTATGGCTCGGCAATTGAAGGCCGCACGTGTTCGGTATATGAAGACAAAGCGCCCGTCCGGCGCGGCATCTGCCGACAACGCCGATGCAATCGCCAAGGCTCTGCGCGACTACGAGCCTCTGGAAGTCTGCGAGATCGCCGACAAGGTTTTCAAACTGCCCCCGGGTTCGCACGAAGCCAAGTACTCGAAGCTCAACCCTGGTCAGAAGCGCATGAATTCCGGCAACCGCATTCGCGGGCTCTGGAGGAAGCTCTGGATTGCTGACAACAAGCTGGAAATCGCCCGTGTGGCCGATCTGGTCGGTGTGGTTCTGCCGGACGGTTTCATCGGAGCGTAGGAACCGAGCACAGGGCCTTCTAACCAGGGTCCTGTTCAGGCAATCCTGCCTATTACCAACTGGAGAATATCATGAGGACCGTTCAAAAAGAACCGGCAATGCTCGTGGAGTTCTACGTAGAACTCCACGGGAAGAAATACGTACAACTCGTAGTTACTGGCAGGTACGAGTTGTACGGGCCGTCAAGTATCTTAATGGATCTGGTCCGGAAGCACCCGGGCCAAAAGTTCCGGGCCACTCGCCGGGTTTTCGTTGACCCTCGGCACATGCCCGAGGGTGCCATTGAGGGGCTCCACGAAAAAATGTGGAACCTGTAGGCGTAAAGCAGGGACCGATTACTGCCCATTCTGACCAGTGGGCAGTTAAGGCAATCCTGCCTATTGCCAAGGGGAACGAGATGCCTGACCGTATCCAGGACGATAAAGCCCGCATTCGCGCCAAGATGAGTGCGGCTGCGTTGCTGACCTTCGCAAAGATGCCTGACCGTATCCAGGACGATATCATCATGCACTTCCTGGATAATCCTCCACCCTTCATCATTGTTGTCAATGATTTGTTCAACGCATGGCTTTCGTCGCAACAGATCGTCGACTATATCGATGATCTGTTGGACCTTGACAGATCAGGAGAGTCATGGTATAATGGGTCTCCTGGTCGATCGACCGCTCTATTGAGGAAAATAAAAAATGGAAAGCAATAAAATCAAAGACATCATATGCGGCGATGAGCCGTATGCCTACGTTGGTATGGAGAAGCGGAATTCCCCATACGGCCACATTGTTTTGGAAGTGACGATGCCCAGAACACGCTGGGACGGCCCCCGCACGACGATCAAATTGTCAGCGCAGGTGGGCAGCGATAGTGGCAAAGAGGAATTGTTCATGCACCCATATGCGATCCGAGTTGGAATCAGCTGTACTGACGGAAACAGCGTCGATCTGGCCAGCGCCGAGGATGGCATCAAGCTGCTCCGCCGACATAACAGGTTGAAAACGAAATACGAGGGGGGAATGGAATCCCCCGCGACGTTTCCCGTACTGGCGCAGATGCTCATGGCCGCCTGCAAGTGCAACTACCTAATACATGAGCCGGACATGGGCTGGAAGAGATGGCCCGGTGACTTGGACATGAAGGCCATGTCCTCGCGCGGCGCGGCGTCCCTGCGGGTGTTTGAGAAAATGGTCGCCACCTTGGAAGACTTCGCCCGCAATTGCTGATCCCCACCTTATGGCGTACTGGATCAGCACGCCATGTGGTGCATTCCGCACCTTTTATGGAGAAATGAAATGGATAGAGATATCGTTGGCCACATCGCTGTTGCGCTTATGTCCAAGTTCCTGGCGAAGGCGGTGATCCAGCAAACGGCGTCGAGGCACCCAGAAATCATCGAGTCTCGCAATCGAGACGAGGCGAGATTCTTAGCTTTTATCGAAGCATCGGCGGGGAAAATACATGAAGCTATCGAACGTCTCAGCAGCATTGGTACCCAGGAGAACATGGATGAATTCAAGGCTGCCGTCGATAAGGAGGTGGAACTCCTTGTCGACGCCGGTCTGGTCGCCTTTAACAACGCTCCACAATGTCTTCAGGCGGAGCCTATGCCGGGCCGGCCTGTCCATTAAACGACTGAATTGTCAGCGACGCTGGGGCCAGTTGAACGACCAGACTGCCAGTGACGCTGGCCCCCATTTGACTAGGAGAAAACATGAAACTGCTTCGGGAAGACTGCATAGTAGAGACGTATGACACGGGAACTACTTGGTGCCCGCGCCATAACGGTGTGTGTGTGACCCATGTGCCTACCGGCATTATCGAACGCCGCAGCGATAGCCGCGATCTTCACGTCAATCTCGAGAAGGCTTTGAAAGAAATCGAGAAAAAGACCGAGCATATCGACCAGAGGGGGGGCACAATGAACGACAGAATTGTAAACGGGCTTTTTTCGTCGCATCAGTTGGCCCGATGTTTGGCCGCGTCCGCCTTCCACCAGATCGGCGGCACCCTGGAGTTGAAATCGGAAAAACCCGGCAGCACCCTGTTGCGCGATTTGACGAACGAAATGCGCCAGTGTGCCAGGGACATCATCGAAACCGTCGAGTCGGACCCCTGGATGTTTTACGTCCAGATCAGCATGGCGGTTAGCTCCTGCGTCCTCAAGCTGGTCGACATGGAGCGTAACAACGATGAATGAGATCCGGCGGTTTGCCCAAATTGACGATTACAAGCGCGCATTGTACATGGCGGCGAGAGAAAATCTTCAGAGAGATTTCAGCCGTTTCGGCTTGGCGTTCATTTGTATCGAACTCAGATCAGTTATGAGCCAAGATAGTGACCCGAAATTGCCGTGCTGGTTGGATTTCGTTGAGGCCATCGAAGAAGACTTCAACAACATGTTCCCCGAGTTAATCGAGTTGTTCGACGGGTATGTGTATAGGGCCGACGGAAAATGGGAGCCAACACAATTGGGGGATGCTTGGTTTGAAGTCAGCATGATCGAAGCCCGGATCGCCCTGATCGATTTCATTTTAACCCAGTAAGGAGAATCGCAATGAAGATTAGCCACACAGCAGCGAGTTTGATCGGGTCAGCAGCGTCCGGCCTGATTCGAGGCATCCAGTCCGATACTGGCATCCTGGTGCCTCGGTCGGCGGTCGAGGAAAGGATCACGGTCCTGTACTCCGGCCTGATCAAGGAGTTCATCGAGGACGAGAACTCCTGGGAACGCCGCCCGATGCCGGGTAAGTATGATGTGTACTTGGAGATTCGCAAGGCCGAAGGCACTCTCAGCGAGTACGATCTGACCCGCCGGGGGCTGGTAATCGAAGATTTTACCGATGGCATCGAGTTCAACAAGCACAACATGCGCGTCGCCCAGTCCAGAATCAAGTCCGAGTCGGATTTGGCCCACGCCAAGGAATGCAGCGTCTGCGGTCAGATCAAGGATCGTTCTCGATTCCCCAAGTCCGGCGGGTCGAAATGCAAGACCTGCGTGGACCGTAACACCAGGGAAAACCGTCGTAACACCGGCAGCTAACCAGGAGAAGTGAAATGAAACCAGCCTGTATTGTGAAAGATCGTACCGGCATCTATTTTTCGGTGCCAAAGGAGATCGTCAAGACCGTCAACGGGTACGACGCTTTCAATGTGTCGTCTGATGTTGTGATGCATCACATGGACGATATGAATAGACTCGACGCCGGCGGCCAGAAGGTCAATGCCATCATCTGCGCTGACGGGGAAGCTCCGGAAGTTCGGCGGGTGAATTCGTTCATCATCGAGGTCGGCGGCGACGCATTGATCCTCCTGGAGCACTAGCCTGTTTCTCGCAAACAGGTATTAACCCCTCTATCCCCATTGTGCCCTGGCCCCTACCGTGGTATAATGGGGGTGCTCGATGACGAGGCGAATCAACATCAATTGTTTACAGGAGAAGAACCAAATGGAAAACACGCAACTGGCCACGAAGGCCAAAATCCGTCCGAATATCGCGAACATGGTCAAGACCCCCGGAGGCAGCTTTCACAAGGACGACTTCATCGGCAACTCGCTGGCCGGTCTTTCGCTCGCCCAAGTGATTTACATCGCCCAGGAGTGCGGTATCAACACCGTCAAGTATGGCCACCTGAACAACGGCCAGATTCGGATGACTCTCGGCGGCATTTTGCGCAAGCTGGTCAAACTGCCGGAAGTTCCCGAAGGTACTGATTACACCGAGGCCCAGAAGGATGCCGCCGACAAGGCCAACGTGGTCCGTGATCAGATCACCACTATCGCCGGCGATTTCCGCAAGGCGAACGAAGCTGCTGAAGCTGCCGGGATCGCCGAGAAGGAAGCCGCAATCAAAGCCAAGGCCGATGCGAAGGCTGCCACCAAGCTCGAGAAGGTCGAGAAGACCCCCGACATCGTCGAGAAGGTCGAGAAGACCCCCGACATCGACGAGACGGATTCCGAGGGCGGCACCCCGGATTAAATCCCCCGGCTGGCGACCGTCATAGCGCCACCTCCTCCCCCGTTTGCCGGTATCGTATAACCGGCCCTTCTTTTGGGGAAAAGAATGAAAGCATCAGTTGAAAACGGGAAGATAGTGTTTCGTCTTCCGTTCTTCGAGAATCACATCGCGAAATCAGCGGGAGCCCGCTGGAACGCGTCGAGCAAAATTTGGGTGGCCCCCCTGAATGAACTAGTGGCCTCCCATGCGGTGAATTGCCTGCCCCCGGACATGGTATCGGAGGAGATACACAGGCTTTGCAAGCCGTCAGTCCTTATCCCTCCACTGTCCTGCGATCCGTCCTCTGTCCTGAAAGACGTGCGCCTTCTGCCCCGCCAACTGGAGGGGGTAACAAAGGCATGGCCGCTACCGGGGTTCGCCCTGTTTTGGGTGATGGGGGCTGGGAAAACGCTCTCATCTATCGCCCTGGCTGGCCTGAGGCGCAAACATGGGTTGACACAGAAGCTCCTGGTCATCTGCCCCACATCAATCAAAGGGGTGTGGGCTAAAGAATTCGACAGATATGCCGGTTTTCCTCACACTTTGCATGTGCATGAATCTGGCAAACCCATTCCGCGAGGGCTGAAAAGTAGCCCATTCCCCGTGCTGGTGGTGGGGATCGAGGCGA
>CAYOAN010000010.1:0-8833 GCA_964402065.1 uncultured Chthoniobacter sp. | reverse complement strand
ATTGGATGGAGAAGGACATGGAGCAGAAGTACGACATGCTGGAGCGCCGCCACCAGAACTTCGAGGCGTTCATTGAATCTCTGGCGATCGACAAGGGCCGGCCCGAGATGCAGTACTTCGACGGCGAGGAGGGCATCAAGCGTGCCTACATCAAGCTGCTCGACCCCAAGCAGGAGCTGCTGTGTTACTGGCCGATGGACTGCAACTGGGAAGATCACCCGCTGAAGGAGTTCTACGTGCAGTACTTCCGCGAACGTCACCGTCGCCAGATCTTCTCGCGCGTCATCAGCCACGATAATTCCTTCGGCCGGCGCTTCCAGTCGCGTGATCCGTTCGAGTACCGCAAAACCATCTTGGTGCCTGAAGCAGATTTACCGTTGCCCTTTGAAAAGCTGATTGCAGGAGACGTCGTCGCTTGTTTTAACCACAAGCAAAAACAGGCGTGCTTCATCAAATACCCGGAATTTGCCCATGCTGAGCGCATGTTGTTCGAGAACCACTGGAAAGAAATTGAGCGTAAGCAGCGTGAGCCGGCAGCTATTGCATCTGCGACAGAGACGGAGGCCACAGATGAGCCGGTGTTGAGCCATGTTCCCGCAATCGAATTGCGGACCAAGGTGCTTTCCCAGCTGCGCGATTTCTTTTTGAGTAAAGGCAGCCTGGTTTCGTTTGCAATATTCTTGGCGATTGCAGGGGCAGTAACGTTCGGGCTCTACAAGCAAAACGAGTATGCGAATTTGCAGCGCATGCGCGAGAAGGTGGAATCGATTGCGGCAACTGCCGCGCTCCAGTTCGATGCAAAAGACCTGGATGCCCTGCAGATTGAGAAAGACTGGAAAAAGCCGGAGTGGGCAAAGGTGGTGCGCCAGTTGGAAAGTGTCCGAAAGAGCAATGCAGATCTGATATATGCGTACATTATTCGTTCCACAAAAGAGAGGCCCGACGAGCTCGAATTCGTATCGGACTCACATTCAATCAATCCCTATGCCAATGTGGATGCTGATCCGAAGAATGACGTGGATGTTGACCCAAGTGACGTATTCGTTGTGAACAACGGGGTCACCTCAACCGGAGCGAACTATTTGCAGTGGCCGGGGCAAAGCTACCCCAATGCGCCGAAAGAGGCGCTGCAAGCGGTCCATGGCACTGCGCCGCTTTCCAGCCAGAATTTTTACACCGACCAATGGGGAACGATGATTACGGGCTATGCTCCGGTGAAAGATGAGCAGGGCAATACAGTTGCAGTCGTGGGCGTAGATATGACCGTTGGAAAGCTTGAGCAATTGAAGCAGGAGTCGTTTGCGCTTCTCTGGTATCTCTTTGGTTTCTTTGTGCTGTTTGTCGTGATTCGGTTTGTAGTCATGCATCAGTCCTTACTGAAAGAAGTTTGGGGAATCTTTAGTGTCAGAAATTTCTGTCTAGGTGTCGTAATTTGTACTGCAACGGCGTTTGTACTTACTTTTGCAATGTACCAATACACGCTAGGAGTCATAAAATCGAATTTATCCGAAAAACTGATGTCTATTGCAACGACGGCTGCGTCGCAATTTGATGCTAAAGATCTGGATGAACTGCGCTTTGCTAGAGATATGAAAAAGGAGGCGTATCAAAGAGTATTCAAAATATTAAATGAAGTAAGAAGGCAAAATCCTGAAGTAAGGTTTGCATATGTAATGCGCAAAATTGATGACCGTATGTCGGAATTTGTTGCAGATGCGGATTCTAATTATTTTCTGCCCTTCTCTTCAGATCAAAATGCAGATGGCTTCATTGAAGAATTCGAAGAACAAGCTGCTCCAGGTATTCGTTATTACATCGATAGCACTACTTACTTTAATGGTTTTGAGAAGGAGTCCCACGATAAAGATTTTGTCGAAGACCAGTGGGGGAGCCTATTGTCAGGTTACGCACCAATTGTGGGTATTAATGGTGAAAGATATTGCATTGGATTAGATATCAATGCAGGACCGCTATATCAAAATTTGAACTCAAAATTCAAACCTGCTCTTTGGTTTTTTGGGACAATGCTTCTTACGCTCGCCACTTTTTTCACTTTGCGAAGAATAAGTAAACGATCGAAAGAATAGGTTCTTTTATTGTCAAAGTGCCATTATTTGATCTTTTGCAGCCTATTTGCTATTCGGTAATGTTATGTTGATTTAACATAACATGTATGTTAGGATTCACCTCATGGCTCAGATTCTTTCCATGCCCGGCGCGATTTCCATGGAAAAGATCATTAGTATTTCACGCGGTGAAATTGGCGGGATTGTGTCGGCTTTCGCTGCACCTCTAAGTCCTATCAAATCTTCTTTTTTTGTAAAAAGAAGTAAAATTCACAGCTGGGGTCTTTTCGCAGAAAAAGACTTAGTTGCAGGCAGCCTTATTCATAAATTTGATGCAAGTAGCTTCCCTACTACAAAAATTTCGGAAATTCTTTTGTGGCCGAAGCATAAACGAGAAAAGTTTCTCCACTATGCTTTTCAGGGTGGTATAGATTTTTATTACGGCAATTTCACTGTATTAAACAACGATAGTTCATTTTTGATGAACCATCATTGCGACCCCAATTGTGCGTATGTTTCAGACGAAGAACTTGTAGCCCTTCGTGACATTAAGAAGAACGAAGAGTTAACCTTAGATTATGCTACAATTATGGCTCCAACTGGCCTGGAAGAGCCGTTTAGATGCAATTGCACATCTAAAGATTGCAGGAGGCAGGTCACGCGCTTTGATTGCCTAAAACATGATGTTCAAATGAAATATGGTAATAAATTCCTCTCATTTATTAGAAGGCACTTTATAGATGTTACTTGGGAGGATAAGTTGGGGCAGCAATGAATGCTGTAATCAGCTTAATTAAATCGGGTTTATCTCAAGGAGTATCTCATAAAGAGCTACTAGTAAAAGTTGTTATCACAAAAATTTGCACAACACTGGTGCCCTTGTTGCTGTGGTTGAATATATTTGAGTATACGGGCATCACTCAGTATGAAGGGTGGGGCCGCTTAGATTTTTGCGGTTATTACTTTTTGACCTTAGTAATAACGACGCTTACACAGGTAGATTTTCATACTGAGTTTAGTGCTTTGGTTAGAGAGGGCAGGCTCACCCAATGGATTTTGCGGCCAATATCCTCTTTTGAATTTGGATCAGGGGTTATCATTTCAAGAATGATCTTACTTGTTTTGCCACTCATAATAATTTCTGCTGTTTTCCTTTTTATTGTTCCGGAATGGCTTGATTTTGTTAAAATCAATTTTGAAGGGATTTTGGTTATCGGAGCTGGCCTCGTAATTTTAAGTTTATTGAACATTTTAATAGGGCTTTTATCTTTTTGGTTACTGCATACTGAAGGAATTTTTTCTGGAATATATATAATTCTCTTTTTTTTCGGGGGGATGCTCATTCCGTTAGATTTTTTGCCAGACATTCTTAATATGATAGGCGGGTTCTTACCTCTGCAATATGCTGTTTATTTGCCTGTAGTTTTTACGTTAAATCTAAATCCCATTTCTTTTGACTCGATAGTTTTAGGGCAATTGCTTTGGTGCGGAATACTGCTTGTTGCGATTTATATACTTTTATTCTTAGGGCTCAAGCGATATGACGCAGTTGGAAATTAAATCATCAGCAACGCTTTTGGAATCTTATTATTTTCGGTTATTAATAGCCGCTTCCAGAATTCATATTCTTCGCTGTAGGCAATATTGGGTAGATGTGCTGATTTGGATTTTAAGCATTTGGCTTACAATCGGAATCCAGGCATTTTTTATATTCGTCCTTTTCAATGCTAGTAATCAGAATTTTTTCGGATACAGCTTAAATGATTTAATTGTTTTTTTCGCAATGGCGCTTTTGGCGACTGGTTTAGCACAAATCGTGGTGCATGGCGTAGTCCTTCATTTAGCCAATAGCGTTTGGACGGGGCAATTTGACTATTGGCTGGTTCATCCTCCCAACATTTTTTTTAGAATGATTATTGAAGATTTGGGCATTGCTTGGTTTTGGCCGCATATAGTTGCAGGAGTTTATTTGCTTTACACGCATCTTAGCGTTTCACAGTTTATTGTTGGAATTAGTTGCTCATTGCTGGCTGCGATAATGGAAATGTGTTGGATCCTTTGCTTTTGCGTGCCTGCTATTAAGTGGAGCAGATGGAATCCGAATGAAGGCTTATGGGAATATCTTGAAAATGCTCGTTCTGTCCCAGTCTTAAGAATGAATAATAAATTTTTATGGTTAATATCTGGTGGCGTCATTCAATATTCTTTAGCAATTGAAGTCATGACGGGCAGACTTCAGCTAATACACTTTTTCATGATTGTTTTGATGGTTGCTATAGTAACTATTATTTTTCAGAGAAGTCTCATTAATTCCTACACTTCAGCATCATCTTAAATGTCAATAATCACCATCTCCGCCAACAATCTAGGTCGCAATTTTACTACTTTTAAAAAAGATAGTAATGCAACCGGTTTACAGCATTTCTTCTTTAGACATAAAGAAATAAGAAAGGCAGTGGATGACATTTCTTTTGAAATTTTTGAAGGCGACTTTGTAGGTTTTTTGGGTCCGAATGGAGCAGGTAAAACAACAACATTAAAAATGCTATCAGGCGTCCTGACCCCCTCCAGTGGCATTTGTAAAGTTTTGGGCTTTAATCCACATGAACGTAAGAAGGAATTCAAAAAGCAAATTTCTTTAATAATGGGCCAAAAGTCACAACTAATTTGGGATTTGCCAGCGAGTGACACCTTTTTGCTTCATAGAGACTTATACCAGTTAGATTACAAGCGCTGGAAGGCAATAAGAGACTCTTTAGTTGAGTTGCTAGATGTCTCAGCCGTTATTAATACCCCAGTTCGACAACTCTCCCTGGGGGAAAGGATGAAATGCGAGATTATTGTTTCGTTACTTCATGAGCCAAGAGTCTTATTTTTGGATGAACCTACCATTGGGCTTGATGTAATCTCTCAAAGGCATTTGTGGGAATTCCTGCGCAATTACCACGCAACTCATAAAACAACTATTCTACTAACTTCACATTACATGCAGGATATTGTTAATTTGTGTTCTCGCGCAATTGTAATTAATCATGGAAAAATAGCGTATGATGGGCTTTTGGAAACGCTGATCAAGAGAGCCCAACCAGAGAAAAATGTTTTATTAAAGTTTAGTCGACAATTATCTGAGAAAGAAATAGTGATTTTTTCAAATATGGTAGGAGGCGCTGAAAAAATCGATGCGTTCACCTACTCTGCAAAAATACGTCGCGCAGCCCTTGCCGTAATTATGACCAACATATTTAAAGAATTGCCAGTTGAAGATATCCAGGTTCAAGAGGCCGACCTCTCCCTAGTGATGGAGCGCTCGTTTAAGCTTGGGCAGACTTGATCGGCGCCGGGTATTTCAGTGGCAATTCAAAATAGAAGGTGGTTCCTTTGCCCTCCTCGCTCTCAAACCACATCTTGCCACCCTGACCTTCAATCGCACCCTTGGCAACATAGAGACCAAATCCGTTTCCATCGACAGTGTTACGGACGTTGCTAGCGCGATAGAGTTTGCCGAAAATTTTGGCCTGGTCAGCTTTCGGGATGCCGCATCCGGTGTCTCGAACAAGACAAAGCATTTTTCCATCCTCGAGCTTGATGTTGAGTTCGACGGTGCCCTTCTCTGGTGTGTATTTCACGGCGTTGCTCAGCAAATTCTCTACTGTCATTCTCAAATACTTCTTATCAAGCAATACCGTAGGCAGATTCTCTGGGATATTTTTGATGAAGTTCTGCTTGCGCTCTTTGGAGCCAGGTTCAATGACCTGGATAATTTCCCTGAAGAATTGATCCAAGTTCAACGGTTGCGCCTCCAGACTGATTCTTCCAAGCTGGATGCGTGATACATCCAAAATCATGTCCACTAAGCCTGTAAGGTGATGGGTGATATCTTGCATAGAGCTCAGCATTTCCTGCTGTTCTTTCGCTAGAACGCCAATGTCGCCATCTAAGAGCAGCTCAAGGTTCCACTTAATAGCTGTGATAGGTTTGGCCAGCTGATGGCTGACAATTCCGATAAGCTCATCCTTTTGGCGATCCAGCTCCTGAACTGCATCCACTCGGGACTTCCAGATTCTTAAGATCAATGCAGCCAAACTACTGATCAAGAGCAGTAAAAATACTACGAACAACGAGAAGGGTAGCGAGGTTGAATTGATTTGCTCCTGAAAATCAGACACCTCTACGTCAATAACAAGCGTGCCAACTACTTCATTGTAATCATCGACAATTGGAGAATACGCAGAGAGAAACTGCCCCCAAGTGTCAGAGGTAAGCTCTTCATCCACAACAGTTTTCTCAAAAGCTGGCCCTTTCAGCATAGGGGCCTCAGACGTCTCATAGGTGTCACCTGGCTTGCTGACGTCTTCTTCATCAATTTGACCATCTTCATTGAAATCAATAGCAGGTGAAATGGACATTGCATCGGCATCCACAACATATGCGACTTCATTTGGATTCTCTGTTTGCGTCATGATGTATGCATATCTGATTCTGCTATCTGCATTTCTAATAGCCTGAAGCTTAAGCACATTTTTTCGATAAATTTCTGTACCTACAGCCTTAAGACCTTCGACTTTGATTTGATTAATTTCCTGCGGGTCAAAATTTAGTATGGCAGTGGCAACAATACCAGTAAGTTTTTCGTCTAACCGAGCCCTAAGTAAATCCCTTGTGTACTGCTGCAGCAAAATCGTAACAAAGCCCGCTAAGCAAATTCCTGCAACAATGATGAGCAGATATGAATTTTCCTTTAAAAATGTGAGTTTGCCTTTGGCAACTTGAGAAGCCATCTCCTTATTATAGCAAAAAACCCCTCACAACTGAAGGGAATTGCTTAATACGCCTTCCCTACGATGATTTTCTTGGCGAATGCGCTCTGCTTTCCGGACACCGGGTCCTTCAGGCCTTTGGCATCTTCCTTGGCCGCAAAGGGGAAGCAGCGGTAACTGCCACCTTGGGTGTCCTGTTTCAGCTTAGCCACCGTCTCCGGCGTGCCGTCCCACGGGATCAGCGCCCACTTGCCGCCTTCCAGGGCGGCCTTCACTTCGTCGTAGGACTGAGCTTCCACGGTCTTCTCCTGCTGCATTCTCAGTGAGCGGTCGTACAGCGACTGCTGGTCTTCCTTCAACATGGAAGCGATGACGCCGGGAGCATTGCTCAATGAAGTCTTCACCGCACCGTCGCGGCCGCGGATGCGGCTCTTCACCACGCAGGACTGTTCGGCCAGGTCGCGTGCGCCGATCTCCACGCGCACCGGCGTGCCGGCGTGGATCTGGCGGAAGGTCTTGTCGCCCAAGCGCAGCTCCTTGCGGTTGTCCATGCGCACGGTCAGTCCACCTTCGGACTGCTCGAAGTCATCGGCGCGGCCGTGCATGGGGTAGCTGCGGACGTTGGTGCCCTGCGATGGATCGAACGGATTGGTCGATGACGCGATGCTGAGCGACAGCGCACGGGCGGCCTCTTCCACCTTGGCGTTCTCTCCGGCTTCGCCGGCATAAATCGGCAGCACAGCTGCGTGCACCGGGGCGATGTGCGGCGGGATCACGATGCCGTCGTCGTCGCCGTGGGCCATGAGCATGGCACCCAGCAGACGTGTGGAAGCTCCCCACGAGTCGTACCAGGGGACTTGCTGCTTTTCGTCCTTATCCAAAAACGACACCATGGGTTTGCCGTCGCTGCCCATCAGGAAGTTCTGCGACAGCATGTGGCTGGTGCCCATTTGGAGCGCTTTTCCATCCTGCATCATGCCCTCGATGGTGTACGTGCCGATGGCACCCGGGAACACCTCGTGCTGCGGCTTGTCGCCCTTCACCACCGGCACGGCCAGCACCTTCTCGGCCAGCTCGGCGTACAGGTCCAGAATCGCGAGCGTGAACGTGCGGCACTGCTCCTGCGTGGCGAAGATGCAGTGGCCTTCCTGCCAGTGGAATTCGGACGTGCGGAGGAACGCACGAGGACGCTTCTCCCAACGCATGACGCTGCACCACTGGTTCACCAACAACGGGAGGTCGCGGTGGCTCTGCACGCGTCCGCCGCGGCTGTACCAGTCCACGAACAGGGTTTCGGATGTGGGCCGCACGGCATAGCGCTCGGGCAGCTTGGCGCCGCCGGCTTCGGTAACAATGGCGCATTCGGGGGCAAAGCCTTCCACGTGTTCTTTCTCGCGGTCGAAGAAGCTCTGCGGAATGAGCATGGGTAGCATGATGTTCTCCACGCCCATGGCACGCATGCGCTTGTCCAAGTATTTGCGGACGTTGCTCCACAGTGCGGTGGCCAGCGGGCCGAATGTAATGCAGCCGGTGACGGGGGATTCGTCGTACAGGTCCGGTGCGATGCCGATGGCATCCTGGTACCACTGGGGGAAGTTGTTCGCGCGCGGTGTGAGGTTCTTTTTGGCCATATGACCAGAGACTACAGGAAGGCGCTGCGGAGATCACGTCAGGAATTCCCTCTCCCTTCGCAAAGGGAGAGGGAGTACGAGTCGCAGCGATTGTCGAATCGCTGCTACGATGGGTAAGCATGAACCTCTACCCGCTCCGTCGGCTGCTTCGTACACGCGGTCCGGCGCTCGACGCGCTGGATGCGCTCAAGCGCTCGCGGGTCTTTCCGGGTGCGCACCTGGACGGCGTGTGTTCGTCGCTGCATGCCAAGCACCTGATTATCGGCATCGGTCAGGTGCACCCGGTGTTGTCTGGGCGCTACGCCCGCTGGCAAGCCAGGAACATCGGCGTGGTGCAGGCATGGATTTACGGTGTGTGCGCGGCCCTGGTGGAATTTGC
>CAYOAN010000009.1:0-12015 GCA_964402065.1 uncultured Chthoniobacter sp. | reverse complement strand
CTCCACCAGCGGAGAAGAAAGCGCCCATAGCACCCCAGAGAAACAACCTTCCTTTGCGGGGCTTGCCATGACCCAAGCAGAGCGCTTGGAAGCTAAGATAGAAAGCATTCACGCGAAAGTCGTCAGAGCTAGAGAGGCTGTTAAGGAGGCGGAGCATAATATTGAAGAGAATATTTTTAAGGTTCATAGCAGTGGGTTAAACATTCAAACTATACATTCTTTTTGGAATGCCTGGACCAGTAGGTTTGAAGGTTATTTCAATCTGGCCGAAGAGAGGAGTAAGTTGAAACAACAGTTAGCAATGTTAAAAGGAATGTCTTTGGAGCCAATTTTCAAAGCAAGTGATAAAAAAGCATTACTTTCTCAATATAAGGATGCTAAATCTGAAAAAAGAGGTTTGTTTGAAGCATTACAACACACTAGTTTTCCAAGAGATCTACAAAATATCTATAAAGCTAATGGAATCTGTACTACTCTAGAAAACTACCGCAAACAGCCTGCTGCTATCCAGGAACTAGACAGATCATTGAGCCAACAGCTTCAACAAAGGCGTCAGCGAGCAACTGTAGACCTCCTCAAATCTGAACTAGCCTTACTTGCTCCTGAGGAACATGGCCCAGTTCTTCAACAGATAGAAGAATGTATTTGGCCAAACATGCCTGGATTTTCAGAAGATGATAGAGAAAAGGCTATAGCCTGTGTCTATTGTGATGCCGCACAGAGAGCGGCTGAAATTGAGCGAATCATGAAATACCCAAGCCTTTCTTATACAAGGGAGCAGGCAGCAAAGGATCATTGGGAGAGAGAAGGGAAGTGGGATAATATTCGAGCTATGGCTGACCGTCAACATGAACAGCAGATGCGAATTAATCAGATGCGAGGAGGCTATTAGACCGCATAACCGCTTGTTACCTCCCTCAAAAACAGTCAAAAAATTGCTCGAAGAGCAAACATCAGGTTAGCTTTCCTTATAGAAGGTAACAAGCAGTGCTATGCACCCCTTTTTATTGAGCGCCCGAACAGCCTAACGTCTTATTAGTTGTAGCATTTCCATGCAGAAGACTCCTAATCTTATTGCCGAAGTCGCGGAAATAGTGGGGCCTGCTACTCGCAAGGAGATTGCTCGTTAGTATCAATGCTAACGAGCATGTTAACTGTCTTAATGTTCCTACACTCTCGTAGCACTAACCATGGATGACATATCTTGAGCAACAGCACTCTGTGATTGACGGATAGAGTCCGCAAGCGACTCTGTCTGTTGAACCGCCTGGTTCATAGCCTGCTCTGTGGAGCTTTCTACCTGCGCTCCGGCTTGCTCTTCCTGCTGTAGCGCTTGACCTTGTTGGTTTTTCATGGATCCTAGTGAATCAAACATTTTAGACAAGGCCTGAAAGGTTCCTCCATAAAGATTGGTGTTATCTATACTTGTTCTGTAAGCCTGCTGCCAAGCAGCTGAGTTGCGATTGACGGAGAGATTCTTAACATTGTCCTGAAAGGCTTTCACCTCAGCGGGATCCTCTGTTCCAAGAATCCTCTTTGCCGCTTCATCAGAGACTGTTTGCCCAGGCTTAATTCCTTGCCTACCAAGATCAGCATAGGAAATAGTAGTTTGCTGAGAGCGTGCTGTCGCCTCAGCTCTAGCTTGATTTTGGTAGAAAGCAACGGCTTGTTCAGGTGTAGCAACGTTTGAGCCATCAGGATTTGTTAAGGCATTACCATTTTTATCTGTTGGTGAAGTCCATTTTCCATTTTTAAAATCTTCTACTTTCGTCCCGCCAGCCATGTACCTTGACTGTTCAAGAGCATTTTTAGAAGCAGCAGCTTGGTTGTCTAAAGATTCTTTTTGAGCTGCTGATATGTTTCCTCTTGCAGCCTGTGATTTCGTTGATATTTCCATCTGTTTGATGGAGGCTTGGGCATCATTATATTTCCGCGGATCTTGTGCGCCTTCTTTGGTAGTGGCGAGCTCTGTATCGCTCAAACTCTTTTCAGAAGCTGTCGACAAGGCATGATTCCCTTCGTCAATGGATTCCATTTCTGCTTGATCACCTTCTTTGGCTGCGCTGCCAACTCCTTGTAGTTGATATGCTGAGCCTGCCATGCTCACAGCAAATCCAGCAATCGCCATGTCTAGCATCATGTTAGCTCCGCTCAATAGCTTCGCTGCTCCAGCCATGGTGTCGCTAGCGTCTAGTTCGATGGAATCAATTTGAGATGCTTGTTGTTGAGCTAACGTCTCACTTTCTTGGTTATCTAAGCTTCCAAGTTCATTTTCAATTTCGGTCATGCTAATAACACTATCTTCAGGCGGAGCTCCTTCGGTGCTCTCGCTGCTAGTGCTTTGTGAAGAAGTACTCGCTGAATTTGTTGTCGTTGTGCTAGTCATAACACCACCGTTGGAGGTGATAGACTCTGTTGAAATGGTTGTTGTAACTTCTCCATCTGGGCTAACAGACTTAGCAACACTAGACTCTGCATCAGATGAGGATTTTTCAGCACCACCTTTTTTTCCTTTGGCCTCACCCAAGCGTTCTCCTTTTTTAGCTCCTTCTGACTCTTTGTCACCCTTGATTTTTCCATCTGGAGAAGAGGATCCCAACATGCCACTCACATCAGAAAGGAATGAGTTGATAGTACTATTGACCTCATCTAAATCCGAAGCTACCGCTCCCAGAGAATCGACCATAGTTTGAGGATCTATGGGATTAGGGGCTGCGCCCAACACACTAGCTGCGTCCATTCCTATTCCAGGAAGAGCAGAGGTAGAAACAGCATTTTGCACACTTTGATCTACATCTACGATCAGAGAATTGATTCCAATTGCCGTTGACGCCCCCTTCGAAGCATTAACGCCACTGACAGAACCCCCTACCGTTTTGTATTCAATATTCATCGGAGTGCTAGAACCAGTGGCAGACTGGCCCACTTGTCCTGAGCTTGAAGTACTCTCATCAGGAGGTGGCAGAATGGGGGTTGCATTAAATACACTTAAAAACACTAACCGTTTCCACCAGGAACAGCTTCAAAGCAATTAGTTAAGCGCTAACTATGCCTTAGGCTCTTGCTCTTATGCTCGCAGCTGTAGAAATAAGAGATAAAATAAACACCTTCTTGCAATTCTTCGGTATCAGCAAAATCCTAATAGCAGAAAGCCGTTTATTTAAACTTGCCTTCCATTAGAATGAATGAGAATAATGACCCGACCGCATGTCTTGTAACTGTTTTTATTGTAAAAAGTAATACAATTATTTTGACGCAAGTTCCCTCTCTTTACTAATCACAATTAAAAAACCAATCGAGTTAAGAGCCATCTCACTTGTTACAACAATACCTGTTACAACTTAATTTTAGAAACTTACTGCTGATTTTTTGCTGAGCTCGCAGCACTGCCATTATCAATATTCTATAGGTAGCAGCATGCCCGTTGCTTTATTAGCTGCAAGAACTCCCATGTATAAAGTTCCTTGTCTGGATTTGTAACAGCTACAATCTAAGAAAATAGAGGTAAAAATATGCTTGTCAAAAAAACCATCGCTGTCGTGTTACTAAGCTCCTTTAGTACCCTTAATCTAAAAGCAATACCTATGCTTAGAGAGGAAGGGAGCGCTGAAAAAAGAGCTAATGAAACAGGTAGAGAAAGCCTGTCTTCTTCTTCTTCAGGAAGAACTCATCAAAACGATAGAGCTGAAGTTTCCCTTAGCGAAAAAGAAAATGATTTTCCATCATTAGCTGACTTCGCGTCAGCGGCTTCTCAACATGAACAAGCAATTTATGAAGGAACGACCCCCAATCGCTTTGTGATAAACCTTACTGATTCGGTTTATTCTATAGCTCCCGGTTATCAAAAACAGAACAATATCAAAGGGGCTGAAACTGAAAACATGAATGTTTTTAATTTCTTTATCAAGGCACTAGAGAAAGAATTAAAAAGGCACAAAATTGATGCACCTGCAGAAAGCTTCTTTCCTACAGGCTACAACCCAAGCGATGATCTCACGGTTGAAAAGATTATTGAAAGTGTGGACAGCCTGAATTTGCGAATCCAAGAGGAGGAGAAGCAAAAAAGAAGTTCCAACACAAACCGTCTATTTTTATTTCCAATTCAAAAAGGCTCGCAGGAATCTATTGCTCACAAGGAGGCTGAAAGTGGTGAAAAAAGTTATCAAATAAAGTTTGCGAGAAAGAAGCTTAAAGAAATCCAATCTCGTGTACTTCAGCAAATAAATAAAAGCACTCTGTCAGCAGTAACCACTCTAATCAGGAAGCCTCTGAATATAACACATTATCTTCGCCTTTATTGGCTAAATGGAAGCGAGGAAATGCCTGAAAAAATTAAAGAACCTGTTCAAGATGAAGTGATGCAGTATAGAGATAGTTTTTTTACTGAAGTGGATCAGCTCTTCAAGCAGCTAGAGGAATCTGAACAGAAATTTCGAGAAGCTTCAGATCATTATTCTGAGGAAGAGAGAGCATACCACATTGCTGAACAAGATCATAATGAAAGGGTCGCAAAACTACAAAGAGAACTTCAGGGTATTGAAGCTCTTGCCAAAAAAGGCATCCATGGAATAAAAAAAGTGGGCAAGCTTCTTGGTGAACAAGAGAAAATAGCAATACTACCAAATGACAAAAGCATAGAACAGGGAGCTAAAATCGCAACTGACGTTACACCTCAAGCCGTAGGCTTCGATTTAAAGCTACAGAAATGGAAACTAGATCAAGCCCGTCTCAAAAAAGAGCAAGCGCAAGAATCTCTTGCTCAGTTAAAAAAGCAAATGCCGGAGGAAGAAACAAAGGCTTTTGCACGTTATAAGGAAGAGATTAAAACATTTTTCACTGAGACAGTAGCAAAGAAAGGATTGTCGCCTCTTGATCTCATTGAACCAAGACTTTTAGAAACAGCACAAAAGAGAATTAGCGAAGCTCAAACTGAAGTGGAATCAAAGACCAAAAAGCTTGCTGAAATTAAGCAGCAAATTGAAAAAATTAAGGCAGCAAAAAGAGAAAAATTCGCAGATAGTCATACGAAAAAAAGTGCCCCAACAAGAATAAAGGCTTCATCACCAGGAATAACACCTGAGGAGGCAGAAAGACAAATGGCTGACTATAGCGAGCAAGATGAATTATCAACGCTATCAGCAGAGGAAATAGAAGCTGAATGGAAATTGCATTTTGCAAAAAGAAACGCTGCTCATATCGAACATAGGGAGAATACGCTGCTCAAAATTGAACAAGAAGTCAGAACTCTCGTGCTTGAGGAGAGAAAGCGAGGACTGACTCAAATATCAACCACTCAAAGCTCCACTCCTTCGCAAGATTTAAGCGGCAGTATTCCAATTACTTCTTCACTTGCGACTTCTCCTCTTTATTTGTCATTTGATCAGGGTTCTGTTGCACCTTTTCAGCCGCCAAAACCTAATTTAGCACAGCATCTGACGAGGCAGCTATTGATGAATACAGCTCCTGCGGCAGAAGAGTCAAATATCCTGGAAAGAAAAGAAAGCGGCGACACAAAAAAATTACTACCTGATTTAGAGGGCGATGTCGGTTCACCTATTGGGTCAAAGCCATCTCAATTACAAGAGGTAACACTTTTAGAACTAGAACAGACCGTAGATCAAATTAAAAAAAAGCTACACGATGCTAAAAAGCTGGGTGAACCTCAACAAAGCCAGAGCGAAACGGCTGAGCTCTTATGGGCTAATGCCCTACTTAAAACCAAACGAAAGGAAATAGAGATCGATGTCGTCACCCCTTTCCTTGACAGAGAAAAAAGCTATCTTGAGCTCATAACAGCATGGGAAGAAGTCGCTCAACGCTATCAACTGCTAAATAATAAAAGCTATGGTAAAAAGTTACAACAGGCACGAGACTACCAATCTTTTTATAGGAAAAAACTGTTGCTCATAGCGCAAGATCATTTAGAACGAGCACGATTAAAAGAACAATCCGTGCGAAAAGCTATCGAAGAGCTAACAAAAAATAATGATAGTTATGATGATGCACCTGCTGGCGATCGAGAAGATAGCTATCTTCAAGAGAGTGGATTGTGGTTCCCTATACATGAACACAATGAGGCTGATTTTTTTAGAACAGTAGAGGACCTCAGTCATTTTTCCCACCCTCTAAGCCAGATTTTAAGCCAAGATCATTTTGACTATCAAGATGAGGAGCAAAACGATTTTGGTTATGCGCGGCCCATTCCAATTCAATTGCCAATTGTTACCCCGCTAGGGCAACGGAGACTTAGTTTTCCCGACAAGGTCCGTTTTAGTGAAAGAGGGGATGAACAAAAAAGCCGTGATAATTTATTTCTGTTTGCAGATCAACAACAGGGAAAAAAAGGATACAGTTTGCTTGAAAATCAATCGCCAAGGTTTTCATGCTCTAGAGTTGTAGAAAAAAAAGAAGAACTTTTGTCAGACCAAGAGGTTCCAGAAGAGACTTGGGATCAGCTTCGTGATCAATACGAAAAGGTAGAGCGTTCTTGTGCAGCATTAGTTACGCTCTATGAGGAAGAAAAAAGAGGGACTCTGGCTGGCGATCAAGAAGATGAGAAACAATTTGATTTATTACGGTATCACCGCGCTAAAAGCAGCCTCAAGCCACGTCAAATTACCGTCCTAGAAAAGGAGTATAAAAAGAAATTGCTTGAGAAAACGATTAAAGAAGGAGTTGATGATAGCTTTGCTTCCGAAGACGGACTTGTTACTGAACAGTGGGATCAGCTAGAAGAGGCAGGGCAGGAATGGTTGAGGGCACAACAAGAACTTTTATCTGAATACAAAAAAAAGCTACACACACGTGAAATTCCAGAATCTTTCACAGCAGACTGGAAGACGAAGATAGACGAAATTAAAAATAGAGAGCAAATTTTACTCCTAGAAAAGCACTCCATTAAAGTTGACCGTGCTTTGAAAGAAGCTCTGTACGCTCAGGAAAAATTAGAACGAAAAGAAAAAGCACGAACTGAAATTGTGGATTCTAAAAGTGACAGAGAGTGCTACCAGGATTTTATTCAAAAAAATAAGGCTGTGGAAGAGTGCTATATTAACCTTATCAATGCTGTTCAAACAGGATTAGAAGAGCTCCCTAGCAGAAGTAAAAAAGACAAATGGGAAGAGAACCTTTATAAGCTAGCCTATCATCGACAACTCAATGCTGCTAAGCAGAAGGAAGTATGCTTAAGAAAAGCTTTCAAAAAAGGAAAGCTCTTGCAACAAGAGGCAGAAAATACAACTCCTAATGACCTCCAAACATTTCAAGATGCTTGGCAAAATTTATTGTTAGCAAACAAAGAAATTAAACAAGATTTCCAGGAGCTCCTCCATATTTATCAAAAAATTGAAAAAATAGTTCCTTCAGAGCAACAAGAAGATTGGAAAAAGTATATCAGCGATATTTCTATTCAAGAAAAGTACTATGAGCTTGGGGAGTTTCTTATAAAAGCTCGCCAGGCCGAGAAGATTGCTAAAGACGAAGAAGATAAATACCATCACACTTTGGACAAAGGAGAGAGCGTTTCTTCGTACCAGTGGGAGCATTTTATTCAACGAGTTCGTGCGGCAAAAATGGCATATGACATTTTTGTGAACCACCTCAAGAGCTCTCCAGAAAATCAGTGTATGCCAGGAGAGAACGAACAGCAGCTAGGTTATTATGATCTAGAAAAAGCCATTGCTCGGCAGCATTATTACCAGACAAGGGAGAAAAAACTAGAAGCAGAACTGTACAAAAGCGAGCTCCCTCGACTTGAACTAGAAGCCATTGATCTCATCAACGTTGAAAGCGAAGAGTGGAGTCATGATGAGCGATGGAAGAGGCTTTGTCTGACATACCAGAGCATCCATGAATGCTATAACCAAATTCTTGAAAGATATAATGCTATTTTAAACCTGAATCGCTGGGGAATTATTGAGGACAAGGTTATGGAAGCATATGACCATCAATTAAGCTTTGCTTTGAAACCGTCTTTCATGAAGCTGAAAATAGCTGAAAAGAGAGTGTTAGAGGCGATCATGAAAGCTCAGACTTATTCTCGCGACGAGCTAATTAGTTCTTTTTTGCAAAGCAATTTATTAAGCCGACTGTCACAATTGAAAGAATGCTTAGAAGATTTTTCTCAGCAAGCTAAACAGCCATTTGAAGATCATGGAGAACGCCATGTTGCAGACAGACAGCTGGAACGTGAACACTGGATAAGGCAAGCAAGCCTATTTCAATTGAAACAAAAAGTTTGGAATTCCATTACAGATGACCTGCTGAAGCACCTGCTAGGAGCGCATCAACGTGAAAACACCACGCTAACTTCTTCTTTGCATCAGATGAACAATGAATTGAAGAACGTCCTAGCGGAGGTAAGACAAATGCAGCATGATTCCTGCTTATCTGAAGAAGGACTAGAAGAGGAACTAAACATAAAAAAATATTTTCACTTAGTTTGTTCTTATCTTTACCATACTGGCCAAGTTGAAAACCACCAGCATGCAGACAATTGGTTAGACGAACTCCTCAGCACTGAAGATAGATATAGAAAAGACTCTCCGGAAAAGCTTAAAACTTTTTGGGATGAAAAACCTATTCGAAAATTGCTGCTAGAAAAATCTCTTGCGAAGTTTCGAACTCAATTCTCTTTAGTTGTCAGCGAATTAGAACAAGACAGACAAAAAGCAAAAGCATTTTTTCCCCTAAGAGGTGGCATGTATGATGTAGCAAGGAGCCTCTTCCATGCAGAGCGGGTTGATGCTTTTCAACAAAGTGTTGCTAAGCACATTCAGGATGCTTCTGAAATAACTCAAAAATGGTCTGAGCATGTTACCAAGCACGGAGAAGATGACTCTGAAGTAAAAAAGGCGATACAGCAAATAAAAGACTTATGTGAAGGCTGGCACTGACCCCATTGCTCAACATCATCATGCCACTGTTCCTCGGAATTTTTGAGATGATACCACACCAAAATTCATTCTCGCTTTTTTAGGTGCATGATTGCTATGTTGTCCGACTGAAAGTATAGCAATCCTTTTGTCACTCACAAGCTGACCAACAGGCATGCTCTTACTATCAAAAAAAACAGCAGCAGAAAAATTGATCATTTTTAATCGTTAACAAAACCACCACATCACCATTATGGACCTTCAATTTAATGCAACCCCCATTCTGCCACCACCTGATGAGAGTACTTCAAGCTCAGGACAAGTGGGCCAGTCGGCCACTGGTTCTAGTACTCCGATGAATATTGAATACAAAACGGTAGGGGGTTCTGTCAGTGGCGTTAATGCTTCGAAGGGGGCGTCAACGGCAATTGGAATCAATTCTCTGATCGTAGATGTAGATCAAAGTGTGCAAAATGCTGTTTCTACCTCTGCTCTTCCTGGAATAGGAATGGACGCAGCTAGTGTGTTGGGCGCAGCCCCTAATCCCATAGATCCTCAAACTATGGTCGATTCTCTGGGAGCGGTAGCTTCGGATTTAGATGAGGTCAATAGTACTATCAACTCATTCCTTTCTGATGTGAGTGGCATGTTGGGATCGTCTTCTGCAGATGGAAAAATCAAGGGGGACAAAGAGTCAGAAGGAGCTAAAAAAGGAGAACGCTTGGGTGAGGCCAAAGGGAAAAAAGGTGGCACTGAAAAATCCTCATCTGATGCAGAATCTAGCGTTGCTAAGTCTGTTAGCCTAGATGGAGAAGTTACAACGACCATCTCAACAGAGTCTATCACCTCTAACGGTGGTGTTATGACTAGCACAACGACAACAAGTTCAGCGTCTTCACAAGGCACTAGCAGCGAGAGCACCGAAGGTGCTCCGCCTGAAGATAGTGTTATTAGCATGACCGATATTGAAGATGATCTTGGAAGCTTAGATAACCAAGAAAGTGAAACGTTAGCTCAACAACAAGCATCTCAAATTGATTCCATCGAACTAGACGCTAGCGACACCATGGCTGGAGCAGCGAAGCTATTGAGCGGAGCTAACATGATGCTAGACATGGCGATTGCTGGATTTGCTGTGAGCATGGCAGGCTCAGCATATCAACTACAAGGAGTTGGCAGCGCAGCCAAAGAAGGTGATCAAGCAGAAATGGAATCCATTGATGAAGGGAATCGTGCCTTGTCGACAGCTTCTGAAAAGAGTTTGAGCGATACAGAGTTTGCCACTACCAAAGAAGGCGCAAAAGACCCTCGGAAATATAATGATGCGCAATCCTCCATCAAACAGATGGAAATTTCAACGAAATCACAGGCCGCAAGAGGAAACATCTCAGCAGCTCAAAAAGAATCCTTAGACAACCAAGCTACTGCTTCTAGAAATGCTCTTGAAAATTCAAGATACATGGCTGGTGGGACAATGGATCCAGAACAACCAGGTAATTTTCCATACAAAGACAGCCCTGCCTACACGAAAGCCAATGAAGATTCAACAGCAGCAGGGGAAGGAACTATTGAGAACCCTGAACAAGCCGTTGCTTTCTACCAAAACCAAGCTAGAGCTGAAGCGACAGCACGCTCTCAGCAAACGACTATTTCCTATGCTGATCTTGGCAGGCAAGGGATTAGGCCTGGACAAACAGTCTCTGATGAAACGGCTAAAAAGGTACTTGGAACAGAGGATCCTGAGGAAGTAAAAGCCTTTCAAGACAATGTTAAAAATCTCTCTGTTAATCGTAACTCAGTGGCTTGGCAGCAGGCTTATAGAACAAGTATAGATACTAACCAAATTTATGCAGGGACCTTCCAGGCCTTGTCTAAAATGTTTGATTCACTAGGATCCATGAAAAACCAACAAGGTCAAGCGCTACAGCAGGAAGAGCAAGCCGGAGCGCAGGTAGAAAGCTCCACAGAGCAGGCTATGAACCAGGCGGTTCAACAGACAGAGTCGCTTGCGGACTCTATCCGTCAATCACAGAGTGCTGTTGCTCAAGATATGTCATCCATGGTTAGTGCTACGAGAGTGTAGGAACATTAAGACAGTTAACATGCTCGTTAGCATTGATACTAACGAGCAATCTCCTTGCGAGTAGCAGGTCCCACTATTTCCGCAACTTCGGAAATAAGATTAAGAGAGGTTAGTACATGGAGCAACGCTCTGACTAATAGAAAACTGCATGTTCGCTGTTTGGGTAATTTTTTGACTGTTTTTGAGGGAGTAACAAGCGGTTGTGCGGCCTAATAGCCAAAGTTGGACTAATAGCCTCCTCGCATCTGGTTGATGCGCATCTGCTGTTCATGCTGACGATTAGCCATAGCTCGAATATTATCCCACTTCCCTTCTCTCTCCCAATGATCCTTTGCTGCCTGCTCTTTTGTATAAGAAAGGCTTGGGTATTTCATGATTCGCTCAATTTCAGCCTTTCTCTGTGAAGCATCGTTATAGACACAGGCTATAGCCTGTTCTCTGTCATCTTCTGAAAATCCAGGCATATTTGGCCAGATACATTCTTCTATCTGTTGAAGAACTGGGCCATGTTCTTCAGGAGCAAGTAAGGCTAGTTCAGCTTGGAGAAGTTTTACGGTTACTTTCTGACGTGTTTGTTGAATCTGTTGGTTCAATGATCTGTCTATTTCTTGGATGGCAGCAGGCTGTTTGCGGTAGTTTTCTATAGTAGTGCAGATTCTATGTTGTTCATAGACGTTTTGCAATTTACGCAAAAAGCCCCTCTTGTCACCATACTCAAGGCTTGATTTGTTTCTAAGGCACTCCATAAATTGAGAAAATAAATGGTCTTTAACACTCATTTTAAAAACAGATTCAGATGCTTTTCTCATGATAGCTGCTAAACTTTTTTTCAGCTGGCTCCGCTGCTCAGCTAAATTGAAATAGTAACTCCAAGTTTCTAAATAGTTATTATATTCATATTTCTTGAGAGCCTCCTTAACAGCCTCTCTAGCTCTGACGACTTCGGCGTGAATGCTTTCTATCTTAGCTTGCAAGCGCTCTGCTTGGGTCATGGCAAGCCGAGTAAAGGAAGGTTGTTTCTCTGGGGTGCTATGGGCGCTTTCTTCTCCGCTGGTGGAG
>CAYOAN010000008.1:0-26310 GCA_964402065.1 uncultured Chthoniobacter sp. | reverse complement strand
TATTTTCTCCGCTGTATCCATTGCTTGTTGAGAGTGTTGTGGTGCCTCCACTTGCTATGAAGCCTCCGCTGCCATTGAGAGCGGCGCTGATATTATTCACCCCTCCGCTGATAGCGTAAGTATTAGCCCCGTTGTTGTTCGTGCCTAGGATCACGTTCGTTCCTCCAGTAATGCTGAAGCCACTCGTGTTGCTCATCATCCCGTTAATCAAGTTGCTTCCGGAACGGAGGGTGACGCTGCTTGCGTTGAGAGCGCCATTGGTTAAGTTTCCTCCATCCATCGTCAAGGCTGCAACGCTCTGTGTCGTGCCACCCAAGTTTACTGTTCCAGTGTTGCTGAGTGCTAGGACATTGGTTGTTGCACCAAGGCTACCGCTACCACTTACTTGTAGAACCCCTCCGTTAACAAATGTCCCTCCGGTATAGCTATTGAGGGCTGTCAGTGTGTTTGTTCCAGCATTATTTGTAACAGATCCATTTCCTGTAAGAGATACTGCTGTTAAGTTTACTCCACTCGAAGCAACAATTGGGGTGTTTGTTAATGTACCGCCTTGGAGCGTACCACCATTTAAAGAAATTAGTCCTTGTGTTTGGTTTGTTCCTGCTAAATCTAAAACACCACCTCCGCTAATAATAGTTGTATTTGTGTTTGCTCCAAGTCCAGATGCATTCGAAGAAATTAAGAGCCCACCCGCTATAATTGTTCCACCCTTGTAGCTATTTGACTGTGTTAATACAGTGGTTCCAGCGTCATTTTCTAAACTAGAACTACCTAAAATAGAGGCTGCAAGAACATTGGTTCCTCCTGTTCCAATAATAGGAGTATTACTTAGCTTGCCGTTTTGGATAACGCTCCCTCCCAATAGCACTCCTCCACCTTGAGCCTGCACAGTGCCTCCTAAATCAAGAATTCCCCCATTAGTCACTGTAGTTGAGCCACTGCTACTTCCTAATGTTCCTGTATTTGTTGTAACCAAGGTCCCTTGGTCTACCATTGTCCCGCCAGTATAACTATTATTAGAATAAAAAATTGTTACAACATTGGTAGGAGCTGTGTCGCCATTATACTGAAAAGCTCCACTACCTGCCAACGAAGCATAAATATAATTTGTCGCATAACTATTGCCACCATAAGAAGTAAAGTTACCTGAACTGGACAACAGACCATTTGTTACTGTTCCACCATTAAAATTAACTCCTCCATTTTGGATCTGAGTTGTTCCTCCTAAATCAAGAGTGGAGCCATCATTGATTTCTATGCTTCCACTGGTCGATCCCAACGTTCCATTTACTCCTAATAGTAGTTTTCCACCCTGTTGAAGAGACGTTCCTCCAGTATAGTTGTTCGTATTATAAAAAGTTGTGACATCACCAACAGAAGAATTATTTAAAAAAGAAGCACTACCAGACAAAACAGCGTAGACATTATTACTTCCTCCTGCAGCGAGAACAGTCGTTGAGCTACGCAAAGTTCCATTAGTAATGGTAGACCCATTGAGTGTAACATCTCCTTGAGTTTGACTAGTTCCTCCTAAATTTAAAACTGCATTACTATTGATGGTTAAGCTATTGCCAACATTGCCCAAGCCTTGAGAGCCAGTAACGGTCAACATTCCACCGTTGACAGTAGTGCCATTTACATAAGTATTACTTGTTCCAGCAAGTATATTTGTCCCTCCATTATTTACTACAGATGATCCTCCTACAATATTTGCTGTAGTTGTATTATTCCCTGAAGCTCCAACTAGTGCAGTATTAGTTAGGAACCCATTTTGAAGGGTTCCTCCGTTCATATTTACCGTTCCTTGCTGTTGCGTTAATCCTCCCAAATGAAGAGTAGCTCCATTTGAGATGGAGGTTGTCCCATTAGTAAAACCAAGTCCATTAGCATTTGAAGAAACCAACATTCCTCCACTAACTGTTGTACCCGCTGTATAGCTGTTGGATCCTGTTAATATATTTGTCCCTCCACTAGTTATTACAGAAGATCCGCCAACAAGGCGTGCTGTTACTGTATTACTTCCTGCAGTTCCGATAAGAGCTGTGTTTGTTAAAAAACCATTTTGAACTGTTCCTCTATTGAGGAGATTGACTACTGCTTGTTGTTGGTTCAAACCTCCCAAATCGAGAATACCGTTGCCACTAATTGTGGTAGTATTATTGGTCCCTCCTAATCCGTAGATATTGGAAGAAACTAATGTTCCTCCATTAATTGTTGTTCCTCCAGTGTGACTATTAGAAGCAGTAAGAGTAGTAGTTCCTCCGTTATTAATAACATTACCACCGCCAGTAAGTACTGTTGAAATAAGGTTAGTCCCCGTATTTCCAAAAATAGATCCAGTGAGATTCAGCGTACCACCAGAGATAGTGGAGTTAGTTAGATATATTCCAGCTTGAGTATTGGTTACTGAAGAGGCGATGTTTAATGTTCCGTTAGAGAGATAGGTACTAGCGCTACTACTTCCGAGAGCGTAATTATTAGAGGAAACTACTCTACCTCCTAAAACATACGTCCCGCCACTATAGCTATTAGAAAGGGTGAGCGTGTTGGTCCCTCCAATGTTAATCACTGTCCCGGTACTACCAGCTAAAGTTACAGCAGTTATATTATTTCCAGAGCTTCCAATGATCGGAGTATTGGTGAAGATACCATTTGTAACAGTACCTCCACTCATTGTTACACTTCCTTGTCGCTGCGTTGTCGTACCCAGATTAAGAATGCCACTACCGCTAAGCGTTGTGGCATTAGTGATATTTCCTAATGTGCCGCTGCCCGATAAGCTTAACGTTCCTCCGCTAACAGCTGTACCTCCGGTATAGTTATTGGAAGCGTAAAGAGTCATATTAGCACCACTGTTAATAACAGAGGAGGTTCCTACTAAAGTTGCATAGCTTGCTGCTCCAACACCTGCAAATCCATTAAGAATAGTATTGCTCAATGTTCCATTGGTCACAACACCCGCGTTAATACGAACTTGATTTTGAACTTGTGTTGATCCTCCTAAATCAAGAGTGCCACCAATAACGGTTGTCGTATTAGTTATTGCTCCCAGCGTAGCATTATTGGTTAGTAAAAGTGTAGTACCAGAAGAACCACTAATTGTCGTCCCTCCTGTGTAACTATTGCTCGAACTAAGAATAGTATAACCAGTATTTCCAGCATAACCACCACTAGTTAATGATCCGCTACCAGTTATCGCAGCGCCTACTCTCACATAGTTATTAGCAGAGTCGATTTTACTTTGAGCATTTACATTACCTGAAATTTTTAATGTCCCATTTGTTATTATTGCACCTGGATTTAAGGTTACAGATCCTTGAGAAACCGTGAATCCTCCAAGGTTTACCGTAGCCTGATTTCCAGTAGTGCTCACAGTTAAGCTGTTATTGGTATTACCAAGAGCATTTGCATTAGAAAGCGTTAATGCAGCATTACCTACAGTTTTGGTTTGACCAACGTAGTTATTTGAACTGCTTAAAGAAAAAGTACCACCACTAGCAATATTAACCGTTACATTCGTCCCCCCTATTAACCGATTTGTAAAAGAACCACTATTTGCATAGAAGTTAACTGTATTATTAGTACCATTCCCAAAAGCAATATCTCCCACAATATTTCCACTATCACCATTCGCTGTGCCAATATTTAATGTTGCTACTGATCCAGCATTCGAGCCCATTGTAATGCCATTAGCAGCCAGAGTGGATCCTTCTGTTAGTGTAACAGTTCCATTACCTTTGTTACCGATGATCATGCTTCCACTGTTACTTAAAAGAGAATTGGTTCCAGTAATCAAAATAGTACCAACTGCTGTGTTGCTAGCATCTCCGACAGTTGTGGTCTGACTGAACACTCCACCTGAATTAGAAATGGTAAGATTGTTTGCTGAACCTAACCCGCCAACATTTAAACTTGTTCCATTACTCCATTGAGAACCTGAGCCAGTTACTAAAACAGTGTTATTTGAGGCTGTCGTGTTAGTTCCTATCAATGCATTCGAGCTAGTAAGGTTACCTCCTGCTGATACAGTGATCATATTTCCCACAGAGGCGGAATCTCCAATAAGAAGAGTTCCTGAGTTACTCCATAAGGAACCAGAACCTGTAATTAACGCACTATTATTGCTTGCATTATTTTCACCAACAAATCCGTTAACCGCAGAGATAATTCCTCCATTGGAAACAATGAGACTATTACTATTAGCTGCAGTATTAGGGCCAAAGCCAATCAACAAATTAGGATTTACGCTTACGATCGATGTAGAACTAAGTACATTAAAAGTATTGCCGCTGGAGTTAGAGCCAACGTAAGCATTTAAGTAACTATTTGTTCCAACATTGGTAACATTTCCAGTAATGTTAGTATCATTTTGTGCCTGGGCATGAATAAGAAGCCCTAAGAAAAAAAGGCAAAGAAGGCACTTAATTCTTTTTCTCTCATAAAAAAGAAAAAAATAATTTTTTTTATTTTGAAACCGACGTTGCAACTGAAGCATCAAACAAGAATAACAACCACTCTCATTTTTGCTGCTTCGAGTCGCCATGATGAGCTCATGTTCATTTAGGTTTTTGAGATTGGTTTTAAAAAAATTTCAGAAAAGGCTACTCTTACTCTGATTATAAGCAAGATTTCGGCAGCATGAATTGTATCCAGCTTTCTATAAAATGCAAACTTATAACGCCACAATTTACAGGTTGAGGCATCAGCAATGCCCCCCAAAAAAAAGGAGTATTCAAACACCTCAACTATTCAAAAAAAACCTTACTCTTTTTTGTTCAAGCATCTGATTGATCTTGCTGAAAGCGGCTAGCGCTGATCAAAAGACTTTGGTTGCTCCACTACGAAAAAGCCCGCAGCAAAATACACCATCAAGGATAAAAGCTAACTAACACAATTCATTGTCCGAGGAGCTATTTTGGCCCATTAAAAAAGCCCACTTGTCAACTTGCACACGCCTCCTTCTGTTTCCAAGAGACACAAAGCGTTGCTGGCTTTCAGTTCATTCTTCGCTACAACGTACTGCTTGAGTCAAATCAAGAATCACAGCTTATGGCATCATCCATTCCTTGAATTGGCAAAGTCTCATTTTTACCACCTCTGCTTGATGATTGAGTTATAGGTCAACATGTTTCACGGATTTCAAACCCGAGTCACATCCTACCTAAAATCGAAGCAGAAAAGTGAGCTAGAAAAAATCAAATCGTCACTTCACTCCCTAGAAAACAAGGCATTGAAGAAAATAAAAAATTTACTAAGCCTCTAACTTAAAAGATAAAATTAAGCTCCCTCCAATGAGGTCGTTTTAATTTTTGTTGCGATTTTTTTCAGGTGCTTTTTAACCTCTGCAATTCCTTCTTTTAATTCAGCACAAATAGGAATGACTTTAACGCGAGGTTCCTTCTTTTTAAAATTTTTCAAATGGTCCGCCGCTTCAGGAAGATCCATTTTATTGGCAATAACAATCCAAGGCACCTTCAGCAAGGCGGGATCATAAAGACTCAGCTCTTTTCTTAGCGCTTTAAAATCATCATGTGGATTTCTGCCTTCTGACCCTGCCATATCTAATACAAAAAAGAGGCAGCGGCAACGCATGATATGGCGCAAAAATTCATGCCCAAGGCCACGGTTTTCACTTGCTCCTTCAATCAACCCAGGAATATCAGCCACTGTTGTTCTCTCGTAGTCTCCTAACTCCACAACTCCAATTTTAGGGTGACGTGTCGTAAAAGGATACGGTGCTACCTTTGGATGTGCTGCTGAAAGAGCCCGCAGTAATGTGGATTTTCCTGCATTTGGATAACCGACAAGTCCAGCCAATGCAATAGTTCGAAGCTCTAATAAAAACCAAGATTCTTCTCCTTGCGTTCCTTCTGTAAAGCGCCTTGGTGCACGATTCCGTGAACTTTTAAAATGAATATTACCACGACCTCCTCTGCCACCGGCACACACAATCACTTCTTGTCCTGGAACTGACAAGTCAGCAATCAAATTATTAGGGTCAGGCGGCGCCAATTTTTTACGAGGCGTTGACAGTTCTTCTTCAGAAGAAGAGGGCGCTTCAACTTCATTGCTTTGATCTCCAGCAGCAAGCGGGATACCCGGTGCAGAAATACGATAGACTAATGTTCCTACAGGAACTGGGACAATAACGTCTGGCGCAGACTTACCATGCTTTTGTCGACTTGATCCGGAGCCTCCATTTTTCGCACGAAGAAGTGGCTTGAAAAATAGTGAAGCTAGCTGATCAACATGAACATCTGCTCTTAAAATAACATCCCCTCCCTCGCCGCCGTCACCACCATCAGGGCCGCCTTTGGGAATAAACTTCTCTCGTCGGAAGCTGGCACAACCATCTCCACCGTTACCTGCCTTAGCATGAATTCTTACGCGATCAATGAACATGTTTACGAGTCTCTCACAATTTGTGCATAAAGTCGCGCTGTTTTCTCAGCAATACTTTTCCAAGAAAAAAATTGCTCAACACGCTGACGTCCCAAGCCCCCCATTTTAGCTCGTAAAGCAGGGTCCTTCATCAACTGGTTAATACGACCTGCTAAGTCTAATGAAAATTGTTCTGGATGAAGCGGCTCAAATGGATTTTCTTTTTGTTGTTCTAAAGGGACCAAAAACCCTGTCACGCCATCAACCACAACCTCTCTGATGCCGCCCACCGCGGTTGCAACAACAGGAAGCGCACAAGCCATCGCTTCTAAATTAATAATCCCAAAAGGTTCATAGATCGAAGGACAAACAAACAAGGAGGCGCTAGAATAAAGTGCTCGCATTTCTTTTTGCGGCAACATTCCCCGAATCCAGATAACACCAGGCCTTCGCGCTTGGACTGCATTGATTGCACTTTCTATTTCTAACGCTATTTCAGGTGTATCAGGAGCATCGGCGCAAAGAACAACTTGAAAGCTTGCATCAAGATGGTCAATGGCACGCAACAGATGCGTAATTCCTTTTTGCCGACTGATTCTGCCTACAAAGAGAATATAAGGCTGATTGGCATCAATCCCATATTTTTTAAAAATACCTGGATCTCTTTCTGCAATGTATTCTTCTAAATCAATGCCATTATGAATTACAAAAATTTTTTCTTCAGCAACATCAAATAGAGACAGGATATCTTTTTTAGTTTCTGTGGAGACTGCGATCACAGCATCAGCCATTTCAAGAGCGGTTTTTTCAATCCACAGCGAATAGTCATATGCTTTTCCTAATTGCTCTCGCTTCCAAGGTCGAAGCGGCTCGAGTGAGTGAACCGTAATAATCAAAGGCGTACCATACATCAACTTTGCAAGTATACCACCTAGGTGCGTATACCATGTATGGCAGTGTACCAAGTCAGCACTTACTCCAACCCCATTAAAATCAATACCCCTGCGTGCCGCATCTAGAGCGCTTTTGAGCCCAGATGAACATTTTGTTTCTGACATTCCTCCATCAAAACCATGAATCGACAAATTTTTATGCTCTTCTTGCTGGGTTCCAAAACAACGAACCTCAACTGATATCAGGGCTGCTAATTCTCGTGTTAAATGATCAACATGAACTCCTGCGCCACCATACACATGAGGTGGATATTCCTTGGTTAAAAAAAGCACCTTCATTTTTTAGGCCCTATTAATTCAACAGGGAGGGTCCATTTTAAAATGGCTCCTCCCACTTCCATTTTTTTTAATTCTAAGGTCGTTAACGAAGCCTTCGCAATTTCGAGCGCTGCAGGATTGCTTATTCCAAGAAGCACTGCAACGAGCCCGCTTAGGTCCGGTTCATGTCCCACAATCATGACACTTTTAAAAGTTTTATAAGCACGTAATTCTTGCAAGGCACGCTCGGGATGCATCCCACACGCCATCCATGGAGCTTCGATGATCTCTCCTTTTTGCAAGACAGCCACAACTCCTTCTGCTGTCTGTTTTGCACGAACAACTGGGCTCGTTAAAATTATTTCTGGAACAAGTTCACGCTCACAGCAGAACTCCCCCATCGTCCTTGCTTGCTCATGCCCGTGCATTGTCAAACGTCGGTCGTAATCAGTAATCATCTTTGATTCCGCCTCTGCGTGTCGAAGGATATAAAGTAGCATAAGGGAAGTAACGAGTAGCTTGTAACGAATAATGAGTCAATTGTCTTTGATAGAAATCTAAAAAAACGACCAACTATTCTAGTAGAGGAACCTGTTAAAAATGTGTTGATCGTGATGAAAAGCAAAGCTCTTCGGAACCCAGGAGACTACAACTCTGTTCAAGATCGCTACTGAGCGTGAGGAATAAGAAGCCATAGCGCACAGACAAACAGCGGCACGATACAGCCTCTCCTCCCTGCTGCAGTAGAATTGAGACAGGTTACATGGACATACCACCATCAACAGCTAACACCTGGCCCGTTATGTAAGCCGCTGCAGGGCTCACAAAGAAAGCAACTGCTGAGGCAATCTCTCCTGGTTTTCCAAAACGTGCTAAAGGAATTTGAGCAAGTGCCCCTTTTTGAATCTCCTCATTTAAAACTGCAGTCATATCAGTTTCAACAAATCCAGGAGCAATCACATTTACCGTAATGCCACGGCTCGCAATCTCGCGCGCGAGACTTTTTGTGAGACCAATAAGACCTGCTTTGCTCGCAGCATAATTAGTTTGTCCTGCTAATCCCATCAAACCACTCACTGAAGAAATATTAATAATGCGACCTGAACGAGCTTTCATCATCGGGCGCAAGACAACTTTGGAAAAATGAAAAGCACCTTTAAGATTGGTATCAAGGACCGCATCCCAGTCTTCAACGGACATTCTCATCATCAAGGTATCGCGCGTGATACCTGCATTGTTAACCAAAATATCGACACGTCCAAAGTCAGCAATGATTTGATCACCGATTTTTTGAACCTCATCAAAATTAGCTACATCAACAGCATAAGGCTTGGCAGATCCTGGATAAGCGGCTTCCAGAGCTGCTGCGACTTTTGAAGAGTTTGCCTCACTGCGACTAACAACAGCAATTTTAGCTCCTTGTCGTGCGAGTTCATGGGCAATGGCTTCGCCGATTCCTCGGCCAGCACCGGTTACGATAGCGACTTGATTTTCGAGTGGTTTCATAAAAAATTTCATTGATAAGGGTAGAAGCGATGGAGGAATAAGATGAGAAACAAAGCTAGTGGTTTTACTTCTTAAATCCCACTCATTTTTAAAATTTATTCAAATTATAGTGCATTATAATTTAAAAAGGCGGCGTAGAAACGCTGCTTTTTTTCTTAGGACAAGGCTAAAAATCGAAGCACTCTTCGAAAACAACGCACGATTTGAAAACGAAGCTCTAAGTCCTTTTTTTATCTTTTCTCTCCCTGTAAATCTTCTTCATGTTGCATCCGTCTTCGCAACTGTCCACATGCAGCATCAATATCGTGCCCTTTTTCACGACGAATGGTAGCAGGAATACCTTGTTGCCGGAGTTCTCTTAAAAAGGCTTGCTGAGATTCTTCTGAGGGCCGCTCCCAAGCAAGACCTTCGACCGTGTTGTAGGGAATAAGATTAATTTTTGCACGCAGGCGTCGTGCCTGTTGAGCTAACAAACGAGCTTGTTCTACTTGGTCATTCACGCCAGCTATGAGAATGTATTCAAACGTGATTAATTGCTTTTTGCGTGATGCAAAATAAGCACAAGCTTCCATGAGTTCCGCAACAGGATAACGTTTGTTAACGGGCATGATTTGCGAGCGCACTTCATCAGTCGCACCGTGCAATGAAATGGCTAAACGAATTTGTTCTGGACGCTCAGCGAATTCTCGAATACGAGGCGCTAACCCACTCGTAGAAACCGTAATTTTCCTAGCTCCTAAACCAACTCCCCAAGATGCATTGAGAATGGTAATCGCTTTATTGAGGTTTTCAAAATTAGCGAAAGGCTCTCCCATTCCCATAAAAACAAGATTATTGATGTGATATCCTAATTTTTTTTCCACAAGCAACACCTGCGAAATAATTTCCTCAACGCGCAAGTTTCGTTTAAATCCATCTAATCCACTCGCACAAAATTTACATCCATAGGCACACCCAACCTGTGTCGAAACACAGATAGTACGTCGATCTGATTCTTCTCCATAAAGCGCAGGAGAAGCCGGTATCAAAACCGTCTCAATTAATTCCCCATCAAAAAGACGGAGCAATAATTTTTGTGTCGTATCGCGCGAACCACTGATTGTCATCACCTCAGGAAAGTTCAACGGAAGCTCACGAGCGAGCTCTTCCCTAAGGCCTTGAGGCAATGTTCGCATCTCTTCCCACGAAATAACTCTTTTTTGATACACCCACTCCATAATTTGCTTAGCGCGATAGGCAGGAATATCTTTCTCTCGGAGCACTGTCGAGAGCTCCTCTAGCGTAAGGTTTAAAAGGACACGGGGAAGATTTTTCGTTTGCATTTTATTCATCAACTGATAGTTTGTTCAGCTTCCATTGTCGCTTTGAAAGGGCCTCATTGGAACTTTATTTTTCATGACAACAAATACTAACACAACTAACCTCCAACAACTCATTGCTAACTCGGTCAAAAATTACCGTGAAGGAAGCATTGTTAAAGGCCACATTCTCGAAAAACGACCAAAAGAATTTTTAGTCGACATCGGATACAAATCGGAAGGCGTCATTTCCGCCTCTGAATTTGATGATCCAGAAGAGATGCATGTTGGCGATGAAGTTGAAGTGCTCTTGGAGCGCCTCGAAAACGATCAAGGAATGGTTATCCTTTCCAAACTCAAAGCCGCTCAACGCCAAAATTGGGATAAGATTTGCAAACTTTTTGAAGCTGAAGGAATCATTAAAGGAAAAGTCAAAGCCGTTGTTAAAGGTGGCCTTACTGTTAACATCGGGGTGGAAGCCTTCTTGCCAGCATCTCAAGTTGACATTACACCACCAAAAGATCTCCAGCAATTTGTTGGCAACACCTACGACTTTAAAATTGTAAAGCTCAATGAGGACCGTAAAAATGTTGTCCTTAGCCGTCGTGAGCTTATTGAAGCTGTTCGTAACACCCGTCGCCAAGAATTTTTATCAACCGTCAAAGCTGGCGATGTTGTTGAAGGAACAGTCAAGAACATCACTGACTTCGGAGCCTTTATTGACCTTGATGGAATTGATGGCTTGCTTCATATCACTGACATGTCATGGGCACGCCTCAATCATCCTAGTGAAGCCCTCAAGCCAGGAGATAGAATTACCGTTAAGATTCTTGAAATTAACAAAGAAAAAGAGCGAATCTCATTAGGCTTAAAGCAACTTCAAGATAACCCATGGGATAAAATTGAAGAGCGCTTTCCAGCAGGTCAACGCGTCAAAGGCAAAGTTACAAACCTCATGCCTTATGGTGCCTTTGTCGAAATTGAAGAAGGTATTGAAGGCCTCATTCACGTTTCAGAGCTTTCCTGGACAAAGCGTATTGTCCGTCCATCCGATGTATTGACATTGGGACAAGACATTGAAGCTGTTGTTCTCGGCGTTAATAAAGAAGACCAAAAAATCTCTTTAGGCGTCCGCCAATTGGAATCAAATCCATGGGATGAGATCGAACAACGTTTCATGATCGGCAAGCAAGTGAAAGGAAAAGTTCGCAACATGACAGCATATGGTGCTTTCATCGAACTTGAAGAGGGAATTGATGGCATGGTTCACGTTTCTGACCTTCGTTGGAATCGTAAAATCAATCATCCTAGCGAAGTTTTGAAAAAAGGTGAGGAAATTGAAGCTGTTGTTATCGATATTGACAAAGCTAACCAACGCATCAGCCTTGGAGTAAAACAACTCGAAGAAGATCCATGGAAAGAAATTGATAGCCGCTATAAAATCGGTGATCTTGTTAAAGGAAAAGTCAGCAAGATTGCTAACTTTGGAGCTTTTGTAGAGCTTGATGGTGGCATCGATGGATTGGTTCACATTTCACAAATCAGTGAAGATCACATTGAGAAAGTAAAAGATGTTCTCAAAGTTGGAGATGAAGTAGAAGCCCGCGTTATCAAGATTGATAAAATCGAACGCCGCTTAGGCCTCTCTATTAAAGCAACAAACTACAATGAAGAAGCTTTGAGAAAAGAAAGTGAAGCTTTTGATTCTCTTCGCGGAACTGATGATATGGTTAGCTTTGGAGCAGCCCTCCAAGCAGCTGAAGATGAATATCGTCCAGGTGAAGGAAAATAATTCAAACAAATGAGCTCTCTTACTATCACTGCTTATTTAAAGACAACCTGTGGTTGGAGTAATGGAGTACGCGCTGTTTTAGCAAAGTACTCCCTTCCCTACACAGAAAAAGATATCATCAAAAATCCTGCTTTCCGTTTTGAAATGGAGCAAAGAAGCGGCCAGCCTCTTTCTCCTTGCGTAGAAATTGATGGCACTATGCTCGCTGATATCAGCGGAGAAGAAGTAGAAGCTTATTTGTTAAAGAATAATCTCGTTCAACCAACTGATACTTCAACCGACGTACCATTGAATGCTCCTTGTTCTAACGAACAACATGCAGCCATGGTTTCGATGAATTTTTAAGTCTAAACCTGTTAATTCATTGTTTATTCTTTAAGAGAAAAATTCTTAATAAAAACCACCAATAGCAATATTGGTGGTTTTTTTATTATTTTTTAACATTCACCTTGTTTAATAATGATTGTTTTTTATTTTTTCCTTGAAAATTAGAAAATAAAAGTTACATAACAAAACGTTCTTTTAACTTTTAAGAACTATTTATGCGCCACTATACAAAGCTCTTATTCTTGTGTCTTCTTGCTTCAGTTGCCACCGCTACGGCAGAAATCAATATTCGTGTTATTAATAACAATCCCAACTTTAACGACTCCAATGCGTTTTTACGTTTTGAAAGTGCCCAGCATAATCTCTCAGGAACTATTCAGAACGCACCTCTAATTGCCAAAAAGTCATATTCTTTTGCTGAAGTAAAATCAGGAATTAATCTGCAATATGACATTGGAGGAAGGATCTATTTTTCTTTAGGAGCTCCACTTAATGATCTATATCCTCCAGAACCAAACAACCCAGCAATTCCTAGTTACCACGCTCGCTTTGATAAAATTGAGTTAACGTATGACGCTAATAATCCTTATAGCGTTGCTAACTTAACGATCATTGATTTTTTTTCCATCCCCCTTTGTTTAAAAACCTATAAAAATGGAGTTCTCGTTAAATCGCTAGATCTTTTTGTTGATGGAAACACAATGATCCAACATTTAGCTCAGCTCACTCAAAATAATCCTCAGGCCGTCATTAAAGAAAGAGGAAAGTTTCTACGCGTTCTTGGCCCTCCTAACCCTGCTCTCTCTGATGTATATCCCTCAATGAAAGATTACATTGCAACCATCAAGGCATCTTCTCAATCGTTTCAAATTCAAGACCATTACTACCATGACGGGAATACCCTTGAAACCATGGATCAAGAATATTATTTTTCTGGCACTTTTAATAGCCACAGCGATTTGCTTCTTCAAGGAGGAGGAGATGCCATTGGAGGTAATCACACTATCTTGATTCGTTATCATGATCTCCTCCAAGGAATTTATGGATGTAATCCAACTTATTTTGTAGACAATATCGCCTCTAACATTGGCCAAAACAATGTTTACTCCTCAGTCGTTCGTGATACTGTCGCCGGTTTTAACTTAGGATTTATTGGAAGCTTAACGCCTCATCCTATCACGGGCCAACCAATGGGAACGATGCCAAGTCGAGCATGGTGGGAGTCCCACTGCCCTGCCTTTGAATTCCTTCAACCTGATAAACCATTTTACAATCAATGGGCTCGCTATGTTTCGGAAAACAGCAATTCCTACAGCTTTCCTTTTTCTGATGTCTGGCACCAAGTCCAAATTCCGCTTATGGACATTGATACTTTGGAAATTACCGTTAAGCCTGATACCTTACCCCCCAATTATTTTTTTAGCAGCTTTATAAAGAGAAAAATTCCTAAAGCTGTAAACAAAATATTTGGCAGCCATATCAAGAAAATTGGATGAGCATTAGGATTTGATCGAAAAGTATCAGCAATGATAATGAAGAAAAAATATCCAAAGGCCACTACAATACTTAAGGCAAATCCTGCTGAAGTCTCCTTACGATGAGCTGTAATTCCAAGAGGAACAGCAATGAGGGCAAAGGCAATTGCAGCAAAAGCGATTGAAAAGCGCTTATTTAACTCTACAAGCAACTGCAAATGTTGTGGGGTATTTTTCTTCAACTCTAAAAGAAGTTCAGAAAGACGGTACGAATTGAGATGCCTGCCGCGCATTTTTTGTTGAAAAAGCTGTTTCAATGACATTGGAAACACTCCTGACTTCATCATAATACCTTGATGAATTTTGGAAAAATCATTCGGACTATTGGCATCGCGTTCTTCAAAGCGAGCGTCCTGGAGTTTTAATAAAAGCCGTGCATTTTCTTTATCAACGGCAAGATGACCTTCTTTTGCAAGAACAACTTTTGAAAGATGTCCGCCCTCTAATTCAAAAACCAAAAGATTTTTTAAAGTCTCTCCCTCTCGCTTGCCAACATAAACACGCCGATCTGGAAATTGATCAGTCACTTCATCGCTTTGGAAAAAAGAAATGGGATTACTCGTAGCTATTTTGTACAGATGCTCCATCATTGCCTGCTCAGCTCGAGGAGCCACTTCTAAATTAATCCAAAGACAAATAAGTGCTAAAGAGCAAGCGCTCCATAAAACAGGGCGGCAGATCCTCGTGAAACTAATCCCAACCGCGCGCATCGCAATAAGCTCATTATCGGCTGAGAGCCGCCCAAAGACCAATAGAAGCGCGGTTAAGAATCCCCATGGAATCGTGAAGGTCATGGAAAAGGGCAATACAAATGCGATGAATGCAAAAACGATACTCAACGGCACATTATGATTAATGAGGAGATCAAGGAGTTCCTTAAAAACATTTCCTAGCACCAAAACAAGGCTTAGCAACGTCACTCCAAGAGCTGTGGCGACGCCGATGGCAGAAAGAAGATAGCGATCAATGATTTTCAAGATGCCAAAGTTTACACCTTAAAAATAAAAAATAAAAGCGCCATACCCAATTTATTTTATCAATACTGAAAAGTTTTTTTGCGAAGATGCTTGCCTCACTTCGCTAGAGCTTTTTAAAAAATATGATAGCCGAGGTAGCGCCAGGAATGAGGAGCGCAAAAACACAGTGTCTAGCTCATACTGGAGGCTTTGAGCACCCGAGTGATACCGCAATACGCGGCTATAGAATTTTTAAACCATCAAGAGCAAAACCAGCTTGCCGAGAGCATTGGTTTAAGGACATCTGTAAAATTATCAAATTTTTTCCTGTAGCCTTCAGCCTACAGGCTGTAATCTACCATCATGATTTCTGCACCACGTCCTTTCTCTCGCCTTATGGGAAGCCTCCTCTGGGGAAATAGCATTGCTCTTTCCTGGATGTGGGGGCTTGGTCTTTTTTTCTCGGTTCAATTTACAATTGATTTTGGATTACGAGGATTACTTCTTTTCATCACGCTCAACTCGTTGGGGCTCTTTCTATTTGGTTTTATCACACATCAAATTGCGAAACGAACTCACGGCTCAGAATCATTGGCAAAATTTTTCCAACAATGGTCGCGTCCTTTTCGACTTGCCTTCTTTCTTTATCAACTATTAGCGATCACACTCACCATTTTTGCATTAATTCGCTATGCCTGGCAGCCATTAGGTTTAGAGCCTTGTATTCTCTATCTTCCACTAACTGCTTTAGTCATCCTCATGGCAGGTATTCTCTTTGGTGAAGAGTTTAATATTCGTCGTATTAAGTACAGCCATGGTGTCCTTTTTCTTTTTCTTGCGGCTGCAATAGGCATCATCCTTGCTCACCTGGGAACACAGTATCTTGGGGGCATTGCTTTTCCTGGCCGTCTTGCCCCTCATAATTCCCTTACTTATGCAGGTTATGTTATTCCAATTTGTATCGGTTTTCTTATTGGACCATGGCTTGACCTCCAACAATGGCAACGTGCTATTCAAATTCACCGTGAAAACATTTCGGTTACGAGTGCTTATTTTTTCGGAGCACTATTTTTTGGAGCGCTCCTTTTATTTCATGGCATCTTAGCCCTATGGGCTTTTTCATCAGGGGCAAAAGAACTCATCCATACTGGTATTGCCGGATATGCCTATTCTGAAGATCTCATTACTCGCCTCTTGTCAACCAAGGTTGCTTACCAACCATGGTTTTTTGGTGCTTATCTAACTTTTCTATCTATCTGCATTTTGACAACGCTTGATAGTGGTTACATCGCACTTCGTTGGTTTTTAAAAAGCAATGCCAATCGCAGCAACCATCCAATCTTTTCGCTGATTCCCTCTTGGTTCCTAACTTCACCAATCATTCCTTTTCTTTTTTGTGGACTCATTGCTCTCGTCGCAGCAGCTATTGGCCTTGAGTTGGAATATTTCATGATTTTCTTTGCGACCTTTTTTGTAGGATACGAAGCTCTCTCTATCGGCAGAGCCTTTATGAATGGTCCTGTTAGCGTCATTCCTCAAGTCAAGATGTTTTGCATCGGCTCACTTGCTGTCGTGATTTTTTCATTTGGTTATTTGTCACATTTACCACTCTTCCAAATTCTCAGTGCCCTCATGCCTCTAGGATATGTTTTTTGGCTCATGGTCAAACCTATGGCCGGCGAAGACTTTGCTACAGGCAGCGATGAACTTGATCAAGTCTCTACTCGAGAAATCCCTCCTCTCGCTCCTACAGAATCACGCACTGTTCTTGAATTACAACCCACTACTCTTGCTGCAATGCCAGCCCACTCTATTGCTGGACACTTCGAAGGAAAATGGTTTGTTCATACTTTTATTGCCACCTATGCCGACACCAATTCCGTTGGAAACGTTTACTTTGGCATGTATGCAATGTGGGTAGGAAAAACACGTGAGCTGTTTTTCAATCAAGTCATGCCAAAGTTTAACTTGCGCGACACTCCCTATTACATTTTAACACGCTCATTCGAACATAAATTTGTGCGTGAAACACGAGAGTTTGAAACAGTCAGCGTTCGCATTCGCGTAGCAAGCTATAACCGTAAGTTTGTGACTCTCGAACATGAAATTGTTGATTCACACGGAAACCTTTTAGGCAAAGGAAATCAAAGCCTTCTCTTTGTTTCTTCAACGGACTATAAAATGCTCGATATTCCGCAGGACGTTACTGCGGCCTTTATTGCGTATGCTTAAAAGAGGACTAGTCACAAAGAGCAGAAAAGAATTTTTAAGAGAATAGAAAATCAAATTTCTTTTTTGAAAGTTTTTTCTGCTCTTAATGCCTACAAAAAAGTTAGAAAAGCATGACAAAAACCCATCGGTTTTATTTTTAAAAATGGAACCTGTTAAATTTTTTTCTACTTCTTTGATTCAATTATCTACTCGTTGTATAGCGCGTTAAATTGAAAAGGACGCAGTAGCGCAGAAATTTTTTATTAGAACAAGGCCGAAGATCGAGGCGCTGCCTCGTGACAGCAGCATTCTGAGCATGCAGACCTAAAATACGCTATCAGTAATTTTTTTTACTCTTCTGAAACAGCTAGCGGAACAAGAATTGCATCTGACATCCCATGTAATAATTTTTTATCTGCGGGGCAAATTGTTGCAAGAGCACCACCAAGGTTGATCTTTTCATTGGCAACAAAATAGTAAGGTGTTAAACGCACCCGTCCTTTCATCATGACAACCTCCCTTTCTTTGCCAAAGTAAGAATGGTTGTGCACAAGAGAACGATGAAAAATTTGTAAAATATGTGGATGCATTGAAAACTCTCCGAGTGCCTTTACAAGAGCCTCACTCCATTCTTGTTTAGAAGAATCACTCCCAATAACAACACTCCGCGATCCCCAAGCTCTCTCATCAAAGCCACTGATCTTGATAACAAGCTCACGATCTCGCTGACTTAGACGAGCAATTTCATCCCATGACTGAGCCTCCAAGCGAGGATAGACAGCATTTGGTGGCAGTGGATTAGGATCTAAAATCCAAGTGTACGGAATCACTTTTTTTAATTGCTCCCATCCACGCTGACTCAACTCTCGAATCCAAAAATCTTGAAGAGGTTTCATCCAAAAAAGAGCGAACCAAAGTTTTTCTTCAAGCTGTGGTTTAGGAGGAGGCGTAACAGCTACTTTTCCTTCAAGAGCATCACGAAAAAGTTGTGCAGCACAAGGAACATTAGGAATATCAAAAAGCTCAAAAAAGCGATAAACCTGCGAAGCCCATTTTTCCTCATTTTGAGAGGATAAGAGGCGCCATTTTTTTTCTGGAATTTTTTTTTGCAAACATTTCACGAGATATGCCATTTCAGGACGATACATTTCTGATTCCTGGGAAATAAGAATGTCACCCTCGGGAAGAATGCTAGAAAAGCCATCCAGCATTCCCTCTGCACCTCCAACAATATCGACTCCAAAAGTGCCATAAATTTTTTGAAGCCATGCCGTCAAACCAATGCCCCCTGGTATTTGATCGAGTTCGCAAATTTTTATTCCATCTTCTGTCAGAAGAAGATCTGGGCGAATAACTCGTGCTGTCTCTCCTTGAAAAATTTTAGAGCGTCCCAATTTGATCAACGATTCTGGTTTCCCTTGATCAAGCAATTCAGCAATCCAAGCAGGCTGGCGCCCTTCAACACTTAAACGATAGAGAAGATCGCATGCTTTATTAAATTGATGTAAACGATGGCCAAGCTGCTCTAATGATTTTTTAAACTCTGCTGAAATAAAAAATGGCTCTGGTGATTGACGCCATGACTTTTCATAAAAAAGCCCCTCTTCAGGCATGGATGTATTGAGCTGCTGTAATACTCGCTCCTCTTTTTGATTCATGGGAACCATTTTACCAACCGCAATCGATCACGATCAATTTTATTCATTAACAAAGTTTGTTCAGCATGCTTGTTGCGAAACCTGATAAGGCAAGGAAGAGAAAAAGAGAGGGCTTTGTACTTCCTACTTTCTAAAACTGATCCAATACCCTTCCCTGCCACTTTCAGCTTCATGGAGGACTACCTTCGTCTATGCTTCAACAACTCTCATGCGCTATTCATAGCTCCTTCTGGCTTTGTTGCAGAGGGAAATAACCTATTCAGGCTAGAGCGTGTTACAAAATATTATAGCCGATGTAGTGCCAGGAACAAGGGGCGCACTCAAAGTTTCGATCACCGGAGTGACACCGCAATACGCGGCTATAGAATTTTTTAACATGCTCTAATCCCATTGTAATGCTTTTAAAACATTAAGTCGTCCAGCTTTAGTTTTTCCTTTTAAAGATGGAATTGCATCTGTTGATTCTAAGAGATGGTGAATTAACTCTTTGTTAGAACGATCAGGAAATTTTTCTTTTATCAATGCTAAAGCCCCCGCAACATGAGGAGTTGCCATAGAAGTACCGCATAAAAAAGTATACGCTGTATCGGAATAACTCCATGTTGAGAGAATATTATTTCCAGGAGCGCCGATAAAAACATCTTGAACACCATAATTAGAAAATCCACACAACTGATCTTGTTCATCAGTTGCAGCAACGCTCACAATATTATCAAGAGGTGGAATAATTTGTTTTTGTGAAAGTTTAGTTTCTACACAATAACTAGAAGGATACGAATGGAACTTATCATTGTTATTGCCTGAATTTCCCGCAGCAATAGCAAAAACACCTCCTTTTTCTCCAACATATTTGATCGCGTCATATTCAGCTTGCGAAAAAAATGAAAAAGGAGTGCTGATAGAAAAACCACCATAAGAAAAACCAAGTTCTATCCCATAGCTACAATTAAAAACGGTTGCTCCATGATCTGCAGCATAGTGGAGGCAAGCAACTTCATCGCTAAGAAGCCCTTTACCATGATCATCCAGGTATTTACAAGCCATGAGTTGGACTTGAGGCACAATCCCAAGAACGCCAACGCCTGTTGCACCAATAATTCCAGCACAGTGAGTTCCATGCCCACAATCGTCCATAGGATCTCCAGTTCCAGCTACAGCATTGGTTCCATAATGGTCTGGAGCAGCGGGGTCTGGATTGCTCCACATATTTCCTTTTAAGTCTTGGTGAGTATAACGAACTCCCGTATCAAGAATAGCGACAATAACTGGCTTAGCAGCACTATTGCGAATACTCCAAGCCTCAGGAGCACTAATTTTAGGAAGTGCCCATTGGTTTTCATTAATTTGACTGGTTACAAGATCGTTCAATCCATAAATTCGATCGGGCTCTCCTTTTCCAGCAACTTGAAAGTAAAGAACCTCAGGCAAACTTTCTAAAGAAACATTCGCAAGATCAACACGCCATAAAGAAGAACTAGGAGCAACAGGCTCCATCGAAGCAACCTCAGGACCGAAATGATTGAAAACCTCTTTAGGATCACTTCCGTTTGGTAAATTTAAAAGGAAATGGTCTGCAGCCATTTCAGCCCGCCCTAGCAAGGCTCCAGAATCAGCATCAATCATTTCTTCGGTTCGAACATAAGGAGATTTAAAATTAGTTTTTAAGATCCTCATCCGAATTTTTTGTCCAGCTACTTCGGGATCCTCAATTTCTTCAGCTTCTACCACCATCGCTCCAGGAAAATCCTTTAACTCTTGGTCTGAGGGATGATCTAGCGGAGCTGGCTCCACAGAAAAAATGGACGGTAACACACTTTTTATAGCAGGAAAATTATTCTTTCCTCTCGCCTGAACAAGCACAGAAGAAGCATAGTGGGATCTTGTTGCAGGAGACCACTGTTGAAAACAGAGCGCCCCAACTGCTAAAGCAGCCGTTGTACAATAAATTAATGTTCTAGGGAGGGTTTTCATATTAATGAAAATAAAGCAGAAAAATGAACAGGTTAAGGGAGAATAGTCTGTTTTTTAAATAAAACAATAACCTTCTTTAAATCAACTGCTTTAATGCATCTCTAATAATTTCCTCAGTGGAAGCATTGTCTCCTAAGGCTGCCATAACCTTACGTGCTTCACGGTCAGCTTCTGTTTGTTTATAGCCCAAAGAGATTAATGCCAAAATAGCATCGTAGAGATTTTTTTCAGCGCCACCAATTAACTGATGTCGACTTGCAGCTTCCCATCCGGCAGCAACGCCAAGTTTATCTTTTAGCTCAAGCACCATTCGCTCTGCTGTTTTTTTTCCAACGCCAGAAATTTTTGAAATAGCGGCTATGTCGGAACAAACAACCGCACTCTTGAATTGATCGAGAGACATGCCACTCAACACAGCTAAAGCGAGCTTGGGGCCGACGCCTGAGACATGCATCAATAGCAATCGGAATAAATCTCGTTCTGCTTCCGATAAAAAGCCATATAACACCTGAGCATCTTCTCGAACATGGTGATGTGTTAAAACTCGCACTCGAGAACCTACAACAGCCATGCGATCAAAACTAGAAAGAGGGATTAAAATTTGATAGCCGATTCCTCCTGCATTGATAACAATCATGGTCGGCAATACAACTTCTAAAGTTCCTTCAACAAATGTAATCATGCAAGAAGGCTAACAGGCAATACACTACAGGCTACAGGAAATTTTTTATGACGCTTAGGTTTTTCACATTTTTTTTATTTTTGTCTTTATCCTCTCTTGGTGCACATGAAGAAAAAATACCTATTCTTCTCGTAGAACCATCATTTCTTCGCTTGCCTCTCAGTGCCCCTATTTTAGGAGCTCAGCGCACCGTAATTGTTCCTGCCTTACTCACCAAAGAAAAAAATAGAGAAGAAACAATCACTTTTTTGAAACCTGGATATGAAACCATTTTCGAAAAAAAGATGCAGCGCTTTGTTAAAAAAGCTCTCGCCAATCTTTCTACCGAGCTCGCTCAACTTTCTCCTAAATGGATTCGAGATGAACATGGAGTCATCCAAGTAGCTTTATTAGAATCTTCTCAGCCGATCGCGGCTTCTACTATCCTCGCTCCCGATTTTAGCAACCGCTTTACCACGGTCTTTGGTCCTGATCTTCTTCTAGCAATTCCCTCCTCCAATCGCGTTTATATTTTTTCAAAATTAGTTTCGCCGTTAAATAAGATTGCTCCTATGATCAGAGACGACTATAAACTTTCCGTCACTCCTGTGAGCACCGAGTTTTTTGAACTCTCTCACGGCCAACTACGAGCCATTGGCTCGCTTGACTAATTCTACCTTCATGCCTAACAAAACACCGAATACAGATCAAATTCTCATCAGCCAAGAGGCAATTCAAAAAAGAATTACCGAGCTTGCAACAGCTATCACTCAAGATTACGAAGGAAAAGAACTGACGATTGTCGCCTTGATGAAAGGAAGCATTGTCTTTTTAGCAGACCTTCTCCGCCTCATTCCACTCCCATTAAGATTAGAAATTATTCCTGTTTCTAGCTATCACTCAGGAACAGTTTCTTCTGGAGTTGTCACCTTCCAAACAGTACCGCTTCCTGACATTGCCGACCGTCATATTCTTCTTATTGATGACATCCTTGATAGTGGAAAGACATTAAAAGTCCTTAACGAATTCCTTGAAACAAAAAATCCTGCAAGTATTCGTTCCTGTGTCCTTCTTCATAAAAAGCAAAGGACCATTGAAGACATTACTGCTCACTACGTCGGCTTTGAAATTCCTGATGAATTCGTTATTGGTTACGGTCTTGACTATCAAGAATATTACCGCAATCTGCCAGAAATTCGGATCCTTAAACCGTAGCCACTAGACTGCTTCACGATAGTGGCAGCAGTTTAAAAATAGAGATGACGGGGAACCCGCAAGCTGAAATCCCAACAGGCCTTCCGCAAGGCAAAACCAAGCGGAAGCTGGCGAGTTCAATCACGCTCGAGAGAAGAGCACCAATAGCCGTCTCAATGCGCAGCATTACGTTTGCGAACACATTCTGATAACTCTATCCGCTGGAAGAAACTGCCAAATATCGTTTCTTAAGTTTATTTCGCTTCATCCAGGAGATCTTTTCTATTTTCTTAGAGCGTTTTAAAAAATATTATAGGCGATATAGTGTATTAAATTGAAAAGGGCACGTTAGAAGCGCCGACATTTTTTCTTAGGACAAGGCCGAAGATCGAGACGCTATCCGAAGATAACGTAAGATCTGAGAACGCAGTCCTAACGAAAAAGAGCAAGCTTATGGCCTGCTTTTTTCAATTTAATACACTATATAGTTCCAGAAACGAGAAGCACAGAAATGCAGATACTCGAGGCCTCAAGCACCGGAGTGACGCCGCAATACGCGGCTATAGAATTTTTAAAAATGCTCTAGCAATCACTCACTCACGAAATAGTGCAGTTGCTCTTTTCTTTTTTTCCTAAAGTCGAGTCATTCAATTTTTTTGGCTGAGTAGAAGGTGACGCCGTGCTTTCGCTTTTAGCATCAGGATTAGTAGGTTGAGAAGAACCCTCTCCTTCCCTTTTAGAAATAGCTTCTAGTGATTGATCTAAAGCTGTTGCACGAGCCTCACTCTCTGAAGCTTGTATTTGATGGGCAGCAATAGCTTCACTCTGTATTTGAACCTCTGCTTTTTCGGCCTCATTATAGTCCTCTTGAGCAAAAGGTGATAAGGCCCCAAAAGAGGTTTTTAGTGCTTGTGCTAAGGCTACTGCTTCTGCCTCGTAATACTGAGCTGCTTGACGATAGACAGTGGCAATCTTCTCTTCCTTTCTAGCATCTGCTTTCGCGGCATTCCTATAATTTTCTGCTGCTTTTCTGTAATAACCTACTACTCCTTCAGATCTTATTGTATTGAATCTTCTATATCTTATTAATCCTGCATCATAATCAAATTCCTCGTGCTTCTCTCTCGCCTGTTTTACCACCTCCTCATAGCGATTTACTTCTTCTTGGCTGGCTCTCTCAAAAAATTCAGCTTCCCTCTGTCCTGCTTGAGCTGCTTTATGATAGGCCATAGCAGCTTCGTCGTATCCTCCAAGCCCCTCTTCTGCAGCATAGTCATAGCACTCTTCTATCTTATTGTAGCGCGCTTCCTCTTCTTTCTTATCATTCTTGAAACAATCAACTTGCTTCTCTTTTGCTTGAGCGGCTCGACGATAGGCCCTAGCTACTTCTTTATTTCCTTTGGCCTCTGCTTCCACAGCCTTCCTGTAATATTCTACTACTCCTGAATATATTCTTTCTCCCCATTTTTCACTTCCTAGTGTTCTTGCTATCTTTCTGTAATAATTAGCCTTTTGCCGATTACCATTCTTCAAAAAATCAGCTTCCATCTCTCTCGCTTGAGCTGCTAGGCGATAAGTAGATGCAATCTTGTCTTGCCCTTTAGCCTCTGCTTCTATAGCCCTGTTATAGTGGTCTGCTGCTCCATACTCTCCTATCAGCGCTCTTTTTATCTCCCCCAAAGAGATTAGCTTTTCTGTTGTATCACTTTTGTGTTCTTGAAAAAGCTCATATATTTTTTCGCTCAATTGAGCTGCTAGATGATAGATCCTGGCAACTTCCTTGTGATTGTGAGCCTCTTCTAGAACAGCTTTTCTATAGTATTCTACTGCTTGTGAACTCCGTGCACCTCCTCCTAATGCTTCTGCTATCTGGCTGTAATACTTAGCGTTTTGCTGATCACGTTTCTTTAAAAAATCAACTTCCATCTCTCTTGCTTGAGCTGCCAGGCGATAGTCCTTTGCTGTTTCACAGAGACCTTGGGGCTCATCTTTCACGGTATTAATGTAGCACGCTGCTGCTCCGCGCGCTCCTCCTAATGCATCTGCTATCTGGTTATAAAGCTCTGCTTCTTCTGGCTTGTTGCTCTTCAGAAACTCAACTTGCTTCTCTCTAGCTTGAGCAGCTTCACGATAGGCCATAGCAGCTTCACTCCTTCCTTTAGCCTCTGCTTCCGCTGCCTTGCTATAGTATTGTGCTGCTCCTAATGCACCGAAGGGATACTTTCCTCCCAATAAGTCTGCTATCTGATCGAAACACTCTGCTTCTGCTGGCTGGTCACTCTTCAGAAACTCAGCTTGCTTCTCTCTAGCTCGAGCAGCTTTGCGGTATACATTAGTAGCTTCTCGATGACTTTGAGCCTCTGCTTCCGCTGCCTTTTTATAGTACGCTGCTGCTCCTGTATCTTTCCCTCCCAATGCTAATGCTACCTTGTTGTAACGCGTTACTTCTTCTGGCTTGTTGTTCTTTAAAAACTCAACTTGCTTCTCTCTAGCTTGAGCAGCTTCACGATAGGCCATAGCAGCTTCACTCCTTCCTTGAGCCTCTTCCTCCACAACTTTTTTATAGTACCCCGCTATTGCCACCAATGCTTCTTCTATTTGGTTATACTGCTTTACCACTTGTTCTTGATTGCCCTCCAAAAATGCACCTGTTTTCTCACTTGCTTGAGCAGCTCGACGGTAGGCACTACCGGCTTTCCTATTCCCTTTAGCCTCTTCTTCAACAGCTTTTCCGTAGTAATCTGCTGCTGCTTCAAATGTTATTAGTATCTTTTTGTAGTCTCCTGCCTCTTGCTTAACTCCTCTTCTTAACAACTCGGTTTGCCTCTCTCTAGCTCGAGCAGCTTGACGGTAGGCTCTGGCAGCTCCTTTATTTTTTTTAGCCTCTTCTCTAACAGCCCTGCTGTAGTATTCTGCTACACCGTAGCTACCTCCCAATGCCGCTGCTATCTGATTGTAGTGCGCTGCCTCTTCTCGGTTATCTCCCTCCAACAAGTCAGCTTGTTTCTCTCTTGCTTGAGCAGCTCGACGATAGGCCATAGCAGCTTTGTTATTCTCTTGAGCCTCTGCTTCAACAGCCTTTCTGCAGTACTCTGCTGCTCCGCCATAAAAGCTTCCCAATACATATGCTATCTCGTAGTAACGCGCTGCCTCTACTTGGTTATCTCCCTCCAACAATTCAGCTTCTTTCTCTCTTGCTTGAGCAGCTCGACGATAGGCTCTTGCTTTTTCGCTATGTCCTTTAACCTCTGCTTCTGCTGCCATATTGTAGTAACTCACAGCTCCATTTTCTTTAAAATCCCCTAATGCACTTGCTACCTCGCTATAGCGCTCTCTAGCTTTATGATTACGTTGTTTTTCTAAAGCAGCCTCAGCCATCTCAGCAGCCTCAAATGCCTTTTGAGCTCGAGCTGCTCCTTTTCTATCTTCAATAATGAGCCTCTCGCTCAGGATTTTTTGTTCGATCGTCATTACTGCTTTTAAGCGATCCATCAGACGGTCGTATGATGTTTTAGCGGCATCAGAGAGTTTTAATTTTTTAAAAGCATCCGCAGAAGCTTTTGTAGCAAGGGTGGTCAGGCGCTTGGCTTCTACTGCTGCGACTTTATA
>CAYOAN010000007.1:0-94965 GCA_964402065.1 uncultured Chthoniobacter sp. | reverse complement strand
GCGGAGAAAATATTGTTAACGGAACAGGAAGCTTGATTGCAGGAGCAGCCGGAGCTCTTGGATCCAGCGGCAATGCACTTTCGCTTAGCAACACCGGAACAGTAAACTTGGGCGGAACGACACAGAGCATTGGAGCTTTGACAATGGATGGAGGAAACTTAACCAATGGCGCACTCAACGCAAGCAGCGTCACACTTCGCTCAGGAAGTAACTTGATTGATGGAACGATGAGCAACACGAGTGGCTTCAGTATTACTGGAGGAACCAACGTGATTCTAGGAACGAACAACAATGGGGCTAATTCTTACGCTATTAGCGGAGGGGTGAATAATATCAGCGCCGCACTCAATGGCAGCGGAGGATTGATCAATAGTAATGGAGCAATAACCCTTCTTTCTGGAGTCAATACTTATAGTGGAGATACAACAATCACTGGTGGTACCTTAATTTCATCTCATAATGCTGCCCTCGGAAATACTGAAAATAGCATATTTATTACGAATGGAAGGTTAAGTATTTTGACTTCTATTACAAATACTCAAGCTGAAGCTGTATTGACTAATGGAACAATTTTTGGAAGTGGATCTTTTGATGTGACCAGTGGCATTAATATGATTGGTGGGACCAACCTTATTTTTGTATCGTTAATAGGCACTGGGGGAGTTACTAATAGTGGAGGCACTAATACGTTGTCTGGTTCAAATAGTTATACAGGAGGAACAGTAATTACAGGAGGAACACTTAATATTCAAAATAGGAGTGCATTGGGAGCTACAAATAATACGACAGCGATTAGTAATCATGGCGTTTTAGATTTACAAGGAAGACTTTTAGTCCAGCAAGGAGTTGTAACAATGAATAATAGCACTGTTACTAATGGTGCTCTAACAAACACAGCTCTTAGTGCAACTTCGGGCACTAATATAATAGCAGCTTCACTGACAGGAACTTCTTCATTTACTAATTCAGGAGGAACGAGCACGTTCAGTGGAACAAACAATACCTATAGCAATGGGACAGTAGTTTCAGCTGGGAGGTTAATTGTAGCTACAAATAGTAGTTTAGGAGATACATCAGGATTAACATATCTCACAGGAGGAGCAACTCTCGATCTTTCTGGCGGAACACAAGCTCAGTATCTCATTACCATGAATAATGGTAAAATCACTAACGGAACACTTGATAATACAGGAGTAAAAATGGAGAGTGGGAGTAATGTTGTTAAAACGACATTAACAGGTTTTTCTTATCTCTCTAGCTTAGGAGGAGTCAATACATTTTCTGGAACAAATAGCACTTATACTAATGGCACTTATGTTCTTGGTAGTATTCTAAATGTAGCCAGCAATAGCGCTCTTGGCGCTGATAGTGGAACGACTTATATTGGCGGCGGAGGAACCTTAGATCTTTCTGGCGGAACACAAGTGCAGTCATTGGTTTATATAACGAATGGTATAGCAACAAATGGTAGTTTTAGTAATACGGTTGTTCATGGCGATATGGGAACAAACATCATTGCAACAGCGCTTGTGGGGACTTCATCAGTGATTGCCGGATCTTTCTTATCAACGAATAATAATGGTTCTTCGTTTACTTATTTAAGCAATAGTAACAACTCTTATACGGGAGGCACGATGATTAATGGCGCTTATCTCATCATTACAAATGGAGGAAAATTAGGAAGTTACACGGGAATAACAACACTTACTAGTCATGGTATACTCAATCTTGGAGACTCCACTCAAGTTCAGAGTGTTTTGAAGATGGAAAATGGTTATGTCTATAATGGTGTCATTAGTAATACAGAAGTGCTCTTTACTACAAATACAAATGCCATTTCAGCTAATATTGTAGGAACAAGTAAAGTTGTTAGTATCGGTGGGACTAACACTATTGCTGGCATAATAAGCAACACTTATACAGGTGGGACTGCTATTACGAATAGTACAATGATTGTTGCAGCTACTAGTAGTCTAGGAGATAGCACTAATGCTCTTTCAATAAGTAATGGAACATTAAATTTATCAGCTGGTACTGTCTCACAGGGAGCTATGACATTGAGTGATGCCATAGTCACTAATGGTACCTTAAAAGGAAACTCATTAAGTTTATTAGATGGTACCAATGAGATAACAGCAAACTTAGCAGATAGTGATAGCGGCGCTCTCGCTATTACTAATACTGCAGCGACTACCGTGTTATCAGGGAGCAATACCTTTTCGGGTGGCCTTATGATCAATGGTGGTAACGTTATTGCAAATTCAGAACATGCCTTGGGATCTTCTAATGTCGTTCTTAGTAGGGGAGACTTGACAATCAATCAAGATGTTCATGCAAAGGCGCTAGATTGGATAAATGATACTTCTGTATTATATATAAAAAATCCCGGCACTTCGGTGATTTATGTTGATGACCTTAACTTTGGTAGTGCAACGGGCACCTATACAATTGGAGTAGGTACCCTGGACAACAATACAAATCTTTATTCCGTATCCTTAACTCAGTCTAATTATAGTAGTAGCAATATGAGACTAAAGGATCAGGATCCTGGTAGTTATATCTTCAGCACTGCTAACATTGCGGGCACTAATTACAACTATTATAATATTTTAACCAATGGAGCCTTTATCGTTACAGGTGACCAAACAATTGCGACTAATTTTACAGTTGGAACGCTGAGCTATGGAACTAACTCAACGTTGACTATCGCTTCTACTGGAACTTTGAATGTACTGATTGACTACATTAGTACCAATAGCGGTACTCTTAATTATCAATTTGGATCTCCTAATGAGGGAGCTCGTACCACTGTTGAGCGTAATATGTACCTTGGTGGTAAATTTGAAGGAAATTTTGTTGGTGGATCAGTACCTACTATGGGTACTAAATATGCTTTTGCTCAAGCTGCCAACATCATAGGAAATTTTGATTCAGATTGGGACACCGATGTTTATATTAATGGTGTAAAAAACCCTCTCTTGCGTGGGCGTATCATCTGTGAAGGAGACCCTACTCTCTATGATTTACTTGCTCCAAAAAGTTATACACAGCTGGCTCAAAACCAAAATCAGCACAATACTGCGGCAGCGCTTGATACCTTTAGATCTGCATCAAGGGGCACTGATGAATATACCATCGCCGTAGATCTTGACTCTTTAACTGCTTCAGCGTATCCAGCTGCTTTCAATGCTGTTTCCCCGGCACTTTATACCTCGATGGCAACCATTGCCATTAACACTGCGGTGAATCAATACAGTGCAATGGTGCAGCGTCTCTCCTATGTTCGTGATGCTGGTGTTGGCTTCAATGCAATAGGCTTTAATGATTCACCGATTGTGGATGATAGCAAAAATCCTCAGTCCTCACAAAAAGATATCCTTAAGCCGGTTCCTGATAACCGTTGGGGATTCTTTGTCGATGGTAACGGTGTTTTTGCAAATATTAATATCCAAAACCAACTTCCTGGCTACAGCTCCGAGAGCGGCGGCGTCACTTTTGGAAGTGATTACAAGTGGAATGATACATTCTCTACTGGCTTGTATGCCGGATATGAAGGAATGCAAACGAAACAGAGTGGTGGCAATTTCATTTGTGATAATGGCTCTCGATTTGGGGCCTTTGGAACTTGTCAACGTAACGGTTTTTACGCGAATGCAATCGCAGGTGGAGCGCAACATAGTTATCAAGTGAACCGTAGTATCAGCTTCCCTGGACTTAATCGGACTGCAAGTAGTGCTCCAAATGCCGGTGAGCTTGATAGCTTGTTAGCTGTAGGATATGACATGAAAGCGGGAGGCTTCACGTATGGACCGATGACAACCTTGCAGTACACTTATTTTGGATTACAACCTTTTGCCGAAACAGGAGCTCAATCACTCGATCTTTCTGTAGGGAATGCTAATGCGAACAGCCTTACTTACGTTTTAGGGTCACACTGTCTCTATGAGTGGAAATTTAAGAAAGGCATTTCTATGATTCCACAAGTTTCCCTTGGTTGGCAACATGAGTTTTTACAAAATCCTTATGCTCTTAATTCCTCTTTAGGCAATGGGGCTAACTTTACTTATATGTCGACAACACCTCAACGCGACTCACTTTCCTCAAATATTGGATTCAATATTAACTTTAAGGAGAAATATAATTGGCTGTTTAACTACACCGCTTCATCTTGCAACCCAACAACACTCGTTCAAGTGTTTAATGTTTCTTTAGGAATGCGTTTTTAAGAGAAGTTTTAATAAAGCTGTAGCTGCATCATATTTTCTGGCCCATTCTATGGGCTTATCACCATCCTGAAATGCTCTATTATTGAGAATGCTTTTTGGAAATAGGTTTTTTATTCAGTTTTTTTGAATGCAGGGAATGGTGTTTTTTTGTTGAATAGGAAGAAGGTGAGGGGATATCAAATTGCGTGATCGGTAGTGGAGCCTTCTGTTCTCCTCCTTGAAGAATTCTTCGTTTTACAATGAATTCTGTTGGAATCCAGTAATTTATTAGCGTCTTTGGGAATCCAGTATGATTAACACCAATATTTAAATTCTTATGGATTTCAAAATGCAGGTGTGAGGGGTACATTCCATGGTTATTACCAATAGTTCCAATTTTTTGGCCTCGCTGTACTGTAGTCCCTTCTTTCACATCAATACGATCTAAGTGAGCGTAAAGTGAATCAATAAAAAGGAGTTGGCCTTTTTCAAGATAAGCATGGCGAATCACAATAACATTTCCCCAAGCAACGTGAATATCTCGAGCTAGTAAAACAAAGCCTTGTCCAATATTGTACACTGGCTGTCCGAGACTATGGGTGCTTCCACCATTTACAAGCCAATCTTCTCCAAGATGGCCGCCAGTGCGAAAGCCTCGTGATTTATAGCATCCATCAGCGTCGGGGGGGGCTACAGGAAAATCAAAGCCGTTTGAAAGTTTGATGGAAGCTGGTTTGCAAGGGAAGATTGCAAGCAGAGGATCCATCAATGCGAAGCTAACAAGAAAAGTAAAAAAGCAGAAACGATAAAACACGCGGCAGAACTTATATTCGACTCTGCTATAAGAATACAATTTTTTTTAAAATGGTGGCGAAATTTTCAGAGATTGGTTATAGTTGTCACGAAATTTTTAACGACGCTTCTATTTTTTCATGTCCACTTTATCTCACCTCCCAGCCCTTCTTGCTTTAGAAGACGGACGTGTTTTCGATGGTTTTTCTTTTGGAGCTTTGGGCACTTGCACTGGCGAAGTTTGCTTCAACACTTCCATGTGCGGCTATCAAGAAATCTTGACTGATCCTTCATATCGAGGACAGATCGTTGCAATGACCTATCCAGAAATCGGCAATTATGGAATCAATGATAGCGATGGAGAGAGTGAGCGTTCCCATGTGCGTGGTTTTATTGTTGAGGAAAGAAGCGATGTGGCTAGCAATTGGCGTTCTCAATCGCGACTTCAAGAGTATCTCCAAAAAAATGGCATTGTCGCCGTGGGTGGTATTGATACACGTGCGCTGACCCGTCATTTGAGGATTGGCGGGGTGATGAGAGCTTGCATTACCACCGAAACCATGAGTTCAATTGAAGCGGTTGCTATTGCAAAAGCATCGTCTTTTTTAGAAGAACTCGATTTGGTAGCGCAGGTTTCAACGAAGCATATTTATGAGTGGGACCCCGAAGGGAGTGAGCTTGCACCTTGGGGGATAGCCAAGAAGGTAGCTCCAACTACGGATCGTTCGCCAACAGTAGTAGCGTACGATTTTGGTATCAAAAAAAATATTTTGCGACTTCTGCGATCTCAAGGATTGCGGGTCATGGTTGTGCCTGCCACCACAACTGCAGAAGAAGTTTTGTCCATGAATCCTGATGGAGTTTTCTTTTCGAACGGTCCTGGCGATCCAGCAAAGTTAACATCAATCCATCAAGAGGCTCGTCGCTTAGCCGAAGAAAAACCGATCTTTGGAATTTGTCTAGGATTACAAATTTTAGGACACGCATTTGGGGCAAGCACCTTCAAATTAAAATTTGGACATCGTGGCGCCAACCACCCTGTTCAAGATTTGCGCTCAGGACGTGTTTTGATTACCTCTCAAAATCATGGTTATGCCATCGATGAAGAGAGTCTTCCATCAAACTTGGAAGTGACTCATCGTCACCTTAATGATAAGACTATTGCTGGGTTTCAGCATCGCGATAAGCCGGTTCTTGCTGTTCAATTTCATCCGGAAGCTTCTCCAGGTCCGCATGACTCACTTTCTCTTTTTGAAGAGTTTTCTTCGATGCTCAGAAAAAAATAAGTTCTTCTGATTGCATTTTTTTAAAAAGTCTTCATAATGTTTCGCTCTTAGTGATCCAGCGTAGCTCAGTGGTAGAGCGGTCGGCTGTTAACCGATTGGTCGTAGGTTCGAATCCTACCGCTGGAGCCAAGAGGCTCCTGCAAAATTAGACAGGTTAATACTTGTGGTTGATGTTTTTTAGGCCCACATGACAAGGTGATTTAAAAGAAATATTTTTCGAGTAGGAGGTTTCCTCGATTTGCATGACACTGAAATCAACGACAAAGGATGTTGATTTTTTCACAAAAAAGGAGTGCTTTCATCCTGGTAGTTTGATGGTAGGATGCTGATCAGGCTTTGCTCTGGTATTTCCTAAAAATTTCTGCGCTTTTAATGCGACCTTTTCAATTCAATTCGCTGTAACCTTAAAAACGTGAATAGAAATAAAAATGTTATGCAATGTAAGCTGGTTAGAACTGCTTGTTCTCATGCCTAATGCGCCGTATAGATTAGCTACGGCCTCATAAGAATCAGGTTTAGATCAGACTCCTTATGCAAACTTTCTCATTTCATTCACGTTTTTAGGTTAAACGTTTCATTTTAAACTTTCACAGAATCTCAATTTTTGGTTTCATCGTACGCTTGTCATGAATCCGACTCCTTCCACTCCTGTAGCATCAAATCAAGCTTCTCAAATTCCTCCAGCCCTCCTTGAAAAAATAGAAGAGGCGATCACGCACTATCCTGTTTCTAAGAGGAGTGCTGCTTTGCCGCTCATGCATCTTTGGCAAAATCATTTTGGATTTATTGATGAGACCGGCATTGAATGGATTGCTGCAAAATTAGAGCTCCAACCAATTGCGATTTTAGAAATCGTTACTTTTTATCCTTGGTTTCGACAAACAGCTCCAGGCAAGACAATCATTCGTGTCTGTCGGACTCTTTCTTGTGCGATGGCGGGAAGTTATGAGCTTCATGATCAGCTCTGCAAGGCCACTGGTATTGATCCTAAAGAGGGTCATCATCATGGAATGCCAACAAGCCCTGATGGAAAGTTTAGCGTGGAATTTGTGGAGTGCCTTGCAAGTTGTGGCACAGCTCCCGTTTGCATGATCAATAACGATCTTGTTGAAAAAGTTACCGCTGCTGATATTGAAAACATCGTGGCAAAACACTCTTAATTTTTTTTGTAATGAGCACTCTTCCAACACCACATCCTAAAGAGAGACGTATTATTTTTGGCAATGTTAGTGAGCCAAATTATGCGCCTGATCTTCAAACCTATCTCAAGCATGGTGGTTATAATGAAGCAAAAAAAGCATTCACGATGAAGCCTGATGAAATCATCGCTGAAGTGAAGGCTGCTAACCTGCGTGGGCGTGGTGGAGCTGCTTTTCCAACAGGTGTCAAATGGGGATTTATTCGCCGAGACGATGGGAAGCCTCACTACCTCTGTGTTAATGGGGATGAGTCAGAGCCAGGGACTTTTAAAGATCGTGTGATTTTGCATCAAGATCCACATCAACTTTTGGAAGGGATTATTATTACCTGTTTCGCGCTCAATATTCATCTTGCTTATATTTACATTCGCTGTGAGTTCACACATGCCAAAGCTATTTTGGAAAAAGCCATTGAAGAGGCGAAGGCTAGTGGATTTTTAGGAAAGAATATTTTTGGACAAGACTTTGATCTTGATGTCTACGTGCATGAAGGTGGCGGCGCCTATATTTGTGGTGAGGAGACGAGCTTGCTTGAATCACTTGAGGGGAAACGTCCTTATCCACGGATTAAGCCCCCGTATTTTCCAGCGGTGCTGGGGCTCTATATGTCACCGACAATTGTGAACAATGTTGAAACTATCTGTCACGTGAAGCACATTCTTCGTCTCGGCTCTGCTGAATATGCCAAGATGGGAACAGCAGGAGATGGTGGTACCCGTACTATGTGCGTGAGTGGTGATGTGATGCGCCCTGGGACATACGAGTTGCCTGTTGGTGCTGTGACAATGGGAGAATTAATTTTTGATATCTGTGGTGGTTTGCGTCCGGGGAGAACTTTGAAAGCAATTATTCCTGGAGGCAGTTCTTCTAAAATTTTGCGAGCTGATGAAGTTTTTAAAATGAAGAAAGCAGGTCCTGATGGCGCCATGAGAGAAGAAGAAGTAAAGCTTCTGGATCTTGTGCTTGATGCGGCTTCTGTTGCTGCTGCGGGATCAATGATTGGAAGTGCCGCTGTCATTGTTATGGATGATTCACGCAACATGGTTTGGGCGCTCAATAATCTCAATCAATTTTATGCGCATGAAAGTTGTGGGCAATGCACGCCGTGTCGTGAAGGTGTTCTTTGGATGTCCAAAGTTTCAACTCGCATGTTGGCAGGAAAGGGAAATGCTTCTGATCCAAAAATGTTGCACTCAATTGCTGACAATATTGCTGGTCGTACTATCTGTGCCTTTGGTGAAGCAGCTTCTTGGCCGACACAGAGCTTCACTGAGAAATTTGCCGAAGAATTTGCAGAGGCTGCAAAGAGTTAGGGCGATTTAATAGAGCAGCTAAGTAGAGTCTGTCCAAATGCTACTGCAGAGGCGCAGGCCTGCGTCACTCCCATTGCTCAACGCGGATATCAAACTGATGGAGCAACGTGCTGCTATATAGTCAAATTACTTAGCAATAACAATAAATTGACTTGATCTTATTTAGGAACAAGCAGCGTTCTCATCCCATCACGTTATCGTTGAGATAGCGCTCAGTCTTCAGCCTTGCCTTTTCTAAAAATCGCTCCGTTCTTTCCTGTCATTTCTAAGTAATTTGACTATAAGGTGAACGCACTATATTAGGAATGCTCTAAAAGTTGATAGCAATCTTTAACCCATCGTAGGCCAGTCTGATATTTGAAGGAAGTTCAGCTTCTTTTTTGGCGTGAGAGATATCATGTGTGAAATGAATGAAATATGTTTTTTCTGCGCCGATATGAGTCGCTGCATTTAAAGCTCCTTCAAAATTAAGATGTGTTGGATGATATTCTTCTCGCAGGGCATCTATAATAAGCACTTTGGCTCCAGAAGCAGCTTTTAGAGCGGCTTCTGGCACTTCTTGGCAGTCAGTATAGTAGGCTAATAGTTTTTCCCCTCGATGTTGAAAAACAAAACCGAGTGTGGTCATTTTTCCATGAGGAAGAGGAATGGGGGTAATTTCTAAGTCACCCAATTCAAAAATTCCCTCAATGAGATGAGGCTCAAGACGAAGGTAATTTTTCCACGGCTTTGGATCATCGAATGCAAAACGAAAAGCCTCTCTTAGTTTTTCCATGGTAAAAGGAGAAGCATAAATCGGCATTGCCATGTCCTGTATTTCACAAAAGCGACGGACATCATCAAATCCCATAATGTGGTCAGTGTGAGGGTGCGTGAATAAAACAGCATCCACGTGATCGATTTTTTCACGTAGACATTGGTGTCTTAAATCAGGTGTGGTGTCGATGAGGACTTGATGTTGGGACGTTTTAAGTAAAATTGAAGTGCGTGTTCGCTGATCGCGCGAATCATTTGAAGTGCAGACCTTACATGAGCAGCCAATGACTGGAACGCCATGAGAGGTTCCTGTTCCAAGAAAAGTAAGATCAAGTGAATTCATAGAGTAAAAATTAATCACAAAAAGTACTGAGAATACAAAAAAGAAAAATTAATTCTTTCTCTTTTTTGTAGCTAACCAGAGTGCTTCATAAAAAATTCTATAGTCGCGTATTTCGGCATCACGCCGGTGCTCAAAGCCTCGAGTATGAGATATACACTGCGTTTCTGTGCTCCTCGTTCTTGGCACTACATCGGCTATCATATTTTTTAAAACGCTCTCATCTCACGTTGATCCTTGGGGAGCATTTAATGTGCTATCATCACCTGACGGTGATCTTAAACAATAGACTCAATCTTGTTAGAACAATAACGCGTTTTCGTGCCAGTTCGTTATCGTTGAGGTAGGACCGGCCTTCGCCCTTACTTTTTCTAAAGATCTCCGCGTTCTTTTCTGTAATCTCAAAGTAATTTGGTTATAATTCATTTCTGTTTTATGTTCGCAACATTGCAAACTCTCAAAATTCGCAACCTAGCGCTCGTGGAAGAACTCACCTGGGATCTTCCTGCTGGTTTTGTGGCGATTACTGGAGAGACAGGAGCTGGAAAGTCGATTATTTTGGGAGCCTTAAAATTTCTCATAGGAGAGCGTGCTGATCGAGGTCTAGTCAGGCATGGGGCGGCGACAGCAACGTTGGAGGCCGTTTTTCACTTTACTCAGACAAAAGAACTCAATCAATTTCTTGAAGACCGTGGCGTTGACCCCTGCGAGGAGGGGGCTTTAATTTTAAGACGGAGTATTTCTGCGGAGGCCGCAGGACGTCAATTTGTAAATGGATCGCCCTGTAATGTGACCCTGTTGCGAGAATTGGGAGAGCGCCTTATTGACTTGCATGGGCCACATGATCATCAATCGCTTTTTTCACGCAGTGAACAAACGCTCCTTTTGGATAATTTTAGTGGCGCCTTAGGAGAACGAGCTGACTATCTCGAGGCTCGAAAAAAAATAAGTGCTTTATTGCGAGAAAAAGAAGAGTTGATTGCTAGTGTTGGTAATGAACAGCAAAAAGAAGCCTGGAAACAAGAACTAGAAGAGATTCAAGCTGCTGATCTTCGACTTGAAGAAGAAGAGGAACTTATTGTCCGTCATCGGACTTCCTCTCAAGGAAAGCGCTTGAGTGAACTGGCAGCACTAGCTGCAGCGCGTTTGAGCGAAGAGGAAGTGAATGTAGTTTCCGTCTTGGGAGAGATCACTCGATCTGTCCGAGAACTTGCCAAACTTGATCCCACCATGGAACAAGAACTGTCCGAGGTGGATGGACTTTCTGAGCAGCTTCAAAGTCTTTCACGGCGTCTTGCGCAGTACAGCGAGTCCATTGAGCTTGATGAGCAAGCATTACTTCAACTGGAAGAGCGCCTCGATCTTTTTGCAAAACTTAAAAGAAAATATGGGGCAACATTAAGCGACGTCATTGAGTATGGGGAAAAGCTAGAGGAACGATTAGCTTCCTTTGCTGATCTAGAAGAACGATTGGCTTCTATTGAAACTCGAATGAAAGAGGCTCAGCAAACTCAAGAAAAAGCGATGCAGCAGCTTAGCAAGAGTCGAGCAGAAGGAGCCAAAAAATTAATCGAGTCAATAACCGTTGCTTTAACTGATTTAGGATTTCGCCAAGCAGGATTTCAGATTGCCTTGGAACCTCTTGCTGGGCCTGGAGCTCATGGAGGAGAGGAGGCTGATTTTCTTTTTGCACCTAATCCTGGAGAACCACTCCAACCGCTACGCATGATTGCATCAAGCGGAGAGGTTTCGCGTGTCATGTTGGCATTAAAGTCGGCAATGGCTCATCAAGATCGTGTTCCACTTTTGGTCTTTGACGAGATTGATGCTAACGTTGGAGGAGAAATTGCGCTTCGTGTTGGAGCAACAATGAAAGCACTTGGAAAAGAACATCAGGTTCTCTGCATTACCCATCTTCCTCAAGTGGCTGCAGCCGCGGCCTCCCAGTTTGTAGTAGCGAAAGAAGTGCTCGAAGGGCGCACTAACACTAGCTTGAGGGCGGTTGAAGGCAAGAGAAGAGAGGAAGAAATTGCACGCATGTTGGGTGGGGCAAGTGATTCCGCAGTAGCTCATGCCAAAGTGCTTTTGGGAAAAGAAGAGCAAGAATTAGCTAGCAGAAAAAAACGCTAGAGAGGTTAAGCCTATGGCCATTTTAGAGCATTTAAAAAAGTATTGTAGTGGCTGTGGTGCTAGAAGTGAGGAACGTAGATCTGCTGTGCATATAAAGATCCTCGAGGACGCGAGTGCTGGAGCGATACAGCAATGAGTAGCTATAGAAATTTTTAAAACGTTCTAGGAATGAAAAAGCTGATTTTAGGATTCATCCTCATCGTATTTTTAACAGGAGCCCTTTTTTTGGAGCGAAGTGAAAAAGCATGGCCTTTAGAACGGTCTTTTATCAGCTTTCTTGGAACAGTAACTCATCATAAAGCCGTTTCAGTAACTGCTATTGAGATACCGTTATGCCAATCGCAATTATCCTCTCAAGATGTAGCACTCGCATTGCGAGCAATAGTCGATTTTCACCCTGAGCAAATAGTAGTAATAGGAGCGCTTGATGATGTTTCCTCTAAACCATTTTTAATTTTGCGAGAGGCTGTCGCAACCGGGGTTATTCAAGGAGTTGTAGTTCGTTTTTTGACCAATGAATCTACCATTTCCCAAATTCAGAACGGCGCTATGAATATTCACCTAATGACCCTGGAAGACCTTTTACTGCGGCGAGAGGAGAGGGAACGCGGGTCTATCATTCCAGAATTAGAAGCGATTTTTTCTTCTCAAACTATTTTGCTAGGTGGACCTCAGATTAAAGGACAGGCAGCTGCTTTTGGAGAGCAACTGGAAAAGAAAATGGTGATTATGCCTCCGTTGGGAATAGAAGTTGTGATCTTGCTCGTATCAATTTTACTCATGTTTCAAGCACGTCGATTGTCTTGGCTGGATTTTTTACTGCTTCTCCTGGGATTTATTTTCTGCATTGTTGCTCTCAATGCCTGGACGTTCCAAACCAGAGGTTATATTTTTCCTTTGGTTATGCCATCTTTACTGATCTTGTTTTTCTTTTTTGGAAAACTTCTTTCTTGCACTCAGAAAGTGAAACAGTAGTCTAGGATCCCTGTTTAGACGGGCCGTAGCTTAGCTTGGTAGAGCGCTTGGATGGGGTCCAAGAGGTCGTGGGTTCAAATCCCGCCGGCCCGAAACAGCTGGCAGTGTGCAGCAAAATCTCACCAAATCAATGCCACTAGCCCAAAAAGGAGAAAAAGGCTACCTGCAACTTTATTAATCAGGTCCATGGAGTGTTCTTGCATCCGATGGTGCAGAATCAAGGCGACGCTGCTGCTGAGAGTAAGCCACCAGGAAGCAGAGCCAATAAAAATTCCTAAAACTAAAATCAAAGCGTGGCCGTAATGATGATGCTGGCTCCCTAGTCCAAGGCCAGCAAAAATCGCCATGAAGGAGATGATGGTGATTGGATTCATCATGGTCAAAAAAAGCGTTGTTCCATAAGCATGCCAGAGTGATTTCTCAATCTTGTTTTGCTTGAGATAGTCGAGATGCTTCGAAAGAACCAACTTGAGCCCTAGGAGGATTAAAAAAATTCCTCCGACAATGTGGATATAAGATTGATATTTGATGAGAAAGCCAGAAAGTGCCGTAAGACCAAAAGCAGCAACAAAGCCATAGAGGGCATCTGCAGTGGCAGCTCCTATACCTGTTATGAGCCCCATTTTAAAACCACTGCGAAGGGAGCGCTGGATGCAGAGCAATCCAATCGGACCGACTGGAGCAGAGATAGCAAATCCAATCACGAGGCTTTTAAGGAATAAAAAAAACACAGGTCAAAAAATAATGAGTAATAGGTGATGAGTAAAGGGTGAAGAAAAATAAAAACTTGTTTTCTTTTTTAAAAAAGCTGACCTTTTTGTAGCTCTTATTTTACAAGCAAGCAGTTCACCAACAATCAACATTTTTTATGGCATCACCCTATTTATCGCTTCTTGAAACCTTACGTCAGCATTGTGAGCTCCCAGAATTTCCTGATCCACTTCCATCTAATCTTCTGAATTTAGAACTGAAGGATGGTCCCACAATTATGATTAATTTCAACGAGGAGAGTCAGTATGTAGAAATTTTTTCTCCCATTGGAGCCTACGACTCTAAAAATGAGCTAGAGGTTTTGAAAAAAATTGCTCAAGCCAATTTTCTCTGGGCTGCAACGGCAGGTGGCACGCTCAGTGCACGTCCCGAAGAGTTGACCGTTTACTTCGCTTATCAAACACCAATCTCAGCACTCGAAGGGGAAGACTTTGTCCACCTCATCGAAAAATTCATTGATGTACTCCAACAATGGCAGGAGATTTTAGTGAAGATAGCTCAAGAAGGAACACTCGGAGAAATGGCTGCTTCTTAAAAAACAACAGTAAAAATATCATTTTTTAAGGCTAGGACTTTTTTAATTTAGGAGTATGAACGTAAATACCAACTATCAACCATCAGAGCTTGAATCTGTTCGTCTAACTGACATAAGCAATAATTCCCCAAGGTCAACTGAAACACCTTCAAAAGCTAGCGGTCTGTTGGGTAGTTTCTTTGCTCTTTTTTCATTTTCTTCCAAAGAGGCCAGCCAGCAACAATCTGCTCAAAAGAAAACGTGGACTCAGTCAATCAGCGATTTTTTTAGTGGGCTCTTTAGCAATTCTTCTAAGGAATCTAAAACTTCTCTGTCAGGTGCCAAAATAAGTTGGGCTGATAGAGCAAATAATCAAGCAAATGCTAATACAACTCAGTTTCAACAAAATGTTAGAAACGCTTCTTTGCCAAACAATGGGGCTGATAAAGTTCAAAGTGCTCGTAAAACGTATAGTGAATTTTCTACTAGCCCCAACGCACCACAAAATAAAACAAACACAGCTCTAGGTAATGAGTTGGATGCAGTAAATACCAATAACGAAACTGCACTTAATGCAAATAAGGACTACCAAGATAATGGAGGCGTTACTGGTTTCATGAGAAGCATGATTGGGAATACGACAGGCGGTGTGGATAGAGAGAAAACTCAAAGTCCTAATCGGAATTCTGATATTGGAAGAGAATCTTTGTTTGTGGGCCAAAAAACACCTTCTGCGACAACGAAAGAATCCCTCAATCAAACAAACCAAAATTTACAACAACGAGGGAAAAAACTTACAGCAACCGCTCAACAAACAGAGCAATTAAAAAACGCTGCAAGTGATTGGGCAGCCGGAGCAAAGCAACTTAAAGAGAAGTTAGCACAACAGAATAAGAGCTGGTGGTAATAGGGGTCAGTCCCTGATATTGCGTATTTTGGTGCCAGTCTATGATATTGGATGCTCATCCAAGAGTAGCTCTGAGCATTTTAAAAAATTCTATAGCCGCGTAATGGCGGCGTCACTCCGGTGCTTGAAGCCTCGAGTATGAGATATACACTGCGTTTCTATGCGCCTCGTTCCTGGCACTACATCGGCTATCATATTTTTTAAAACGCTCTAGTACGTCATCGGCTTTTAAGACGCTCTAGTTGTAAAAAGATTTTTATTGGCTCTGATGAGTAACGTAACCGCTGACAAATTCTCTTCGAAATTGTTCAAATCTTCCTTCCAAGATTGCCTCGCGCGTTTGACGCATGAGGTTGAGATAAAAATGTAAATTGTGGAGTGAGATCAAGCGGAGCCCAAAAATTTCTTCGGCTTTCACAAGGTGGCGCAGGTAAGCGCGGGTGAATTTCTGGCAGGCTGGACAAGTGCATCCCTCTTCAATTGGAGCGGTGTCACGCGCGTAAGGAGCATTTTTCAAGTTGAGCGTACCCTGTTTCGTAAAGGCGGTGCCATTGCGCGCCAGGCGTGTTGGCAAGACGCAATCAAACATGTCAATGCCGCGAGCAACCATTTCAACCATTTGTGGAGGTGTTCCCAAGCCCATGGCATAACGCGGAGCATCTTCTGGAAGATAAGGGACGGAGGCATCAATGGCTTGCATCATTTCAGGTTCAGGCTCGCCTACGCTAACGCCACCAACCGCGTAACCATCAAAGCCAATGTTTACCAATGCTTCTGCTGACACTTTTCTCAAGTCATCATGTGATCCGCCTTGGACAATCCCAAAAACGAGAGGCGGTCTATCCTGATTAGGAAATTCTGATTGGCAATTCCAATATTCTTTGCATCGTTTAGCCCAGCGTAACGTTCTTTCCAAGCTTGTCTTCATGGCTTCATGAGAGCAGGGGTAGGGAGGGCATTCATCAAAAGCCATGACAATATCAGAACCAAGATGGTGCTGAATTTTCATCGAAACTTCTGGGCTAATGAAGGTTGGTGTTCCATCTAGATGGTTTTGAAAATGGACGCCCTCTTCCGTGATCTTTCGAAGGCGTGCTAACGAAAAAACTTGGAACCCACCACTGTCAGTAAGAATCGAACGATTCCATTGCATGAAATGATGCAGGCCTCCGAGGTCCTTAATGAGCTCTTCTCCAGGTCGTACATGCAGATGGTAAGTGTTGCCAAGAATAATTTGAGCGCCGAGTGCATAGAGTTCGTCGGGAGAGACCGCTTTAACAGTGGCTTGTGTTCCAACGGGCATAAAAATGGGCGTTTCAATGATGCCGCGTCGCGTTTGCACAACGCCAGCTCGTGCACGACTGGTGGGGTCTTTTTTTAGAAGTTGGTAACAAGAAGACATAAATTAAAATAAATAGTTGAAAGAAACTCGAAAGAAAAACATTAGCTGTTCAATTGCCAAACGGTTTGGCCATCAACAATCGTCCTTACTGCACGCCCTTTGAAGTGATGTCCGTGATATGGGGTGTTTCGAGAGAGAGAGGCAGAGGTTTCTCGATCATAAGTCCATTCAAGACTAGGATCGATGAGGGTGATGTCTGCAGAAGAGCCTGGTGTCAATGTTCCAGCGTTAATGCCAAGTAATCGAGCTGGATTGATTGTTAACATTTCAATGAGTTTGGAAAAGGAGAGAACATGTTGCTGATGAACTAATGTCGTTAAAAAAACAGCAAGTTCTGTTTCGAGCCCTAGCATTCCAAAAGGAGCACGATCGAGTGGCAGTTGTTTTTCATTCGCAGCATGGGGGGCATGGTCGCTTGCTAAAATAGTGATGGTTCCATCAGCAATTCCATCGATAATTGCGCTAATGTCTTCTTGAGTGCGGAGAGGAGGATTTACTTTGAAGTTAGCATCTCCCTCTTTCAGCATTTCATCAGTTAAGGTGATATGGTGAGGGGAGGCTTCTCCGGTGATAGGCACTCCACGCGTCCGCGCTTCACGAATGAGGCGGACGCTTGTTCCAGAGCTGATGTGCTGACAATGAATGGGATGGTTGCTCTCTTCAGCAAGCATGATGTTTCGCGCAACGATGATTTCTTCAGCGAGAGAGGGCCATCCTGTTAACTCCAGGCGGTTACTCCATTCACCTTCGTGCATGATGCTGCCCTTTGTAAGCGAGGCTTCTTGGCAATGATCCATGATGGGCAGGCCAACTTTTTTTGCTAAAAGAACCACTTCGCGCATTAGTTTAAGGTTTTGAACACAGTGACCATCGTCGGTCAATGCAATCGCTCCTGCTGAAGCTAAGGCCTCGATGGGAGCAAGTTCTTCACCAGCGAGATTTGTGGTTAAGGCACCCGTTGATAAAACGTGAACCAAGCCTGTTTTTTTTGCTTGTTCTAAAACCCATGCCAAGCGTTCAGCTGTGTCGGTTGGTGGGGTCGTGTTGGGCATGGCAACAACAGTCGTAAAGCCCCCAGCCGCAGCAGCACGTGTTCCCGTGGCAATGGTCTCTTTATGTTCTTGGCCAGGTTCGCGAAGGTGAACATGAATATCAATCAAACCAGGAGCCACAATGAGGCCTGTTGCATCAATAACGTCAGCTATGGGAGCAGGTTTGTCAGCAATTTTTCCTGCGATGACAAAAAGGTCCCGAACTTCATCAATGTTATTAGAGGGATCGATAACACGGCCGTTTTTAATAGTGAGATTATTCATGAAGTTTGTGTGTTTCTTTCCAAAGAGTTTGGTGATTTGTAGCCCAATCAAAGAGAGCTTTTTCAAAGCCAATATCACGGCCTGCTTTTTCACTTTCAAGCCATTTGTGGCGCAAAATCTCATCACGCTCTTCAAGGAAGCTTTGATAAGGTGAAAGCATGCTCTGATGGGAGATGGTAGATGAGGTCAAGGGCATTGGCAAATTTCAGAAGATAGAGCGTTTTAAAAAATATGATAGCCGATGTAGTACCAGGAACGAAGAGCCCAGAAACGCAGTGTATATCTCATACGCGAGGCTTCAAGCGCGCAATACGCGGCTATAGAATTTGTTAACATGCTCTAGATGAAAAAAAGCGATGTTAGGGCTAATATTCCCTAACATCCATCTTGAATTTCTTATCTTCCCATTACCATTCCAACGATGCAGCTTTTTGATATTCAGTCACCTTGCGTTCAAAAAAGTTTTGTTCTTTAGAAAGGTCTGTAACTTCACTCATCCAAGGGAAGGGATTTTTACTGCCAAATTGAGCTGTCATATTAAGTCGATCCAAACGGCGGTCGGCGATGTATTGTACATAGTCACGGAAGAGTGCGGCATTGAGACCAAGGATACCGCGTGGCATGCAGTCTTCTGCATAGGCGACTTCTAATTCTACAGCCTGTAGAATCATATCACGGACTTCTTTTTCGAGCTGAGGCGTCCAGACACCAGGATTTTCCTCGCGAATGCCATTGATGAGATCAATTCCAAAATTCAAATGAATCGATTCATCTCGCATGATGTATTCGAATTGTTGTCCAATTCCGATCATTTTATTTTGGCGTTTAAAACTCAGTAGCATGACAAAACCGCTATAAAAAAAGATTCCTTCCATGATCACGTAGAACCCGACAAGGTTTTTTAGAAAGGTTCTCAGGCCTTCTGGCGTCTCGGTGGAGAAGCCATCTTGCATAATCTCAGCAGTGAGCTTCATTTCGAAGTGATCTTTGTTATTAATCGAATTGACTTCGTGGTACATGTTAAAGACTTCACGCTGATCCAGCGAGAGGCTTTCAACAATGTATTGGAAAGTATGAGTATGAATCGCTTCTTCGAAAGCCTGACGAAGCAGATATTGTCGTGCTTCCGGATTGGTGATGTGCTTGAAGATTGCTAAGACGATATTATTGCCGACAAGGCTTTCAGCTGTGCTAAAAAAACCAAGGTTGCGCATAATGACATGGCGCTCTTCTTTAGTAAGGCGATTGGACTTCCAAAGCTCAATGTCACTTTGCATAGGGACTTCATTCGGCATCCAATGGTTTGCACAGCCTTTTAAGTAGTATTCCCATGACCATTGGTATTTAAGAGGCATCAACTGATTCACATCAACTTGCTTACAATTGACCAATCGCTTCTCTTCTGGATTAATCCGCTTGGAAAGATCGTGCATTTGAGCGGGAGTGTCAGAAATATTGCAACAAGACATAGTAGTTATTTGGTTAAGATTTAAAGAAAATATACAAGATATGGAATTATAATAATATTTTTTTGCGAACAAAGCTTTTTCCAAAAAATTTTTTACGTCAGCTATGTCACTGTGATTTGCCGTCAGGCACAGCACGCCGTGGTGCGGACAAGATCGAGTAGGGTTGGAGCTTACAGCATATTAACAAATTCGATAGCCGCGTAATGGCGGCGTCATTCCGGTGCTTGAAGCCTCGGGTATGAGATATACACTGCGTTTCTGCTCTCCTCATTTCTGGCACTACATCGGCTATGATATTTTTTAAAACGCTCTAGGACCTACTGAGATATTGGGTTTAAATATAACAAAAAACACAAATAGAGAGTTTACACTTAAAAATGGGATAGATTAGAGTAGGCGAATGCTTTTAAGAGTTCTTTTGCTGCTTTTTCTTGTTGGCTCACTAGGGGCGGCAACCACTAATGATCCTTCTGAAGAGTTTGTTGCAGCTTACCGCAGTTTTAAAGAAGCAGAGCGCCTTGATCAAGCAGGACGAAAGGAAGAGGCCGTTTCAAAATATCGATATGCTGAAAATCATTTAATTGATATCAGTAACAACTATCCAAATTGGCAAAAACCAATTGTTGAGTACCGACTCAGCAAAATTAGAAATAATCTTGCACGGATCAATACTACATCAGGTTCGGCCGCGCCATCCACTTACAATGGTGGTCGGCGTTCTTTTGATGATAATGAGAGTTCTGCTCCCCCTTCTTCTTCAGAGGCGAGCAGCGAAGGGGCTCGTTCTTCAGATGACGGGGGACGTCAAGAGCCACGTTATGTAGAAAGTAATAGAGAAAGCGTTCGCTACAGTTTTGAATCGCCCTCAGCAGAAGAGCCTCTTGCTTCACGTTCTGTACCGCCTGACACAGAAGGGATAGAGCCTGCTTCTCAATCAGCTTCAAAAAGAACAAGTGATATTCCAACACTTTCAATCATTCCTCCAGCAACAAGGAATGCTCCAAGTAAAGAACTAGTGCAACTTCAAAAACAGCTGAAACGGACAGAAGCAGAACTAGAAAAGGCTCATAATGACATCCTTGATAAAACTTCCGAGCTCGATCAGTCAAAAGTTTCTCTCGTAGAAACAAAGGCGCAACTAGCAAGAACCGAACGACAGTTAGTTGATTTAAAAAATGATCTTGAAAAAAATCGTGTTGGAAACTTGCAACGAGAAGCCGTTTTAAAAAAATCGTTAGATCAACTGGAAGGAAAAGTAGCAGCTCTTTCAGCTGATAAAGAAGTTATCTTGGAAGAAAATAATAATCTACAGCAGAACCTCCAACAGGCTACTAATTCTTTAGCGATGGCTATCAATAATAAAAGTCGCTTAGAGCAACTTCAAATTGAAGTAAATGCTGAAAAAAATGCCGCTGCAGCATTGCACGAACAGTTAACTACAGCTCAACGAGAGCGCGATCAGGCTCACGCAGAGAGCGCTACTCTTGCACAGCAAGTGAAGCAGGTAAGCGATTCTTTAGCTTTAGCCGAGAAAAAAGGACATGACTTGGAAGGCCTACAAAGTCAAGTAATGGGGCTGCAGCAGCAACTTCAAAAGACCAATCAATCTTTGGCTGAAGCGCAGCAGAAGAATGCAGAGATGGATGCTTTGAAAACACGGTTAGCAGCGTTGACTACCGAGGGAGTTGCTAAGGAAAAAATGTTAGCTGATACCCAAGAAGCTAATAAAAAGTTAGAAGCTTCCCAAAAGAAGCTCATCGATGATTTGCAAAAAAAGTTAGCAACTTCGGAAGCAGACCAAGAAGTTTTGAATGAGAATCGCACTTCGATGGAAGCTCGATTGAAACAAGCAACAGCAGAGGTTGCTGCTTTAAAAAAAGCTGGGGCTGATACAACAATGTTGCAACAACAGGTGAAGGGTTTGACTCAAGAATTAGAAAAAAATACAAAACAACTTTCAGATGCTCAGACAGCCGAAATGGAAGCTGCAACAATTCAGAAGCAAGCCTTAGTTGAACTGGAGGAAAAATTCCGTGTTGCTGTGATGGAACGACAAAGCATGGAGTTAAAAAAAGGGGAGTTAGAAAAACAGTTGGTAGCTACCACTGAAAAACTCAAATCGTTGGACGCTCAATCAACGCCAGAGATTGCTGCTCTTCAAAAAAAACTCCAGCAATCTCAATCAGCACTACAGGCTGCTAAGGAGCAGTTAGAAACTTCAGAAAAAAAGATGGCGGCATTGGAAAAAACAGGGCCTGAACGAGATCATTCCTTGCAAGAAAAGGAAAAAGAATTGGCCGTGGCTCGTGAGGAGGCTGGAAAATTTCAAAAAGAACTTCAGGTAGCACAACAACAGCTGACTAGTATTCAACAAGAAATAAAAACAAAAGATGATCATTATAATGAGTTGAAAAAGCAGCTCGATCAAAAAAATGAAGAGATGGCAGCACTTCAGAAAAAAGGCCAATCAGAAACTGGCCAAGAAAAAGTCATTGCTGAAAATGAATTGCTAAAAAGTATTGTCCTTCGTGAGCTCAAAGCGGAAGCTAAGAGGCAACAAATTCACAAGCTCATTGTAGAAGATTTAGAAAAGCTGAAAGTGAAATCGGATACGCTTTCTCAACAACTTCGAAAATTAGCAAGACCTGTGAGGCTTACGCCAGAGGAGAGGGCTCTTTTTAAAGACAAACTACCACTTTCATCCGACACAGAGCAGGATGAGGATAAGTTAATAGTTGCTGTTGAAACTTCCAAAAATGAGAAGCATGCTACCTCAACTAATGTACCTGTGACTTCTCTTGAAACAAATGCAGTAGCTGCTGCAACGCTTGGCAATAACAATATGGCTGGAACAAATGTTCCCACCGAGCTCAAGAAGGAAGAGGGCAAAGAGAGTACAAAAGAGCCCGCTGTTAGTCAGGAAAAGTATCGCTCTGCAATCAATAAAGCTAAGGAGCAATTTGAACATCAAAATTATGCTGAGGCAGAAAAAAGTTTTCAAGATGCCTTAAGTGCCTCGCCCAATGATTACATGACACTCTCTAATCTTGGAGTTGTTGAATTTCAGCTTGGAAAAATGTCGGAGGCCGAGAATACCTTAAAAAAAGCATGTGCTGAAGATCCCAAAAAATCATTTGCTTTCACGACTCTTGGCATTGTGAATTATCGTCAAGAACGTTTTGATGATGCTGAAAAAGTGTTACGTCAAGCCGTGGCAATCAATGATCAAGATTTCACAGCCCACAACTATCTTGGTATTGTCTTAGCGGCTTCAGGCAAGAGTAAAGCGGGTGAGAGCGAAATCTTGAAATCAATTGAGATTCATCCTAATTATGCTGATGCTCATTTTAATCTTGCGGTTATTTATGCAACGGGAAAACCTCCGGCCAAGGAAATGGCAAAAACCCATTACAAAAAAGCAATCTCACTAGGAGCTCCTCCTGATGCAACGCTTGAGAAGTTAATTAATTAATTCCTAAGGCAGAAGATCGTTAAAAAGAAACAAGGTGCTATTGCGACGCTCGTTTCTTATCCTACTGAGCATAGTCTGGAGCTTGTTCAAAAGAAGGGCATCTCATAAACTTGCTCTTTTTGCTTAGAGCGGTGTTTTCAGATCTGACGCTAACTTCAGATAGCATAAGATCCATTAAGCACGTTTTTTTAAAAATATAACGGGAAGGACCGTCTTCTCCTTCTAATTAGCAGCGAAAGGCTCTAGCTCTATGAAGTAACCTGCTTTAGATTAAGGGGGATGAAAAAATATATTTTTCTAGGGTTCTCTTTTTTTCTGCTCTGCAAGATGCACCCCTGTCGAGTTGGAGAAAGTAGCTCATTCTGTTATCGGTACTGCCAGAGGGAGTTTATCGAGTGATGAAGATCGGTCAGAAGGAAAAACAAGCTTTTCGGCAGAAGAGCAGAAAAAAGATCCTGCACGCAGAATCATGTTTAAATTAGGTGAAATTTCCTTGGAATCCCCTCATGAAGAGCAAGAGGAGGTTGATGATTGCAGCGGGCCGCTACCAGGCCAGAAGGAGATGGATGGTTATTCAGTCGGTTTTGCACGCATCCAGCAGAGTCTTAAGAATCAAATCAAAGCTGTTGCTAACAGCAACCCTGAGATTTCAGCAAAGAAGAGAACGCTTCAGGAAGAATTGAATAGTTTGCGTCAAGCAGATGATGAGAGTGAGCATTCAGAAAACTTACAAAGAAGAGAAGAGATCTGTCAGGAATTGAAACGCCTCAAAAGCATCCCTGAAAAAGATCCAGCAAAACTTGTTCAGTTAGCCCACTTTCATGAAGAGGCCTATGTTAGAACATGGGATCAAGCTCAGCAAATGCTCCGCTGGCTCAAAGAAAATCCTGAATGCCAAAACGAGCTCTCTCTTACTGCTAACACGGAGTCTTATTAATCTTCTAGAAATGGGATATAAGAGCGTTGCTCGCCATCAACTGGAGCCTGTTCTTCATACGACAAATACTGCTCCCTTCAACCATTCTCATTTTGAGCTACCTTACAACAATATCATGCTTGAAGCTTCTCAAGGTCATTTGATGATCATTCCGATTGACATAAAACGTTCTAGGTTACTTGGCCGTTAGAAAAAAACGGCGCTTGCTGTTTTATAGAGCACGTTGTGATTACGACTTTCATTGTGCAAGGTAAGTATGCAAAAAGAGAAGGAGCCGTAGTTGCAACTAAAAAGTTCCTGCTAAAATTCAATAAGTTATGAAGAAACTTATTGTTTCTCTATTCTACTTCCCTCCCTGTTGTTTAAGCATTTGAGCAGTAGTTTGTGCTTGTTGTTGAGCCTTTACTTTGGCATTCATTTTAACCTGAGGTGGCAGCTGTTCGAGTGCTACAACTCCTTGTGGATTTTTTTTATAAGCTTTTTGCTCAACTGCAACTTTAGCAATTTCCTTTGCTCGGCCAGTGGCTTTGGGGGCAACTGGATGGACTTCTTGTTGATGAGCGGCTTCAGGATGAGGGGCAACATTAGGCGCTGAAGAAGCTGCTTCTAGTGCAGAGAATGTTGCAAAGGTGAAAGGAAGTAAGAGTAGGATATTTTTTTTCATAAGGCTTCTCAGCATAAAGTTGATAAATAAGGCACGTCAAATTTTTAGCGTCTGTTGCTATTTATTTTTAATGTGCAGTTAGGCTCTATTTTGATTCTCTAGCAGCATGTGCCACTTGGCGTTCAAACGTGTTTTTCTTTATCAAGGAAGATGGCTTATGATTGCTGAGTTTATGGCTGAGTTATTGTGGAGGTATTTTTTTAGCTGCTATTTTATTTGAGGCGTGAGAGTTTTCAGGCCACTTGATTCGAGCATCTGCTCTTGCTGCTGCTTTCGCTTCTCGAAGGCCTGCTATTTTAACAATTCTGGAATTTTGAGAGTGAGGACCAGGATGCGGTGGAGGCTCTGCCAAAGCTGACGATGTCAAGAGGAGGGCAGGAAGCAATAAGAAGATGGTTTTTCTCATAGAGAGGGATTGTCTGTCTTATTGCTTGAGCAAAGCAACTAGAAAAGAAGATTGACTATCTTACATTAGCTTCTATTGAAAGCTAAGACGAGATGCCGCAGGGAGTGGAGGTAAAAGGTTACAATGCCTTTTTAATAATGTCATGCACGGTTGTGAGATCAATAAAGCCATGGATCTGCTCTGAACCTGGTCCGATTCCAAGAGTAACCGTGTCAGCTGCAATGCCGAGTGCAGTAGGAGTATTGAACGCGCTAGGTTCTGCAAGGATGCTATTGTTTTCTTTATTGGTATCAGAAGGAACATTATGGCCGGGACCTGAAGACCAAGTGAGTGTCGGAGCTCCTTGAGTATTGGAGCCAAGGACTGCTACTCCTTTGTCATTTCGGAAAAAGGTTCCATTCATGCGCAAGCCTCCGAGATTTTGTTTTCCAGCAATAACAACGAGAGCGTTAGGACCCGCATATTGACGGGCTGTAGCGATGGCTTGGTCAAATTGAAGGATTTCATGAAACAGTTGTTCTCCTTTATTGAGTCCCTCTGCCTTGGCAATGAGAGCATCGTCAACGATAAGAAGATAACCGTGTCGGGAATGTTGCAATCGTTGGATCGATTGTTTAACGAGATCAGCGAGAGAAGGCTGAAGTGGCTCCGCTTTAGATGGATCATAAAATGAAAAATCTTCTTCTGCAAAAAGGGCCACGATGGGAGAAGATTTCCAAATTGGGAGAGCGTTCCATTCTTCGACATTTTTTGCGATGCTATATCCTTTGGTGCCGAGTTGTTCTAATGTTGATGGTTCGGAAGAGGGAGTCTTTTTTTCAATATGAGAAGAAAAATATTTTCGTCCACCACCAATGAGTAAATCAATAGGAGCATGCGTCATGAGTTGAGCTGCTATCGCTTCTTGATCTTGGGGGGTAGGAGACTTTGCAAAAAAAGCTGCAGCTGATTCGCCGGTAAGTGAACCTGTGGAAAGAAGGCCAACAGCACGATTTTTAGAAGCTGCTTCTTCGATAAGACTCACGAGCGGTTTTCCATTGATGTCAATTGCTAAACTTTGATGATTCACTCGCTCGCCAGTCGCTAGGGCAGTGGCTGCAGAAGCCGTATCAGGGACCGCAAAATCATTTCCGTAAGTTCGCGTGAGGGCTAAGTTAGGAAACTCTTCGAGTGCCAAACGATTATCCGCTCCTCCATCGTAAAGGCGTGTTGCTGTAAGGATGCTTGGGGACATCCCATCGCCTACAAAAAGAATGACTGCAAAAGGTTTTTGTGTGTCGCCGCTCCAAAAATAGGTCGTACCAATAGCAACAAAAAGAAGGAAGCAACTGAGGGCGATTAATCGATTGCGGATTTTAATAGACATGGGAAGGGGCTTTGAAAATGGTATTGCTGCAGCGTAGGACTGAGGCACGGAGCTCTTAGTTCTTTTTTCTAAGTCTGCAGAGCAGCGCATTTTGACAGACTCTTCTTGCTAAAACAGCTAAATTTTTCAATGAAAATTCATTTGCATTTTTCATGCGGTTCTCTGTTTTCTCAATTTCTTTGGAAGAATTTTTAATTGATCGCGGTAGTTGGCAATTGTTCGCCTTGCAACAGAGATTCCTTGGGCCGTGAGCTGGTCGACAATTTGTTGATCGCTGAGAGGATCTTGTTTGTTTTCTTGATCAATCAGTTGTTGTAAGGCTTGTTTAATGGTCTCGTTGCTAATTGAGGCTCCATCTTCTTTTTCAAGAGCTGTTGTAAAAAAATATTTCCAAGACAAGAGGCCACGAGGTGTTTCCATATATTTTCCAGAAACCGTTCGGCTGATCGTTGCAGGGTGAAGATTTAAGGTCGCAGCAACTTCTGCCATGGTGAGGGGAGTAAGTTGTCCTGTGTGGAAAAAAGAATGCTGCCGTCTTACGATCTCACGACTGACGGCAAGTAGTGTTTTTTGACGTTGGTCGAGATGGGAGAGGAACTGTTTGCCATGGCGAATTTTTTCTCGAAGGTAGTGATGCAGTTCCTGGTTCTCTACTTCCGTAGACAGAATCTCTTTGTAGTGATCATTAAGACGCAGGCGAGGCAAAGCTTCTTCGTTAGCGCGAACGATGAAGTCTTCTCCTTCGGCAAGAACAATAACATCAGGAATGACCTCTGGGTTTTCCAAAGGCCCGTAGGCCCTCCCAGGATGAGGTTCTAACGAGGCAATGAGTTTGTGGGCTTGAAGAATTTCTTCTACTGAGACGCGAAGTGCCGCTGCAATTTCCTCATAATGATGACGGCCTAATTCGGAGAGATAATGTTTTACAATTCTGCTAGCGATGCTATTGCCTTTTCCTTTTCTCTCCAGTTGTAACAAAAGACATTCTTTGAGATCGCGGGCAGCAACGCCAGGGGGATCAAGTTGCTGGATTTTTGTAACAACAGCTTCAACCTCTTGCTCATTGGTTCCTAATGCCAGTGCGATCTCAGCATTGCTTGCGGAGAGATAGCCGTCAGTATTGAGATTCCCAATAATATGCTCAACAATGAGCAGTTCTTTTTTTGAAAAACCAGCGCTTTGAGCCAATAGAGCTTCGGCTAATGTTTCAACAGACTTCTGCGATTCTAAAAAATAACGTCGCCGATCTTCTGCCTCGAGGGAGTTTTCTGTAAAGGACAACTCCGTGGCTAACCCTGGAGGTGCTTCCTGCAAAAATTCTTCTTCCAACATAGGATTTGCAATGAGTTCTTGGCTTACGAGCTGACGCAACTGCATCATAGGGGCCTGTAGCAACTGCAAACCTTGTTGCATCTGCGGCGAGAGAAGCTGCTGTTGCGAAAATTTTGTGGAAAGATTCATGCCTATGGAAGGGGGAGAAGATACGGTTTTTTTCTAAGTATTTCAAATTTTTTGAAAAAGGAATTGCCTCTTTGCGATTTCAAGATTACAACTATTCCCTTCTTGCCCTGTGGTGTAATGGTAACACAGTGCCCTTTGGAGGCATTATTCATGGTTCGAGTCCATGCGGGGCAGCCACCCATACCTAGAAACAATTTCTGAAAAGGTATCTCTCATGTTCACCGAAGAACAACTCCGCGCTGCGCTGAGCAGCGTTTCTTATCCAGGTTTTCGCCGCGATATTTTATCATTTGGTTTAGTTAAAGAAGTCGCTGTTGATGGTGCTGATGTCAAAGTTCAGCTCGTCCTCTCGACGACTGATAGCAAGATCCCATCAATATTACGGGCTGATATTGAAAAAGCACTTCGTGCTGTTTCTGGTGTTGGTAACGTCGTAGTGCTCGTCGATGTTCAAGCACCTGTGGCCGCTCCTGCGACTGGACCGATGCCTTTAACAGGTGTTCGACATATCATTGCTGTGGCAAGTGGAAAGGGAGGGGTCGGTAAATCTACAGTTGCTGTCAATCTTGCTGTTGCCTTGCAACAAACCGGGGCCAGTGTTGGGCTCTGTGACTGTGATCTCTACGGTCCCAGTGTTGCCTTGATGTGTGGCGCCAAGGAACGCCCGAGAGCGAATGAACAAGATCAGATTCTTCCCGTTGAACGGCATGGTCTCAAGCTGATGTCGATGGGGTTATTGCTAGAAGAAGATGCTCCGGCCGTGCTGCGTGGGCCTATGGTGACACGGTACACACAACAATTTTTGCGACAAGTTGTTTGGGGTGAACTTGATTATTTGATTTTGGATCTTCCTCCCGGGACTGGCGATATTCAATTAACGATCGTACAGACAATACCTCTGAGCGGCGCAATTTTAGTGACCACACCGCAAGAGGTAGCGTTGCTCGATGTGCGCAAAGCGGCCTCCATGTTTCAAAAAACCGATGTTCCAATTTTAGGTATTGTGGAAAACATGAGCTACTTTATTTCTCCTGAGGATGGAAAGCGTCATGTTATTTTTGGAGCAGGAGGAGGAGCTAGCGAGGCAGAACGGTTGGGGGTTCCATTACTTGGAGAAATTCCCATTGACCCATCTATAGGCCGTTCGGGAGATGAGGGTAAACCATTGCTCATTGATCGTTCTTCTTCCAGTAAAGCTGTTACTGAAATTCAACGCATTGCCACGCAACTTCGCATGAAGGTATAGTCGCTTAAGTTGAAAAAGACCTGACATAAGCTTGCGTTTTTTATTAAGGCTATCCGCTCACCGTTTGCATTACAGCGTATTAAATGGATAAGGGCATGGTGCAGGCTTGTCGTATTTGGCTTGCTACCATCAGCCCAGACTGTCGGACGTTTCTTAAAAAAAGGGGGAGCTTCTAAAGTGCTCTTATTAAATTAATGCACTATAGCAAAGTCTGACTTGCCACACCCTTTTCTTTCCTCTAGCCTCTCGAGGTTCTTTTTATTCTATGTCTAAAAGTCATAAACTTATTCTTGCTGGAGATCTCGGAGCAACCAACTTTAGAGTCGCCTTATTTCGTGTAATGGATGGTCGTCGTGGTACGTTAAAGCGGCTTCGCTCTGACCGGTTGCCGAGTGCAAGTTTTAATTCCTTTCACCAAGCAGTAAAATCGTTTTTGGATAAAGAAGAAATTCCAGGAACCATTGTAACTGCCTGTTTTGGTGTTCCTGGCCCTAACATTGCAGGTGTTGTTCATGCTACTAATCTCAATTGGATGATTGATGCGAGCGCATTGCCAGGCCTTATTGGAATTCCACGTGTGGCTATTCTCAATGATCTCGAAGCAACCGCTTTTGGAATTGGGGAATTAAGGCACAGCGATTTTCTTTTATTACAAGCAGGAGCCGGATCTCGCGCTGGAAATCAATGTGTGATTGCGCCGGGAACTGGTTTGGGAGAGGCAGGTCTTTTCTGGGATGCAGAGCGACAAGTCCATTTACCATGGGCAAGTGAAGGAGGGCATACTGATTTTGCACCGACAGATGATGTTCAGCTAGCCTTGCTCGATTTCTTACACAAAGAATTTGGACGCGTGAGCTTTGAACGCGTTGTTGCAGGCATGGGAATCATTAATATTTATCGCTTTCTACGTGATACAGGACGAGGAAAAGAAAAACCATCTGTTGCGGCCAAGATGAGCAAGGGAGATGTCAATGCTATCATTGATCAACATTCCCGCGATGGCTCCTGCCGTCTCTGTCGTGATACGATGGATATTTTCACCCGCATTTTGGGTTCAGAAGCTGGTAACCTTGCTCTTAAAACCATGGCGACCGGTGGTGTCTTTTTAGCGGGTGGGATTCCGCCACAAATTTTAGAATACCTACAGCGCCCTCTCTTTTTAGAATCCTTTTTAAACAAAGGAAGAATGAGACCCCTTTTAGAAACAATGCCATTAAGCGTTGTTCTGAATGATGATGCTGCTCTCTTAGGATCCGCTCGTTATGCCGCTCGGATGTTGAGCTCGCTCCGAAAAAGGATCCCGCCAAAATATTAAAAAAAAGCACAAGAATCCTCCCTTGTTTCAATGAAATATTTTTTTATGCGCGCTTCCGTATTAAAATTGCTCTTTTTGGTCTTAGTGTGTTCTGATTCTTCGTTTGGTATGCCAGGTAGGATATTAGAACAAAAGGGAGTAAATAGAGTGAGCGAGAGTTTTCGCAAGGCTGATCAAACAGTAATAAAAGGCACCGAAGCTCAAATACGACTGCCTTCAATAGGTGAGTTGCCATCAACGCCCGAAATTAATAGAAGCAGCGATGGCCAACCGGTGAGTGATGCCTCATTGACAGAATTTATTGAGGACCTTCAACGCAATCTTCCAAAGTGGGAAAAACTTCAAAAGAGTATAAAGCCTACGACGAAATCAGACGTAGAGATTGCAATGAAAACAGTGGTAGAAGGGGCCTTGGCTCTTGAAAAAAAAATCTATGAAAAATATCAAACAGACTCTTCTTTAAAGGAAGAGAGCGCAGATCAGGATATTGATTCACAGCTCTCTTTTATTGAAGCTGAATTACCGGTAGAGAATGATCATTTTGATCAAAATATGATACCTTTTGACTATGACGTAAAAACTTACAAGGCAATAAAAAAAGAAGTGTATCTTGCAAAAAAAATAAAAGATAAAGCTGATCACAGTAGTGATGACCTGCAGAACTTGCAAAAAGCAGAACAATTCATAAACAAAATAACTAATGCCTATCACCGTAGCAGTGACATTCTTTCTTGTGAGAAAGGTAGCAATAACGAGTCATTTGTTCCGAACCCCTATGAAACAGAGACCCAGATTCTCAATTTTAATGAAACTGATTTAGAAGGCTACAAAAGTACAGAAACATTGGTGCTAGGGGCAGGGAAAGACAATACGCCTTCACCTAAGACACCTGTTTCTGCTTCAGCGCTCAGCTCCTGTCCTACTGATGATAGTCCTGAAAACCTAGCTGTAGGTACTCTTAATTCTCTTGGAAGAAGAAAATCTGATGTGTCAACACATGTAAACCAAATGAAAGGATGGTGGAGTAATATAGTATCTCCTTCGCCAACTTCTACGCCTCGTGGTATAGGAGGAGAAGCCGTTGATCTAGAAAAACATTGTGCGAAAGGCAGTTTGCATAGGCTCGCTGCTTCTCCAACGGGTCCTTCTCTTCTCGAGAAGAAAGGTAACCAAGAGAGTGGGATGATCCCAAAACAGCTTGAAGGGCAGTTTAAGAAAGCTGCTTGGGTCAGCCTTTGTTCGGGCTCTCAACAAGTATCCAATCTGAGGGAAGGGATCAGTGCAAACCAAGTACAACCATCTCCAGTTACTGATGGCTTTAAAGAACTCAAAACTCGTCATTTTAATTCTCATATTAAGGACGAGTCTGTGAGTGGTGACTCAGGATCTCGCTCTAGCTTTGATACTAATACTTTTTCAGACAATGAGTCGGAGTTTGACAGTGCAGTAATGCCTAACAGCAGTCTGAGGAGCACGTTTGTGCGCCCAGCTTTGATGTTTTCAGTGGCTGTAGTAGCAGCCATTGCTTACGAGATCTATCTTCACTCATTGCAGACAAAGAGTACCTTTTAGCTTTTTAAAACAAAATAAAATAAGGATTATCATGATCGCTCCTTATTATCATAATCTCTGCTCTGTTATAACAAGTTTCTTCACGCGTTCTTTTCCTCTTTTAGCAACAGTCTGTTTGATCTTAGTATCTCCTATTTCTTTATTTGGTATGTTGGGTAATGAAAAAAGGAACACTGACACCAGAACAGGTTTAGAAGGTGGATTAGAGCAACGCCAGAGAGTATTTAGTGATTTTGGGCCTGACTCTAGTAGTCCTTCACAGGGTAGAATGAGTTTACAGCTAGTAACACCTTTCAGTAAACCTGACGAGAGGAGTAATAACAGTCTAACGTCCAGCTACCGCTCGGTACTAATTGCTACCAATCCTGAAACAAGCGAAATGCAAGACCCAGATAGTTCCTCTATTGATTCCACTGAAGATGTTCCTATGGAACCTAATGATGAAACAGCTATAGCAGCAGCAATTAAATCAGCTAACAAGATATCTGCTATGGAAGCAGCAGCACAGTCTGTAGTTAGAGAACCAAGTCCCCAAGGGAACAAAAGTCCTGATAAAGTAATAACTAGCTCAGCAAGCCCAGGAAAGATACCTCAACAAGTTCTTGAAAAGCAGAATGCTTTTGAGCAGAATCCCCGGGAACCAAGAGCTCAAGGAGCTGTTGCTACACCACAATCAATGTTTGCCTCGGCATTCCTGAGGGTTACTTCGGCAGCTTCTCTCGTGGCTGTGATAGTAGCCATTGCTTACGAGATCTATCTTCACTCATTGCAGACAAAGAGTACCTTTTAGCTTTTTAAAACAAAAAACAACATTATCATATCCATTCCTATTCTATGAAAAACTTCTTACCACGTGCCCTTCCAATTTTGACAACAGTCTGTTTAATCTTAGCATCTCCTGTTTCTTCGTTTGCTATCCCGGGAAAAGGCACGCCGGGAAAAGGCACGCCGGGAAAAGGCACGCCGGGAAAAGGCACGCCGCGAAAAGGCACGCCGGGAGAAGGCACAAGTTCGAATCTTGGAATAGCGACCCCATCTCCAGCTCCTGATTCTAACGAGAATAAAACAAGAGGTGCTTATATACCAAAAGCGGGGATAGTAAATGGTAGTGGATTAACGACTCCAAGGCAATCAGGAGAACGGTCAATTTTCAATAGCAGTCGACGAAAAAACAAAAGCGATCGCGCAATCACAGCAGCAGCAGAAAGTGTCGGAGCACCACAAGCACAAGATAGAGTAAACGAAATCACAGAAATAGTAACACCTGATAATACTGATAATGAAGTTCCGTATACCTACGGAGTCTCTCCTGTCGATCGATCCACTTCCACTCATGTAATAGATAATCCTGAAGAAAATATCGATAAAGGAACAGAAAATAACAGGGGTACCGCAATCAAAGCAGTACTAGAAAGTGTCGGTGGCACTGGTATAAAGAGTCGTAAAAAACAACTAGTAGACAACCCTACAGATGAAATAAGTGAGTCAGAAGTGCAGGCTATCAAAAAACTGAGGAATGATACAGCCGCTTTGATTAGCGTTCTTAAACTTCAGAATCAGCATCTCCAACAAGATAATATTACAAAACTGGTTATAGTAGGAGAATATTTAAATGAAAAATATAGCGAGTACTCTTCTTTCAAAAAGCAAGCAGAAGGCTACACTCAAGATCTAGGGCAAGCGCTAAGTGTGAAAATCGATCAGAGTGGCACGTTGGAGCGTGAGAATAATGGCCAAGAGACGGTGGAGAATAATAATACATGGAATTTTGATTATGGTTTATTTTTTAATATTAGCCGTGCGCTGATACCGGATAAGGACGGTCCTAAACCGGAGCTGACTCAAGAACGCGCTATCGACATATTAGATAAACTTACTTCTTTCATTAAGAATTCAGAAAACGGTGCTGAAAGTAAGGATGATGACCAATCCAGCATAGTGGCAAGTAGTACAGCTCGTCTTCGGCTTCAAGGTGAAGAGATGAATGCAAATCAAGGAAGTGGAAGCAGCGCACCGGTCATCGAAGAAGTTATACCGCAAGACCAACCAGGACAACCAGGATCCACTACTAGCGCAGATATGATAGCTAGCTTGTTACAACAACAGCCTACAAGAGAAGCGATTGATACATTACACTCAATGCATAACAACCCATTCTTCAAAGCTACTTCAACAGTTTCTCTCGTGGCTTTAGTAGCAGCTGTGGCTTATGAGATCTATCTTCACTCATTGCAGACAAAGAGCGCCTCTTAGGTTTTAAGGCTCTCTTTATGAGGTTCATCAAGCTCCTTTCTATAGAGAAGAAATGGTAAGGAGCTTGTTGAGTTGGTTGAATAAATTATGATAACATGTTGGTTTTCAATAAAATTCAACTGAAATTCTAAAAAACATTTTCCAGGTATAAGTAGAGCATTTCTTCTTAAAACAAGGCTGTAGGGGCATCCTGGAGCGTTTTTTAAAAGCTAGAGAAAAAAATGCTTCTGTTAATAGTGATTTCCAAACTAAGTAGTGCATATCGCTTTAACATCCAAAGCAGATGAACAACGTCCCCCTTCGTTTAATTTTAACCAGTTGCTTTTATCTCTCACTTTTATCGGTTCACTTATTTGGAATCCCTGCTGTGGAAGGGGAGTTGTGGAACGCAGGAGAGTTTAGAGGAGAAGACCCCATCTTTCATAATAACGGTGCACGTTCGCAAGGGAGGCGTGATGCTGACCAAGATTCTTTGACCGATGACTCTAGCCTTCAACAAAGAGGAGCCCTCGCCACTAGGTTAGAGCAACAACCTTCTACATTGAAAGAGGGGCCTAGTGAGCGCGAAGATTTTTTATCACTTCTTGATAAAGATCATGAGCAGTTTTCGAAACAGCTTGCTGCTATCGAAATAATAAAGCAGAGAGAGATGCCGATCCTTCCAGAAAAGGAGCAAAGAACAATCAGGAAAGTACAGTTTTCTTCAAAAGAGGAAGTACCTGTCAGCCAGATCGCTGAAGAAGTAGAGCAACGGAAGTTACGGCAATGTCTATTTTTGAAGAAAATGATCGAGGTCATCAATAGGTTAAGGGCTAAATACTCTTCCCTGAATTCAGGAGAAGAGATGAGTGTTATTATGATACCTAGTCTTTCGGTTGAAAAAGCTCAATGTATCAATGCAGGAGTAGATTCTTATTTTTTGAAAGAAGAGCCTTTTTGGCAGAAAAGGCAAATGACGGAGCTAGCTGCTGATCAAGAGTATTATCAGGCTTTCAAAGAAAAAGAAGTAGCAGCGCTAGCATTCTTAAAATTTAATTATCCTGATGAAGCGCTTTATTACCACGAGATAGCGCTCAAATTAGATCGCTTAGCTCAGCATTTTAATCCCTCTAAGAAAAAGGAGGAACAAGATCTGTCTGATGATGAAGATGAGCCAGAGTCTATTTTAATAGATCAACAACTTGTTACGCTTTCTTTCTTTTTGAACGTACTAAAAGATCTGAAAGATATGACGGAAGATGAGAACAAAGGAGAGTATTTGCTGTTTCAAATCATTCAAGAAATTCAGCAAGAATTACAAAGTGGAACAAATATTTGTTTAGAAAAAAACAGAAAATTGCTTTGGTTGGTGCAGCAATATCGGCAAGGCGTATTTGATAAAGATCCTCAGCATTTCCTGGCTTCCTTTAATAAGTGGCAGCAGCAATTTGCTAGCCAGAGCCAGAATTGCCCTAATGATCACCTCGTAAAACTTGGTAACGAGGCTGGTTGTTCGCTTTGCTATTTAGACAATAAAAGTATTTTCTTTTCTGTTGCGTTTCTTGCTGCTTGTGGGCTCTTTATTTACTCATTGTATGCCTGTTCAGTGCCTGAGGATAAGAACTGAGTTTCTTAAATGGGAAGGGGATATCATGGTTTGAAGTGTTCACTTCTTTTGATGAGGAGCCTCTTCTTTACGTGGGTAGGTCTCTTTGATAGATTGGGGGGCGCATGGAAAAATTTTTTAGAGTTCTTGCTGGTGCTCTTGCTTCTTATGGCGTTCTTTGTTTTGTTACCTTGATCGCATCGCTGCATGGTGCAGAAAGAAGTGGGCCGAAAATTCTCTCCCTCTTTCGTGCTTCTGATTTAATTCAAGTTCAAGATGGGGGGAAATTTTTTTCAAAGGTTTTGACGAATCCTAATCATGAGCCAATTTCTATTTACGTCTCACTAGCACAACAAAAAGCGTTTTTTTATGTAGGAACTCAACTTGGAATTGAGAGCCCTATTTCCTCGGGAAAGCGCCCAGGTTGGACGCCTCTTGGGTCCTTCACCATTATGGGAAAAGAGCAAAATCACGCTTCAACAATTTATGGGAACTTTGTTGATCCTGGTGGGAGGATTGTGCGTGAAGGAATTTGTTCACGAACTGATTCGGCGCCGAGTGGAACGCATTATGAAGGAGCACCAATGCGCTATTTTATGCCGATTACTGACAAGGTTGGATTCCATGCTGGTTACCTTCCTGGCTATCCGGCTTCTCATGGTTGTATTCGGATGCCGGAAGCAATGGCAAAACTTTTTTATGAAAGAACTCCCTTAAAAACACCGGTGACTATTGCAGAGTGAGAATAAAAAGAGAGTCTAACTCCAGTGAGTGAATCAAAGACTTAATCTCTTCTTACTTGTTTTTGCTAGATGATGCTGTTATAACGAAATGCTGTTTTTCATGAGTTCACGATCTTCTTTTTTGACATCTTCGATTGGGCGCAAATGGATTGTTGCTATTACAGGCCTTGCGCTCATTGGGTTTATTACTATTCACCTCCTTGGAAATCTCTCGATTTTTTTAGGGCCCGACGCGGTAAATGGTTATGCTGCCAATCTTCATCACTTGGGAAAATTGTTATGGATAGCACGGTTGGGATTGATTGTTGCAGCTGGCTTGCATGTCTATTTTACAATGCTTCTCTGGCGCGAAAATAAAAAGACTCAACCTCAAAAATATGCGATTTCACAATCGCTTGAAACAACGATTTATGCCCGTACAATGAGACTTTCCGGTTTGGTTGTTTTTGGATTTGTCCTTTTTCACCTTGCTCAATTTACATGGGAATGGGTGAATCCTGAATCCAAAGAATGGATCGATACCGCTGGTCGCCATGATGTTTATCGAATGCTTGTGAGTGGTTTTCAGACTCCTTGGGTTTCAGGGTTTTATTTTCTAAGTGTTGGTTTCTTGGCGCTTCACTTGAGCCATGGGATTGCAAGTCTTTTTCAAACACTCGGTCTTACCAGCAAAAAGCTGCGCCCTCGTTTTGAATGTGCAGGAAAAATTATCGCATGGGCTTTTTTCTTAGGCTACGCCTCAATTCCAGTAGCAATCTTTTTTAAATTTTTGACATGATAGCATTAGATCCAAAAATTCCAGCAGGTCCTCTCGAAAAAAAATGGCAGCATTTTAAAGAGCATGCCAAGTTAGTGAATCCTGCAAATAAAAGAAAATTTCGTGTGATCGTTGTTGGATCAGGATTAGCAGGAGCTTCAGCAGCGGCGACACTGGCAGAGCAAGGGTATAACGTAGATTGTTTCTGTTTTCAAGATTCTCCACGTCGTGCTCACAGTATTGCTGCACAAGGCGGTATCAATGCCGCAAAAAATTATCAAAACGATGGTGATAGTGTCTGGCGTCTTTTTTATGACACGCTCAAGGGTGGGGATTTCCGTGCTCGTGAAGCCAATGTTCATCGGCTTGCTGAGGTCTCTCGTAATATTATTGACCAGTGCGTAGCACAAGGAGTTCCTTTTGCACGCGAGTATGGTGGTCAGCTTGCGAATCGCTCTTTTGGTGGAGCTCAAGTCTCTCGTACCTTCTACGCTCGTGGTCAGACAGGGCAGCAACTTCTTCTTGGCGCCTATGCTTCACTGAGTCATCAAATTAAAAGTGGCCGCGTAACAATGCATACTCACAGTGAGATGCTTGATCTTGTCGTTGTCAATGGACATGCAAAAGGAATCATTGTACGCAATCTTCTTACCGGTGAAATAACACGTCATGCGGCCGATACTGTCATGTTGGCAACAGGTGGTTACAGCAATGTCTATTACCTTTCAACAAATGCACGCGGCTGTAATGCTACGGCAATTTGGCGAGCCCATAAACGTGGAGCACTTTTTGCGAATCCATGCTACACGCAGATTCACCCAACGTGCATTCCTGTTGCCGGTGATTATCAATCAAAGTTGACGCTGATGTCTGAATCACTTCGGAACGATGGTCGTGTTTGGGTTCCAAAGAAAAAAGGAGATCAACGTGCTCCTCAAGACATTCCTGAGGATGAGCGCGATTATTATTTAGAGCGTAAGTATCCTGCCTATGGGAACCTCGCTCCACGTGATATTTCTTCACGAAGTGCAAAAGAAGTTTGTGATGAAGGACGTGGTGTCGGCCCTGGTGGCCTTGGCGTCTATCTTGATTTCAAAGATGCAATTGAGCGTCTTGGAAAAAAAGTAGTTGAAGAGCGATATGGAAATCTTTTTGAGATGTATGAAAACATCACTGGTGAAAATGCCTACGAACGGCCAATGCGCATTTTTCCAGCGTTGCATTATACGATGGGTGGCTTGTGGGTTGATTACCATTTGATGAGCAATCTTCCTGGGCTTTATGTTCTGGGAGAGGCCAATTTTTCGGACCATGGAGCCAATCGCTTAGGGGCAAGTGCCCTGATGCAAGGCCTTGCCGATGGGTACTTCATTGTTCCTTATACCCTCGGAGAATATCTCTCAACGCAGTTTGGAAACAAAGTAACAACAGATGCGCCTGAATTTGAAGAAGCTGAAACGGCCGTTCGTGCTCGTCTTAATCGTTTGTTAGAAGTTCGTGGGACTGTCTCTTCAGAGCGCTTTCATCGTGAATTAGGGGCTCTACTTTGGGAAAAATGTGGTATGGCTCGAAGTCGTGAGAGTCTGCAAGAGGCTTTGACTGAAATTCCAAAAATGCGGGAACGTTTTTGGAAGGAGGTTTGTATTCCTGGATCTGGAGACGCTTTCAATCAAGCACTAGAAACGGCTGGTCGTGTTGCTGATTTTTTTGAATTAGCTGAACTTCTTTGTCGGGATGCTCTCACTCGTGAAGAATCATGTGGTGGACATTTCCGTGTTGAGTATCAATTGCCAGACGGAGAAGCGCTGCGTAACGATGAACTCTTTAATTGTGTTCATGCTTGGCAATATCAAGGTGAGGGGAAAGAACCAACCTTAATTAAGGAAGCTTTGAATTATGAGTTTGTTCATCCTGCGACTAGGAATTACAAAAATTAAGTCAGATTATGAATTTTCATCTCCGTATTTGGAAACAAGACAATAACAAGGCAGCAGGCCGTTTTGAAGAGGTTACAGCGCATGACATTCCTGCTGATGCTTCTTTTTTAGAAATGCTCGATATTGTTAATACACGCTTAACTGAGCAACAAAAAGAACCCGTTGCTTTCGAGTCTGATTGTCGTGAAGGAATATGTGGTACTTGCAGTATGGTGATTAATGGTGCTCCTCAAGGTCCAGGCCGTGGTGCTGCATGCCAGGTTTACATGCGTAGTTTTCAAGAGGGAGAAACGATTACAGTTGAACCTTACCGTGCTAGCTCGTTTCCTATTGTCAAAGATCTTGTGACTAACCGCAAAGCTTATGATCGAATCATTCAAGCAGGTGGTTTTATCACGGAGCATACGGGAGGAGCTCCTGATGCAAGTACAACTTTAATTCCAAAACGTGATGCCGATCATGCGATGGATGCTGCTGCCTGTATTGGTTGTGGAGCTTGTGCTGCAGCTTGTCCAAATAGTTCAGCGATGCTTTTTGTTGGAGCTAAGGTGACTCATTTGGCAAGTTTGCCTCAAGGCCAACCAGAGAGGAAGGAGCGTGCGCTCAATATGGTAAGAGCTATGGATGCAGAAGGATTTGGCAATTGCTCTAACTACTACGCTTGCGAAGCAGTCTGTCCCGCTGGTATCTCTGCTTCTGTCATCGCAACACTCAATCGAGAGTATATGATTGCAGAGTTGAGTGAGGTTGTTGGATAGATTTTTATTCAGAAACCTCAACAGTTACCATCGGCTCCATCCAATTAAGACTGTAACTCGTGACGTACTTATAGTGACATGTCTTGAGCGTTCCAAAATAGATATAAGACTTTCCTGGGCGAATTGCTTTAAAGTGGTAGAGGAGAGGATCGCCTGTTTCTTGATTCAGATTATATTCTTCTTCAATACAAACAGTATGATTCCAGGGATTCCAAGAATCAGGGTAGATAGCAGTTTGGAGAGTATGACTTAAGTCATAAAAGCCATAATTATCAATTTTAATAGGACCTTCATACTTTTTTAAATCTCCAGAATGGTAAGTTTGATTAGGATTGTTCACACTGATTTCTAGTTCCTCTCCTACCTTCATTGGAATTATATAGTTTGTATAATCACTCACGAAATAATTCATCGTTGGGAGAGTGAGTTCATGATTTTGGAGAGGTATTGTATCAAAAGAAAGATCTGTAGCAGAGAGGTTATTCGAGTTGTTTGGAGTGACAAGGTTGCTTTGTGAAAACGAATAACTTGTTAGGAACATTGCAATGATCAGAAAAGAAAAGGGAAAAAATTTCATATCTATTAGACAAGCTCTAGTGACTTTTTGTTTAAAATTTCTTATCAGAAAGTGGAGTCGACTTTCCATGAACAACTAAATTACTACAAATACGGCCATGTAGGTAGTAAGCTAGTTCAGCTGGTGTTTCGATGTCCCAAAAAGCCAGGTCGGCATTTTTTCCAACTTCGAGAGATCCGTGAGTGGCTTGTAGGCCGAGTGCTTGAGCTGCGTGAAGGGTGACACCTCGGAGTGCTTCTTCCGGTGTGAGATGCCACAAGATGCAAGCAAGATTCATAATTGTCGAAAGAGAGTTAATCGGAGAGGTGCCAGGATTAAAATCAGTGGCTAAGGCGATCGGAACTTGATGCTGTCGCAGTAACTCGAGTGGTGGAATCTGTTTTTCTCTTAAAAAATAGAAAGCTCCTGGAAGCAAGGTTGCTACGGTTCCTGAAGCCTTCATTGCAATGATATCGGACTCCATTAAATATTCCAAATGATCGGCAGAGAGGGCCTGGTAACGTGCTGCGAGCAGGCTTCCATGCATGGCAGAGAGTTGTTCGGCATGGATTTTAAGAGCAAAGCCGAGTGCTTGAGCTGCTTGAAAAATTTCCTCTGTCTCTGCGAGTGTGAAGGCAATTTTTTCGCAGAAGACATCTACGGCGCTGGCGAGGTTTTCTTTTTTGAGTTGTGGCAACAGTTGTTTACAAATCCAAGTGACATAGTCAGCGCGGTGTTCGCGATATTCTGGTGGGACGACGTGAGCTGCAAGACAGGTAGCCTTAATTGTGATGGGAAGAAGCTCGCGAAGGCGTTGGATGACGCGTAAAATTTTTAGCTCGCTTGCTTCATCAAGCCCATAGCCCGATTTGATTTCAAGCGCCGTAACCCCTTGGCTCATTGCATAGGTTGCACGCTCAAGGGCGTTCTCAAGAAGCTCTTCAAAGGAGGCTTCACGAGTGGCTCTCACGCTTGATAAAATACCGCCGCCGGAAGCTAAGATTGATTCATATGACTCTCCTTGTAACTTGCGTGAAAATTCATCAGCACGTTGCCCTCCAAAGACTAAATGTGTGTGGCAGTCGATAAAACCAGGTGTGACCCAATTTCCTTTTGCATCGATGATTTCTTGTGCACATTTTTCTGGTGGAGCTGGTAATTCGCTTTGTTTTCCAATCCAGGTAATTTTTCCATTTTTTACTGCAATCGCAGCATTGTAGATGGCACCATAGGGAACGCTTGAATCAGCCATGGTGGCCGCGTGGAGGTTGATGAAAAGTTTATGCCACATAGGTTTTAATGACTTCTCTAACAAAATGTGCAGCGAGCTTTGCCGTCTGCTCGTCGCGATCGTAAGTCGGATTCAGCTCAGCGATGTCAAAGCCGATCACTTTACCGCTTTCAAGAGCTTGTCGAAAAAAAGGAAGGAGCTCGTGAGGGCTCATACCAAGTGCTTGAGGAGCGCTCACGCCAGGAGCGTGCGCGGCGGAAAAAACATCGAGGCAGAGAGTGAGGTGAATTTGCTGAGCCGAAGCAAGCCATGTTCCGAGGGCTTCATGAGCAAGTTCAGGATGGTGGATCATTGTTTCTGCTAAGCAATGTGTGGCGTTGATTGATTGAGCTGTTTCAAAAAGTGATTTGGTATTTCCAAAAGGCTGAAGCCCAAAGCAAGCGTAGGAGGAGGCGATGTTTTCTTTTTTGCAATGTCCCTGAATTTGCAAGAAGGAGGTGCCAGAAGAGCCTTTGTCGTCCGGCAGGAGAGGGCGAAGGTCAAAATGAGCATCAAAATTTAAAATGCTGATGCTATTTTTTTTCTTGGGTAAGCTTGCTGCAATTCCTTGAAAATTTCCCCAAGCAACTTCGTGGCCACCTCCCAATACAATGACAAAGGCACCTCTTTCCCGTAAAGCAGCGACAGCTTTTCCTAAATGAAGTTGTGCTTTTTCTAAGTCATCATTGTCGCAAAAAATTGTTCCTGCGTCCCAAATGTGACATGGCTGGTTGAGGGAGAGTGGAAGATTGGCCAATGCCTTTCGAAGGTGCTCTGGACCTTGTTTTGCACCTAATCGCCCAAGATTGCGTTTGACTCCTTCTTCACAAGCAAAGCCGAGAAGCACTAAACTTTTTTCAGAAAATGAGGTGGGGAGTTCGCACAAGCTTAGCAACTGAATATGCTGAAACAAACGAGCGTGAGGCTCGTCATCACGTCCGTTCCATGAAGAGGAAGTTAGCGGTTGGTAATTTTTGAAATTCACAGGGATAGAAGATGCTCACAAAGAACACAAAGAGCGCAAAAAAACGTTGAAGAAAAGTTATTTTTCTTTCTTGAGGTCTTTGCGGTTGAGTGGTTCTTAAATTTTAAAACATGGAATGGATTCCGTTTCTAAAATGATCGTTGCTACTTTTCCTTGCAATGCTGCTTGCTGCAACGCTTCGATCTCGGGTGATAAGACGTGATCAGAACTATCAAGCTGAATGAGGTTTCGAAGGGGTTCTGCGATTTGTTCTAGTGCCGGGCTTGTTTTGCAAGGGTGATGGAAGGCGAGGCCGCGGATGGAAGAGAGGAGTTCAATGCCGATGACATATCCTGCATTTTCAAGCATGTCGTGAAGGCGGCGTGCGCCATAGGTGGCCATGCTGACGTGATCCTCTTGGTTGGCAGAAGTCGGAATAGAATCGACGCTGCTCGGATGAGCGAGTGATTTATTTTCGCTGACCATTGCTGCTGCGGTTACATGAGCGATCATGAGTCCAGAATGGAGCCCGCTTTTTTCAACAAGGAAAGCAGGGAGTCCGCTAAAATGAATGTCCATTAGCAGTGCTATCCGGCGTTCAGCCATGGAAGCTATTTCAGCGATTGCTAGTGCAATGTTGTCAGCTGCAAAAGCGACAGGCTCTGCATGGAAGTTGCCACCGCTGATGACATCGCCTGTTTCAGCGATAACAAAAGGATTATCGGTCACACCGCTTGCTTCGAGGCATAAAATTTCTGCAGCATGTTGTAGTTGATCAAGGCAAGCGCCCATAACAACAGGCTGGCAGCGGAGGCAATAGGGATCTTGTACTTTAGCTGTTGATGAGCGACTAGCGTGAAGGGGGCTTTTTTCTAAAAGCTCACGATACCAGTTTGCAACTAGCTGTTGACCTTTTTGACGGCGCAAGCGTTGGATTTCTGGATGAAAAGGGGAATGAGAACCTTTAGCTGCTTCCAAGCTGAGCATGCCGGAAGCAAGAGCAGCACCAAAAAGGCGTTCCGCCTTGAACAATGCTGCAAGAGCTAATCCTGTTGAGACTTGAGTTCCGTTGATAAGCGAGAGCCCCTCTTTAGGGCCAAGTTCATAGGGCTTCCAGCCAAGTTGTTTTAAAACTTCTTTGGCTGGGATCAATTTTCCTTCATGCCAAGCATCACCTTCACCAATAAGGACGCCAGCTAAGTCGGCAAGTGGAGCCAAATCACCAGAAGCTCCTACGGAACCTTTAGAGTGCATGCATGGAAAGTAGCCGGCATTGTAAAGTGCGAGTAATTTTTCAACTAAGATCCAACGAACTCCAGAGTATCCCATCGATAGTCCTACAATCTTAATAGCAAGAATGAGGCGAGAGATGTTTTCATCAAGATATTTTCCAACACCTGCTTTGTGAGAACGGATGATGTTGAGCTGTAGTTCTGCGAGCTTGTCCGGTTCAATAAGCGTTGTAGCAAGAGCACCAAATCCTGTGTTAATGCCGTAGACCACGCGGCCTTCTTGCATCGCTTGAGTGACAACCATTGCTGATTTTTCAATCGCAGCTTTAAGTGACGGAGCGACTTCTAAGGCAGGGTGAGTTTCGTAAATAGTACGGAGCTCAGTAAGAGAAAGTCCAGCAGGGGTAATGGAGATTTTTTTTTGCATAAGATTTAATATGTAATGCTGATTAATAATACAACTAAACGTCATTCAAACATTCGTAAGAATGCTGGTGGTGTGGGTTAGTAGAGTTTTTCTTCTGCTAAAGTAGCTTTCCTTCACTATGAAGAGACTGGTGTCTGCTTTATGGGCACTATTTTTTTAGACTATTTTATCATTGGAAGATTAAGAGCATTTTCTTTCGCACACTCAATCGCTTCTGGGTAACCTGCATCGGCATGACGCATAACGCCAGTTCCTGGATCATTCCATAGGACGCGAGACAATCGCTTTTCTGCAGCGTCAGTCCCATCAGCAACAATGACAACACCTGAATGTTGTGAGAAGCCCATGCCAACACCACCGCCATGGTGGAGGCTGACCCATGTTGCTCCGCTGGCACAGTTGAGAAGAGCATTGAGAAGTGGCCAGTCGGAGATCGCATCGCTACCATCTTTCATCGCTTCTGTTTCGCGATTAGGACTTGCAACAGAGCCGGAATCTAAATGATCACGCCCGATGACAATGGGGGCTTTGAGTTCTCCGCTTGCAACCATTTTGTTAAAAGCAACACCGAGGCGTGCCCTGTCTTTCAAGCCAACCCAGCAGATACGGGCTGGTAATCCCTGAAACTGAATGCGCTCACGCGCCATATCAAGCCAGTGATGCAGGTGAGGATCATTGGGAATTAACTCTTTGACTTTAGCATCGGTTTTATAAATATCTTCGGGATCTCCGGAGAGAGCAACCCAGCGGAATGGGCCTACACCTTCGCAGAATAGGGGTCGGATATAAGCTGGAACAAAGCCTGGAAAATCAAATGCATTTTTTACTCCTTCATGGAAGGCCTCTTGGCGAATATTGTTGCCATAATCAAATGTTGGAATTCCTTGTTCGTGGAAAGCAAGCATCGCTTTGACGTGAACAGCCATGGAATGTTTGGCTGCATGAATTACCGCGGAAGGTTCTGAAATACGGCGTTCGCGGGCTTCTTCCATTGTCCAACCAATTGGCAAATAGCCATGAAGCGGGTCGTGTGCACTAGTTTGATCGGTGACCATGTCAGGTTTTACTCCACGTTTTACCAGTTCAGGAAGAACCTCAGCAGCATTGCCGAGAAGCGCAACTGAGATTGCTTTTTTGTCGCGACAAGCTTGTTCAATGAGTTGCAAAGCTTCGTCGAGATTAGTAGCTGAGTAATCAACATATTTTGTGGAGAGCCTTTTTTGAATACGGGTTGGATCGCATTCTACTGCTAAGACACAAGCGCCAGCCATTGTTCCAGCGAGTGTTTGAGCGCCTCCCATGCCACCAAGTCCTCCAGTTAAAATCCATTTTCCAGCCAGGTTACCACCGTAATGTTTTTTCCCAGCTTCAACAAAGGTTTCATAGGTTCCCTGGACAATGCCTTGGCTTCCAATATAAATCCAGGAACCTGCCGTCATCTGGCCATACATCATCAAGCCAAGTTTATCGAGTTTATGAAAATGCTCCCAAGTTGCCCAATGTGGAACGAGATTGGAATTAGCAAGAAGAACACGCGGAGCATCAGCATGAGTTTTGAAAACAGCCACTGGCTTTCCTGATTGGATTAATAAAGTTTCATCAGCTTCTAATTTTTTTAAGGTTTCAACGATCTTGTCGTAGCATTCCCAGTTGCGAGCAGCTCTTCCAATGCCTCCATAAACAACGAGCTCCTCAGGACGCTCTGCAACTTCGGGATCAAGATTATTCATGAGCATTCGGAGAGGTGCTTCTGTGAGCCAACTTTTTGCAGAGAGTTGGGTGCCATGTGCAGCGCGAATAATACGTGAGGGATCTTTGAGATGTGACATAGTCAAATAACGGTTGAAGGATAAAATGTTACTCGTGACAAAGTTAGCAGTTACACTGCTAACATGTTACGTCGCTCAGAATATTTTCTCCAGCAAATGCGAGCAAAAAGGAGAAGCAAGAGCACAACAGCAATGGTCGTTGCTTGTAAATAAGCTGCATGAAAACTACTCGCTGAGGCTTTTTTTGTCGTTGGATCAACGGTTAATTTTGCAACCCAGATTGAGACATAGTTTCCAATTGCTCCAATGAAAAGATAGTAAATAGCAACAAGGCGGCCTTCGGTGTTACGAGGAGCGGCTTCTCCCATGGCTGCGAGTAAGACAGGATCAATAAAAATTTCGGCGATTCCTAAACATAAAATGCTGAGTACGGGAAGTAACATCGGAATTGGAACCTGACTTTCAGCCAACGTTGTTGCATAGGTGATAGCCAAAAAACCAAGAACTAATAGCAGGAGGGCTGCGCTTATTTTTGTATCGGGCTGAGGTCGTATGTGACGACGTTCAAGCCAGCGCCAGACAAACGTCATGATTATGCCAGAAATGAGAATGGAGATGGGGTTCAGTGATTGGTACATTCCTGTTGGAATGACAAATCCAAAAATAGAACGATTAACGTAGCGCGCAATAAAGAGAGGATAAGAGCTATAAACTTGATTGCTAAAAACCCAAAAAGAGGTTGCAAAGCAAGTTAGCAACAGCATCAGCAATAATAGTTTTTTCCGTGTAGGATCTGCTTGGCGATAAATTTTTAGAAAGATAAAGAAAGCAGCAATGACAGCAACGCCTAAAAGATAGCCCACCAAGTCATGCTGTAAAATTAAGTAGATCGGAAGAAAAACGGCTAGAAGGATACTTGTTGTAAGCAAAAATTGTTGGGAGAAAGAAAAGTTGTGCCATCGTTTCATTTTTTCCGTTTTTCCTTCCCAAGAAAAATAGGGCTTTGAGAGAAGAAGCATAAGCAACCCTAGTAGCATTCCAAAAGAGGCAATCATGAATCCCATCTTCCAGCTGATATGCTCTGCAATGTAGGGGCAGCCAATATTTGAGAGAATCGATCCTAAATTTCCACTGACGTAATAAAGAGAAAAAGCGGAGGTTGCACCCACAGGATCATTAATGTAACAGTTGCTAATCATGCAGACGGCATTGCTTTTAAAGAAGCCTATTCCCATTGCAAGCAGAGCTAGTCCAATAAAAATATTCTGTGGAAATTCAGCCAAGATAAAGCTGCCGGCAATAATGAGAAGACAACCGACAGCAGTAGCATGACGGTAGCCACAATAACGATCAGCCAGCCACCCTCCTAAAATAGGAGTGATAAAGACAAGAGAGATAAAACTTCCGAAAAGCTGATAGGCTGCACCGTCTGACAAATGCAAACAACTTGTTAAAAAAAGAATAAGAATTGATTTTAAACCATAGAAAGCAAAAAACTCCCACATGATCATCGCGATAATGAAGTAAGATGCTTTTTGTTGGAGTTTTTTGAGGATAGTGTTCATGAGGCGTTGCAATTACGATGAGGCATAGAAAATTCTCTAAGGAAATTGATGACATCGTTTCTATTCATTATTTGGACTAGCGGGGGCTGCTTGTAGGGATGAAGTTTGTTGAGATGCCTTGTGGCATCTTGGTGATAGCATTTTGGTTTCTATCTTAAACGAGTATTGTCTTTTATTTTCTTATTGTTGATCAAGTTTTCTGCGAAACATATAAATTCCAAAAGGAACAATGCAACTCACGATAACTCCAAGTGCCATGATCAACTCATAAGTGTGAACGTTGCCAACAGCGACCTGAGTTGGAGGTAAAAACCCAATGATAATAGTAAAGAGGCAGCTGGATAAGCCGAGGAGGCAGACGCACCATAATCCTATTGTGCCTCCTGGGATGCGGAAAGCACGATGAACTTTCGGGTGTTTATAGCGCAGTTTAATAACAGCCATGAACATCGCAATATAAACAAGTAGTGACAAGATTGCGGTAATATTGCTTAAAACCCAAAAGCTACTCGTAACCGTTGGCATCAAAATAAAAGTACCACATAAAATGGTGAAGATGATTCCTTGCAGCAAAAGAATCGTTACAGGAACACCATGTCGATTTTTTGTTCCTAATCGAAGTGGCAAGCAGCCATCATGGCAAGCGATAAGGAGCCCTTTGCTAGGCCCTAAAATCCAAGCTCCCACGCACCCAATAGAACCGATCACAATGGCAAATGCGAGAAGAGGCATTGCCCAGCTCATATGGAAAGCTTTGAAGAAAACTTCAAAAGCCTGTAATAGGCCAGCAACGATATTAAGTTCTTTTTGAGGTACCACGAGGGCAATGGCCAAACTGGCTCCAACCAGTGAGGCCAAAATTAAGAGGGCTGACCAAAAAATGGCTTTCGGATAATTATGCTGAGGATTTTCAACATCACCTGCATGAGAGGCGGACATCTCGATGCCAACAAGCCCATAAAGCACAGCCGTGAGCAGGACCATATTGTTAATGTTGCTAATATCAGGAAAAAAGGAATGCCAATGAAATTGAATACTTAATGGCTTCCCTTGATAGACCCAAATAAGGCTTAGAATAATGATTAGAAGCATAGGGAGCAGTGTTCCTATGATTGCAGAAATGGTGTTCATAAAATGCGAAGCTCTCATGCCAAAAAAATTCAAGAGAGTCGCTCCCCAAAAAAGTATAAAGACAACAGCAATCATGTAGACCTTGTTATTCACTAACGAAGGATCAATGCAGTAAGCCACTGTCGCACCGATAAAAGACATGATTGTTGGATACCAGCAGATATTATAGAACCATTGCAACCAGATCGTTAAAAATCCCCATTGTTCGCCAAAAGCTTCACGAACCCAAACGTAAATACCGCCAGTCTCTGGCCATCCTGTGGCCAACTCCGCAGAGACAAGTGCTACCGGAAAAAAGAAGAGAGCCGCCGCAGCGATGTAATAAAAAATGAGGGAGAGGCCATATTCTGCGCTCATTGGCAGTGTTCGAAGACTATCGATAGCGATAACGTTCATCATGACCAACCCAAAAACCGTCAGTGTTTTTTTATTTGAAAGTTGCATAATTTTCTCTCCGTTGATGTTTTAAAATGAGCGACCGCTAAGGATAAGACTAATCTGCTTGGGGTGACAAGACGAGAGTCAGTGAGAGGGAAACAAAAAAACTTCCTAGGCTCAGTTTGCTATGGGGCTAATGATGTACCGATGAGGGATGATTTTTAGAAATTTCGATTGGTTGTTTTTGCCTCTGGCTGTGTTGTTCTCGCTTACGCCATGGTCGCATAGCGTCTTGCTCGTAGTGCCTTTCCTGAACAAAAACTCCTGTTTATTTTTTTAGAACAAGCATTCCTCATCGGTATATAAAAAATTTGTAAAGCTCTTTCCGAAGCGTTAGTTTTGAAAACATGTTTTTTCAAAGCTTCCGTTCAGCCGTTACTTTTGCGAGCCATCTCCCACGTTATCGAGAAATTCTCAACATTCTTTTTAAGTACGGCTTTGCAGATGTTTTAAAGTTAGTAGCGCTGGAGCATTTACTCGGTTTTGAAAATGTTACTATCACCACGCATGAAACAGGACTGCTCTCTAAACCTCTAGCCGTTCGTATGAGGCTTGCTCTCGAAGAGCTAGGGCCAACGTTCATTAAATTTGGTCAAATCCTCAGCTCCCGTCGCGATTTAATTGACGATGAATTTTACGAAGAACTTTGCAAACTTCAGGATCATGTTCCACCCTTTCCAATAAAGCAGGTTTATCAAATCATCAGGGAGTCGTTGGGCCACCCTGTAAAAAAAATTTTTAAATCATTTGAAGAGATACCGTGCGGTTCGGCTTCTATTGCGCAAGTGCACGAAGCTGTGTTGCACAACGGAACGCGGGTAGCAGTTAAAGTTCAACGTCCCAATATTGAAGAAGTCATCAACCAAGATTTATCGATCTTAGTAGACCTAGCCTCTTTTTTAGAAAATCATGTTCCAGAAATTCAAAGCCTGAGTCCGCAAAAAGTCGTTTCTGAATTTTCAGAAACATTAAAACGTGAACTCAATTTTATGCATGAAGCCTTAAACGCAGAACGCTTTGCAAAGCAGTTTGAAGGCAATCATAATATTGCCGTTCCTGTCATCTATCGTGAAGCTTCTAGCAATTGCGTTTTAACAATGCAATTCATGGAAGGAATAAAAATCACAGATCGGAAAAGTTTGATAAAACATCATATCGACCCTGAAAAACTTGCTGTAAGCGTAACAGATTTAATTTACCAACAGATTTTTAAGTATGGCTTTTTCCATGCAGACCCTCATCCAGGAAATATGCTCGTCTTAGCAGGAGGGGTCATTGGACTCTTTGATTATGGAATGATGGGAAGGTTTAGTTTTCAGTTTCGACGTAGTATTGCAGGTCTCATTACAGGGCTTGCTAAAAAAAATCATCGGCAGGTGATGCGTGCTATTCTTGATATGTCGGAGGAGGGAAGTGTAGATGATTCTGTTTATTTTTTATCTCAAGTTGAAGAATTTGCGAATGAACATGTGGCAGAATCGTTACGTGACATTAATGTCGGAGAAGTTCTCAATCGATTGTTAGGGATGCTTCGAATAAATAGGCTTCGCATGAAAGCAAATTTTTATTTGGGGATTAAAGCGTTAACTCAGGTGGAAGCCATTGGGCGCGAGTTGGACCCTAATTTGAATTTTATTGTTCTTGGAAAACCGTATGCGATGGAATTAATTTCAGAGCGTTATCAACCGCGGAGAATCTTAAAAATTATTACTCGCATGGCGACAGAGACGGTTGATTTTCTCGATGACCTACCTCACGACTTGAGACTCTTATACACACGCCTTAAGAAAGGGCAACTCTCGCTTCCATTGGAACACCGCATCGCGCCAGAGGGAATAGAGCCTCTTCGTCAAACGCTCGATTCCGTTTTTAATCGTTTAGCCAATGCTCTCTTGGCCTCTTCTGTTTTAATTGCTTCTTCCATTTTAATTCATTCCAGAATTCCGCCACATGTTTTTGGTGTTCCTGTTCTCGGTCTTGTTGGATTTATTTTTGGACTCTACATGTGTCTGCGCCTTGCCATCTCAATTTGGCGGCATGGAGGACTATAAACAGTTGCTCATAATGTTGACCGGAACCTCCACGATCATATTAACTATTTTCGATTTTTTTTCCTTATACCCTTTGGAATAGTCGATGTAGGTTCGTTGCAAAGATAATCGATAACTAAGGATAGCGCTTCCTTGGTGTGGTAGAAGGAAGACGGTTTTGGAAGCATAGGCTAGGGGAACTTGTTTAAAAAAATCTTCCTGAACATCTTGATCTGCTACGGCAATAATATGTTCATAAGAAAAATGAGAGGTTCTTTTATTCGTAGGGTTAGGGCCGGTTACTGATAAGTCCAAAAGGTGATCGATGTTATTAACATGAACAATGTCAATGGGAGTTGGTAATCGGAATATTGTATCCGAATAAAAAAGTGAATTCATTTTATGTTGATCCAACGCCACCTCAACCGTATCAACTTCACAGAGAGAAGATCGGTCGATAGAAGGATCATCTGGATTCACGGAGCCAATAAGATCAACCCGCCACCTTGTTCTACAGGTAGATTTTTATAAAGTCCCGTGTCTCTTGAAACTTGATACTCTTGTTGGATCTCAGGGATTTCGGAACTTAATGCTCTGCTTGGGAAAGCAATGAAGAGGGTGCCTAAAAGAAGAATGCAGGCAGCGGTTGGAAACGGTCGAAATAAATTCATAAACTTTTTTTTTAACAAAGAAAGAATCGTTCCTCGTATGTTAAAAGCGCTGTTTTTTTAGGTATGTTATTGAACTTGGATATCGGGCTGACCCCGTTGTTAAGGATCGACAACCTGAACTGGGACATGGACGATAGTAGTGATTTTCTGTTCAGGGATCCACGTCCAGTTGAACCAGTCTTGGTAGTGCCCTTCTATAACCTTTGTATAAGAGAAGTCTAAAATTGTTGTTCCTATTCCATGAGCAACAATAACGATTGGCCCATTATTTGGTGGTGGAAGGGGGGCGAAAGGAAAGAGAGGGTCTGGGTCTGGTAGTGCTATTCCCTTGCCAAAAGTGATAACAGATTTATCAATCTCTTTTATATTAATGAGTGAAAAGTTAAGTAAAGTATCAAAAAAAGGAGGCGAGTGTTTGATGGTATGATGAACTAGTAAGTCAACTTGAGTGGGATAGTGAGTGTAGGAAGTGGGAAGCTGTAGAAGGAGAGGCTCTGTTGTAATTTCATGATCTTCTTCATCAATTGATAGAATTTCTATATCTACAGTGGTTGTCCAGCCACGGAGGACTCGAAAGTCACGATAAGAGGTGACCTTCACCTCTTTTTTCGAGGGCTGGTTGTCCACTGCCGATTGTCCTAGCAAGGGATAAATAGCAAGAAGAGCTGCTGTCAAAAAGGTTGGAAAAGTTTTGTTCATAGAATTTCAAATCGACTAATAATCACAACTATTGTTCCACCCTGTTTTTTTAGGTATGGGAGCAATCAAAATTCCCGTTAGTCTTATTAAGTTTGACAGCAAAAAAGAAGTTGCGTTCAAATGTTTTTACTCTCTAAGTAAAATTTTCTACAACCTTCAAGCTGAAGTGCTGCTATTTGACTGCAGCCCAGACACGATGGACATCATCATGTTCTTCCAGGGTTTGAAGAAAGGCATGAACTTCAGCCATCTGTTCTTCTGGCAATGCTGGAAAGTTTTTAGCAACGTAGCCAATTTCACTGGTAACGACGGTCCAGCCATTCTCGGAAAGCCATTGTGAAACAGCATGGGTCGCTGTTCGCTCAGTGATGAAACGTGCGCCTAATGTTTCAGTCGGAATGTCATCGTTCTGCTCATGTGTGAGTGATTCAACTTCATTAGCTCCAGCTTCGATGGCAGCTTCCTCTGCATCAGTTTCTAGGTTGGTCGTATAAGCTTCAACAAGTCCAACATGATCAAAAAGAAATTTATTGCTTCCTGGTGCGCCCAGTTGTCCTTGACGAAAGAGGACTCGAATTTCAGGCGCTGTCCGATTGTTATTGTCGGTGAAAACTTCCGCAATAAGTGGAACTTTGTGAGGAGCATAACCTTCAAATAAAATATGTTCGAGAGAAGTTTTTTCTCCTCCTGTTCCAGAGCCCTTGGCAATGGCTCGCTCAATAACATCACGAGAGACGCTTTCGCGTTTTGCTTTTTCAATAGCCGCTGCAAGACGGCTGTTCCCGGTTGGATCAGCCCCTCCTTGGCGTGCTGAAATCGTGATTTCGCGAACAAATTTTCCGGTTGCTTTTGATTTTTTAAGAGAGGAGACCTCTCGTTTTGCTAAAAGCCATTGACGTCCCATAAAAAATTTAAGTTACAAGTTGAGTTGAAGTAAAAGTTGGAAACTGGGATAGAGTTTATAAACTTAAACTTCAACTATCAACTGAGAACTTACTAGGCTGTTGGTGTACTGCTTGCTCGTTTGCGCGCAGTGGCATCAAGAATCTTCTTGCGAAGACGAAGGTTGAGGGGTGTGATTTCAACGTACTCGTCATTTGCAATGTATTCCAAACAACGTTCCAAGCTCATTTTGAGCGGTGGCGTTAAAGAAATTCCTTTTCCATCGCCTGTGCTTCGCATGTTAGTCAATTTTTTTGCCTTGCAGGGATTGACTGGCATATCGTCTGGACGAGCATTTTCGCCGATGATCATTCCAACATAAATTTCTTCTTGAGGCCCAATAAAAAGACGGCCGCGTTCTTGGATCATATCAAGTGCATAAGCCATGCTTGTGCCACTTTCCATAGAAATCAAAACACCATTGTTACGTGTTGGAATTTCTCCTTTGTAAGAAGAGTACTCTTTAAAAAGGTGAGACATGATGCCATGACCTTTTGTCGCATTAACGAGATCTGTTTCAAAACCAATGAGGCCCCGAGTTGGAACAACAGCTTCAACAGTTACACTATTAGCTTGGTGATCCATGTTAATGATCTCAGCTTTGCGTCCAGCAAGACTTTGAAGAATGTCGCCAAGATTATCTTTAGGAACATCAACGTAGACATTTTCCATTGGCTCGAGCAGGTTGCCTTGCTCATCGCGCTGGAAAATAACCTCTGGTCTGGAAACAAGAATTTCAAATCCTTCGCGGCGCATCTGTTCAACGATGATAGCAATTTGCATTTCACCACGAGCTTTGATTTGGAAGTGACCAGCTGTGTCGGTGTCATTAACTTCAATGGAAACGTTTGTTCTTGTTTCACGAATGAGGCGCTCACTGACTTGGCGTGCAGTTAACAATTTTCCTTCGCGACCAGCGAGAGGTCCATCGTTAATGCAAATTTTCATGGTGATCGTTGGAGGGTCGATGTCGACGAAGGTGAGAGCAGGACGCTCTTCACTGTCTGTCAATGTTTCTCCAATGAAAACATCTTCAAATCCAGAGAGACCGACGATGTCACCTGCAGAGGCTTGTTGAACTTCAATTTTAGCAAGACCGCGATGACCAAAGAGAGCGGTTACATTTTTCTTTTCACGTTTGCCATCTTTGTGAATGCAAACAATGGTACTGCCGACTTTGACGGTTCCACTAATGATGCGTCCATAGGCGATACGGCCTAAGTAGTCGCTATAGTCAAGGTTAGAGACGAGCATTTGAAAATAGTCGACATCTGGTTTTGGCGGCGGTGGAATATGCTTTACAATGGCCTCATAGAGAGGCTCCATCGTGTTGCTTTCTTGATCGACTTCATTTTTCGCGAACCCTTGTTTTGCACTTGCATAAACAACAGGGAAATCAAGCTGCTGATCATTAGCTCCAAGTTCCAAGAAAAGTTCAAAAACCATGTCGAGGACTTTGTGAGGGCGGGCATTCTCACGATCGATTTTATTGATGACAACAATCGGCTTTGCACCATTAGCGAGTGCTTTTTTCAAAACAAATTTTGTTTGTGCTTGAGGTCCATCGTGAGCATCAACGACGAGGAGAACACCATCAACCATCTTCATGATCCGCTCAACCTCACCACCGAAGTCAGCGTGCCCCGGAGTGTCGACGATATTAACGTGATATTCTTTCCAATCGAAAGCTGCATTTTTAGCTTTGATTGTGATTCCTTTTTCGCGTTCTAGATCCATGGAGTCCATGATGCGTTCTTCGGAAGCTTTGGCTTCGTTAGCGCGAAAGGTTCCAGCTTGCTTGAGCAGCTGATCAACGAGAGTGGTCTTGCCATGATCAACGTGAGCAATGATGGCGATGTTGCGAATGTTTTCCATAAAATTAAAAAAGGGGAGACAATATCGTCAGAATCGGCCGGAATGTCAACCTCTGTCGCAATAATCGTAGTCAATTTTATCGTGTATGATACAGTTGGGGTTTCTAAAGGTGAAATCTATTACTGATCCTGCGAACCATTTGTTTTGGGAAGAGCGCTATCAAGCGGGGAACCGTCCATGGGAAACTTATGGAATTCCTGCTATATTCAATGATGTTTTAAGTTTGATAAAACCAGTGGGAAGGGTGCTCATTCCTGGATGTGGGTCCGCTTATGAAATGAAAATGTTTAACTATGCAGATCGACAAATTATTTTTTCCATTTTTCCTCTGTTGTCTAGGGAGCTTGGTTTTTCAAAGTTGCAACTGAGATTGATTGGTTCTCCTTTCATGTGGATCTATGCGTGCGGTTTCTTTGTAGCAGGTTTTTTAGCGGATCGTTGTTCACGGAAGTCCTTAATTTTTGGAGGACTGTTGCTCTTGGCTGCTTTTGTAATTAGTAGGAAACAGAGATCCTCTTTCCTGGAGTCTTCATTATGCTTTTAGCTTTTCACAAACCCTACGGTTGCCTTTCTCAATTCACGCCAGATGGTTCTTCTAATCGAACGCTGGCAGACTTTGGTTTTCCAAAAAATGTCTACCCATTGGGCCGCTTGGATGCTGATTCGGAGGGGCTCTTGCTCTTGAGCGATGAGGCAGGGCTCAACACACGTTTGCTTGATCCAAAACAAGCTCATCGCCGTTCTTATTGGGCACAAGTCGAGGGCATTCCTTCTAAGGAAGCGTTAGGAAAAATTGAACGAGGTGGAATGATGATTGAAAATTACCGCGCGCTTCCTGCGAGGGCCTGCATTCTTGATCCGCAGCCGGTGATTTCTCCGCGTAATCCTCCTATCCGAGTGAGAAAAACAGTGCCTGATTGTTGGATTGAACTAGAACTCATCGAGGGGAAAAACCGCCAAGTCCGTCGGATGACGGCTAGCATCGGACATCCAACGCTGAGGTTAATAAGGATTAAAATTGGAAACTTTGAATTAGGAGAGTTGCCTGTTGGAACCTGGCGAGAGCTTGATGCTCAAGAAAGAGTGATGGTATTTGCCAAAAAATAAAAAAGAGAATTTATCGCAAGGAGACAGAAGGCTCCAAAAAAGAAATTTAATTCTTTGTGTTATTTGTGTTCTTTGTGGTTAATTGTCTTCTTTTTCTATAATGACTGAACGTATTCAAAATCTCCCACCTGATGGCCACAAGCGCGTTATGCTTCATTCCTGTTGTGCACCTTGTTCTGGTGAGGTCATTGAGGCGATGTTGGCTTCGGGAATTGAGATCGAAATTTTTTTCTACAATCCTAACATTCATCCACGTCAAGAATATGAATTAAGGAAGGAAGAAAATATTCGCTTTGCTGAGAAGCATCATATTCCTTTTGTCGATGCCGACTATGATACTGACAACTGGTTTGCCCGTGCGAAGGGAATGGAATTTGAACCGGAGAGGGGACGGCGTTGCTCGATGTGTTTTGACATGCGATTTGAACGAACAGCGCTCCATGCTCATGAAAAAGGCTTTCCCGTGATGACCAGTTGCCTTGGGATTTCTCGTTGGAAAGACATGAATCAAATTAATGAGAGTGGTCTCCGCGCTGCTTCTCATTATCCAGGACTGATCTATTGGACCTTCAATTGGCGCAAGGGAGGCGGATCTGGACGGATGTTGGAAATTTCTAAGCGAGAAGAATTTTATCAGCAAGAATATTGTGGTTGTGTTTATTCGCTGCGCGATACCAATCGCTGGCGTGTTTCGCGCGGACGAGAGAAAATTAAAATTGGGAAACTCTTTTATCAAGAGGCAGAAAATAAGAGTGAGGTTGAAGAAACTAGCTCTAAGCAATGAGATTATTATTACTCGGTGGAGCTTTATTTTGTTGTGGAAGGCTTTTCTCAACTCCTCTGCCTCAGCCAAGAATTTCAGTTCCTTCTCCAATAACGGAGCCTAATGCTGAACTGCAAGCAGCCTCGCCAGAAGCGGGCCCCACTCCAATTTCAAAATCACAGGTTTTTTTTATTTCCAGTGGGCATGTTGTCTCGTCACAGCTGAAGATTGATTCTCACTTGGTGCATTCAATGCTTAGTTTACTTGTTTGTGCAGCCACACATCAACCCGATGTAAAAAAGGGATGGCAGTCGTTGTTGAAAGTGGGCAAAGATGGAGATCGTGTTGGAATCAAGATAGCCACTGAGCCTGGAGTGTTAGGAGGAACGCATCCGAAGCTTGTGGAAGCGCTTGTTGAGCAGCTTTTGGAAGCTGGTGTGGAGCGAAATCATATCTTCATTGCTGATCGACGACGTCAAGATTTAGAGAAAACCGGTTTTACGAAACGTCCAGGACTTCAATTGCGATGGATGGAATATGGAAGTGGATATGATCCTGAAAAAGTATTTGCTCATCCATTAATTGGCCAATTGGTCTATGGAGACTTTGCATTCAAAGAAAAGCCAAGTTCATTTCAAGAATCGCTCATACGACAAGAACAATATAGCAATGAGAGTCACTACGCTTTATTTGTGACGCAGCAGGTTGATAAGATCATTAACGTACCATCTCTCTGTGACAGTTGGTATGCGGGTATCAATGGAGCGCTTATTAACATGAGCCTTGGTGTGATTGATAATTGGAGACGTTTTGTGAAGGCTCCTTATTTTGGAAGTCCCTATGCTGGGGACATCTATCAAACGGATCTAATTCGCTCCAAGGTCATCATGAACATTATGGATGGGCTGATGCTACAATATGCTGGCGGCCCTCAATCGGACCCATTGCATGTTGTCCCTTACGGAATGCTTTTGGCTTCTCGAGATCCGGTGGCTCTTGATGCCACAGCTCTCATCTTGATCAATCAAGAGCGACAAAACGTTAATTTGCCCAAAATAGAAGGCCTTGCTGATCACATTCAGGCAGCCAAAGCAGCAGGAATTGGAAGTGCAAAAAACATGCAAACAATTCGTGTGAAGCTACCATGAGAGTTTTTCCATTATTAAAAAGTGTGGCGCGTTCTTTTTATCTGACGGTTTGGTTGCTTCCTTCAAAAATTTGCGAACCGGTAGCACTAGCATATCTCTTGGCGCGTGCCTCTGACACCATTGCTGACGAGGGAAAAATCTCTTTTTCTGAGCGAGAAAAAACTTTGACCTTGTTGAAGTCGGTTGCGAAAGGAAAGGCAGAGGGCTTGTTGCTTTGGAAAAAAAGCGAACAGTGGAAAAATTTTTCTCAACAAGAGCAACAATTAATAGAACAACTTCCTGAAATGTTAGCATTGCTCCAAAGTGAGAAATATAGTGCTTTTGAAGTTGCTTGTATCAACGAGGTCTGGGAAAAAATTTTAGAAGGTCAGCTAATGGATCTTCGATATCAGCAAGAACGGAAAAATTTTTCGGCAGATGAATTAGAAAAATATTTGTATTTGGTGGCAGGCTCGGTGGGAGAATTTTTGACGCGATTGGCGCATGAAGCTTTTCCAAATTTTGCTATAACTTCTTTGAAAATGCTGGAAAACTTAGCCGTCGATTATGGAAAGGGATTACAACTTGTGAACCTCTTGCGCGATTTTTCTCACGACCAGCGGCAAGAGCGCTTTTATTTTTTAGAAAAAGAAAAGGCGTTTTATCACACGCAAGCTAATAAATACTTACAGCAGGGAAGGATTTATGTGAATGCTTTGAATCCGGGCCGAATGAAAGCTGCTTTTGCATTGCCTCTTCTTCTAGGGCAACAAACATTGGCATTACTCAAAAAACATCCCAATGTAGAGAGGTTGAAAATAAGCCGTTGGAGAGTTTATCTAACACTATTGTTCGCGGCACAATATTTTTTTAAAGGAGCAATCGGAGCAACGCCGAAAGGTCGTGACCATTCAAAAATTCCTGGTGAGGTATTTTAAAATTTGAAGTTTAAAGAATTGTTATTACCTTTGTGAAGTTCAGATCAAAGTATCAATTTTTATATCCTTAACATTTCCTCCCGATGACTAGGTTTCGAAAGATCTTAATTTTTTTTAGTATAGTATTGCTTTGTGCGAGTTCTCTTTTTTCCCAGCAAGTTGGTTCTTCTGAGTGCACTTCGATTATTAGGGTTTCAGAGTATACTGAGTTTTTAAACTGCATTGCTAAAACAGATACTTATGGGGTTTATAACCCTAAAATGGGAGAAAATGGAGAAAGTGGGATCATTATTACTCGTAGTGGCGATCCGGGGAACTATTCCTACAGTTGTAATCCGTTGAAAGCAACCCTTCCAATCACCTATGTTTCTCAACTTTCAGCTATCCGCTATTGCAATTGGAAATCGCAGCACGGTCCGGTCGGTCTTCAGGACAGCAAAACAACAGAGGCCGGGGCCTATGATTTAACGGCACTGGATCAAGGAGCTGAGGTTTCTCGGTTTTTTTTAGTTCCTGGAGCAACTTTTTTTCTCCCTGAAAAATATCTTGTCGATACAACCGGACAAGAGAGTAGTGTCCAAAATAATGATCCTTATCTTGCGTTTGAACATGTTGGTTTTTGTATGGCGACGTCGACTTTTAATCCTTCTTTAACAGATACTCATAATCAGAGCAGAACTTCTCTTGCTCCCGCTGAAACTACTTTAAATGGCGATAGTAGCTTGGGAAATTGTTCCTCACTGAACGGGGTGTATCATTCAACGTTTCGCGAAAGTAGTTTTAACAATTCCTTTTTAAACAGCACGCTAGTCATGGGGGGTGTTGGACCGAGTAGTAACACGAGTCAAATTAATATTAGGCTTGTTGAGGTAGGAGCACCTAACAACCCTCCTGATACTTCTGGAGTAGCAAAAAACCATGCTCCTCTCGGTAGTGCTACAGGAGCGGGCTCTGTTGCAATGCCTTATCAAATTGGAGCTTATGATGTCACTGCTGAGGAGTACTGTGCTTTCCTCAATGCCGTAGCAAAGAAGAGTGATCCTCACTTACTTTATAATACAAATATGTCCTCAGATCTTGATGTTGCTTGCATTGTGCGATCTGGCGATGCTGCTAGTGGGTATACGTATACAACAATAAAGGATCGAGAAAAATTTCCGATTACTTATGTCAGTTGGTATGCTGCATTAAGGTTTTGTAACTGGCTAGAAAATGGACAGCCAACTGAGGGGCTACCTGACACTGCAACAGAAAAGGGTTCCTATGATCTTGCTAGTGCTAGCACCTTTACTAATAACATGGCTAACCTTTCACCTGAAGCACTCTGGTCCTTGCCAACAGATGATCAGTGGCATAAGGCAGCCTATTATCAGCCGGCAGGTGATAATAAAATTCCTGGAAGCTATTGCGCCTTTGGGACGGGAAGCATGAACCCTCCAGAAAATCAATGGGCAGAGGCTACTGCTGTTAACGGCGCTAATTATTGTTTCCATGGATCATTCACGACTCTTAAACAACCTCGCATTACGCCTGTTGGCTCATTCAGTAATTCGCGGAGTCCCTGGGGCGCTTACGATATGGCAGGAGAGGTTAGTCAATGGACTTCTACCTTTGATGCAACAGGAAATAATATCATTATCAAAGGTGGGGCATGGAACTCAGAGAGTAGTGATGACCTAAGCTCAAAAGCTCACCTCATTAGTACCGGAGCTGCAAGCCCGCTGATTGGCTTTCGTGTAGTTTGCAATAGACCATCTTCTTCCATTGTTACTCATATCGACCTCATGAAAGATCTGGTTCCTATCCGAGATCCTAATAATCCCATAGACAAGTCACCAGATTCAATTAGCTGCGGATCGGTTGCCAAGGGATATCAAATTTCAAAATATGATGTTACAGCAGAGCAATATTGTGCCTTCTTAAATGCAGTTGCCGCTCATTCAGATCCTCATCATCTCTATCAGTCTGAGATGACCTCAGACACTAATGTTGCTTGCATTATGCGCTATGGAAATACGAATGTTGGATTTAGCTATTTTCCTTGGCCAGGCAGAGAAAAGTTTCCAATCACTTATGTTAATTGGTTTTCAGCACTAAGATTTTGTAATTGGCTAGAAAATGACCAGCCTCTTGGAGATGAAACTATTGGGGTAACAGAGAGTGGGTCTTTTAACTCGGATGAGGCAGGTGTATTCACAGTTTCAACAAATAATCCAAAGTGGCTTCTTCCAACAGAAGATCAATGGTACAAGGCAGCCTATTACCAACCGCCTCAACTAGGGGTCGCTGGCTTTTATGCAGCCTTTGGGACTGGATCGTATCAAGTTCCTAACAATAATCTTATCGATAAAACTTCAACTAATTCAGCTAACTATTGTACAGGGCGAAGCTTTGCAACATTGACAGCGCCTTACGTGACTCCCGTTGGAACTTTTGAAAGCACAAAGAGCGCTTATGGTCTTTATGATATGGCAGGGAACGTGAATCAATGGACACTCACTCTTTCAGCTAGTGCTAGTGATAAGATTGTTGTTCGTGGTGGTTCTTGGGCATCGCAAGGCTACGAAGACCTGCGCTACTCACGCTTCTTTGTTGAAGAACCTACAGAAGCTAATAGTGTACTAGGTTTCCGAGTTGTTTACAATGTGGAGCCAGCTGCACTACAAGTGCCAAGCTTTGCACAGTCATTTTATAAAACAATAGAGTTCGCAGGAAATACCATTTGGAATGATCTTAAAGAAACTCCATCCAAAATTATTTCAAATACAGGGGAATGGTTTTTTAATTTCATATACTACACAATAGGAGTTAGCGTCGGAGAGGTCTTGGCAAACATATATAATTCTCTCACTTACTTTTTAGGAGCGCTCTTCTCTAACATCTTTCAAAAAATAACAAATTGCTTCGGTCTGCAAGCAGGCGAATGGTTTTCGGGATGGATAAAAACTATCTATGATTTTTTATTTTCACCTATACAAAGTAGAAGATTACCAGTATTGCAAGCAGCTGATCGTGATATGCGTAGCATGCAAAGCTACTGGCTGTTTTGTAGGGGGTGGCTAAGTAATTACATAAGAGAGAGGGGGGGAGTAATACCAACTGCAGAAGCAACGACCTCACAAGCTTTGCCAAGGATGACAACACAATTGCCAAATTTAAGCTCAATGGGGGAGGGAGAACTTTTTGCTGTAGCTGAGAGTCAGCTAGCAGCCGCAGATGCTTCTGCAGCAGCCGCAGCATCTGCTTTAACAGCTGAGTCAGCTGCAGTAGGGTTTTTTGCATCACCAGCGGCAGCAATTATTATTCCATTAGGGTTAATGGTTGCTGGCTATGAAGTGCTATCTTACGAATTAGAATCACCAAATTTAAACAACGACCCTAGAATTGGTATTGGAATGTTAATTGATAGTATCTTTCGATACGTTTTGCCCGCAATACCACTAATGCTTTAGCCTAAAAAAATAGGGGTCAGTCCCTGATATTGCGTATTTTGGTGCCAGTCCATTAGTTTTTTACTTATAGCGTAGCAAATCAATAAGGGTACGCTATACGCTTGCACTTTTTGTTTAATACCAGCCTTCTTTCCTTATTTGGACCATCGGCCCCGTTCTTGTTGACCGCTGATGGTCTTGTCACACACCAAACTTCTTGCTGCTCATAGTCCTGCTCATTCATAAAGATGGTATAAGAGCTTTCTCACTAGATAAGGCGAGCGGACAAGGGAAGAATAGTTGAGGCAAAACAAAGAAACGTTGAGTTGAGCAGGGTAAGAAAAGAGGAGGGGGAGATCACATCAAACTGCTACGCCAGCTCAGCCTCATCAGACTTTATAATTTTCTTGGTAACAAGATTCGGGCTAGCCATTTTCAAGACTGTAACATCTTTTTAAAGGAGCAATCGGAGCAACGCCGAGAGGTCTTGACCATTCAAAAATTCCTGATGAGGTTTCTTGATTTTTTGCGTAGGCCTCCTCAAACATTTCCAAGCGTGCATCCATATTGTCGATGAGATGAAGTGCAATAGCTTCTGGCGTTTTTGGCAATACCGGGGATCCAAATTCGAGTTGGCCGTGATGAGCCGCAATAAGATGGAGTAAATGAAGGCGCACTTCTTCAGAGTTTGGTTCTAGTTGATCCCAGCCTTGTTTGGGAAGTTCTCGCCATAATGAATTGACGATTTCAATACCAATGGAGAGATGTCCCATTAATTCTCCGCGCAAGTCGGGAGAAATTCCAAAACCTTGAGCAGGTGGGCATGTTTCCCAAAGTTTTCCTACATCATGGAAAAGAATACCTGCAATTAAGAGATCAGCGTTAAGGTTAGAGTAAACTGGCAGCAATGCCTGGGCTGACTGCATCATGCGTGCTGTATGATCAAGGAGGCCGCCACGTCGCGCATGGTGGTTGTTGCGAGCGGCAGCTGCACGGCGAAAGCGGGAGCCATATTGATTTAAAAATTTCTCGCAGAGTTGCTGAAGCCTTGGATCTTGAAGTTGAGCGATCCCTGTGAGAATCACTTGGTAGGCAGCTTCATGAGCTGCTTGCTGTTCGGGTGAACCTTCTAAGAGCGATGTGATTTCTGCTTCTAAGAGGAGCTCAAGATTCCAGTTAGCAGCATCAAGTCCGAAGGAACCTTGTACAAAAGTTCCTGAAGCTTTCACAAAGGATCCCGACGCGATTTCTTGGCACGCAGTAAAGGAAGGGCGGTCGTTCCAAGCACGCAGCATTAAAGTGCCTGTAGCATCCCTTAGTAATAACTCGTAATAAGGTTTTCCTGCGGCTGTTTCTTTGCGAATGACGGCCTCAGCTTGAGCAGCAACAGTTGCCTCGCAAGCAGCACCATTACCCGTTGCTGCTCGTACTTCTTTGATCGTCATGCAAAGAGAAATCTTGCCTTAAAGCTTATTGATAGCTTTGTTTAAGAAAGAGGAGCCACTCTTGAGGGCATCATCAAGATGACGGGTTGCTTTTCCTAAGAGCCCGTGTGCCTTTTTATGAGTAGCTTCGCGAGCTTTACTTGTGCTTTTTTGAGAAGTTTTAATGCCAGTACGAAGAATGGTTGCGGCCTGATCAACAAGCTTCAAAGCTTCTTTAGTGAGGACATCTTCAAAATGTTGGACTGAAATTTTTTTAGCGACTGGCTTCTTTGCTTTAGCTACAGGCTTTTTAGTAACTGGCTTTTTTGCTTTAGGTGCAGTTTTTTTAGCCACAGGCTTTTTAGTAGCTATTTTTTTAGGCTGTGAAGTTTTTTTAGCAGAAGCTTGTTTCTTAGTAGTCATGAGCGCAAACGTAATAGGTAATTAAAAATTAGGAAAGCATAATTACGTGCTTTTGAAATACTCTGCTTAGTTATTCCAAACACCGGAGGAAACCCAGTCTCGATCTAGTTGTCCGCTTGGTCTGGTGACGGGAGTAAGCTGATGGGCGACAAGTTGGTGATAGCGTGCGTAAGCTTCTTCTCCGCCCATTAAGATGCGGTTATGTTGGAGATCAGGGTAGACATAGTAAATGATTCCGTGACGTTGCAAAGAAGTCACTTTGCCCTGAGGAAAGCCTTGAAGGCTGTTTTCTTGACCTTCAGTAACAGGAATCGATTTGAAACCTGCCTTTACTAAGTCATCTTCTGTAGAGCCATGAATGATTGCTCGATTAATAGGACCAGCACAGCCAAAGACTAACGAAAGCAAGGCCAAAGCAAGAAGAGAGGTCAAATGGTTTTTCATTACAAAAAATAAAGGATAAACGTGCAGGTGCTGAGAGAGTAAAACATTATTTTTGGGCTCTATTGCAAAGCCTGATAATGGAGGTTCACATAACGATCAGTCATGCCAGCAATGTAATCGCAAACAGTGCGGTGCTTTCCATCTGCCTCAATGCGGTTGAAATAGCGATGTCCGAGATGTTTAGGATGATCGAGATAATGTTGAAAAAGAAATTCAATTTTATGACAAGCTTCCTGGTGGGCTGTTGCGATTGTAGGGTGTTTTTCTAAATGCTGCGCAAGAAAATGACGGAGCTCCTGATTTTCCTCTTGGTCGCTTTGGCTAAAAATAATGAGTGTTTTTGGATAGAGCCTTACTTTTTCTACAGCATCAACTCCTGCGGCCTCAATAGCGGCACGGCTATTAGCAATAAGGGCTGCCACTTGATGGTTCATGAAGCAGCGTCGAAGAAAGGCACGATTTTCAGTTTTGGAGCCAAGCTCTTCGAAAGCGTGCTGTTGAGCCCGTTTCCAGACAGCAAGTTGATCAAGATCGTCAGGGTCCAGTAATCCAGATTCTAAGCCGTCGTCCAAGTCGTGATTATTGTAGGCAATCGAATCAGCGATGTTAGCGACTTGGGCTTCCAACGAAGGAGAGGGAACAATATTTCCTTGAGGTAGTTGAAAATGAGGGTGATGTTTTCGGAGTCCTTCTAAAACTTCGTAGGAAAGATTAAGGCCAGGGTGCTGAGGGTAGCTTTCTTCAAGAGTTTCGACAACACGCAGGCTATGTTCGTTATGATCAAATCCACCGTGAGCATGCATCAGTTCGTTTAATATCTCTTCTCCTGTGTGTCCCGAAGGAGGATGCCCTAGATCATGAGCTAGGGCGATCGCTTCAACTAAATCTTCGTTGAGCCCTAGTGCCCGTGCAATCGTACGGCTGATAGACGCAACTTCAATGGTGTGCGTGAGTCGTGTGCGATAGTAGTCACCTTTGCCATTGAGAAAAACTTGAGTCTTCCCATCAAGACGACGGAAAGCTGTGCTATGAACAATCCGATCTCGATCTCGCTGGAAACAATTCCGGAAAGAGTGTTCCGGTTCAGAGATCAAACGACCGAGTGATTCCGATGAACATTGAGCATAGGGAGCAAGCATGTTCGCCAGGTTACAGATTACAGGTTGCAGGTTACAGGAAAAAAATATTGGATGATGGCAAACCCTGTATTGGCGATTTGCTGAGGTGGATGAAGAGTGAGATGTTAAATTGAAACCTGCTTTAGCAATTCGCTGCTGGAAAGAAGAACAAGGAGTCGAGGAGCGCAGACGCTGAGCATATATTAATACGTGAAGCGGAAAGCACCGCAGCAACACAGTTATTCAAAGCAGTGGTAGAATTTGATGCCTATCCTCAAACGTTAAACCGAAATTCTAATACATCTCCATCTTTCACTTCGTACTCTTTTCCTTCAATGCGGAGCTTGCCTGCTTCACGGCATTTTGCGGCAGAACCGAGTGCATTGAGATCATCATAAGCCATGGTTTCTGCAGCGATAAATCCGCGTTCGAAATCGCTATGAATAACGCCAGCGGCTGCAGGAGCCTTGTCGCCAGCATGGATCGTCCAAGCACGAGTCTCTTTAGGACCATAAGTAAAATAGGTCCGGAGCCCGAGGAGTTCGTAAGCCTTGCGAATAAGGAGACCAACGCCACTGTCGCTTAAGCCAAGTCCAGCTAGATATTCCGCTGCATCTTCGGGTGAAAGCTCAGCGAGCTCACTTTCAATTTGAGCGCTGATGACAACCGTAGAAGTCCCAAAATGAGCTTTAGCGTATTCTTCGACAGCACGCACCGACTTGATCGCGGGTCGATTTTCATCATTGAGGTGTGAGAGATCTTGCTCTTCGACGTTCGCTGCGAAAAGCACTGGCTTTGCACTCAAGAGGTGAAAGGTTGATAAAATTTTCTGTTCATCTGCTGAAAGCTCAATCGTGGATGCTGGTGCACCATTGTTAAGGTGAGGAAGTAATTTTTCACCAAGCGCAATTTCTGCTTTCGCTGTTTTATCTCCGGTGCGAGCGGCCTTAGCTTGGCGTTCGATTCTTTTTTGAACAGCGGCAATATCAGCAAGGATTAATTCGGTATTAATGATTTCAATATCACGAATCGGGTCAATGTTGCCGGCAACGTGATGAATGTTTTCGTTATCAAAACAGCGGACAACTTGAATAATCGCATCAACCTCACGGATGTGGCCTAAAAATTGGTTTCCGAGGCCTTCTCCTTCACTCGCACCTTTAACGAGGCCTGCGATGTCAACGACTTCAATCGCTGCAGGAATAATTTTTTGCGAATTCACAAGCTCAGCTAACCGAGCTAATCGTGCATCTGGCACGGTGACCATGCCAACATTAGGTTCAATAGTACAAAATGGAAAATTAGCAGCCTCTGCCTTGCGACTCCGAGTGAGTGCATTGAAGAGGGTTGATTTTCCGACATTAGGGAGTCCAACAATTCCAGCGCGTAACATCTCAATAAAGTAATGAGTCACGAGTCGTGAGTAAAGTGTGAAGAATTTTTTTTCCTGTAACCTGTAATATCGAAGCTATAACCTTTGCTGATGCAACTTTTTACTATCGTCAATTATCTCGATCAATTGCTATCAACCACCGAAGTGCGTGACTATCCTCAGGCACACAATGGGCTACAGCTTGCTAATGGGGGAGAAGTCAAACGTGTTGCTGTTGCTGTAGATGCTTGCTTATCTACCATTGAACAGGCAATTGAAGTTGAGGCAGATCTTTTGATTGTCCATCATGGGCTCTTTTGGAGCGGCTTGCAGCCTATTACAGGAGCCTATTATCAAAAATTAAAATTAGCCATCGAGCATGGCCTTGCTATTTATAGTTCACACTTACCACTCGATCGGCATCCAAGAGTTGGCAATAATTTGATTCTTGCTCAAAAACTTGGAATTCAAAAACTGACTCCCGCTTTGAAAATGCAAGGTGAGTTCATTGGGCTTAAAGGAACTTGCAAACCCATCTTGCGTGCTCCTTTTTTAGAGTTGGTGAGTAATGCTGTTGCAGGAAAAGTTCACCTTGCTCCTGGTGGTTCTGAAACAGTGCATAAGGTGCTTGTTGTAACAGGGGGTGCTGGGAGTGAGGTTGCTGCTGCAGCACAGGAAGGCGTTGATACATTTGTGACTGGTGAAGGACCTCACTGGAGTTACACGATGGCAGAGGAACTTGGGATCAACTTAATCTATGCGGGACACTATGCGACAGAAACTTTTGGAGTAAAGGCGCTAGGAGGCGTATTAGAAGAGGAGTTTAAGTTGCCATGGTCTTTTATCGACCATCCAACAGGCCTCTAAAAAAAAGAAGGCCGAATTACAAAAGTAATTCGACCTTCACAAGTGATCACACTCGGTTAAGAGTGTTTTACTTGCAGCGACCAGTTGTTGCTGGAGCTGGAGCTTGTTTGTGACAACATGCGCCAAGTGTAACAGCAGCTGTTCCAAGAAGGATGATAGCTGCAACGATTTTGGTGATTTTCATAAATAATTTCGCCTCCTTTCAAAAGCAGGTTGCTTAATGTGACTTCACTGTAGAGGGAGTTTTGATAAGAGTAAAAAAGAAATTTGAAAAAATTTAACAATTCACGCTTCAAATTTTTTTAAGAACATCTATTTTTCAGCGATGAAAAATAAATTCTTTCTTTCTTTCCTCATGGCAATTTTTTGGGGAGCCCCTCTGGCTTCGTTGCAGGCTATGCCTCCGAAGCCACTGTGGAAAGGAAAAGGAAGTGAGAAAGCGCAGATTGAAGAACAGGAAGCAAAAAGGCTCGTAGCAGAAGATCTAGAGAACCAAGGAAGAAGACTGACTGATGATGTAACAGAAGATTTTTCTAGTAACGAGGAGCGAGGCGATATGATGAGTGGAAGGGAAGATTTAAGCTTCTCTGCTGATAAACTTGATAGAAGTTTTTTATTTATTAACCAAGCATCAGAGGAGTTAAAGGCTGTTCTTAGTACTGTCAACGTTGAGTCTCTTGATAACGAAAGCTTGAGGATAGAGTCTCTTAAAGTAGAGGAGCAAATTCACTATTGGGTTAAACAGAAAAAAAATGGAACAGATCTCTTGAGAACAAGCCTAGAGAGCGGAGAGCGATCCTCACTAGAGGAAGATCAAAAATTAAGAAGTCTTGTAAGTAAGTGTCGTGAAATATGGCTGGGCTGGGATGACCTTTTTTCAAAACTTCAAGATGAGATTGAAAAGCGTGAAATTGGACTAACTACTGATGAGGATGATAATAGTAGTGTGGCTTCCTCGGTTAGTAGCATTATAAAACCAATGGCTTCTTTGAAGTTGGCTGATGCTTTAACTGCTCCTCCTGGGGGAGGAGTCGTCGGTATGAGCGCTGCTTCAGCTGTGACAGCCTCCAGTTCTTTCATGTCAAACTCGTTAAAAGACAGGCTGGAAACTTTTTTAGCAACTTCTCATGTTTCTTCGTCGCTAATTGATAGCCAACTGAGTGTAACACAAGCACACCAACAGGAGATACGAAAGAAAATACGGACCCTCCTTCAACAAGCTAAAGGTGAAGTGGAATTGAATTCTGAGTTTATCGAAGAATTAGAAAGAAAGAAAACAAACTTTCGCAATACAATCAAAAGAAAATGGGAGGATATTGCTGCACGTTGGTGCTCTTATGCAGACCAGTCTTATGCTCAAGCAAGAATTCCTGAATCATGTCAACATTACCATAATGCTATTAGGATAGCAGAAGAAGCTGTTCAAATTTGGAGTGAAACAGAAATGTTTTACACAAGACTGAGAGATGCTGTCGGAGGGAAAATCCGACGTTTGGGAATGAGAATTAAGCCAAGACTCAAGCAGAGTGTAAGAGATTGGGAGGCGAAGCTGAATCAAATTGAATTGGAATTGGAGCTCTTGAGTAAAAAGAAAGAACTGAAGAAAAATATAGAGGAGGCTGTGGAATGCCGTCGTTTAGCAGATCAAGAGGAGAGAAATGAGATTGGCGAGACGTGGGATGCCATTGCGAGAAGGCTGAAAGTTATTCAAAACCATCTTGGAAAGGTTCAAGAAGCCTATGGACAAGGAGATGAGGCAACAGTTAAAAATTTTGAGCAAAAGATTTTCGCTCTTGAGGCGCGGAATGAAAGCGCGCGACAACATCTTAGTTCTTTAGAAAGCGCAATGGCCGCATGGAAGAGAGATTATTCAACCGAAGCATCAAGCTACCTCGAATCACGAGAAGAAGTACAATCTGATAGCACAAAAAAAATCAGTTTGATTTATAAAAGAAGATTTGTCGGGCCGCTGTTGAGAATTGAAAGAACAACGGCTGCCAACGGAGAGATTCTTCGGGAAATCAAAATGGCAGCTGAATATTTGATGGTCAAATTGAATTCAAGCATTCAAAGAGCTACCCTTTTAGAAAGCTTAAAAGAAGATTTTCCGAACAATCATTTGACACTAGAATCAGTTGCGCCAGAACAATACCTCTATCGACTTAACTTTAAGAGCGCTGCTTCTGCTCTGGCTGCTGCGGATCAGCCCCCTCTACTAACGTTATTTGATCAAATAAAAAAAGCGATTGAAGAAAAAAACTTAGCTGCTGATTGTTATCCTTCTACTCTCATAGAACTTGCCTCTTCTAAAATTTCTGAAACAGCAAGAACAGAAATAACACAACCCTGGTATTTACACTCCTTATTTGGAGTCAATCCTCCTGACACTTTATTCAATACAGAAGAGCCCATTGTGGCAGAAGGAACACCTATTCGTATTGGTGTTGTAGATAGCGGAATTAGAGAAAGTCACCAAGCTTTTGAAAATAAAATTGTCGTTGAAGAAGATGAGGATGAGGAAGTTTCTTACGGATACAATGCTTGTGCGATTCATCCTGATTATAGGGGTTTACCTCGAGATAATACGGGGCATGGAACTCATGTTGCAGGAATTATCGTTGGTCTTCCGCATGAGGTCGAAGAAGTTGAGGTAAAGAAAAAGAAAAACTCTGAACAGGAACCTACTGTTTTTGAACTCAATGAGATCACGCGAGCAACTATCCGTGGCATTGCTAGCGTGCGCGATATTGCAGCACTTCTTATTTGTAAAAATATGGAGCCAGGTCAAACAGAAGGTTTCGTAGATCGCACTCTCGAGTGCTTACGATATGCACGTGAACAAGGAGCAAGAATTATCAATTGCAGTTGGGGTGGCAGTCGTGATGACGAGGGAGAGCTTTCACAAAAAAATTTGGAAAGTTTGAAGCAAGCTTTAAGCAATCCGTATGAAATTTTAAGAAAAGAAGGGCAAGGTGAATGGAGTTCTTATGATCCTCAACAATTTGCTCCTCCCGTTCTTGCTGTGATGGCAGCTGGCAATTTGAGAAAAGGGCAGGGCACAGAGAAACGTAATAAAGATGATTGGCCTTCTTATCCAGCAAGCTTTTCATTGCCTAATGGTATTGCTGTGGCAGCCACTAATCCAAAAGGAAATCTGGCCAACTTTTCTTATTACGGAAAACAAAGTATTCAAATAGCAGCACCAGGGAAAGGAATTATTTCAGCTTCATTTGCGGGAGATGCAGTTTATCGGGAACTCGCTGGTACTTCGATGGCAGCACCTCAAGTGGCAGCAGCAGCTGCATGGGTCATGAGAAAGTTCAATAATCTTTCACCTCAAAAAATCGTGGAGCATCTTGAAGAGACGGCTAATAAAGAAGATCCTACAATTGCTGTCGCGTCAGGCCGTCTCGATTTAGCAAGAGCACTGAGTAAAGAGCCAACTTGCCTAAAAACAAAAGAAAAAATTGACACAGAAGAAACTGAAAAACTGCTTGAGGAAGCAAAAAGGCTTTCCTTGGAGAAAAAAATGGAAAAACAAAAGAAACAAAGTATGCGGCAACAGCAAACAGAGTGCAAGGGCTAGGGTTCAAATAACAATCTCCACATGATCTTCGACTGCTACTTGATCAAATAATGCAACCATATCAGCGTTAAGCATCCGAATACAGCCGTGGCTAGCAGGGGTTCCGATGAGGTTTTCTTGATTGGTGCCATGGATGTAGATGTAGCGGTCATGGGTGTTTTGATTGTCAGGGTCGAGTCCGCTGAGCCAGAGGATGCGGGTGAGGACCTGGTCTAAGTCGCCTCCAAAGGTAGCAATTTCTCCTGTTGGTTTTCTCGATTTAAAAATCATCCATTCTGGCTGATCATCACCAATTTTTTCTGCGATGAAAAAATTTCCGAGCGGAGTCTTGTTAGTGCCAGGTTCTGTTCCTAATCCAAACTTAGAGCTGGAGATAGGATAGCGTGCCAGGCTAGTAGCTGCTTCATCGTCTCTCTGCTCAAAAAGCTCTAAGGTTTGAGTGGCGATGGAAATTTTAAGGTAGCATAACGAAGCTGGAGGTCGTTTTTTAAGAGGGCTTGAAGTAACAACAGTCACCATAAAAGTAGAAGAGAGAAATAGTAAGGGTTCAAGAATTTTAGGAGGCAAGCATAGAGCATAAGCACAAGTCATTTGCCTTAGAAAGGTCATCCTTTCTTTTGTTATAAGCAGTATTGTTTTTAAACGACGACATTGCTAGGACATTGCATAATTTGTTGGAGTAGGGTTGCAGCCTTGAAAACTTTCTGTTTAATTTTTTCTTTTCCCGTTTCATGAAACCTTTTTCTAAAAAAATTGCCATCGTTGGCGCAACTGGAGCTGTCGGTGAGCAATTGCTGCGCGTATTAGAACGTCGCAGTTTTCCAGTTGCCTCGCTGCGCTTGCTTGCATCGCCTCGTTCAGCTGGCGTCTCACTGAGTTTTCGAGGTGAAAAAATTCCAGTGGACGTGTTAGAGGAGGGAAGTTTTAAAGGAATTGATATTGTTTTTTTTAGTGCAGGGGGAGAGGTTTCAAAAAAGTTTGCACCACATGCGGTGCGTGCTGGAGCTGTTGTGATCGATAACTCATCAGTTTTTCGCATGGATGATCAAGTGCCTCTTGTTATTCCGGAGATTAACCCTGCTGATATAAAAAATCATTGTGGAATTATTGCTAATCCAAATTGCTCGACGGCCATTGCGCTCATGGCCCTGGCTCCTTTGCATCAGCATTTCAGCTTAAAGCGCGTGATTGCCTCAACATATCAGGCTGTTTCAGGGACGGGAGCGCGTGCTGTTGAAGAACTCCGTAGTCAGGTAGAAAGCCTTTCTCGAGGTGAGCTTGTACCAAAAGAAGTCTACCCTCATCAGATTGCTTTTAATCTTTTGCCTCATGTCGATAGCTTTTTAGAGAGTGGTTATACGAAGGAGGAGATGAAGTTTCAAAATGAGAGCCGTAAAATTCTTCATCTTCCCAAGTTGCAAACTTCTGTCACTTGTGTGCGTGTTCCTGTGTATCGTGCTCATTCCATTGCGCTGCATGCAGAGTTTGAAAAATCAGTTTCGATTGAGAGAGCTCAGGATATTTTGATGGCTGCTCCTGGAGTTGACCTTATCGATGAGCCGACCCAGGCACTTTATCCCATGCCGCTAGCAGTACAAGGTCTCGATCAGTGTCATGTTGGTAGGCTGCGAATTGATACGGCTCTCCCAAATGCTCTTGTTCTTTGGGTTTGTGGGGATCAGCTTCTCAAGGGAGCGGCGCTCAATGCGGTGCAAATAGCGGAGTTGCTTTTATAGCCAACGTGCTTTGGTCTTATCGTGTATTAAATTGAAAAAGGCACGCCCATAAGCTTGCTCTTTTTTCTTAGGACAGCGTTCTCAGATCTTACGTTATCTTCGGATAGCGTCTCGATCTTCGGCCTTGTCCTAAGAAAAAATGGCGGCGCTTCCAACGTCTCCTTTTCAATTTAATACACGATACAAAAAATTAACAATTTATGTGTTGATGAATGGTTGATGAAACTATAAAAAACTTATCCCTTTCCTTTTTTTTGAATTTCCATGCCTACCTACGAATACGAATGCAGTAAGTGCGGTCATCACTTTGATGCCTTTCAATCAATGTCCTCAGATCCGTATAAAACTTGCCCTCAGGATTTATGCCAAATGAAAAAATGGGGGAAAGGAAAAGTTAAACGTTTGATTGGTGCTGGAGCTGGTTTGCTATTCAAAGGTTCTGGTTTTTATATCACTGATTATCGAAGTGAGGGATATAAGAGTTCGGCAAAGCAAGAATCTTCTTCAACAGCACCAGCAAAAGCTGCAGAGACCAAATCATCTGGCAGTTCTAAGTCAGCAAAATCTCCCTCTAAAGAAAAAAAAGCATCGCCGAAAAAAAGCTAGCTCATTAGAGTTAAGCGATGTTTTCTTTAACCCAGCGAGAGCAAGTTGTCATACTTCTGCTTTTAGGACTTTTTTTCTTAGGCCTTGTTGTGCGGCAATGGCGTCAAGTTTTCTCTATGAAAAACACATTGCCCATTACTCACCAATCATTACTTTCTCAATGATTCCCATTTTAGGATTTCAAGAAGCTGTTGAAAAAATTGTTACGCGTGACCAGCGTTATCGGCATGACGCTTATTTATTCTTGCGTGAGGTCATGGATTTTAGTGTGAAGCGCCAAAAAAAGCAGCGCAAAGAATTGCAACCAACGCACATTAGTGCAACAGAGTTGCTCGAGGCTTTTCGTTTATTGACGCTGAAAGAATTTGGTCCAATGTCCCTTACTCTCTTACAATATTGGGGAATCAAAAATAGTAACGATATCGGGTATATTATTTTTAACCTTATTGAAGCTGGAGTTGTCGGAAAGACAGAAGACGATACGCTTGCAGCCTTTGCCAATGGATTTGATTTTGAAAAAGCTTTTGTCCTTCCTTTTCAACCGGCTATTACCAGCACATTGCTAGAAACATAAAATTATGAAAAATCTTATTGCAGCCTGCCTCTTTCTTTCTAGCGCATGCGCCGCACCATTAAAAGAATCATCACCTCAGCTTTCTTCACCCATGACAGCATCAACACCAACTTCATCAACCTCAGCGCTTGCCCCTTCACTCACAGTTTCAGGAAACCCTCAAATCTTTACCTTGAAAAATGGCCTGACTGTAATTGTTGAAGAAGATCATCATGCGCCGGTAGCCTCCGTTCAAGCATGGTGCTGTACAGGTAGTATTGATGAGGGCAAATGGTTAGGTGCAGGGTTATCTCACATTTTAGAGCATATGCTTTTCAAAGGTACAGGAACACGGCCTCCTGGAAAAATTGCCGAGGAGATTCAAGGTCAAGGAGGTTATCTCAATGCATATACCTCTTTTGATCGGACTGTGTTTTGGACTGATATTCCAGCAGCAGGAGTGAGTAAAGCACTAGATGTTTTTTCGGATGCCGTCATGAATGCTTCACTTCCACCGGAGGAATATAAAAAAGAGCAGGAAGTTATTCGTCGTGAATTTGCGATGGGCGATGATGATCCTGATAGAAAAAGCAGTGAGCTTCTTTTTACGACAGCCTTTCAAGTCAGTCCCTACCGTTATCCTATCATTGGTTACCGTGAAGTTTATGATCAGCTAACACGTGAAGACGTGATGGAATATTTTAAAAAGCGTTATGTGCCCAATAACCTTTGTTTCGTAATCGTTGGAGATGTTGATGCCACAGTTGTGCATCAACAACTTGATACTTTTTTTGAAAAGTATCCTCGCAAAGCACTAGAACCAGTACTTGTTCAGAAAGAGCCAGCTCAACTTGGTATGAAGGTTGCAAGAAAGACATTTCCAACGGAGTTGAGTCGAGTGAGTCTTGCTTGGAAAGCGCCAGGAGTGACGCACCCTAAAGCTCCTGCACTCGAGGTGCTCGGTAATATTTTGGGCTCAGGACACAGCTCTATCTTGAATCAAGAGATTCGAGAAAAAAAACAACTCGTCTATCAAATTGGAGCTGGATTCTATGGGCTGAATGCAAGTGAAGGGTTGCTTTATGTTAATGCTATTGCTGCTCCAGAAAAAAGAGAGACTGCTGAAACTGAAACGCTAGCCGAGCTCGACAAAGTTGTGGAGCTTGGTGTCACACAACAACAATTAGAAAAAGCTAAAAAGTCTCTGCTTGCTGATCAGCTACATACACTGACAACAGTTCATGGTCGGGCTCAAGATTATGGTTCTAATTGGCTTGAAACAGGAAATCCAATTTTTGGAAAAGAATATTTAGCAGCAATCCAACGTGTCACTCTCAATGATGTGAATCAAGTTGCTAAGCAATTTTTGGTGCGTGAGCATTTAACGATCACTTCTCTTGACCCAGAATCTACACTTTCTAAAGATGATCAGAAAAAAAATTCCTCTCCAAAAATAGAACAGCGAGAAGTAAAAAAAATTGTCCTTCCTAATGGACTGAGGTTGCTGCTTTGTGAAGATCATCGTTTGCCATTAGTTTCGATCATGGGAATGTTCCGTGGAGGATTGTTAGCAGAGAACGCTAACAATAACGGAGTAACAGATCTTCTTGCGAGCACACTCATCAAAGGAACTAAAAATCGAAATGCTCAAAATATTGCTGATACAATTGAGCAGGTAGGAGGAAGCATTGGAGCGAGTGCAGGAAATAATAGTTTTAGTGTTTCTGTAGGTGTGATGAAACCTGATTTTGCCTTAGGTTTAAATCTCTTGGCCGAAGTTTTAACAGAAGCAACTTTTCCAGTAGAAGAGATTGAACATGAAAAAATGGCCCAGCTTGCTGCAATTCAAGCAGAAGATGATCAGCTGCTTGCAGTGACACAACGTCTCTTAAAGGAAAAATTGTATGGAGCTCATCCTTATTCACGGCGGATTTTAGGAACAAAGGAGACTGTTCCTGCATTGAATCGAGAATTAGTGGAGGAGTTTTATAAAAAACTGACAGTTGGAAAAAATGGAGTGGTTGCTATTTTTGGAGACATCAATGCTGAGGAAGTAGTCAAGGTGGCAACCCAGGCATTTGAAAAAATGCCAGCAGGGGAGTTGGCATTACAAAACCCTCCAAACCCGACGTCATTAAGAACAGCCATTAACGCTAGCAAGGCAGAGCCAAAAGAGCAGGCTGTGGTCGTAAAAGGCTTTCTAACAGCTCCGATAACAAGTCCTGATCGCCCTGCATTGGAATTAATTGATGCTGCTTGTAGTGATTTAGGATCACGATTCTTTCTTCGGATTCGTGAAAAGCAATCGCTTGCCTATTATGTCGGTGCTTCCAGCTCAATGGGACTTGCTCCTGGCGCCTTTGTTTTCTACATGGGAACAGATCCAACAAAACTCGAACATGCGCAACATGAATTTGATGATGAAATTCAGAATGTCGCTAAAAATGGGCTTACGCAAGAAGAGCTAGCAACTGCTCAGCAAAAGCTGCTAGGAGCTGATGCCATGGCCATTCAATCAAATGCAGGTCTCATGCTTCGTTGTGCCAGTGAAGAACTAGTAGGGTTAGGATTTGATCACTACTTGCACCGTGCCGATGAGATCAAAGATGTTACCTTAGAAAAACTCAACGCTGTTATCAAAAAATATATCGATACACCAGGTTCTGTTGAGGCGATTGTTGCTCCTGCAGCCGCTTTAAAAGATCCATCGGTGCCAATACCAGTGAAATAAATGAATAAAAAAATAGCCCCCACTTGTTTCATTCTTATTGTGTTTTTGATGACACCACTTCGCGTGAGTGCCATGCCTAATTTCTTTCAAAGAAAACAGCAACCAGAGGAGGGAGGTAGCACTGATGTTGCTAACATTCGCGAGCACAATCGTCTTGCGACCGAAGTGAATCGCAATAATCCCAGTTCCAATAATCATCCCGGTGTTGATGCTAGCGAGATGGAGAATAGAGCGCCTTTTTCTTCTTCCTTGGGAGTCTCGGAACTTTCTAATTTTCAAGGGCAGTTAGGCGCAGTTAGCGATACCAAATCAGATCAAAATATTGCTGAAGATTCTGCTTTCTTACAACAATGGGCCTCAGCAAGGAAAATGAGATGTCAAAATATTGAGCGTATTAGGAGTCAAGCATCAGCACGTGTTGAGCGGGCAAAAACAATTAATCCAGCATTTGTAAATATCATTCATGAGTGGCATCAAACTCAAGATTCAGCCGCACGAGATCATATTTTAAAGACCCAACTTCTTATACAGGGCTGTTCTGAACAAGAACATAGCGAACGAGCTCAGGTTGCTGCTCTACTTCAAGAAGCTCATAACATGGAGCAATATGTTGCTAAAATGGAGCAAGAGGGGAGCAATGAAACTTTGCAAGATGCTGAGACGATCGCCTCTAAGGAAATGGCGCAGGTAGCGTCTTCAGAAAATAGTGCAGAACAAGCTTCCCTGTATGAAGCTCACCTACAGCAAGAAGCTGGAGATGTATTCACTCGTTTAAGTCGTGCGAGTAAAACAATGGCATGCTTACAGGCTTGTAATTTGGTGGCACCGTCCTCAATGGCAGAGTCTTTTTTTGCTCAGCATGTGGGTGGTTTGAAGATTAATGGGCAGCTTATTCGTTGGGACGAGGTTCCTTTGATTCTTAATAATGGCAAATCACCTGTGCCCTTGATTGTTCCTGCGACTGAAGGAGAGTTGCAGTATACATTGGTTATTCCAAGCATTATTCCAGCTGGTGCTAGCATAACAGTTGATGGTGTTACGACAACTGCTCGAAATGTAATGATCCCACCTGGAGAAGAAAATCTAGGAGTAAGAAAATTAGTGATGGAAGCATTTGAAGCTTTCTACGGACCTCAGGTCAGAGACATTTTTTCAGACTTTGATCAAAAGACTGATGTTCTCAACGTTCTTGAGATTAGTAATATGTTTCTCGCAATCAGCAAAAAGTATGAGGAAAATAATACTTCTATTCCAGAGGGAGCTGCTCAAATCGAGAATTGTCTACAGAATGATCGTTTTCTACTTCAAGGTATAGCAAGGCGGAAGTTTTTTGAGCAAACTCACGACGAGGTCAATGAAAGGCTAGCATCTTCCAATAAGCCGCTTAATCAATTAGCATGGTATGCTGCTGAAACCGTCGTGCGCAGTGTAGGAGCCGTCGCAAAGACAGTTGCAAATATTATGTTATCAAAGATAGGTTGCGGCGCTTGTGTTGGTGCAACAACTGCAACTATTACAACGTTAGCTCAAGCTGGTCTTATTACTCAAGCAGCTAGCTCTCTTACTGCTTTTAGTGTTACTAATGTTCTTGGTGCTGGGGGAGGGAGAATGATGGGAAATGCACTTGGATTACATGAAAAAGAAGTGCAGCGTTCAGTTGTTATCAGCTCCATCCTGACTTTAGCTCTTATTCCTTTCTTTCCTCATGCGAGCTTGCTTGTAACTGTTCCAACATTGGGTGGTATTGGAGCTGCTGGTGGAGCTCTTCCTTTTCTTTTTAAGCCTTCTATTGTTACTGCTGCAGCCCAACATGCTTGGGATCATTACGCTCCTGGGACTGCATTAGAAAAAGCAAGAACGGCTCTATCTTATTTGATAAACCCATATGATGGATATAGGCGTACCTTGAAACTCATGAAGGAAGCTCAAGAGATAGACGTAGAAGAACAGGAAAAACTGCATAATTTTTTTAATTCTTTTGCTCTGGTAAAAATTTCTACAGCTACAGATTCCACAAAAGAGGAGCCTTCGCCTTCATCATCATCAACTACGACCGCTGCTGCCGAAGCAATGAAGGCTGATGAAACTATCATTGCTCCGGAGCCAATGTCCCCTGCAAGGGCTTACGATATTCTCAAGAATCAAATAGATCTTATGCTGCGCCGTCGCGGGGATTTGATAAGTAGGCTTCAAATAAAGTTAGATGCTCTTAAGGAGAAAAAGCAATTAATAGAGCAACAAGCGCAAGCAATTTTTCATAGCTCTGATTTTAGAATGTATTATCCACGCGGGATATAATGGCGATTCTCTTCTTTACCTTTCCCTACTTTGTGGCAGAGTAACTTTTTTCTTCAACTTTTTTTAATCATGCCTGAAGTACAATCCTCCACTCAAACTGATGGTCAACTTAACCAACGCTTCATCGAGTTTATTATGGTGCAAGCGCAACAAGCAGCTTTCTGCTTGGGTAAAATTCCTCATCCTGTCACTGGAGAGACCGAGATCAATCTAGAGGCTGCGCGTGTTTTTATTGATCATTTGGAATTAATCCGTGAAAAGACTCGCGGAAATCTTTCAAAAGATGAAGAGACCATTCTCAATAAAATTTTGGGAGAACTTCAGATGACCTTTGTTCAGGTTTCAGGAAGTAGTGAAGAGAAGGAAGAAGATCAGAAAATAGAATTTCCTTCCGAAGAACCTTCTAAAAATGAAGGGGAAGATGATTCTAAAAAGAAGTTTTCGAAAAGCTACGGAGTCTAGCTAGTCTCAATTTGACGTTAATCCTGATGGGATGGCGTTGGTCTTCGGCCTTGTCCTAAGAAAAAATGTCGGCGCTTCTAACGTGCCCTTTTCAATTTAATACACTATACGCTCTATTTTTACGCTCCTCGTTCCTCGCACTGGATCGGCTATAATTTTTTAACCAGCTCTAGATGCAGAGCAAGAGCAGCAGCGAGTCGAAATGTTAGAACATATAAAAGCCACTATTCTTAGTGTGATCAATATAAGGCGGCGACAGCGTCAAGATATTATGGAGGAATTAAATCGAAGCATAGAGCGTTTTCCTATAAGAAGATTCTTAGCTTTAGGTCGACAAATATTAATTTTCTTCTTCCTTGTCCTAATCTTTCAATACCTTTAAAATCGCCGCATGCATCAATCAACAATCGTTACTCAGCCTGTCGCCTACGATTCAAAGATCGAAGGGAATATCATCATCACCAAGCTTGATGCTGCTATCAACTGGATGAGAAAAAATTCTCTTTGGCCGATGCCAATGGGACTTGCTTGTTGCGCGATTGAGCTGATGGCGGCTTCCTCTTCACGGTTTGATATTTCCCGCTTTGGTGCGGAAGTCATGCGTTTTTCTCCGCGTCAATCTGATGTCATGATTGTTGCGGGGACAGTGACCTATAAGATGGCACTTTCTGTGAAACGCATTTATGAACAGATGCCAGAGCCAAAATGGGTGATTGCGATGGGAGCTTGTGCCTCAAGTGGTGGAATGTACCGTAGCTATTCGGTTTTACAAGGAGTCGATCAAGTTATTCCTGTTGATGTTTATATTTCAGGTTGTCCTCCGCGCCCAGAGGCATTGCTAGATGGACTGATGAAGCTTCAAAATAAGATCATGACAGAACACTCTCTTCTTGATCAAAAACGTGCTTTGTTAAAATCATTATAATTTTTCCTATGACTCTTGCTGAAGCCGCAAAAAAAATTGAAGAAAATTTTTTGTCTGAGATTTTGGACAAAAAAGAATTTAGAGGCGAAACAACGTTCCATGTTGCCACAGAACGTCTCCATGACATCGCTCGTTTTTGTCGTGATGAGCTTGGCTTTAATATGCTACTCGATCTTTCTAGCGTTGATCACCTTGGTGAGGAGAATCGTTTTGAAATGGTTTATCAACTTTATTCTCTCAACGACCGCATTGCTCTCCGTTTAAAATGCAGGCTTCCTGAGGTTGACCCCAAAATGCCAACAGTTAATGATCTCTGGCCAACAGCTAATTGGCACGAGCGTGAGATTTTCGATATGATGGGTATTCTCTTTGAGGGACATCCTGATTTGCGACGTATTCTCATGTGGGATGGATATCCTTATTTTCCACTAAGAAAAGATTTTCCTCTTGAAGGAAAGCCAAGTGAGATGCCGGAAGTTGCCTTTTCTGAAGAAGCACCGTTGCAAGGAGGTCCTTTTGTAACAACTCCTTCATCAGGAAATACCGAGGTTCGAGAGCCGCGACATCGCGCTCCAGAAGAAGCTCGTCAAGCGCAAGAAAAATTTATTCCTGAGCTATGAGCCTTGTCTTTTTAACAAGGCCCTTTATAAGTTAATCCTAAACCGGTTTTAGAGATGATTGCTGACGATTCCTTCTTTCGTGATTTTTTAGCGGAGTTAGCATCTCAAACTCAAATCGCTCTTGATACAGAAGCTGACAGCCTTCATTGCTATTTTGAGAAGCTTTGCCTTGTTCAAATTGGCTGGCCAGAAAAGTTGCAGCTCCTTGATCCACTGTCAAAAATTGTGATGCCTGATTTTTTTGCATCATTGGAAGGAAAGAGATTGGTTTTTCATGATGCTGATTATGATCTTCGCCTGCTGCGTCGTTCCGGAACATTTCCCGATGACCAAATTTTTGATACGATGATTGCTGCGCGCCTTTGTGGTGAACCACATGTTGGGTTGGCCTCATTAATCAAAAAGTATTTTGGTGTGGAGCTTTCTAAAGCCTCTCGCAAGGCCAATTGGGGACAACGGCCGCTTTCCAAGCAAATGGTACAATATGCCTTGAATGACGTTCGCTATCTTTTGGATCTAGCTGATATTTTTGAAGAAAGGTTAGAAGAGCTTGATCGTTACGAATGGTTTGTGCAATCGAGGGATCGTATGATCCGAGCGACTCGAGGGGTAAAAAAGCGTGATGAGGAAATGCTTTGGCGTATTTCTGGGTATGTTAAACTCACACCTCAGGCGTGGGCATTGCTTCGCGCAATATGGCATTGGCGAGATGCGGAAGCACGTTTATGGGATAAGCCTCCTTTTTATCTCATGTCACATGAAGAAATGTTGCAAATTGCAGAGCAGGTTGTTGCAGGAAAAAAATGGAGTGTGCCTAAATTTCCTCAAGATCGTGCTCTTCGCTTTCAAGAAATGCTAGAAAAAGCCTTAACTATACCAGAAGAGGAGTGGCCCAAAGAAATTATTCCTGTACGTGTTGTTATTAGCAAAAAAGAGGCTGAGGCTTTCCGTCAATTAAAAGAGTTACGAGATCGGAAAGCACAAGAACTCGACTTGGATGCTTCTATCCTGGCTTCGAAAGCTGCTCTAGAAGCTATTGCTAAAAATAGTGAAGCACCTGCATTGTTGCCATGGCAGCGAGCTTTGTTGGGAATTTAGAGTGTTTCTTTTTTTCCTATCTCCCACTTTCTAGCAAAGAAAGCGCTTGCAAGCGCGAGAATGCTGCAGCTGAGTAACGCTATTGAACAATGAGAAAGGGAAGCAACCTTCCCCCATGTAGCACTCCCAATAGCAACGCTTCCATTAAAAAAAACCCAATAAATTGAAAAGGCGCGGGACTTGAGGTGATCTGGGAATATTTTAAGAACAGTGGTGACAAAAGTAGAGGCAGAGGTAATCCAGGTGAACCCAATCAAAATCAGAATTCCATAAGTTACCCAATGATTTTTAGAAAGCAAAAGGCTGCTTAATAAAAAAGAGAGTAAGATAAGCACACTGAAGGTCAGTTTTTCATCAGAAAGTTGACGGCGCAAGGAGGCCAAGCAAAGACCTCCCGTAACTGCTCCTAGGCCTAAACACGTGACAAAATGAGTGTAAGAGACAATTCCTTCTCCCAGCTGAGCTTTAGCAATGATAGGGGAGAGAGCCCAAATAATACTGCCGCAAAAGAAAAAAACAGAAGTTCTTTTAATAATATTTTTGAAATGACCGTGCTTTATAATCGCAGAAAAACCTAGCAAACTTGCTTTAATACTGCTGTGAGAGGCAGATCGATTTTGAGGGTGTTCATAAAGCCAAAGGAAAAAAAAGATCACTCCGAGGAAGGAAAGCGTATCAATCATGAAGACTAAGAAAGGGCCGTTTAGTGCCACGAGACAGCCCCCCAGCGCTGGGCCCACAACGCGAGCAGTATTAAAGCCAATGCTGTTGAGGGTGCTGGCCTCTCTTAAATCTTCTTCTGGAACCATTGTTGTGATGGCTGTTTGCATGGCCGGTATATTAAGAGCTGCTCCAGCCCCCAATAAAAAAGTGATACTCAACAGGGACCATGGAGTCACGAGATGAAAAAATGTCATGAACGTGAGTGTTAAAGCGGCAAGAGCCATCCATGTTTGTGTAAAACAAAGAAATTTTTTTAAAGGAAAAAAATCAGCGAGCATGCCTCCGGGAATAGAAAAAAAGAAGACAGGCAATGTTAATGCTGTTTGAAGCAAGGCAATTAATGTTGGAGAACTTGTTAATGAAGTCATCAGCCAAGCAGCAGCAACAATATGCATCCATGTCCCAATGTTGGAGGTCAAATTAACAATCCAAAAATAGCGAAAAACGCGATGCTTTAAGGGTGTAAAAGTACCAGGCATGGATCCAGAGTATCGCTTGCACGCTGGGGGCTACAGAAAATTTTCAGGAAACTTTTAATGCAACATATAACGTGACGATGCCCAAGGTCATGGGCTTAAATGTTGCTTTCTCAAAGCCGCATTGTTCCAAAAGGGAACACATTTTTTTTCTTGATGGAAATTGTTCAATAGAATCAGCCATGTAGGAATAAGCTTCAGCCTGCCCTGTTATCAAACCAGCCATTCGTGGCAAAAGATGGTGAAGATAGAAGCGATAGAGCTGCTTCAGGATAGGGGCTGTTGGTAAAGAAAAATCAAGAATGAAGAGAGGTGCTCCTGCACGTAAGACGCGTTGCATCTCGTGAAGGCCTTTTTCCCAAGAAGCCATGTTGCGTAATCCAAAGGCGATGGTTACCGCATCATAGCTTTCATCAGGAAAGGGGAGCGCTAGTCCATCAGCGGTGAGTAAAGTTAATCTGGAAATCTTTTTTTTAGCAGCTTGAGCTAACATTTCTTCACAAAAATCAATACCTGTAACGTGTGCTGAAGGGATTTTTTTAAGAAGGGCACCTGCCAGGTCGCCGCTTCCCGTAGCAACGTCTAAAATTTGTTGTGGCTTGAATTTTGCCACTGCTCGTCCTGTAACATGACGCCACCAGAAGTCGAGTCCTCCGCAAAGTACGTGATTAGCAAGTTCATAACGGGTAGCAATGGTTGAGAAAAGCTCTCTGATAGAAGTGGGGTCTGGCTGTGAATACGACATGTCAATGAAAGGGCTGAGTTAAAATTTGGAAATAGCAAAAAAAGCGGGCTATTAGTTTGATCCTTTTAAAAAAAGCCGCGTTTTCATTCCTCTCATGATTACGGATAGCACTCTGTCCTTGCTCTTGCCTTTTCTAAAAACTTTTTCGATCTTTTCTGTGGTCTCAAAGGAATATGGCTATAACTTAAACTTTTATTTCCTGTGATATTATAAGCGGAGTGCTCACGAGAGGACTCGAACCTCCATGGAATTACCCATACGCTTCTGAGACGTACGCGTCTGCCAATTTCGCCACGTGAGCAAAGGATGGCTATTTTTCAAGGTAGCCTTCCTGCAATCAAGAAAATAAAAAAAATTTAAAAAATACACTGGCGCTTTGGGGGGGCTCGTGGCATTTTTATCTATCCAAATTATTAAGCCCATGAAAAATTTTGCCTTACTTGCTATTATTCTTTCCACCGTTGGTTTAGTTCATGCTGATAATGCCCCTGCATCGGCATCAGCAGTCCCGGCTGTGGCTGTTCCAGCAAAGCCGCCTGTTGTTTCTGTTAATACTCCGGCTGCAGGCGCTACTTCTGCGGTTATTGCTTTAAAAGATCCGGTTGCTACTGTCGATGGTACTAAAATTTCTAAGGAAGAATTAGAGAAGGCTTTTAAAGACGCTTTAAATGCTAGCAGGGTGAATCCATCTACCTTAACTGCCGATCAAAAGATCATGGCTTATCGCCAGATTCTTGATGGTCTGATTATGGAAAAGCTGGTCGATAAAAAGTCAGCTAATGTTCAGGTTTCTGATGCTGATGTCAATGCAGAGGTTGAGAAAATTAAAAAGCAATTTCCTTCTCCTGATGTTTTTAACGCTAAGTTAAAAGAGTCGGGGCAAACTATGGAGCAGTTCACTGCAAATTTGAAGAAGTCAATGCGCCAGACCGACTGGATTAAATCTCAAATCAAAGGCAAGGATGAAGTGACTGATGCTGAAGCAGAAAAATTCTATAAGGACAACATTAAGCAATTTGAGAATCCAGACATGGTTAAGGCATCTCATATTTTATTCATGGTTCCGCCGGCCCCTCCTGAAGTGATTACTAAAGACAAAGAAGCCATGGCTAAAGCTGCAAAAGCAAAAGAAGAAAATGCTAAAACTGCAAAAGCAAAAGAAGAGGCAGCCAAAGCTGCCATTGCTCGAGCAAACAAAGGAGAAGACTTTTCAAAGCTTGCTTCTGAACTTTCCGAGGAGCCTGGTGCTAAGCAACGTGGAGGAGATCTTGGGTTTTTTACTAAGGAACAAATGGTTCCTGAGTTCGCTACGGCTGCTTTTGGAATGAAAGAAGGAGATGTGAGCCAAACTCCTGTTAAAACAAAATATGGTTATCACATTATTAAAGTAACAGGTAAAAAGGCTGCTGGTACCATGCCATTTGCAGAAGCAAAACAAAACATTGTTGCTTATTTGCAAAATCAAAAACGACGTGCTGCTTTCAAAGCTTTTATGCAACAGCTTCGTCAGACAGCTAAGGTTGAAAATACTCTTCCTGCGCCTCCTCCAATGCCTCTTCCTATGAAGCCAGCTGCTACTGCTGCTGCCGCTAAAGTTGTTGGCAAAAACCCTGCGCCAGCTGCTTCACCAGCTGCTAAATAAATAAGTTGCGAAAATTCACAGAAAGGAAAGCGATAAGAGCATTGTCGCTTTTTCTTCTGTGAATTTTTTTATTGGTTATGAATAAAAAGCCAACAGTCGGTCTGATTGGACTTGGAATTATTGGTTCTCGAGTTGCAGCTAGCTTGCGAAGAGCAGATTTTTCTGTAGTGCTCTGGAATCGAACACCGCGTTCAGAGCCTAACTTCTTAGCTTCTCCTGCAGAGGTTGCAGAGGTTGCTGATATTATTCAGATTTTTGTTCAAGATGGACAAGCCTTGCTAGAGGTTTTGCAAAACCTTTCTCCTGCTTTGACGGCGCGTCATGTGATTTTGAATCATGCGACAGTTCACCCTCAACAAACACTAGAAGCTGCTTCTATAGTGGAGCGGAGAGGGGCGCAATTTTTAGATGCCCCTTTTACGGGAAGTCGTGATGCTGCGGCTGAAGGAAAGCTTGTTTACTTTGTAGGTGGTTTTTCAGACGTGCTTCATCAAGTTCGTCCTGTGTTAGAAGTTTCTTCAAAAGTGATTGTTGAAGTCGGTCCAGTTGGAGCAGCAACAACTGTTAAGATAGCAAATAATTTTTTGATTGCTGCTGAAGTGGCTGCTTTGGCAGAGGCCTTAGAGCTTTTAAAGTTGGGAAGGGTTCCGCTCGATAAGCTCGGTGAGACTCTCCAACACAGTGCTGCGAATTCTAGCACGCTTGCTATGAAACTTCCGCAAATGCTGGGCGCCGATTATGAGCCTCGGTTTTCTAGCAAGAACATGCTCAAGGATCTTCAGTTTGGTTTGGACCTAGCTGCTGCCGGTGGGGCAACATTCCCTACCGTAGCAGCTGTAGCCACCGCTTTGAAACGGACGCTGGAACATGGTTTAGGAGAAGCTGATATTGCGGCATTAGCAGCGGAATATAGCTTTCCAGGAACAGAACAAAACTTCTTTTCCCTCAAAGCGCCTAATGACCTTACTACTCCCAATAAAGTTCAAAAACCACAAAAAGGATTAGCTGCTTTTTGGAGGTTTTTTAAAGAAATGTTTTAGGAAGAGTAAAATGAGCCTTCGTTTTATAATATCAGCAGTTATATACTGGGATGCTTTTGAGCGTTAGCAGTTGCTAGAACAAGGCTTCTCTTATTTTTTCTTTATTCTAATGTCAGCATCTTTTTTTTACCTTCCAGAGAGATTGCTCATTCGTGTGACGGGGAGCGATCGTCTTCGTTACTTGAATGGACAAGTTACAAATGACTTAAGAAAACTTGTTCCAGGGGAAGCAATGCAGGCCTGTTTACTTACTCCTAAAGGAAAACTTTCAGCGGTTGTTTGGGTCACCTTGCATGAACAGGCCACTTTTCTTGAAGCCCCAATAGAATTGTTTGAGGATCTGCCTGCTCGACTAGAGCGTTATTTGATTGCTGATGATGTGAACTTAGAAATAATTCCGTCAGAATCAGAGATTCATGTTTTTGGAGCGCTGTTGGAAGAGTCAAGTTTTCAAAAAGTCCCAGGAGTTTTAATTTCACGACTTCATCTTCCAGGAAAAGATATCAAGATATCGGAGCTGCCTGTTGGCTTTTTCGAAGAGCATCAGCCATTAAGCCAGGAGGATGTTGAGGCTTGGCGTATTGAGCAAGCTGTTCCTCAATGGGGAAAAGAACTGACGCCTGATCGGCTGCCTCCAGAGGCTTATTTGGAAAGGCGAGCGATCGATTACAATAAAGGCTGTTATGTCGGACAAGAAGTCATTTCACGCTTAAGAAGTGTGGGGCATGTAAACCGATTGTTGGTTTCTCTCATAACAAAAAATTCAGGGGAGGAATTAGTGCCAGGTATGAAATTATTTGATTTGGGTACAACAGAAAAATCAATTGGCTTCATTACAAGTGTTGCTACAGAGTCCATGTCAGGGAAATGTATTGCCCTTGGTTATGTCTCACGCGACAATGCGTTGCTTGGAAAACAATTATTTGCTGTTGATGAAAATTCAAAGAGAACTTGTGAAGTGGTTGTAAGAAAATGAATATTATGAAAATTATTTTTTTGTTAGTTGGTTTGCTGTTTATTTCAGGATGTGCAACGCCGCCGCCGCCATCTACAGGGCCTCAAGTAGCAATAATGGAAATTAAATTTCCAAAAGAAAAAGCGACAAGGAGAGTTGTCATCACATTCTCTAGCAGTGAAGCTCCTCACACTGTTGATAATTTTAAAACCCTCATCAAACGGCACTATTATGATGGTATGCGGTTCCATCGTATTTTTGCTCATAGTCTTGTTCAGACAGGTGACCCGAAGAGCCGCCATGGAGAAAGCAACTATTCAGGAACAGGGGGAGCAGGTTACACGCTTCCTGCGGAGATTCATTTGCCTCACAAGCGTGGTGCTGTGGCGATGTCGCGACTACCAGATAACATTAATCCATTGAAGGCATCAAATGGTAGTCAGTTTTATATTTGCTTGGAGCCAATGCCCCAACTCAATGGAGAGTACACTGTTTTTGGTGAGGTGACTGAAGGCCTTGAAGTGCTTGATGCTGTCAGTACAACTCCGGCAAATAGTAATAACTTTTCAATGGAAAAAATTGTTATTAAGTCAATTCGCTTGGAACCATAGCATATCCCTGATTAATCCAGCCCTGAGAGCCTGTTTCTAGAGAAAATATATTGGTATAGCCCATTTTTTGAAGGCTTTCTGCAACGAGGGCACAGCGAAAGCCGCCGCTGCAATAAACGACAAGTGGAGTCTTAAGATCTGGAAATTTTTTTTCAATATCACGCTCAATAATTCCTTTGCTAAGATGGATGGCACTTGGAATATGGCCTAGCCTCCATTCGCTCTCTTCTCGAACATCAATGAGGTGAGGAGGCTCTTGATGATCTAATTTTTCTTTTAATTGCGCAGGGGTAATTTCATGAATTTTTTTCTTAGCTTCATGAACTAATGTTAAAAAACCAGGAGCGTGTTGTTTCATCGAAAAAAATTAAAGGGCACTAAGAAAAATAAAAGCATTTTTAAATTCGCTAATAGAATTTAAAAACAGTTTTTAGGTTGCTGTTGAGTTAAACAATGAAAGGCACCAAGCCCCCAAATTAATTCACGACAGTCGATGGGAACAATTTTACGAGCAGGGAAAAGATCTGCTAAGAGGCTCTTGGCAACTTGATCTGAGGTTCCTCCAAAAGTGGGGAGGAGAACAGAATGATTGGTAATATAAAAATTAGCATGACTTGCTGGTAAGCGTTGTCCTTCACGTTCGATTCGTGGTGGCATTGGAAGTTCAACAATATTAAGAGAACGACCATCAGCTAGTTTCATTGCACGCAGGCGATTCAAATTTTCTTCCAAAAGGGAATGATTAGGATCAGCTACATTTTTTTCAACAACGGTCATGAGCGTATCTTCACTCACAAAACGAGTGATATCATCAATATGACCATCGGTGTCATCTCCTTCAATACCTTCGCCGAGCCAGAGAATTTGAGAAACGCCCAAAAATCTTTTGAGAATGTTTTCTAAATCTTCTTTGGAAAAAGTGGGGTTGCGGTTGGGATTAAGGAGGCACGATTCTGTAGTGAGTAATGTGCCAGCTCCATTCACATCAATAGAGCCTCCTTCCAAGATAATACCTGGTTCCACGCGAGGTAGCTTTAGCGTTTCAGCGATCAGAGCAGGAACTAGATCATCTTGATCGAAAGGCTGGTATTTTTCACCCCAAGCATTGTAACGAAAATCGAGAATAGCTAATGATTTTGTTTTTTCCTCACGCACAAAAATAGGACCATGATCACGACACCATGGTTCTTGAGTTGGAATGTGGAAAAACTCGAGGTGCTCTGACGGGAGTTGCGATGCTAATAATTTTTTAACCTCAGCTTCTTGAGCGGCATCACGTACGTTAATGCGAAGAAGCTCAGATGCTCCAATCGCACGAGCCATTTCGATAAAAGTTGGAATAACTTCTTTGTAGCGTCCTGGAAAGCTGATGCCATCAGGATGAGGCCATGAAATCCAGGTAGCCTCATGTGGCTCCCATTCGGCAGGCATGTAGAAGTTTAGATTCTGAAGACTGGAGGCTGAAGCATGCATAGAAGATGGGAGATAGAGGATGGAAGATAGGAGTTTAAGTTGCCGACTTTAGCAAGTTTAAAGGGCTTTTTGAGTTATCGGGTTATTAATAACGCTATAACTCTTAGTTAATACCGACTGCCTCCCATTCCCTATTTGGAGTAAAATTTACTTCAGTTTTTCCAGTAATGCTGCCTTGGAAGCCAGGCCCGTTGAGCGATCGGCAAGAGTTCCATTTTTAAAGATCATCAGGGTTGGAATGGCAGAAATACGATGTTCTGCAGCAATAGCAGGACAATCATCAACATTGACTTTACCTACAGTGACTTTGCCAGCGAGTTCAGTTGCAATTTCATCAATGATGGGGCCAATCATTTTGCAAGGACCGCACCAAGGCGCCCAAAAATCAACAAGGAGAATGGGAGAAGATGCAACTGTCGATTGAAAGTTTGCGTCAGTGAGTTCAAGAACATTTGCAGAGGCCATAAGTTTTAAAATTTGTGGATTATTTTTGATGAAACCAAGAGGATCTCATAGGAAAGAGGGGAAGAGCAATGAAAAATAAGCTCACCTTCTTTTTTGCGTTACGATGCATTAAATAGAGAATGGATTTTATAGCGTTACTCTTTTTGCCGAAGAGAAGGAGCTTTGCACAACCTTTCTCAAGGAGCTGAAACTTAAAAAAGATGCAGGAAAGCAAAGATCTGCACGATGAGCGTCAAGAGAGCTACGGCAAAGGCAAGCAATGCTATTGGTAGGCTTAATGAGCCACGCTTTTTATTAACTGTAGGAACTTCTGCTGGTTCTGATTTTTTTAATGGAGTTGTCACTTGAGGGGGTGGAGGAGGTACAACAGGTGATGCTGCGAGCAAAGGTGACGCTGGTGCTGGTTTTGCTGCTGGTGGTGTTACCATTGGTTGTGCCGTTGGAGGTGTTGCAGAAACAGCCGTAGCGAGGACAGGCTTAGGTGGTAAATTCAATTTAGGAAGTTTTTCTAAAGGAGCAGATACAGCGCCTTCCTCTGGATTTGAAGTAGCGTTAGGCATAGGTGATTGAGCATTCATAGGATAAAAGAGGTTTTTAGTTTTCTAACATTAATCATCTTGGTATGAGGCTCTCAATCTCTTTTTTAATGAGATACAGTCGGTGCTGTCACTGCTGTTGAAGAGCTTTGGAGCATATTTAGATCATTAAGGATCATTAAGGCTTCTCGTTTTTCTGGGTCAACAAAACTAGGGTCATCTTCCGTTTCATCCGAGTCCTCATCTAGATCAGATTCATTTTTAGAGGTAGATTTTTTATTTTCTGATTCTAGTCCTTTCTTTTTCTTGGGCACAAATTTAGACAATGTTGGCTGATCAACATTGTCTAAAGTAACTTCATACTCCAGGAGCGTTGGCTGGTGACAAAGAAGTCGTTCAGCTTTATGTTGGGCAATTTGCTTTTTTTCTTCTTTCAGCTCTTGCTGACGAACCGCTTTATTAAGAGAGATCGTATTCAGTTTTAGTTTTTCGCTTAATTTTTTCATATTTTCGGCGATGTAATGAAACTCAAGATCCTTTTTAACGCGGTCTTCCGAACGTTGTTTGAGCATTGGAATAAAAGGCGAGCTAGGAGAAACAGTAGCTATTTTTAACGGGGCAACCTCATCGTATACAAGAGGGTTTGGAAGCATTCCTTCTCCAATTTCGGGGTTATCTGTCAATGATGGAAGCTGAATATCAGAAGAGACACCATGGTACTGAGTCGATCCACCAGAGACGCGATAAAATTTTTGAATGGTTAGCTTGAGTGAGCCTGCTTTTTGATTATTACCAAAAATAGAGGGAGGCAAAAAGCGACCAACGTCGAGCAATGTTTGAACCGTTCCTTTGCCAAAACTTTGTTGATCACCAACGATAACTGCACGGTGATAGTCTTGAAGCGCGCCGGCAAAAATCTCACTTGCAGAAGCACTCAGACGATTGATGAGAACAATAATGGGACCATCATAAAAAGGAGTAGGTTCGTTGTCAGAGGAGACGGCAATCTTACCGCTAGCGTCTTTTACTTGGACAACAGGACCTGGTCCAATAAAGAGGCCAGTCAAGTTGATAGCTTCTTCCAAAGAGCCTCCGCCATTGCGTCGCAAGTCGATCACAAGGCCCTGAATATTTTCTTTTTTTAAACGAGTTAAAAGACGACGTACATCTTTGGTTGTGCTTTTTGCATCTTCACTTCCATGCTTGTCCATCTCAGAATAAAAACTAGGAATAGTGAGCCATCCAAAGCGCTCCTTAGTCCCATTTGTTTCAGGAAATTCAATCACTTCCGCTTTTACTTCTGATTCCTTTAACTTTACTTCATCGCGGGTGAGGGTGATAACCACTCGCTTAGAAGGATCAGTAGCATGGGCAGGGATGACTTGCAGCCGAACAGGAGTCCCTTTTTTGCCTCGAATTTTTTCAACAACTTTATCAATACGAAGATCAATGATATCCTCAAAAGGACCATCTCCTTGAGCAACAGCAGTAATGCGATCGTTGGCTTTAAGCCTGCCATCACGATCAGCAGGTCCTCCGGGCATGATTTCAACAATGCGAGTGTAGCCATCATCAGGGCGTAAGAGAGCTCCAATTCCAACAAGTGAGAGCCTCATTTGAATACTAAAGTTTTCCATGTCGGAAGGGCTCATGTACTCTGAATGAGGATCATAACTTTCAGAGAGCGCAACAAGAAATGACTTGATGACCTCTTCATCTGTCTGCTCGTGGAGCAACTTAAGCATTTGCTGGTAACGATGAGAGACAACCTTTGCTGGAGAATCAGTAGCATGCTTGTTAAGCTGTTCTTGCAAGAGCTCCGCTTTGATTCTGTCATGCCAAAGCTGGTCTGCTTCTTGTTCATCTTTGGGCCAAGGGGCTTTTTGGCGATTGAGTTCAACTGTTTGGTTGCTCAAAAAATTATATTTTTTTGAGGTTAACGTTTTGACCTTAGCTACACGCTCTTCAACACGTTCACGAAAGCGATCATAGATAGCTCTTGCAGCAGAGAGGTCGCCTCGTAAGACATCAGTGCTGAGCGTAGCACCATACTTTTGTTCGAACTCATCAATATCACTTTGAATAAAGTAGAGGTGGTTATAGTCGAGGAGTTGCAAGTAATTCTTCATAACGCGCGCTGTCATGCTGAGTGCGGGCGTTTCTGGCGCATGTGGGGGATTAGGGTCATTAAGCGGAAGTCGCAAAAAATGTCCCTGTTCTAAAATGCGCCCTACCGTTGCAGCAATGGGCTCCATGACGGCAGGAGCAGGCGTTGCTGTTGGTGTCGGCGTTGGGGAGAGGTTTCCTTTAAGGGGAGCTGCTTGCAAAGAAACTCCGAGTAAAAGAAAAATAAGATTTTGTTTAAACAATGAAAGTGACATGCAAAAAAATATCCTAAAATACTTTACCATTGATCACAAATGATCTTTTACTTATCCCAATTTTTTTTCATTTCATTCTTAACTTCGAAATTTCTACACTATGCCCATGAATCATGAATCTTTTTCTATTAAACGTTTTACGGGTGGTCCTGTAGACACTCATGCTTATTTAGTGAAACTTCCAGAAGGTCATCTCCTTATTGATGCACCCGAGGGGGTAGCTGACTATCTTCATGATACACCGATCGATTTTCTCGTTCTGACTCACAGTCACTTTGATCATGTCATGGATGCCGCAAAAATCGTTCGTGAAAAAAAATGCCCTATAGCAATGCATGCGACAACAGAAGAGCATCTTGCTGATAAAACGCTCTATAAGCGCTTTGGCCTCCCTATTGAAATTGAGCCTGTGAAAGCAACAAGCTATCTTGAAGAATCACAACAGCAGAATATCTTAGGAGCACTTTTTGATATTTTTGAAGTGCCAGGCCATTGTCCTGGAAGCATCTGCCTTTATAACAAAGCAGCTAATGTTCTTTTTGGAGGCGATGTTCTTTTTTCAGGAGGTATTGGTCGGTGGGATTTGCCAGGAGGTGATGGCCAACTCTTAATCGAGGGTATTCGAAAAAAATTATTACTACTCCCATCCGAAACGCGTGTGCTAGCAGGCCATGGTCCTGAAACAACGATTGGGAGAGAGGCTGCAACCAATGGTTATCTGAAGTGAGTCAAACAAACCTCCTAGAATGCCCCTAGGATTGTTGCTTTGTTAGGGGGGGGCGCTAAAATATAGTGTATTAAATTGAAAAAGGCACTCGATAAGCTTGCTCTTTTTCCTTAGGACTGCGTTCTCAGATCTTACGTTATCTTCAA
>CAYOAN010000006.1:0-171395 GCA_964402065.1 uncultured Chthoniobacter sp. | reverse complement strand
ACGCAATGTCAGGGACTGACCCCAAATATCATAGACTGGCACCAAAATACGCAATATCAGGGACTGACCCCTTTTCTGTTGTTAAATTTTGTCTTGAAAATAGGATGCAACATTAAGCCCACGATAATAATCGAAATTCCCCAAACTGACTCTCCAAAATCAGTGAAAATGGTGTAGAGCAACGCTGCCATGGTGATTGTAGCGAAAAGGAGTGGGGGTATGGGATAAAAAGGACATGCAAAAGCTAGAGCGTTTTCAAAAAAGTTATTGCCGTTCATTACGGCGTCACTCCGGTGCTTGCCTCCTCGAGTATCAGAATACACTCCGGGCCTGTGCTCCTCGTTCCTAGTACTGCATCGGCTATAATTTTTTTTAATACGCTTTAGAGCATTTATTTTTTCGCGTTGTCGCAATACAACAATCCCAAGCACTCCGAGTAACGAACAGAAAAGCACGGGGATCTGGGTAGCAATAAGGAGCATTTTAAAGGAGGAGGTGAGCAGCACGATGATAACTAGTCCATATTGCAAGAGTGTTGCGCGCCATGGAATATTACTCGAGGACGTACGATTCAGCCAAAAAAGTGCGGGCAAGTTTTGTCCCATTACTTGCGTCATCCGTGGCCCGATCCAAGTCATACCGCTAACACCTGCTACCAATCCCCCTGCAATGAGGAGGGCCATGATTTTTCCACCGGTGTCTCCCACAAGATGTGTAGCCGCGACCGTTGCTACGTCCAGCACGCCGCGCAGAGCTTCTAATGGTGCTGAAAGAAGAAAGACCACGTTTAACAGCAAATAAATTGTTGTAACGAGCAACGTTCCGATGACTAAAGACCAGCCAATGGTGCGCTGCGAAGCATCGACATCATCAGCAATATAAGTTATTGAGTTCCAACCGGAGTAGGCATAAAAGCAAAAAAGGAGCCCAACGCCAGAACTTGGTTGGAAGAGCTCGTGCCAGATACTTACGCTCGGCAACAGAACACGAGGGGAAATCGAGGCGTAGCGAAATCCTAGATAGAGGATGAGCGTGATGAGTAAAAATTTAAACCCCGTGATGAAATCTTGGAAAAAGGCACTGAATGAAAGATTAAAAAGATGCGCAATCGTCACAAGGCTAATGAGCACCATCGATGCCACGAGCGGGCTGCAGCTTGGAAAGCAGCTATGGAGATATTTTCCAAAGGCCATGCAAGCAAGTGAAATTGGCGCAACAAATCCCGCGAAGAGCGTGATGACGCCTGCCATCGTCCCAAGTGCAGGATGATAGATTTTGGAAAGATAATAATACTCTCCCCCCGAATGAGGTAGTCGTGATGCAAGTTCAGCATACGAGAGGGCTCCGCAGAGGGCACAGAGTCCGCCAATGGCCCAAAGCGCGAGGATAGTGAAACCATGAGATATCGTGAGCAACTGCAACCCGAGGCTCGTATAAATTCCATTTCCAATCGTGATGGCCACTGTTAAAAAAACACAAGTGACAAGTCCAATCTTGGGACGCGCATGGGATGTGGAAAGCGGGGCTGTCATGTGTGGCTTTAAACTGTTTGAAACATACTTTTCAATCAAAGCGAAGAACCATCAGGTACTCATTAAAAAACTGATTTTGATATTTTAAGGAACGGAGCTCCGTTCCATAAACTTCAAACCCATGTTTGTGATAGAGGTTCACCGCAGAGACATTCGAGCTGACCACCTTGAGATGCAGCTGAATGACTCGTTTTTTTGCTTCTTGAACAACGCGCTCCACTAGCTGATACGCAACGCCTTGATGGCGATGAGCAGGCGCCACATAAACACTGAAGAGGACGCCACGATGTTTTTCCTTTGCTAATTCCATTTGGAAAAAACCAGCCGTTCCAATTAAGTGGTCGTCATGAAAAGCTCCAAAGATGATGTTTTTGGTAATCCAATCTTGAAACTGCCGATCTGACACATTCATCTCTTCATCAAAAGAAGAGGCGAAGGCTGTTGGGCAAAGCAAGATCGATTCTTTGCGGAGTTCTTTCCACTTCATCCAATCATCAAATTGTAAAACGCGAATCGTGATCATGAACAAAAGAAAGACTTAATCACAAAGGTCTCTCTCAACGCAAAAAGAAAAACCGCGAAAGACGTTTCCGAATTTCGCGGTTTAATTAACTTACTAATTATTGTTGCTATTATTGCGCAGCATCGTTTCCGACTGCGGTCCAGCCTGCTGGAGCAACCGGAGAGTTGAGGTAGATTTTTTCGGTGATATTTGGCTGTGGTTGAGTTGGGCCAATGAAAACAGTAAGGCTTGAAGAAAATCCCTGATCAGATGGTCCGTAGGTGTGTTGTTTTTGCAAGGCATCTTTGAAGGTTATTAAGCTTTTTTTTGCCTTAAAAAGTGTTACCTATGTTTTGAACCTGTACCCTTTTGCTGTTAAAAGCGCCCCTTCGTCCTATCTAAAGGCTCATTCTGCTTCAATATAAATAGCTCTGTTAGAGAAAATGCTGTTGCATCTTAGTGAGTCGGTTATAATCAGCGCTCTTCTTTTTCATGAAAATTCAACGCGCTCTTCTTTCTGTCTCCGATAAATCAGGCCTGCTCGATTTTGCCCGAGGTTTAGTCGCTCATGGCATCGAACTTATTTCTACGGGAGGCACTGCAAAAGCGCTCAAAGCAGCTGACATTCCGGTCACTGAAATTTCTGAATTCACAGGCTTCCCCGAGATCATGGAAGGTCGCGTCAAGACGCTTCACCCCAAAGTGCATGGAGGCTTACTGTATCGTCGAAATCAGCCAACTCATGAAGCTCAAGCAGCTGAACATGACATCCCTCCCATTGATCTTGTCTGCGTGAATCTTTACCCCTTCGTCGAAACGGTTGCCAAAAAAGGAACCACGCTCGAAGAAGCCATTGAACAAATCGACATCGGTGGTCCTTCGATGATTCGGAGCGCCGCCAAAAATCAAGAATCTGTCACCGTCGTTGTTGACCCCAATGATTATCCTCGCATTTTGGAATTGATGAAAGAGCATGACGGAAAAACAACTCCTGAACTCCGTGCGCGATTGGCGGTCAAAGCGTTTGCGATGACGGCGGCTTATGATCACGCTATTAGCTCTTACCTTGATGGCGAAGTCGTCACGGACACGGCGCTCTCTCTCAAATTTCCGCAAGCAAGTCACCTTCGTTATGGTGAAAATCCTCACCAAAATGCCGAACTCTATGGCAATTTTTTCGATTATTTTGAGCAGCTTCACGGCAAGGATCTTTCCTTTAACAACATTCTCGACATTACTGCCGCAACACGCCTCATAGCAGAGTTTGAACGCCCCACCGTTGCTATTCTCAAGCATAACAATCCGTGTGGTGTTGGCAGCGATGATGACCTCTGCGCGGCTTGGGAAAAAGCATTTGCAACCGATCGCTCTGCTCCTTTTGGTGGGGTCATCATTGTTAACCGCCCTATTACCGAAGAACTTGCACGAGATATTTCCGAAATTTTTAGCGAAGTCATCATTGCTCCTGAATTTGAGCCAACGGCACGCGCCTTATTGCAAAAGAAAAAAAATCTTCGCTTGATGCGACTCCTCCAGCCGATTCCTCTCACACCACGTGACATTCGTTCTGTGGTTGGCGGCCTCTTAGTTCAAGATGCAGATATCGACAATGGCGGGAAGATTGGCCTCATGGAACACAATGTTGTGACAAGCCGACCTCCAACGCGTGAAGAGTTAGAGGCCATGGAGTTTGGATGGAAAGTCGTCAAGCACGTGAAGAGCAATGCGATTGTTTATGTAAGTCGTGATCGGACTCTTGGAATTGGCGCAGGCCAAATGTCTCGCGTTGATGCCTCACGCATCGCTGTCTGGAAGGCTACCGAAGCTGGTCTGTCGCTGAAGGGAAGCGTTGTCTGCAGTGATGCTTTTTTCCCATTTCCAGATGGGCTTCTGGCTGCAGCTGATGCAGGCGCTACAGCTGCAATCCAGCCAGGAGGCTCGTTGCGCGATCAAGAAATCATTGCCGCTGCCGATCAACGAAACATGGCCATGGTTTTTACCGGACGCCGCCATTTCCGTCATTAGCGCCAAAGGGGTCAGTCCCTGATATTGCATATTTTGGTGCCAGTTCATGATATGTAGTCAAATTACTTAGAGGTTACCATAAATTGACGTGATCTTATTTAGAGGCAAGCAGCGTTCTCATCCCATCACGTTATCGCTGAGATAGCACTCGGTCTTCGGCCTTGCCTTTTCTAAAAATTTCTACGTTCTTTCCTGTATTTTCTAAGTAATTTGACTACATTTTAGATACCATGAACTGGCACCAAATATCATAGAGTGACCCCAAAATACCCAATATCAGGGACTGACCCCTTCCTTCATGAGTAGTTCTTCTTTTACAACGCGTCTTGCTCAAGAGCTTGGTTTGATTAAGGAGCAGAATTTACAACGACAACTTCGCTGTGTTGAAAAAATCACTGGTGCAGAAGTTGTGATTTATGGGAAAAAATTATGGAATTTTTCTTCGAATGATTACTTAGGTTTAGCAAATCATCCTGCTTTGCAAGAGGCTGCAGGACGTGCTATGCGTGATTTTGGTTTTGGAGCAACTGCTTCACGTTTAGTTTGCGGGACGACTTCAGAACATGCGAAGCTAGAAGAAGCAATTGCTGAAGCAAAACAGACGGAGGCTGCACTTTGCTTTTCAACCGGATATGCGGCCTCATCGGGAGTGCTTCCTATTTTAATGGGCCGTGGAGATGTGGTTCTCCTTGATAAGCTAGCTCACGCAAGTCTTGTTGACGGCGCACGTCAAAGCAAGGCAACACTCCGTGTTTTTCGTCATAACGATACGAATCAGGTTGAGGAACAGTTGCAATGGGCTCGTAAGAGATCTCCTCATGGTACGATCATGATGATTACAGAATCTATTTTTAGCATGGACGGAGATGTTGCTCCGTTACAAAAAATCGTGGAGCTCAAAGAGCGTTATGATGCGCTGCTTTTGCTAGATGAGGCTCATGCCATTGGCGTTCGCGGCAAGCCTCGAAATCGTATGGGAGGACTTGCTGGAGAATTAGGATTGAGTAAAAAAGTGGATCTTCAAATGGGAACTCTTGGAAAAGCAGTCGGTGCAGCTGGAGGGTACATTGCGGGTTCGCGACAACTCATTGACTACTTGTTGCATCGTGCTCGCAGTTTTGTGTTTTCAACAGCGCCGCCGCCAGCAGTTGCTGCAGCGGCTCGAGCAGGGCTTGCAATCATCAACAGCGAAGAAGGGGAAGCGCGCGCCGAGCAACTTTGGAAAAACATTGCTTCCTTTCAAAGCAAGATAGGCCAATCTCATTCAGCCGAAGGCGCTATTTTGCCAATTTTGTTAGGTGAAGAAAAAATTTCTCTCGCGGCTGCCAAGCACCTTTGGGAACAGGGATTTTATATTCCAGCCATTCGCTATCCAACTGTTCCTCGAGGTGGCGCACGGCTTAGGGTCACCCTTAGCAGCGTTCATACAGAATTGATACTTGAACAATTGAGTCAAGCAATCAGCCAATTTGCTTCTTCAGAACTCACCAGCAGCTCATTCTGAAGTTTTCCGACTCTTCGCACGTCGAGCATCTTTTATAGACGGCAGGCCTGTTTGCTTCATTCTTTGCTTCAGATTGGCTATAATTTCAAAATGCTCTAGCCCCTTGTGGCTGTTCATCGTTTTTTGCCGCTGTTTTTTTGCTGTTGCTTTTGCTGTTGTTGCCGTCTTTTCTCGTCTTCTTTAATCAGCTCTTGCTCCCATTGTTGACGTTCTAATTCTTTTTTCTGCTTTATCAAGGCCTCTTCTTTAGCTAGCTGTTCTGGCGTTTTTGGCTGGAGCGCCTCTTTTTTTGCTTGCTGCTCTGCTCTGAAAGCCTTCCATTTCTCCTGCAGCTCTTGACTGCGACGCTCTTTATCAGCGCTTATCCAAGCTTCAATTTTTCCTTTGGTTTCTTCTGCAGAAAGATCTTCTGTCTGAGCCTGCTGTTTTATTTTGTCAATGTGTGCTTGTCGTTCAGCAGCTATTTCGCTTTCAATTTGAATACTCTTGTACCAAAAAACAATTTTGAGAGGATTATCTTCTTGCTGTTGTGCAAAATAAAGACGGGCATGCTCGTCTGCTTCGCTCTCTTCAATAGGTTTACCTGTAACGTAGTGAGCATAGAGCGCGCGCCCTACTACCTGCAAACCAGAGCTCAGAGCTTGCCGAACTTCCTGAGCTTGCCTTGAAAAATCATCCCACGTTTGCTCTGGAGGTTTTTCTTCTCGCCCTCTTTTAGCCACAAGCTCCGCATAAAGTTCCCGCGTAATCTCAACATTTTTAAAAGCATATTCTTGGACGGGAACATCGCGAATGGCACGTCCTTGTTGTTCAAAAGATGCTCTTGTTTTTTTTAGTGCTTCTTTTTGAACCGCGTTGTTGTCTTGTAAAAATTGTACAGCATTCCGCCCCCATTGATAAGCGCCCCAAGAAGATCGAACTAAAAAATCACCTGCACCGTGAACAAGCGGGGCTATAGATTCTGCCCAAGTCCGAGGTTTTTTTGGTGGGTAGAGACGCCCCTTCAGCCTAGTACAAAACCGCCCCATCTCCTCCTCCAATTCTTTTTTCATCCGCTTGATACTAGCAATACTCTGCGGATGAAGATCCTTCTTTTCTTGACGATCTAATCCTAATTCCGTACGGAAAAATTCTGCTTTTGCATTCTTCACAATCTCTTGAATCCATTCTGAAGAGAGCGCATCGGTCAAGAGTTCTTCTTCGATTGTCGGCATCATCGGAATTTTTCTGGTCATTGAGTGAAAGACTTCGCTTACTTCGGCTCGCAGTGCGGCCTCCTTTTCATCCAATATTCGTCGCTCTTCTGCTAAAGCCTGCTGCTCTGTTGCTGCCACTGTCGCCGCTGCTTTTGCTGAACCTTCTTCTATTACGCTTGAAGATGAAGGCGTTTTGGAATTATTCCCATTGTTTAGGTTTTTTAATGGCCTCATTTTTTTCTTAATTTTTTTCTTAATTTTTTTCAGCTTGTTTTCAATTTCTTGCTGCTGTTGAGCAAGATCATTGGCATGAGACTCAGCAGCAGAAAGATGATCACTATATTTTTCTCCTTCCTTTACCTCTCCCTGCAATGCTTTGTCTTTAGCTCTATCATAGTTGCCTTGAGCCTCACAACACGCTCTGTACGCTGCTTGACAACTTTCATAAGCGCTCAAAAGAGCGCTCCTATGACCTGGCACTAGTCCTGCAGGGTTAATAATCTCTCCAGGGTTTAATGTAAGGATCGTAGTGATCGCCTGATTTAGCGCATTATTAAAGACCAAATCCATATTTTCCCAAGTATGATACGCTTTAGAATGCTTTTCTTGGGATGCATAGTATTCTTGTTTCGCTACCTCTAAAGCGTTAGCGAGATCCAATTTTAATTTAATGCAATCAATCTCCTCTGTCGTTTTTTGCCTCATTTCTACTATGCTTTGGCGTTGCTGTAGAAGTTGAGTCTTTTCCACTAAGGCTTGAGCACGTTCTTGAGAGCTTGAGCTATTAAGACCTTCTTCGATCATTCGGCGCCTCTCTTCTTGTTGTTGCTCTTTTTCAATTTGTTGCCTTGCTTCTGCTGAATTTTCTTTTTGATCTTCTCCAAGCATCATCAATGGAGCAGCCTCTTCCTTGCTCATTTGCGGGCGCCCCTGTGCAACCCATTGGAAAAAATATTCCTGTTGCCAGCGGCTTAACCCTTCGATGGGCTCTGCTTCTTTTTCAGAAATAACAGCATAAACTTCTCCCTCCTTCGTCTCGGTTCGTATGATGCCGCATTGATCAGGGTTTTCAGCCATTTCCTCACTATAAAGTTGAGAACGACTTGAAACAGGAGCCGCTTCTAGCATGGTGTAATAATCATGCACGATGATGTTTGGAGCCAGAGAACTATCAAATGCGTTGAGAGAACTTTGAACAAAAGAAGCTGTCAAAAAAAAGAGAAAAAGTCTGTTCACGGGAGAAGATGAATTTTATAAAAGGTGTAATTTACAAAGGGTGTAATATAGAACATCTTTTCTTTTTTGCTCAATTTTTTAATAAAAGTATGTCCTATCACGATACCATCGCTGCTATTGCTACTCCACCTGGAGAAGGAGCTGTGGCATTAATTCGAGTCTCTGGCCCAAAGGCAATTGCTATCGTGAATCCTCTTTTTAAAGGAGCGGTCTCTTGTTTTGAGATGAAGCCACGCCATCTCTATTTTGGAAAAATAATGACTGATGGAAAAGTACTTGATGAAGTTTTGTTGGCCATTTTTAAAGCTCCTCACAGCTACACAGGCGAAGAAATAGTCGAAATCAGCTGCCACGGGGGATCGCTCCTCAGCGCAAAGCTTCTCCAAGCAATTCTGAACATGGGAGCTCGAATGGCACGACCTGGGGAGTTCACTCAGAGAGCGTACCTTCATGGAAAGATGGATTTAACACAGGCAGAAGCCGTCATGGATTTGATCCAAGCCCAAACAATACGTGCTCAACACCTCGCTACCGAACAGCTCGCAGGGCGGTTAGGTCAGGAAATTGGACTTCTCAAGGCTGACTTACTTGCTGCTGTTGCCCATCTGGAAGCCTTTATTGATTTTCCGGAAGAAGATATTTCTCCTGAAACAGGACGCGCATTGCAAGAGCGCTTAGAAAAAAGCCGCCATCATCTCCGTCATCTTTTAACAACTGCTCCGGAAGGACGCCTTATTCGTGAAGGTGTTTCCATCGCCTTGTGTGGCGCCCCTAACGCTGGCAAGTCGAGCTTGCTCAATGCACTGCTTGGACGAGATCGCGCTATTGTAACCCCAATGGCAGGAACAACACGGGATTTATTGGAAGAAAAAGCGACGTTAGGGGACTTTCCGTTTCGACTCATTGACACTGCTGGGCTACGAGAGACCGAAGAATTAATCGAACAAGAAGGCATTGCACGAGCACGCCAAGCCATGTCTTCAGCTGAGCTTACCTTGCACCTTGTCGATGTTACACAATTAGAAAAGTCGCTCACACCACTTCACCCTCAAGAACTTTTAGTTTTTAATAAAATTGATCTTCTCTCGAACGTTACAGCCTTGCGCACAGCTTATCCTGAAGCAGTTTTTCTTTCTTGTAAAACAGGAGAGGGACTAGATGCATTAAAATCAGCGATTATTGCCCGCGTTACAAAAACAGAAACCCCTATTACGGAACATTCCTCCTCTGCTTTTGCTATCAACGCCCGCCATCAGGCCTGCTTAGAACGCGCTCTCATTTCTTTAAATTCCGTTCTAGAATTTTTTGACCAACATCCACCGGAACTTTTAGCCGTAGACCTGCATGCCGCTCTTCAAGCTCTTGGCGAGGTTGTTGGCGAAAGCAACACAGAAGATATCCTCGGCGAAATTTTTGGGAATTTTTGTATTGGGAAATAACCAAGAGCTCTTCTCCATTCTTTTTTATGCCTTTTTATAACTCAATCCTGCGCCCTCTTTTTTTCCAACTTGATCCCGAACGAGCTCATGAGCTCGTCATGAAGAGTTTAAAACTGGGTTCTGCTGTTCCATGGATCCTACGCCCGCTTGCAAACACACTTTGCGGCGAACGTCTCTCGGCACCTTCTCATGTTGCTGGTATTGATTTTCCAAATCCGATTGGCCTTGCCGCAGGAATGGATAAAAATGGTGTAGCTCTTCCAGCATGGGAAGCCCTTGGATTTGGCTTTATTGAAGTAGGAACAATCACAGCCCATGCTCAACCAGGAAATCCAAAACCACGTTTGTTTCGCTTTCCTGAACAACAAGCACTCATCAATCGCCTCGGCTTCAATAACGAAGGGGCCGCTGCAGTCGCTCGTCGTTTGAACCTACTCAAAGAAACAGGTCGCTGGCCACGTATTCCCGTCGGCATTAATATTGGCAAATCACGCGTGACACCAGCTGAAGAAGCCGCTCAGGATTACCTTGCAAGTTACCGCGAACTTCGCGGGCTAGGAGATTATTATGTCATTAATGTGAGCTCTCCCAACACACCAGGTCTTCGCGATCTACAAGCCAAAGAGGCTCTTGCCGCCATCATCAAAACACTGCGCGACGCAGCAATTGCTCAACCCCTTTTTGTCAAAGTTGCGCCTGATCTTGCCGAGGAAGATTTAATCGCCATTGTACAACTTGCGGAGGAAGAAAAATTGTCTGGATTGATTGCCACGAATACCACCATCGATCATCGAGCTATTCCTGCGCCCCTGGATCAAACAGGCGGGCTTAGCGGAGTGCCTCTTCGCGTTCGGTCGCTACAAGCACTCAAAACAATTCGTGCTCACACTCAACTTCCAATCATCGCCTCTGGCGGCATCAGTGACGCGGCATCAGCCTCTGAACGCCTTGCAGCAGGAGCTTCACTGTTGCAGGTTTACACCGCATTTATTTATGAAGGACCAGCTATCTTGCGGCAGTTGGTCTCTAGAGCGGTTTAATACACTATATCATGCTCTAACTCTATTTTTTCCGCCAATGCAAAAGCCCTTCGTATGCTACTGGCAACATTGAAACAAGGATGATTGCGATCACAACGGCTTCAAAATGCTGTTGCACCCATGGAATACGCCCAAAAAAGAGGCCTGAGGTCATCATTAAGAAAACCCAACAAAAACTTCCTGTCACCGTGTAAGAAAAAAAGGCTCGGTAATTCATACGCGCCATGCCGGCAACAAAAGGAATCATCGTTCGAAAAATAGGGAGAAAACGGGCTAAGATAACAGCTTTCGCTCCATGTTTTCCAAAAAATTGATGTGCTCGATCGAGATACGATTTTTTAAGGATGATTGCATGCTCTTTAAAAATGCGACCGCCGATACTTATTCCAAAAGCAAAGTTAATGAGGTTGCCGATGATCGCTGCTAGGCAGAGCAAAACAAGTGCTGTGGTATAGCTCAACCCACCTCCAGGATGAGCTGCGGCAAAGGCTCCGATAGCAAAGAGGAGGGCATCCCCAGGAAGAAAAGGTGTCACCACTAATCCTGTTTCACAAAAAACGATGGCAAAAAGAATCGCATAAACCCAAATCCCATAAAGATCGACGATATGCGCGAGGCTTTTATCGAGATGAATAAAATTTTCTTGGAACCAGTGAATGAAAGTCATGATCGGAGGTTACAGACAGCAGATTAGAGGTTACAGCAAAAAATCTATCTCCTTAAAAATACCAATAAAAACAGCCCCTCTGGAGAGGCCGTTTTATCCTCGTTGAATTTCTCCTAGGAACTCTTCAATGCGGCTCATCGCTATCTTTAGTTTTTCCATGCTCGTTGCATAACTGCAGCGCACAAAACCTTCTCCGCTAGCGCCAAAAGCACTTCCAGGAACAACTGCTACTTTTTTCTCTTGGAGCAATTGTAGGGCAAATTCTTTGCTCTTCATTCCATACTTCGTGATATTTGGAAAAATGTAGAAAGCTCCTTGTGGCATTAAACAAGGCAGATCCATGTCGCGACAGGCAGCAACAACAAAATTGCGACGATGTTCATACTCATTACGCATTTGAGTTACACTAAACTCGCCTCGTTCTAGCGCCTCCACTGCGGCTTCTTGTCCCATGATTGGAGCACAAAGAATCGAGTACTGATGAATTTTCATCATCGCTTCAATAATATCTGCAGGACCGCAAGCAAAGCCAATGCGCCAACCTGTCATAGCGAAGGCCTTTGAAACACCATGCAATAAAACCGTCCGATCCTTCATTCCTGGGATCGCCGCAATGGAACGATGCATAGTTTCGTCGTACGTTAACTCGCTATAAATTTCATCCGATAAAACAATCAAGTCATGCTTTTCACAAAAACGGGCTAGCTCAATGAGTTGTTCCTCGGTAATGGAAGCACCTGTTGGATTAGTTGGGAAATTCAGCATCAAGATTTTTGTTTTCTTGGTCACTGCTTTTTCCAAGTCAGCAATATTGAGTGAAAAATTTTCTTCAAAGCGTGTTGCAACAGGAACAGGCCGACCTCCTGCAAGCGTGATAGTAGGCCCATAGGAAACGTAACATGGTTCATGATAAAGAACTTCATCTCCTGGATTAATCAAAGCCCGCAAGGCTAAATCGATAGCTTCTGAAACACCAACACTCACGAGAATTTCATTTTTAGGATGATAATCAACATGAAGATGCTTCGCTAAATAAGTCGCTATCGCATGGCGGAGACGCAAGCTTCCAAGATTAGCAGTATACGAAGTTTTTCCACGTTCCAGCGCATAGATCGCCGCCTCACGAATATGCCAGGGCGTCACAAAATCAGGCTCACCAATACCAAGCGAGATGACATCTTTCATCGTCTGAACGATATCAAAAAAATCGCGAATGCCAGATTTAGGAATTTGTTGAACAACAGATGCGATGCGATTCATAACAGCAATTCTGATTACAGGTTGAGGGTTACAGGAAAATCGAGCTCACTCATAAAAACAATTCTATTTATCTCTTTTGTCCCTGTTAAAATTTTAACGAAATTTATTGTTCCAACTGATTACTTTCATTCCTATTAGCTATTTCTAAAGCCTGTAAAGTTGCTTACGGAGCAACAGCGAGCCGCTCACACTTTTCTTCCATGCCATGGAGGACTCCATTTTCTTTGTAGGTCTTGAGCCGAAAGCGTGTCGTACATGACTCCACTCCCTCCATCGCGCTCAGTTTATTGGTAATAAAATTGGCCACCTCGCGTAATGATTGCCCATGAACAATCACGAGCACATCATACCCACCACTCATTAAGTAAACGCTCTCCACTTGCTCAAAACGAGCAATGCGCTGCGCCGTGTGGTCAAATCCCCCTTCTCGATCGGGCGTTACTTTTACCTCAATCACAGCTGTGACAAGGTCGGGATCGACTCGTTCTCGGTCAACAACTGCATGATAACCGAGAATCGTTCCGTCAGATTCCCAATCGCGAATTTTCGCAACAACCTCTTTTTCCGAAATATTAAGTCGACGAGCCAACTCTGCTGGAGAGGTTCGATCATCTCTTTGTAATAGTTGAAGCAAGGCATCCATGGTCGATAAAGAGTAAAGAGTCAAGGAACAGGAGTGAAGTTTAAATATTTACTCTAAAGACGCTTTACCCTCCAGCTTTTACTCTTCACTATCTTACGCCATGACTGCGCGCCGCTGCTCTCTCATTTCCCTACTCATCGCCTTTCTTCTTTTTTCTTTTGTCTGCTTTTTTTTCTTGGCAGAAAGTACGCGTGCGTCACTTCACTGGGAAGTAGTCTGGCGATACCGCGCTGTTTTTTGGAAGGGCTGGCTTGAAACTGTCATGATTGCCATTGCGGCACTTTTTCTTAGCAGCGTATTGGGCATCCTCATTGTAATGGCTCGTCGATCTTCTTTTTTAACACTTCGCGCAACCGCCCTCGCTCTTGTTGAAATCGTCCGCGGCACTCCTTTGCTCACGCAAATTCTTTTCTTGTTTTATGTGGTCGCTCATGGAATCGGATTCGACAACCGATTCCTCGTCGGTATTTTCATTCTCTCGCTTTTTAGCAGCGCCTATACGGCGGAAATGATTCGCGGAGGTATTGATGCGATTCCATTATCACAATGGGAATCTGCAAAAATTTTGGGCTTAACGCGATTTCAAACGTATCGTTACGTGATCTTACCTCAAGTATTGCGCCAGCTATCGCCAGCCTTGACCGGTCAACTTGCTTCTCTCATTAAGGATTCTTCTCTCCTTTCTATTATTGGAATTAGGGAGCTTACAATGGCAGCACAACAAGTGAACGCAGCCACCTATTGCACTTTAGAGAGCTACTTTCCCTTAGCATGTGGTTATTTACTCCTCACATTACCTCTCTCGATAGGAAGTCGATGCTTAGAAAAAAAATGGGCCTTATGAAAATTTCCGTTTCTCATCTTAATAAAAGTTTTATTGCAGGTCGGCACACGATCGAGCTTTTTCATGACCTCTCTTTTTCTGTCGAGTTTCATCATGTCCTCGCTTTTGTCGGTAGCAGCGGGAGTGGTAAAACAACCTTGCTACGGCTACTCGCAGGCCTCGAACTTCCTGACTGCGGAGAGATCATGGTTGATGGGGAAGCCATTCAATTCAATGCGTCAAGATGGTTGCACGAGTATCAAAAAAATCTTGGCTTCGTTTTTCAACAGCAAAATCTTTTTCCCCATTACACCGCTCTCGAAAATATCATGCTTCCCTTGACCTTGGTTCATGCTGAAAAACCAGCTATAGCTCAAGAAAAAGCCAGCGCGATCATGCAACGGCTAAAAATCTTCCAACATGCTTCCAAAAAGCCCCATCAACTCTCCGGCGGTCAAGCGCAGCGCGTTGCAATTGCTCGGGCCTTGGTCACAAAACCACGTTTCTTGCTTTTAGATGAGCCAACTGCTTCCCTTGATGTGGAAATGAAAGTGGAAATCTTAGATCTCATCAATGAATTAAAAACAATGGAAACGCCTATTGTATTAGTAACTCACGAAATGAATTTTGCTAGAGCCTGTGCAGAGGAACTTCTGTTTGTCGAAAATGGGATGATTCTTGAGCAGGGTAATGCTGATTCCTTTTTTAATCGTCCTCAACATCCCCGCGTCAAAAAGTTTCTTGCCAATGTCTTTGCTTATTAGCTATTGCCTTCGTTTTACTGCTATTCTTGCTTTTCTATTTTTGACAGGCTGTCATCGCCCGCCCCAGGAAATGCCACTACGCGTCGGCATGGATCTTTCGTATCCCCCATTTGAAATGATCAATGAACGTGGCGAACCTGATGGAATCAGCGTTTCAATAGCGCGGGCTTTAAGCGATTACTTGCATCGCCCCTTAAAAATCGAAAACATTCCTTTTGTTGGACTACTCCCTTCGCTCCAAACAGGAAAAATCGACCTTGTTATTTCTTCGATGACAGACACACCAGAACGGCGGAAGAGCATTGCTTTTTCTGATCCCTACTTGACCATTGGTCTTGGCGCTCTCGTCCCACAAGACGCTAACATCAAGAACATCCAAGACTTAAATCACATCAGCAAAAAGATAGCTGTACGCCAAGGAACCACAGGCCAATTGTGGGCGCAAAAAAATTTGTCAGAAGCTAGCATCATTGTCTTCGATCAGGAAGCTGCTGCGGTTCTGGAAGTCCTCCAAAAAAAAGTAGATGCATTTCTCTACGATGAAATGAGCATCTGGAACCACCATGAAGAACATCCCCTTCAAACAAGAGCCTTGCTTTCTTCTCTGCAGCAAGAACCTTGGGCCATTGGCCTCCGTCAGTCTGACATAGAGTTAAGAAATCAAATAAACCAGTTTCTCAAAACTTTTCGTGAAGAAAAAGGCTTTGAAAAGCTAGGCGCCCACTATCTTTCAAAGCAAAAAGAGGGATTTGCTCATGAAGGAATCCCTTTCGTGTTTTAGTTTGACAAAATTTTTACTTGATAGAGGCTTCGTAGTTATGAAATCAACGCTCCTTTCTCTCTTTTTTTCATTTTGTGTAGCCTTCCTTCCTTCTGCCTTGCACGCTGAAAGCAAGACATTCACCGAAGCTGATGCAGCAGCTCCCATCTTCGTTAACAAGGGAGACACGCTTACTTTTTTATTGAAGAGCAGCTCTTCAGGAAGTTGGATGTTCTGGCCGATAAATATTGCTTTTGCTGACTCAGCAATACTAGCCAACGATCCTTCTGCTGCACTTTTATCAAAGGATGCAGAAGCTGCTATGCAAAACTACACAGGCACGGTGAGATCGGATGTTTTTACTGCAGCTAACAGTGGCCAGATAACATTTGCTCTTCTGCAAACAGGCCCTGACCGTTCTTTTCCACTCCAAAAAATTGTCACCTTTATTGTGAATATTCAATAGAGTGCAAAGGGGTCAGTCCCTGATATTGCGTATTTTGGTGCCAGTCTATGATATTTGGTGCCAGTTCATTAGTTTTTTGAATCTGGCTCAGAGGCTGGGTTTTTCTAGAGCTGGAGCAGAGCATTTGATGAAAATAAGCATCTTTCTTCTAGCTTCAAGTAAAGGTTGCTGAGTTTGGTTTTGATTGTAGAACTAGTTGGAAAGCCTTTTTCTTTCTCGAGTAGCAAAGAGCTCTCTCCTGCAATGCATCGCTCTGCTCATGAATTAGCTAGTACTGACCCTTTTTCTATTTCCACCAAACTCCATCACTTGGTAATGGCTCTGCAAATTTGGCTTCAAAGATTGGGGGATCGGACCAATGAGGCGTGTAGGGAGGGTTTTTAAGATTGCATATATCTATTGATAACAATCCTTTTTTTGTAATAGGGAAGTCATCAAAATCTATTAGAAAATCGACATAAGCACCCTCAAAGGTTCGTCTATTAATAACTGTTATAATGGTAAAAATACTCCCTTTTGGAACGATGCCTAAAATAGTAAGGTAATGATTATTTTTTCCAAAATGATCATCCTCTAAATATTTCTTATTTACATAGCGAGGTAATCCCATCATTCCGTTATTAGGCCTTGCTATAGCACCTTGAAAGCTGCCATGAAATTTAAAAATATACATATCCTCTTTAAGAATAAATTTCTTGCCAATGCACTGATTATACGGAGGCTGATTGCTGATATTTTTGGTGATAGAACAGCCACTACATGCCAAAGCCAAACTAAGAATAATCAATCTTGCTATCATAAGGTCATCATTTTTAAAACATCTGGAGCATAAGTTTTCTTAAAACTGTGATTATCGAGTGGATGTAATGGACTTTGAGGTATCACTCGATCCCAATGAGCATTTGGATTTAACACGGTACCAACCAAATCATGAGCACCGGTAATATTGTGGTAGCTATGAAGTCGAGGCACATTTCCGGAATTAATATTAATCTGAGGTCCATAGCCTCTGTAATCAATATGAGCTTTCACTTCAGGCCTCAGCAAGACAGAAGCTGCGTAAAAGGAAGGGGTCAGAGGAAGGGGTCAGTCCCTGATATTGCGTATTTCGGGGGCACTCTATGATATTTGGTATCAGTTCATGGCATCTAAAATATATCATAAACTGGCACAAAAATACGCAATATCAGGGACTGACCCCTTTTTTAGAAAGCCTTTTTTATTTCCACCAAACTCCATCACTTGGTAATGGCTCTGCAAATTTGGCTTCAAAGATTGGGGGATCGGACCAATGAGGCGTGTAGGGAGGGTTATTTAGGTTTAATATTTGACCTGAAAGAAGACCTTTTTTAGTAAATTGAAAATCGTCAAAAGATATTAAATAGTCTGTGTAAGATAGCTCAAAAGTTTTTTTTATGATTACTTTTATAATAGTAAAAACATTTCCTTTTGGAATGATCGTTGTAACTGTAAGACTATGTATATGCCTGCCAATATACTTGGGATCAATGAAACGAGGCAGGTTATTAATTCCAGCATCTTGAGGGGCGATTGAGTATAGAGAGGTATCGTCATCTTTAAAAATATACATATCTTCCTTCAGAATAAATTTCTTACCAATGCACTGATTATAGGGAGGCTGATTGCTGATATTTTTGGTGATAGAACAGCCACTACATAACAAAGCCAAACTAAGAATAATAAATCGCATGATCATAAGGGCGTTGCTCTTTAATAAGCTTCAGGAGCATATGTTTTCTTAAAACTATGATTGTCGAGTGGATGTAATGGACTTTGAGGAATGACGCTATCCCAGTAAGCATGCGGATTTAATACGGTACCAACCAAATCATGAGCGCCGGTAATATTGTGGTAGCTATGAAGTCGAGGCACATTTCCGGAATTAATATTAATCTGAGGTCCATAGCCTCTGTAATCAATATGAGCTTTCACTTCAGGCCTCAGCAAGACAGAAGCTGCGTAAAAGGAAGGGGTCAGTCCCTGATATTGCGTATTTCGGGGGCACTCTATGATATTTGGTATCAGTTCATGGCATCTAAAATATATCATAAACTGGCACAAAAATACGCAATATCAGGGACTGACCCCTTTTTTAGAAAGCCTTTTTTATTTCCACCAAACTCCATCACTTGGTAATGGCTCTGCAAATTTGGCTTCAAAGATTGGGGGATCGGACCAGTACAATGCATCTGGCGGATTATCAAAATTGAGTATTTCTGTTGTAATAATTCCATTTTTGATAGATGGCAGATTGTCAAATGCTATTAGATACATCACATAAGACAGTTCAAAGGTTGTTCTTCTTACCACTCGGATAATATTAAAAATACTTCCTTTTGGAACGATGCCTAAAATAGTGAGATAATAATTATGTTTTCCAAAATAATCATTTTCTAAATATTTCTTATCTACATAAGGGGGTAATCCTGTAATGCCGCTATGTTCAGGAGCAATAAAATAATCAGGACTATCATGGAACTTAAAAACATACATATCCTCTTTAAGAATAAATTTCTTGCCAATGCAGTGATTATACGGAGGCTGATTACTGATATTTTTAGTGATAGAACAGCCACTGCATAACAAAGCCAAACTAAGAATAATCGATCTTACTATCATAACGTCATCATGTTTGAAACATCCGAAGCATAAGTTTTCTTAAAACTATGATTATCAAGTGGATGTAATGGACTCTGAGGAATAATTTGATCCCAATGAGCATTTGGATTTAACACGGTACCAACCAAATCATGAGCCCCGGTAATATTATGGTAGCTATGAAGTCGAGGCACATTTCCGGAATTAATATTAATCTGAGGTCCATAGCCTCTGTAATCAATATGAGCTTTCACTTCAGGCCTCAGCAGAGCAGAAGCTGCGTAAAAAAGAGCCGATCCATTACTGTGAGCAACAAAAGAACCACCTCCAGAAGTATTAATCATATCAGCAGCTCGTAAGGCTGTGATATCGATCGCCCCTGCTTCTTGTCCTCCTGCTCTTATTAAATCAAGTGGTCCATAGGAAGGGTTTTGAATTTGAAAGATATTCTCTTCATTGAAGTTAAGTCCTTCAGCAACTTTACTTCTCATATAGATTATATCACTACGATCAGCAAAAATCCCATTTGCACTAAATGCAGCTGGCATAAAGCCGTATTGGTTCATTTGTTCTTGTGGCGTTGTGTAGTGAGTGAATGCATCACCACTTAGAATGCTCACAGGTATTCCTGCTAAGATGCGAGCTCCAATATCAGAATCGTACTGGTTGCACGCTTGATTCCAACTGTAGCCAACATTGATTTCAGCATTGTTGATTTTCTCCACACACCGTCCATCGGGATCCAAGCCATTAACTGGGTCGCCGTTGCAATAGTCATACAGGCTTAGGCTAGAACTATGGCCAAGTGGGTCTGGTGAAATAAATGTTCCGTTGATCGGATCGTAGTAGCGAGCTCCCATGTAGTAGAGGCCTGTTTCATCCACGTAATGTCCTCGCCATTGAGGGTCGGAATTTTCAGGCGTACTGCTTCCAAGCATCGGTCCATAGCCTCCAAAACTGATAGAGCCATGGTTTAAGAAATACTGGCTTGCCGCGTCATACCATACTAGTGCATCCCCAAAATAATTATTCACCCAGTTTTTCACTGTTCCAGTATTTTGATCGTAGCTGGTTTCAAGGCCACCAATGCCTTGAGCTCCTCCATAGATGCCGCTTCGATCAGGTCCGTAGAGATTCCAGGTTTCACTTCCATTGATGGTGCGACCGAGTTCTAAAAATGCCACTTCTGGATCGTAGTAGTAATTAATCATATCACTTCCACAAGTAGTCTGTATTCGTCTTCCAAGGCCATCGTAAGCAGTTTTCCAATCATAGGAAGAAGTCCATTGAGGGTTAAAATTATGTCCTAATACGCTTCGTTGATTGAAATCAACAAGTCGATTAAAGCTGTCCCAAGTCAATGTTTGATCCACACAAGTTTCCAACGTTGCTTTGTTCATATTTCCAGCAGCATCGTAGGCAAGCATCCAATCATAAATAGCTCGGAAAGAGTAAGTGTTCGCTTGCGTGACCTGTCCAAGGCTATTTTGAGCAGCAACACAGTTTGCAGCATTTGAATCGATAATTTGGGTTGTTCTTACACCAAGTCCATTGATATTGCCTGAATTCAATTGAAGGAGATTTGTTTCATCAAAAAGATATTGCACTGTCTGAGTTCCATTCGGAAGCATTGTTGGATCAGAAGAACTCGTCAGCATAAACGGCTCTTGCGTCACTTTTCTTCCTGCATATCCATAATTACGCGATTCCTGTGGGACGCCTATCCTATTTTCAAGTACGTTATAACTCTGAATTCTGTTGTCCAATTTCCAATCGATGTGTTCAGCAAGTATCGTTAGGTTACTGATGCTATTTCCAATATCGGTAATGCGACCTCGCTCGTCACGAGTGAGTGAAATTGTACCATGTGGTGTTGTTCGCTGAAAAAGCAATCCATTGTTATTATAGTCGTAGGAATAAGTACCAGAGCCGTTTTGAGAGCTAGTCATTTCCCCAAGAGCATTGTATGAGAAGGTATACTGCGGACCTTTGCTTTGCGGATTTAAGTTCCAGTTGAGGGCCGTTCTTCTTCCTGCTGCGTCCCATCTTTGACTCCAAGAGGAAATATTGCTGTTATTGAGAGAGGTAGTTTCCGAGGTGAGTTGTCCATAGGCATCGTAGGACCTGGAAACAAGAGTAGATGGCCCCGCAGCGGCATCGTTGTAGTGTTGAGCTATAGCCACAAGAAATCCTCGCGGATCGTATTTGTAACCTGTTGTTTGATTTTGTTCAGGAAGGCTAGCTCCGCTTGAAACAAGGCTTACAGGTCGTTTCCAATCATCGTAGGCAATCGATGTTGTGAAGCCTCGCGGATCTTGGATCGAAGAGAGAAGGCCATTTTGATACTGATAAGCGAAGTTGCGAGTCACGGCTTCATCACCTCCAAATAAGGCAGAGGAAGTTTTTTGTCCTGCAGCGTTATAAGAGTTTTGTTCTTTGAGGCCATGCGGCATCGAGCGCGTGAGAAGATTGCCAGCAGCATCATACTTATAAGCAATGAAGGTTCCGTCAGGAAGAATTGTTTCTGAGGCTAGATGATTAAGGCTGTCATAACTATAGCAGGTGATAAGACCATCTTCATCGCTAACAAAAGTGAGGTTGCCGTTAGGATCGTAAGTGAAAATTTTACATTTCCCATCACTGTTTTGAATGGTAAGAGGACGTTCTCGCGTATCCGTGTAGGTCGTTGTTGTAATAGCATTAGTGCCGGTTCCAACCGTTGTCTCTATGCTTTGGTGATCTCCCGAGTAATGATTACTGATCGTTTGAGCAATGCTCCCATCTTTGTTGTAGCTGGTCATTATCAGAGAACGCCCCATCGCATCCAACGACCGGTTAGTCCATTCACCAGCGCCGTTGAGAAGTGTTTCGAAGTTGAGAGCGTAGTAGTGCGTGACACTTTGTTGGGCACTAGTTCCAGAGGTTGGTGGGCCTTGTTCTGTTTTAAGACGATTCAAATTGTCGTAACTGTAATTCCATTGGTTGCCTGCAAGATCTGTTTTTTGTAATAAATTGCCACGTCCATCATAGGACTCAGATGTAGACCCTAAGGACTTTCCAGAGGCATTGAATGTTTTTGTAGTGACATTGCCATTATAAGTAATATTGCAGGTTGGCCCCTGGGAAGATTGCTCTTTAACAAGATGCCCCATGAGATCGTACTGGTACTGCGTTACACTTCCATCAGCGCGACAAGCAGATTTTATAAGGCCTGTTGAGGTGTAAGTAAAAGTTTCTGCTGCTCCCAAAACAGTTGTATGGCTCGCGACGTTACCACCCGCCTCATAGCTAAAGCTCTCTTTTGTTCCATCTGCAAGCGTTCGTGATCCCATATTTCCTAATGCATCATAGTTGCCCATTGTTGTTATGTTGCCATTAGGATCGGTCATGGAAATACAATTGCCTTGTGCGTCATAGTTGTAAGAGGTCAAAGCAACATTGTTGTTCATAACTAGTTCTCCTGCCCAAGCAGAAGCTCCAGCAATAAGGTAGGTTGCCTTGTGCAGAAGATGCCCTGCTCGGTCATAATCATAATAGGTATAATCAACAGGGTTTAAACGAGCCCCTTGCTCCCACTCAATTTCTCCATTGTAGTTATAATATTTAAAGTGCCAATCGATGAGAGCTCCTGTTTTATCATAAACCTCCACTCCAGTAGGACGCCCAAGGCCGTCGTAGAAGTATTTTTTCTTTTGTCCGAGAGCATCTGTTGCAGCAATAATTTCTCCTCGTGCATTGCAGGTTAATGTTGTTGTCAGGTCGGGATCTTTCGTCCCTGTTTTTTGCGTTATGGAATTTGGAAATCCATGTTGATCGTAGGTATAAGTTGTGATCGCTCCATTATTATTGAGGCTGGAAACAAGTCCAGAAGCACCTCCAGACTTTGTATACTCAATTTGAAGCGCATTGACCGTTTGTCCCGAAGGGGCTGTTGTCATAACAGTTGTTGGATTGTACGGAAATGATGCGTTGTTATAAGTGTACTTTGTTATGTTTCCAACAGCGTCAATAGTCGAACTTAGAACATTGAGACTGTTGTAGGTCGATGTCGTCTTTGCTGTTTCGCTTGCCCCGCTGCCAGTAATGTCTCCTTTGAGGCTACGGCTAATAACATTCCCACTCCCATCATAGTCATAGCTTGTTATGAGCCCTCGAACATCGACAGCACTAGCTAGGGAACGTGAGCTCTCGTTCACATTCCACGTTTGCGTGATCGTTCGATTTTCAGGACAAGCTATGCTTGTCATTTGATTATGAGAGATAGTGTAAGTCGTTTTATTGCCAGCACCATCCACAAGCAGCGTCGTTCCATCAAAGGTGTTATCAGCGTTGGTAGCAGTGAGGCTATAGTTAAAGGTGCCACTCAGTGTTGCTGTTGGACTAACGCCAGTTGTCGCATATTGAGTGATAACGCGGCCTAGTGCGTCATAATTATTTTGCAAGCTACGTCCTTCTGGTTTTATTTCTTGAACAAGCAGGTGAGGTGAGTCTTGATCGAGAATTTTATAGCTGTAGTTAATTTTTGTCCCATCTGAGAGCGTAACTTGAACAAGGTCGCCATTGCTGTCATAGGTGTATTTGAGCAAGCGTCCATCGCTGGAAAAAGCTTTTACAATATGACCATTATTATCGTAATTGAAACGGATTGTATTGCCATTGCTTGAAGCAATGCGGATGAGTTGTTCATAATCCGAAGATTGCTTATTTTGACCAAAGAAAAATTGATAGGAATTACCTTGATGATCGCTCCACGAATCAAGATAAGGTCGTTGGTGAGTGAATTCAGGATGAACCTTAAATACTCTTTTGCTGCCATCCGCACTCGATAAAGTGTAGGCAATAGCGCCATCACTTGTTGTTTGAGTGATGCGGTTGTTAAAAAGATTTTTACTAATAAGGTTAGCACCATCATTTTCGTTGATGAGCGTTGGATTATCACTTGGGAGTGGCATCCAAATTTGTTGATCTTTGTTGTAGCGATAGGAAATAACAGAGCCATCCATTTCTGCAGCATTAATGATCGTTGGCGTTGTTTCACTATCACTCGAGAGCGCCAGATAGGAAAAATAACTAAGCCTCCATCCATGCCCCAGATTTTCATTAACACTACTTTGCGAGCTATAAATACGGCGAACTTCAAGAGGCATTGGCCCTGCTAACTTGAGATCAACAGCGTTGACATAAAATTCTCCAGTTACCACGCTCACTGGATCCATAACAAAGTTCTTGAGCTTTCCATAAAAGACGGGACTACCTGTATTCCCTTTTTCCGAGATGGTTTTTTTAACTATCTCTTTGAATTTTTCTTGGCTTACTGGGGGCGTGGGTGATGGCGTTGGTGGTGCAGGAGAAGGCGCTGGCGGTGCCGTTATAGTGGGATTCGCAGGAGAAGAAGGAGGCGGACTTGGTTGTGAAGGAGGTTGCCAGGAAGGTTGCGAAGGAGTTTGCCAGGAAGGTGTCGAGGGATTGAGAAATCGAGGATCATGATAGTATTGTCCTCCATATCCAAAGGGACTATTTTGTGGATTGAGAGGATTTGAAATACTGATATTGCTGTTGCTAGGAGGATTGGTCTCAAGTTTATAATAGTCTGGTATTTTTACTCTGGTCTCTATTGTTGTAGGAGGTAAAAAGATAGAATCTCCATTATTTTCAAATTGATATGTTGGCTCACCGTAACCGCCATTGATGGTTGTTCTTCCAGTAATCAAGGCCCCAGCACTAAGAGGTGTAAAGACCATAGCACCCATACCGGTATATGGCACCCCGCCTTCTTGACCACTTGCTGTGACGGGACCAGGGGTCATGATGATAAAATTCTTTTCAGCAGAAGAAGAAACTTGCAGTGTACTTTTTACCTGGTTTGACCAGTATCCGCCAATAAGATCACCCCATTCAGAGAGCGTTTTTTTAAGAGGAACATGATCCGATGTTCTTTTCGCAATATAGCTTTTTTTTCCTTCGTCTTGATAATTATTAGCCGTTAAGACGATTGCTCCTTCTCCTGGGTGTGTGGCTAGTCCTACCTCAGATGTCCATCCTTGTGCAATATCAAGTAACTTAACCGTAGAAATGGCGTTCTTTTGTCCATACAGTTTATCAATAACACGATGTTCATCAGCGGAAATTTCTCCAATTAATAAATTCCCTAAAACATCAATATAGGATCCTGAGGCGTTACTCGCTTCTAAGTGAGTGCTGCTATTATTAACATGAACCAGCGTTTGAAAACTCATATCAACATTAGGATATACCAAGTTTAGATCTTCCTTCTCAGTCAAGAAATCAGTGGTAAGAACGATCTGATTATGATCATCACGCAGTGGAGACAATTTAGTTAATCCATGCGCTGCATAAGAAACAGCATGCAATTTGTTCATTCGTTCGAGCATTTGTTGCGTTTCTCCTACCATTTGATAATAAGATTGCCCAACAATTGCTAGATACTGGCCTTTCATGGCATTTTGATTTTCTAAGAAGGCTGGACCATTGTTAAGGGCATCCCGTAATTGTATAAATTTTTGATTTTGAAAATTCATCATCTCAGGGCTAACCCTTCCATAAAACAATGATAAACAAGCCATGTCTCCTTTGAATAAAGGTCGCGTGTCATCAATTGTTGTCATTTCATCAATTCCGAAAAATTGTTTACTGTAATCAACCCCCTTTAAGACCTGCTGATGATGTCGGTAGAGAATGTGATACAAAATGCTATTGTCTCGATCATCGAGATCAACGCTCATGGCTTGCTTGCCTCTTAAAAGTTGATCCGAGGAAGGAGTGGGATTATTTCCTGAATAAAAACTATTAGTTTGATGCTCACTATCTGCTTGAGTTGCATCATAAGGATCCAAAGAAAGGATCATCTTGTAGTGATGATTAGTTTCAACTTCGTGATGCAATAATAGAGCACGATCATGAAGATTCGCCATACGTAGGACTCCTGTTTGAATAACAGGATCTCCAGGATGATCCTTTAAATTAACACTCCCATTATTTTTCCTATCACTAATGACGGTTATTTCAATGGTGTCAAAAATATCCGCTAACTGATTTTTAATTTCTGGTTTTAGCTTCGTATTTTGATCCGCTTCTAAATTTTGAGCTAGGTTTCCATTAGAAATAGGGGAGGTTGCCCATGGACGAGGAAACTCATCCCAACTCTCATAGTAACAAGGTTGATGCGTGAATTGGATACCCACATCGTCAATGGTAAGATTGTGCAACGCTAGCTGTTTTGCTGCATACAAGGGGAAAAGCGTTCCAACATTATCTTCTCTTAAAATTGCTGGATCTTTTGTTTCAAGTGGATTGCGAACACTCCCATCATTAAGAAGATATTTTAACAACCATTGCCGCGGGGTGTTGTAGCCCGATGGAAAATAATTCCAAAGGTCTTTTCCTTCTTTAACTTTTATATTTTTAATCCATGGAAAAAGATGGATCCATTTTTTTTGATCTTTGTCAAAAAAGACAACCCAGGGATAATTGACAGGTATGAGTTCAGGCTCGCGCATGTTTCCTACACAAGACATGGTTCCCCGAAATTGCATTTTAAGTATCTTACTTAGCTCCTGATCAAACATCAGTGTCTTATTATGATCAGGAAAAACATAGGCCGCAGAATAACCGGCCTTCCGTAGGAGGTAGATAAGTAGGGCGCATTGCTCGATAGGAGAGCCTTGACCCTCCAAATAAGTTGCCAATGCATCGCGATTGACTCCTTGAGGATTAATAGCGGTCTTATCTAAATCGCTTGCCTCTCCATTCTCTACACCAAGCCCAATAGCGTCCGTAAGCTCTATTTCATTAAGAACATAGTTCGCTATCTTGATGGGATCTCCTTCTAAGTCAGATACCAACTTATCCAAGAGAGAATGGTCTTTAAGCTCGGTACTATGATTGAGCAGCCTCAGATCATACCCTGTCTCTTTTTCGATTTGTTCAGGCGTTTTTGCTGTAAAAGCATCACTAATTGCCGGCGTCTGATGAAGGAGCTCATCAATACTCTTTCCTTGATATTCACTTGGAAGCGGAATGGTTTGAAAATGAGGTTGGTTAATAAAAACTGACCTCCAAGGAAGGGGTTTCTCAAAATCAAGAGAGTAGCTGATATTATATGCCGATGTCGTTTTTGAGCTATTTTTTGCCATGTCAAAAAGCGCCGCATCCTTCTCTGTACACCCCGCTCCCATAAAGCTGACTTTATAATAGAACAAGTCATTAGCAGCCTTGTGGGTGAGGATAAAATTATATTTCCCAGATTGTCCCCATGTACTTTCTGGATCATTAATTTGGTAAGTGACCTGCGTGTCAAAATCAATGATCTTTCCATTCCAGTTGGTAAGTAAGTGATAATCTTGAGTTAAATTACTAACAGAAAAATCATCCGAGTCTGATTTATTTAAGAGGGAAGGAAGTTTGTAATCAGCAACAAAAACTGGTGGTACATTTGCATTTCCTGCATCAAATGCAGATCTCTCATAGACCTCAATTTTTAAATCTTTTATTGCTTCTGGTTTTTCTCCTCCGCCAGCAATGCCAAAATGGTACGCTTGATCAACAAAGAGAGGTGTTGCTCCTAAGCCTGCTTGGCTTCCGAAAGCGACCATGGGAGGTTGATCTCCAACAGCAACTCCACCCACAGTTGGAATCATATTAACAGGTACATAATCTAACGCCCCATTAGCATTGATAAGATGATAGCACGGCCCTTTTAAGTCTGAAGCAGTCCTCAAAAACCAAGGGTAGCCACTTGAATAAAGGTGATCAAAATCTGTTAGGGAAGTATTATTCGTACCATCCAATGAGACACCATGCTGAAAATCAAGCGCAACAATAGAGGAAACATAATTCATCTCATGCATGCCGTAAACCCCAGGTAGCAGCCCTCGAAAGTATCGATTAGAAGGAAGAACATCTATCGACATTGTTGCTGTTGCTACTTCGCATTCATTAGAATCATAAGCTTTAGCCTGAATAACAAAACATCCAGCCCCAAAAAGATTCGTCGTAATCTGATAGGGTTCTGTAGTTGCATGCCCCAAGCAGTTAGCCGCATTTGTCCCTCTATAAAAAAAATCGATATGACTTATTTCAACATTAGCTGGGTGAGTAATCGAAGCGACTAAGGTTACGTTAGCAGGATCTCGAAAAGGACCTGTTGCACTGATGCTCATCGTGATTGGCTCTAGAGCTACCGGTTCTATTCCTTGCAAATAGCATTGAAAAATTGTCTGTCCGCTCCCATTGGGCGCTGGAGCGTCAGGATCTACTCCAACATAACCAAAATATTTTAACTGCCACTCTACAGGAATGGACGAGGCGTCCGTCTCCGACAATAACAGTTGATGACTTTCATCTAACATAGCGAGCGGTGATTTTCTCGAAAAATCTATTCCTGATGTATGTTGCAAAACCGCACGCGCTTTTGCTGATTTGATGACTGGATCAATGCTAACGTTTCCATCTTCATCGTAGCAACTCCCTGACTCATCTTCAAAAATGGGCTTTCCTTCCGCATCAGCAAAGAGAGCAACAAGTTTTTTTTCAAATAAGATAGGGTGAACCTGTGCATCAATGACATCACCTGCTAACTCTTTCTTATTTTTCACACTCCCTTTCCAAGCTTTCTCCTCAGCATCAATTGCGTAAATGGATTGGCTATATTGAACAACATTCTCCTTTTGAAATTTTTTTGGCTGCTCTCCTATCGAATCGGTATGATTAAAGGGCCAAAATGAAATTAATCCAATCGCAACAAAATGAAGGGGTACCATAAAGTTTCTGAGGGTTGATGAAAGTGCCGGCAGGTATTGCATATAAAAACAGAAAAGTCAACAAAAATGATGTTTTAACAGCATTAAAATATTGATTTTTCCTGGCCTTTTTTCTCAATTAGCGCTCCTTCTATACTCTGCTAACAATAATCGAACTCCCTAGAAACGAGGCTCTGCGGCCCAGCAACGTTAATCTGGCGCTACTATGCTACGGCATTTTGTAATGCACGCTTACCACTTGATAGCGCTGAGCACCGCGTTCTGCGCTATAGTAAAAAAGATCTAACACACAACAAGATTGAGCCCATTCATAACCAACAATTGAGGTGGCGATTCCGCCAACACTACTTTGCAGAGTTCCCGTTTTTGTTAATGGTGTTCCTGGCCCATATTTGTTTTCGAACATCCGTCGAAAATTATCAAAAAACTCTTGGTGCTTTTTGTCATCCCACCTTGAATCACCGTACTGGTATTCAATTTCAGTAAGTTCTTCTTTTTGAAAAATAAAGTTATTTTGTTTTAATGCGGCACCAATAACACCACGAACAGTCACAACTTTTTTTCGGGCGGAAGGAATCACCTCTGTTCCAACCAGCGTGAGTCCTCCTGCATGAATCAGTTCATCTAATTGCCCAGGACTTTCTCCCCACGCACAGCCTAGAGGCACTTTGATTTGCTGTGCGGCTTGCAAAGAGAGCCACGGGATAAAAACAAACAGCAAAAAAAAAGCGTTCTTTTTTTTAAAAAATAGAGATTTCATTGCAGAATTTAACATGTTGCTTTAGGGTCTCCCGTTATGAAAAAAGTATTGACCTCAGGCTTTGCTATGTTCGCTATGTTATTTGGCGCTGGCAATGTTGTTTTCCCATTAATTTTAGGCCGTGATAGCGCCAACCAACTTGCTTTTGGGTTAACTGGATTCTGCGTCACCGCTGTTATAGTGCCGCTCCTAGGTCTTTTTGCTATCATGCTCAATCATGGTGATTACAAAGCTCTTTTCGCTCCACTTGGAAAGATCCCTACTTTTTTAATTACTGCTAGCTGCATGATCTTAATGGGACCGCTGGCAATTATACCACGTTGCGTTTCTATTTCTTACACTGCCGTTAAATCTTACATGCCAGGGGTTCCTCTTTGGTTGTTTGGAGCGGCCTGCGCGTTGCTTATTTTTCTTTGCACAGTCAAAAGCAGTTTTATCATCGATTTGCTGGGAAAATTTTTAGGCCCTTTAAAAGTTACTCTTCTGCTCGCGATTATTGCCAAAGGAATTTTTGCTCCATCGATGATGTTGCCAGTAACTTTAACCAAAGTCGAAGGATTCAAAATGGGGCTCTTTGCTGGCTACGGAACATGTGATCTCATCGCAATGATATTCCTCTCCAGCCTCATTCTAAGCCGATTAAGAGAGGGCCTTCATCCTGAACAACAAAACGATGCACGTGCTGTTATCAAGTTAGGGTTAAAGGCAAGCCTCGTGGGAGGGTTTCTTTTATCAATTGTTTATGCTGGCTTTTGCATCACCTCTGGTTTTCATGGAGCTCAACTTGCTTCCGTTGAAAAAGCAGACATTTTTAGTTCATTAACCATTTTAATTCTTGGAACCGCCGGCGGTTGTTTTGCAAACGTTACCGTTGCCATTGCCTGCCTTACAACAGCTATTGCTTTGACTGCTATGTTTGCTATGTACTTGCACAAAGACTTGTTGGCAGGGCGGCTCAGCTACCTTGTTTCTCTAATTATCACCGTTATCATAACTGCTGCCATGACCTCCCTCGGATTTAGTGGCATTATGAAAATCGTCTCTCCCGTTATTGAAGTTCTCTACCCTGCCTTGATCATCTACATCCTTGGTAATCTCCTCTGGAAATGGTGGAAGCTCAAAACACACCGACCTGTTTCTCTTGCTATTGTTCCTGAGAGTAGTGACTGGGAAGAATAGCTGCAAGGGCCTAGCCTGCCACAAGCAAGAAAAACAAAACCGCCCGTATTAATCACGGTGCATTCTTTAGTGCAAAATGCTAACTGTCGCTAGGATCTATTAGCAGCAATCCTATTAGGGCATTTTTAAACCGCTCTAGCTGTCTTGTTGTTATTGAGAACATCCGCCCAGTTGTTCCCGCAAGATCCATTAACTAGGCAGGGGAGGATCATTGGCCACTCCATTGATCCCAAGCGGCTGGAACGTTAGTTAATCTACCCTAGCTCCATTTCTCTTACCACTCATGGTAATTTTATATTGCTACATTCACCCTAAGAACATGAAGGGAATAGAGAGCATCCTGTCTTGCTTTACTCATCAACATCTAATTGAGACTTGGGAAGTTTCAACGGCGGATCGTAGGGATAGCCTTTTTTCGCTTTAGGTGTTGCTGCTGGTATAGGTTGTGATCCAGGCAAGGAAGCAGTCGTTCTATTTTGCTTCGTTTTATTTTTTACGCCATTCTTATGACTGGTGGAAGCACTTGGCGTTAAAGGCACAGCTTGATTGGTAGAAGTGACCCAGCCTTTATTCGACATAGCTTGAATTTCCGAAGTAGGAAGAGAACTGGCGCTTTGTTCAATATTCATGGCATCTTCTACTAATGGCGCTGGCTTAAAGTATTCGCTATAGTCACCCAGATTTTTTGAACTGACCTCGATAATCCGTGGAGTAATAAGAAACACACTCTCCACCATATTTTTGGCACTGTCTTTTACACCAAAAAGAAAACTCACCACAGGAAGCTTGTAAAGCCAAGGGTAGCCGCTGGCATCTTTTCCTGTTACTTTTTTATAGATACCTCCAATCAGCAAGCTCTGACCTTCTTTAACTACCGACTGCGTTGTTAAGCTTGATTGCTCGACTGTCGGAAGGCCTCCTGCACCTTGTGGAATCGATTTTCCATCTTGAATTTGAACCTGCAGGTAGATGCGATTTTCACCATGAGACAGGGTGATGTGAGGAACAACTTGTAAGTTAAGACCCGTGCTCACATTGTAAAGATTACTGACATACTGACCAACAGAATTGACATAAAAAGTTTCTTCATGGTTGATCATGGCCCCAAAATTATCGAGCGTTAAAATTGTAGGTCGCGATAAAATTTTTGCTTTCTTTTCTGAGGCTAAAAAATTGATCTTTGCAGTAATAGCCGTTGTTCCAAAAACACCATTTAAGTTGAGATTAGAAGGACTTCCCGGAGCAGCCGTTGCCCCAGCAGCAATCTCATTGGTAGTGCTCCCTCCAACACTGAAAGACCCCGTATTGACGCCAAAAGTATTTAATCCAAGCGTCCGCCCAGTTCCCAATTGCAAATCAACAATCGCTGCTGAAATCTCCACAACGCGCACTGGCACGTCGAGTTTACGGATAGCTGCTTCATAGAGAGGCATATTGGCGCGGATATCTCGAATAACAATAGCATTCCTCCGGACGTCTGCCGTAATCATGGCATAAGTCCAATCAGAGCCAGGGCCACCACTTGGAGAGCTAGGAAGATTAGGGCTCTCCGAAGCAGGCGGAAGGTCAGGCGTTCCATTATTGGCAACAGAAGGAGGACGTCCAGGTGATCCAGAGTTGGCCATAGCAGGAGCATTTCCTGCATATCCAGGAGGGACTTGTTGCGACGTTGGCGGAAGAACACCGGTTGTTTGATTAGGAACAGAAAGTTGATTTGGCACGCCATTTTTATTGAGAGCCCCATTAACACTTCCTCCAGCTCCGGATCCAAAGCCTCCTGTACGTCCAACGCCACCACCACCATACCCCCAAATTAATTGCCTCAACGTCGAGGCGACACCTTGAATTGTTGCCACACCACCACCAATGTTTACGTCATAAGCCCATGCATTGTTCAGCGGAAAAACTTCAATGACTGTCTCCCCATTGTCATGAAATTGAGTCTCACTATCAATCGAGTTGAGGAGCTGTGTGGTTAACTCAATGTATTTTGGAATACCAGAAATGGTAACCATTCCAGAATCTTTGATTTTTTCTACGCGTCCATCAGAGGAGATAAAACCGCTAGTCCTCAGCATTTCGAGCGCCGCATCTGCTTTGACATAGCGGAGCGGCTTGACTAACAGGTTCACTTCTTGATTGCTGCCAATATAGAGCAGTCCATTGACATAAAACCAACTAAGGCCATAGGCTCTGGCCATTTGAGCCAAAAAAGCAGCTGGCGATTGATTAACAAAACTTCCACTGATCTCTCCTTGAACAGAAGGGCTGACATGAACATGCAACCCTTGTTGCCCTCCAAAGTCTCGCAGCAAATCATTAATCGGACGATTCTGCGCCACAATCGTAAAGTTGGAAGTCCTCCACGGAATGCGACTCGCCTCCATTTCGGCACGTGTTTCCGAAATAATATCTCCGGTTGCAAAATCAGCGGGTCGGAACGTTGGTTTGAGAGAAATTCCTTCCGCTTCCATTTCTGCGCGTGTACTAGAAAGAACATCCCCACTAGAATTAGGAGAGGCAGGCACGGTTGGTGCTATTTTTTTATCTACTTTTTTCTCAGCCTCCATTTCAGCTCGTGTCTTGCTAATCAGATCAAGAGCCGTCGAAGTGGCATCAGAAGAAAGATGGGTATCTGTCTCCTGAGCAACAAGGGATAACCCCAAAAAAAGAAAAATTATGCTCCCGCGGATCATTGTGAATGGAAGCATTATCTTTAATTCATTGCAGGGAGCAATTCGAATTGTAAAAATATACGTCTTTTCTTTCATCTTTTTATTTTATGCTCTCCCTCTTGCAAAATCGCATTTCTGCTGCCGCCGAACGCTCAGGCCGCAAGGCCTCTGATATTCAACTTGTGGGAGTTTCAAAATATCAGCCTGCTCCAAAAATTCGGACGATCATGGAAGAAGGCCTCTCTCTCTTCGGAGAAAGCCGTATTCAAGAGGCTGCTATCAAAATCCCTCTGCTACCTGCAAAACTCCATTGGCATTTTATCGGACACCTGCAGAGTAACAAAATTAGAAAGGCACTCCCCCTCTTTGAACTCTTTCATAGCATTGACTCTCTTGATCTAGCGCTGGCTATGGACCGTATTGCTGAAGAAATGGGACGATTTCCACGCGTTCTCTTGGAAGTAAATGTTTCGGGCGAAGCAAGCAAGCATGGTTTTTCTCCAACGATGCTGAAAGCCTCATTAGATCAGCTTTTGAAGCTGCCTCGTCTGCAAGTAGAAGGCTTTATGACGATGGCTCCACTCACCAAAGACCCAGAAACAACGCGCCCTTATTTTGCTCAGCTTCGAAAACTTCGCGATGAAGCGGCACGTGACTTTGGAATTCCCCTTTCTTCGCTTTCGATGGGGATGAGCCACGATTTTGAAATCGCGATTGAAGAGGGGGCAACCCTCGTTAGAATTGGATCCGCACTTTTTGGAGAAAGGAACGCAAGTTGAGCTTTTCAAATGTACTTTTCTCCGCTAAATAATAGAAGCATGTCCGACTTTATCAATGACCACGATGAGCTACTAGACTTAGCTGAAGAGCCTTCTGCTGAAGAACTCCAGGATCAAGTGCAACGCGCTCAATCTGAATTAATCGAGCTCAAGCGCCGCCAAGATCAAATTGAAAAAGAAAAACAACGTCTTGAAGAATTAAGTCGTCGCCAGGAAGACCTTGAACGTGGTCGCATTGAGATGGTTGATAAACTAACGCGCTCACTACTCTTGGTGCAACGAGAGAGCGAAGAATCACAACGTCGCTTAGAACAGCTTCATAATATTCAAGATTCTTTTGCAGAACACTTGAAAGAACTAGAGCAAATTGATTGCAAAAGCTGGGGCGGCAAGGAACTTGCGCGCGAACTGACGCGAGCAACTGGAATTGTTGATGAAGCCAAAGCCACTTACACTCGCACTCAAGCTAAAATTGCCCCAATCGAAGAAAATGATATTTTAGAAGAATCTTATGCCGATGAATTCGGGCTTAAAGAGCAAGGATTCCTCTACTGGTTACAATGCGGGGCTGCCTTTACGCTCCCACTCTTAGCGCTCGGGTTTGTTGCCCTCGGTATTTGGATCTGGCGCATTTTGACATTAGCACCGCGATAAAAAACCCATGCTTCGTCGCCCTTCTAACTCCCGCTCTCGCAGTGGTCGTAACAATTCTGTCCCTCAACGGACACGCAAGTTAGATGTCGATCGTCAGCTTTTGCACCAGGAGGCAGAAGAAATTCGAAAGCTTGAGGAAAAAATTCGCCAGCAAGAAATCGCGGCCCGACAACGCTTAGAAAGCCTTCCTAAAAAACTTGCCGAACGTCAGCGAAAGCAACAAGAGTTAATGCGCCTTCATTTAGTTGCTGCACCTACCCGTGCTGACGGAATCAGCAAGCTGCGTGACAAGCGTGAAGCCTTGCGTAGCAGCAGGCCAACTTCTGCATCAGGAGGAAAGCGCTTAGCCGAACGTCGTGCGGCCCGGATGCAATTTGTTCTGCTTTGCGCTGTTTTATTGATCATCTTATTACTCCTCTGGAGATCACTCCCCTCGTAATAGTTAGGGAGTTTTAAAAATATTGCAGCTGATATTTTTCTAGAGGCATTAAAAAAAATTTTTCCGAAAAGTTTTTTCTGTAACCTAGAATCTGTAGGTTGTAAGCTACAGCTTCCATCATGAAAGTTTTGCCTGATCTCTATCTTAACGCCTACAAGACGATGCTGGCAGCACGTCTTACGGAGGAAAAGCTCACTGCACTGTACCGCTCTGGAAAAATTTTTGGCGGCGTTTTTTTAGGTCGCGGCCAAGAAGCCTTGAGTGTCGCTCTTGGGATCCATTTGCGGAAAGGGGATATCTATGCCCCGCTTATTCGCGATCAAGCGGGTCGCCTTGCTTTTGGAGATACGATTCTCGACACCATGAGAACTTATCTCGGATCTTCGCTTGGCTCTATGCGAGGCCGTGATGGAAACATCCATCGTGGTCGCCCTAAAGAAGGCTACTTCGCCATGATTAGCCACCTTGGCGTTATGGTTTCCACTGTTGCTGGTGCGCTTTTAGCACGACGCCTCCGAGGAGAAACGGGCGTTGTTGGTGCGACTTGTATTGGGGATGGGGGGACTTCGACTGGCAGTTTTCATGAGGGGCTCAACATGGCTGCTGTAGAAAAATTACCACTCGTTGTCGTAGTGGCTAACAATCAATATGCCTACTCCACCCCCAACACCAGCCAGTTTGCCTGTAAAAACCTTATTGATCGAGCCATTGGTTATGGTGTTGCTGGACATCATGCAGAAGGAGTTAATCTAGAGAGTTGCCTCGAGGTTGTAGGAAAAGCCGTTGCTGCGGCCCGTGCTGGAGGGGGCCCTCAACTCGTTGTTGCTGATTTATTGCGCCTTGTCGGACATGGAGAACACGATGATGCTTCCTATATTCCTCACGAGATTAAAGCATCCCTACTCGGACGCGATTGTTTATTACTTGCGGAAGAAACGCTGCTTGAAAAAAATTTAGCCACTGCCGAAGAAATCGCTTCTTGGCGGCAGGAACTAGAGCAAGAAGTCGAAAATATCACTTCTCGTGTTCTTCGTGAGCCTGCCCCTGATCCTGATGAGGAGGAATGGAATGCTTACGCTAGCGTGTTTTAAGTTTTACTAATGCAGCAAAGAACGGCCTCACGACTGTACTCGACTCATCAAGTGTTTCCATATACACTGCCCTTCTGCGTGCCGTTACTCCTTGCTCTTCATCTACACTAACGGCTTCATCGCAGTGGAAGTTCATAAAAATTTGCTTTGCGAAATCTCGAAACTTAAACTTAAACTTTCACTTCAACTTTCATGATCACCTACCTCGAAGCCATTCGCCTTGCTCAGCAAAAAGCACTTGCCGATGATCCTCGTGTTTTCATTTATGGGCAAGACGTTGGCCATTTTGGAGGAGCCTTCAAAGCTACTAAAAACCTCGCAAAAGAATTTCCAGGTCGCGTGATTGATGCACCCATTAGTGAAGATGCCTTAGTTGGCGTTGCTATTGGTGCAGCTATTGAGGGAATGCGCCCCATCATAGAAATGCAGTTTGCTGATTTTTCTATCTGCGGACTGAATCAAGTTGTCAATCAAGCTGCCACGTTATTTTATCGGACAGAAGTTCCATGCCCCATTGTTCTTCGCCTGCCTTATGGCGGAACTTCTGGCACAGGACCATTTCACAGCCAAAGCGTAGAGGCGCTCTATGCCACTTACCCAGGCGTGATTGTCATGACTCCTAGCACTGTGGAAGACGCTTACACCATGTTTCTTGAAGCCATGACGCTGCAGGATCCTGTCATTTTTTGTGAGCATAAGTTTCTTTATTACCATCTCAAGGCAGAGTCTCTTCCAACCGAAGCTTTGCCTTTTAACAAAGCCCGTATTGCTCGTCCGGGTCGTGATGCCACAGTTGTTGCTTACGGCGCGATGTTGCATGAGGCGCTAGCTGCAGCAGCAGAACTCACCAGTGAAGGCTATGAAATTGAAGTTGTCGATCTCCGCTCAGTGAAGCCACTCGATACCGATACCATCTTGGCTTCTGTTGCGCGAACGGGCCGCCTGCTTGTTGTGAGCGAAGCTTTTCCTTGGGGAGGCGTCGCCGCTGAAGTTGTTGCCAGGGTAACAGCAGAAGGCTTCGGGCTTCTCGATGCTCCACCTCAGCGCCTTAATGCCAAAGACACGCCTGTTCCTTATCATCCGGCTTTGTGGGGAACACATCGACCGATGGCAACTTCAATTACTGATGCACTACATCGCTTACTTAAGTTATAATTTTTGCTGCAACCTGTAACCTGCTCCTATGCCTCTCCTTCCTATTATCATGCCACAACTCGGCGAATCAATTGCCGAAGCTACCATTGTCCGTATTTCCTTTTCTCTTGGTGATCAGATCGATGCTGACACTGAAATTTTTGAAGTAGAAACAAACAAGGCCGTGATGGGAGTGACGGCTGCTTGCGCTGGAAAACTCCAAGAACTCACTGCATTAGTAGGTGAGAGCTATCCAGTCGGCGCAACGCTTGGCTATTTAGAAATTAGCAATGCTGATGCTGAACGTCTCGGTATTAGCGATACGCCAGCGCCCGTTGCTGAAAAGCCAAAAAAAGTTCCTGCCACTAAAAAACCGTTGGAAGAAAAACCAAAAGTGGAGCCAACGGTACGAGGCCTTCCTGTTCCCGCTCACGCTGGAGGCGCTTCCTTCCTCTCTCCTCGAATGAAAGCACGCATGACCGAACTTGGATTGCATGCTGCTGACTTGGCAGGTGTCGCTGGCAGCGGTGCTAATGGCCGTGTGACCATTGAGGATTTGGAACAATTTTTGGAAGATTTAGAGCGCAATGAAATTACTCCAGCCTCTTCGATGCGTGTTGCCGTTGCTGATGCCATGCGTCGCAGTTGGACTCGCCCACTAGCAACAGTCGTTCTACCCATGCCACTCGATGCAATGCTAGCCCATAGGAAACAGCAGACACCAAAAGCCGGACCAGCGCTTTATGTGCTTCGCGCTCTTGCGGTAGCTCTCTCTGAAAATTCCGCTGTGGCAGGCCGCTTGGTTGGCGCTCGTATTATTCACCCTCGCTCGATTGACATTGGCTTTGCCGTTGAGGCGGCGGATGGTGTCTTGGTGCCTGTTATTCGCAATGCCGATCAATTTAGGCTCGCTGAATTAGTGGAACGCTACAACCGTCTCGTTGACCTTGCTCGCGCCCGACGCCTTGCTCCAAGCGACACAGGTGGATCTATTGCTACAATTACAAACTACGGTGTCTTTGGACTCACGTTAGCTACACCCATTCCTCTTCCCGAACAGACATTGCTCCTTGGCATGGGGGTTGGCCAGACAGTTCCTTCCTGGGATCCCTCTACAAAAACTTTTGTTCCAACAACTGAAGCTCAATTTACACTGAGTTTTGATCACCGCGTCTTGGATGGTGGCGCAGCAGGACGACTGTTGTTACGAGTGAAAGAATTGTTAAGCGCGCCAGAGACGTTGTAACGTTTGTAGTCAAATTAGTTAGAAATTACAATAAGTTGACTTGATCTTAGTTGGGGAAAAGCACCAAAAAGCGCAAAGCGTGCAAGGAAAATTTTTTTGTGTTCTTCGAGTTGTTTTGTAGCTATTCATCTTATCATGACTAAAAAATCTTTCTCGATTTTTGCACTGGCCCTTCTAATCGCCACAGCTGCTGCACAACAACCACGCGATCTCTCTAAGCTCACTCCTGCTGAACTCCAAGAATACAATCAGACTCGCAGCGCTGCATTACAAACTCCCGCTGTTCAATCAACGCGTCGCATTGCTCGCATGGCCTTGCACAAAGCCATGCTCAAAGCCGATCCTACGATTGATACTATTTTTGCAAACATGAATGCTCATGCTCCTAAAAATGAGGTTCAAGTTTCTCATCATAAAAAGCATTTTGGGATGAAATTTCATTCATGGCTTTCCAATTACCCTCCTGAATCAATTGCTACACTAACTCCCACAGACTTGAAAAAGTTGGAAGCAGCCCATCAGAAAGGGTTGCAAGATCCATCCGTCGTCTCCGCTAGAAAAACAGCTCGCATTACTTTTTATAATGCGATGATCAATATCGACCCTCAGGTTGTTCCGATTTTAAGCAAGGCAGGCATCTCCATGCCCAACAGTATCCGCAGGCCAATAACTAATTCTAAAATTGGAAGTGAAGAAAAAATTCTAGGTGGCAATAACGACTTGTGGGATCAAGAAGTGTTAGCTCCTGCAGTAGAAGGGCCGAAAACAAAAAGTGAATAAGCATTTTTTATGGATGAAAATTTTCATACTCACGGAAAAGAAATTTTAGAGTCTCTCGGTCTTTTTTTGGAATTAGATGACTTACAGTTTAGCGAGGAAGATGACACCTGTATTCTGCAACTTGACGATAAGATTCAAGTTAACATCACCCTTAATGCGATTAATGACACGATTGTCCTTCATCACTTGATAGGAACGTTACCTCAAGAAAATCGCGGCACGGTTGTTGAGCAGCTACTCGAAGCTAATCTTTTTTGGTCTGGGACAAATGGCGCCACAATTAGCATGGAGCGAGAGACGAGCATGGTCATCATTGCTCGCGCATTAGCCATTTACAGCTCTGATGGAAAATTATTAACAGGCGAAATCCTAGCAAATGCCATTGCAGATTTAGCCAATGCATCAAATTCTTGGAGACCACTTTTAGAAAATCAAAACATTGAAGACCCCGAAGCCTCTCTTAGAGCCGATCAAGAGGCTAGTGGTCATCAACTCGTTGATATTACACAGCTAGATTAAAAAGCAGCATTATGAATGTTTCAAGGTCGTCAGAATCACCTTTAGCTATAAGCGAAGACATTAGGAGCGCTGCTGATTCCCATAAAAGCACGCTCATGGCTAGCTTTTCCTTTGGTAAAGTGAGCCCTGTTACAGGGTGGAAAGCGTTCTTTCGTGGAGAATTTTTTGGTCACGGAAAAATGACTAACTTAACGGATGCCTCATTACTCAACGGCATTGCCTCAACTCATGGAGAAACCATTGCGAATAAAGTTGGCCGACAGCTAGGGTTAAGCTCTCAAAGCAACAAACCCATCAATTCTTATCGCGTTGCTAAGGCCGTTGCGATGGTTGAAGCAGAGGCTAATTGGACAAAACCTCTCGAGAATACCATTAGTTATAGAGAGGTTGTCGATGGAAAGGCTGCTACGGAGACAACCAGCTATAAATCTATCATAACGCCCCTTGGTCGCCTCAAATCATTATCAAATAACTTAGGCATCTTTGGTGTTTCTTCTACCGATATTAATAATAAAAATGCTGTTAATGGGTGGACCGAAACCTTCTCTCTTGAAGGCACAGATAAGAATAATCCCCCTCCAACCCTCCAGTTTGTACGATCAGGAATGTTGATGCCACCAAGACCCAGAGAGGAGGCTGATGCTGTTGCAAGTACCGGCACCATGACACCGCGCGAACAAACAGCCATGAACCGCTATAAGCAAATTTTATCAGCCATGCTTGAAACAACTCCAAATTGGGTTTCTGCTGATGTTAGCGCTGAAACATATAATGAAAACAAACCCCTTCCGATTGAACACGCTCATATTGGGCTGCTTTCTACAAACAAGGAAAAAGAATCCGCGATGGCGCAAGACCAATTAGATTTCATTAAAAATTGGGTGCATGACAAACCTATTCAGATTGATTATTGCAAGCCAGGAACGGATCAAGTGACCTCCATTTGGGTAAAACCTCAAGTGCGATATACAAATTTTTCTGTTCAGAAAGCCCAACAAACAGAGCTTTCTCAACTAATAGAAGGAAGCCCAGATGCTGAAACCGAAAAGACATTGGATCATTACCTTCAAGACAATGGCGCAATAGAACAAAAGATAGCTGAATTATATAAAGATATCGACTCAGCTCATTCTAATGATTTGAAAAACACAGCTGAATGGAAACTATTAGAAGATGTAAGAGAGCTACGCTCAACTCGTAATCAAGAAGGCTCTAGTTTTTATTCCTATGAATTTCAAGCGAAGTATAGCCTGCTATTGAATAAATGTAACATTCCCACCCATGTCTATTGTAAAAGCGGCAAGGATCGAACATCTCGTTTCAGCGAAATGACAAAAATGTGGTTTGCTAACCCAACTTTAAAATTGAGCAAGATGACCAATGCCGTGAGAAACGTTATCAAAGCTTTTTCATTTTCAGGAAATAGTGAAATCCAAAGATTGAACACCGGTTTTGCAGGCAATAAGCAATTTAAAACTTATTGGCGTTTAATCGCAGGGGAAAAGAAGGATCGTACTTTTGATGGATGGACGCATTGGCTTTCTGCAGGAAGCTACTCGGGATGGGGAGCATCCACCATCGTAAAAACATAACATAAAAATGCCCCTCGCTTTCTACGTCCACGATCTAAGTCCATTTCTCATTCGCTTTACCGATAACATCGGCTTGCGCTGGTATGGTCTCGCTTACATTGGGGCCTTCCTTTTTGGAACATTGCTCTATCGCTATCTTGCGCGACGCGGCTACAGCGATCTTACTCCTGATCAAGTCACGGACTTTATCACGTGGGGAGCGCTTTTTGGCGTGGTGATTGGCGGACGCCTTGGTTATATGCTCTTTTACGACCTTGATGGGTTTTTAGAAAATCCGTTGCTCTTCTGTCGCGTTTGGGAAGGCGGCATGTCAAGCCATGGCGGCATCATCGGCCTGGCCCTCTACTCACTCTGGTATGCTCGGCGGCATCGTGTCTCGTGGCTCAATCTTGGAGATAATTTAGTGGTTGTAGCTCCGATCGGCTTATTTCTTGGTCGCTGCGCCAATTTCATCAATGGAGAACTCTTTGGTCGTGCAACAACCGTTTTTTGGGCGATGCAATTTCCCAAAGAACTTGCCGTTCTCCCTCCTGGATTTGTCACAGCAACATTGCAAGATACCACAGCGATTGACCCACGATTTTCTAATGTCGATGCCGTTGTTGCTGGCGTGAGTAGCTCTCCTGCTCTCCGAGCTTATCTCGCAACGATTTTGACTCCACGTTATCCCTCCCAAATTATCGAAGCTTTGTTGGAAGGCGTTGTGTTATTTATGCTCCTCTGGATCATGCGAACCCGCTTTCGTCTACCGAATGGAGTTTTAACAGGAACTTTCTTTATTGCCTATGCGCTCCTACGCATTGCTGGGGAGATCTTCCGCGAACCTGATGCCCCGCTGATTGGCATGTTCACGCGTGGAGAATTTTTTTCCTTTTTCCTCATCGCGATCGGCATTGCCTTCATTGTTGCGGCAATGTTAAGGCCGCGTTATCCCCGATGAAAATAGGCCTCAATCCGCTTTGCATCCTCTGGCGTGTCGACTCCAAGGGCGCGATGATTTGTCGTGAGAACTCGAATTTTAATCCCATACTCGAGTGCACGAAGCTGTTCTAATTTCTCACACCGCTCAAGAGGAGAGGGACGATATCCGACATACTTTTTGAGAATATCTTTCCGAAATCCATAAATTCCTAAGTGCAAGAGTGGCTTCACAGCTGACTTCTGATCGCGAAAATCTCGATGATAAGGGATGAGGCTCCGCGAAAAATAAAGGGCGTCGCTATTCCGATTGAGGACAACTTTTACCACATTAGGATCATTGCGATGAGCCTCTTCGCTAAGAGGCGTGGCCGCTGTGACCATTTCCACCTCGGAATCTTCCAGCATGGTTTTTGCAAGACGATCGATGAGGCGTGCGTCAATAAGGGGTTCATCGCCTTGAACATTGATAACATGAGAAAATGCGACCTGCTCTTTTTTTTCTAACTTTTTGATGGCTTCTGCAATCCGGTCTGTTCCCGATTGATGTTTCACAGACGTCATGACAACCTCTGCTCCAAAACATGCTGCAGCTTCTTTAAGCCGCCGATCATCAGTTGCTATAATGATGCGACCGATAAGACGGGCGCTTCTGCATCGCTCCCAAACATGCTGCAGCACGGGCTTTCCGGCCAATGAGTGCAATAACTTCCCAGGAAAACGAGTTGATCCCCAGCGTGCAGGAATGATTAAAACGACACTAGAAGCTTTTTTTGCAGGGGCTTTCATGAATGAGCACTCGCTGTTTGTTGTGACACCCACTGCAATGCGTGAGTCACATCTTCTGCAATAAAATCGGCACCACAGTCACGATGCTCTTTTCCATACCCGGTAAGAACCAAGATGGTACGACACCCCGCAGCTTTTCCAGCCTCGATGTCGCTTGAGCGATCCCCAATCATGATGGAACGAGTGAGATCGATATTAAATGCTTCTGCCGCCTCTAGAAGCATGCCTGGCGCTGGCTTCCGTCGCACTGAATTGGAACCTGGCATATCAGGCGACATATAAACGCCATCAATGAGCCCATTTAATTGACGCTGCAACTCTTCTTGAACGTCATCAAATTCTTTTTTTGTAAAATAGCCTCGTCCAATGCCACTCTGGTTAGTGATGATGAGATGGAGCCAGCCTTGGATATGAGTCTGAGCAAGCAGATCAGCAGCTCCTTCGATAGCTTGAACATCTTCAGCTCGATGGCAATGATCGACCTCTTTCATCAATGTTCCATCACGATCAAAAAAAATGGCAGGCCGACACATCATGCTGGAGGGATTCATCCTGTAATTTTTTGAAAACTCTGTTTTAGTTCTTCAGAAGAACAGGTAGCCGTTCCTAATTTGCCAACAACAATGCCTGAAGCATGATTCGCTAATTCGGCAGCCTCTTGCGAAGTAGCGCCAGCCACAAGGCCAAGCGTGTAAAGAGCAATAGCTGTATCACCAGCTCCCGAGACATCAAAAATTTCCTGTGCTCGCGTCGGCGTGTGATAAGGGTTTTTTCCTTGTTCGAATAACATCATGCCTTGTTCGCCTAATGTGATAAGCAGTGCTTTTGAGTTCCAGCGTTGTAATAGTTTTTCTCCAACTAGTAAAAGCGCCTGGTCCTCGAGGGGAGGGGCAACCGGCGCTGTCCAAGAAACTCCTGCTGCCGCAAAAGCCTCCGTTCGATTTGGTTTAATAACGTCAAGACCATGCCAAGCAAGAGGGCGCTGAGGATGGGGGTCGCAAGTAATCACTTTGCCAGCTCCCCGTTGCAAGATTGCTTCAATCAGTTCCTGTTGCAAAAATCCTTTGCCATAATCTTCAAAAAGAATGGCGTCAACTGAAGGCAGTAGCGCTTCCGCACGCTCAATAGCAATCTGCAAAAGCTCTGGAGTGGGCGCAATTTTTTTTTCACGGTCAACCCGAACGACCTGCTGGTGCTGCGCGATGATGCGCGTTTTTACAATGGTCGGAGTCTCTTCCATTGCAATCAAGCCGTCGGTCTGTAATCCCTCCTCCTCCATGAGTGCAGTCAATTTTTCTCCTGCACGATCACAGCCAATCCTTCCAAGAACATGAACTTCCTCGCAAAATTGCCTTAGGTTACGAGCAACATTAGCCGCCCCCCCAGGATAACTCGACTCGCGCTGAATTTCCACAACGGGAACAGGCGCTTCCGGAGAGATCCGTTGCACATTTCCCCAAACAAATTCATCTAGCATCAGATCCCCCAAAACGAGGATCTTTTTTTGAGCAGCCTGAGTGAGAATATGGTCTAGTCTTGTCGCGTCCATTTGGAGGATACAGGCTACAGGTTAGAAGCCGCAGGGTCGAGCAGGAATATCCGGCAGAACATCTCTTCGCTAAAAACCTCGTTGTCCTTAGCAAAGAAAAGGCTCTCATGCCAGGAAAATTGAGCCTCTGCGCCAGCTTCAAAAAACTAATGGACTGACACCAAATATCATAGACTGACACCAAAATACGCAATATCAGGGACTGACCCCTTTTCTTTTTTTAACTCAAAAATATTGTTTTGTTTTAAAATAGTTTTCTCTGTAGCCTAGTCTTCGGAGTTTTCTCAAATTTTCCATGAAAAGTTTTTTTCTGCTATTTTTTGTTTCCTCGCTAGCAAGTTTGCTCGCAGTGGAAATGCCCTCAACATCGCCGCAGCCACTGAGCGCGGCTGCTCTTAAGCAGACTGCTGTGCAACAAGCAGGTTCACCTCCTGCTTCGTTAAACTTGGCGGACTTTCCAGCAGATTCTGTTGAAGATGTTGTTGTTCCTGTCCCCAGTGAAATTTTTGCGGTCCTTGATAAAATGGGCAATCCCAATTGGAAATCTCAACTTCGCTTGAGCAAAACCCACACGCCAGAGGAACGCTCTCAGATTGCTCTCCTCTTGGGTTCTGTTATTGCAGAAGGATTCGTCGCCGTTGAAGCGGAAGATGCAGAGCGCGTAAAAGACTTAGGCCGTGATGTCCTTTCCCTGGCTGAAGCAGTCAATGTGCGCAAATCAGTAATCACTCGAAGCAAGAGCATCATTGAAAAAGCGGACCATCGAGATTGGCGAGGGGTTCGCTCCGAATTTGACGGCGCCCGGAATGATGTTCAAGCGGCGATGGATGAAATGAACGACCGCAATCTTGCCCAGTTAGTCAGTCTTGGCGGCTGGCTTCGTGGCACTGATGTCCTCACAGCAATCATTGCTGCTCATTACACAGAAGATGGCGCCGAGTTGCTTCACCAGCCCGAGCTTGTTCGCTATTTTAAACGTTGTATCGCTGGAATGTCCCCACGGCTTCGCAAAAACAACTTGGTCCTCCGAATCGATAAAGTATTGGACCAAATTGCCCGCATCATTGGAGAAAAAAGTGGCATCATTCAACAGGAGCGGATTCAAAAAATTCATGCACTGACTAGTGAACTCATTGCTCTCATCAATACGACTTCTTAATTCCTGTGAGATCGCATTTTTCATTCCTTTTTAAACGATGTCTCCTTGTTTTGACAGGGATGATCGCGTGTGCCGGGGCTGTTCACGCAACAGTGGATGATGCTCTCTCGTTTGCTTACGAAGCGGCCCTGCCTTATCATAGACAGTATGCCTTCCGGAAAGATGCTTGGGGAGGCGATCTTGGCGTCAATGATCGCCAAGCCGTTACTGCGCAGCTTTTCAAAGGAAATGAATATTGGTTTGTCTTAGGCTCTGATGTCAAAGCAGCTGTTATTTCTGTTCACCTTTACGATGAGGCTGGCCAACTAGCAGAAACTGAAAGCTGGCAAAAACCAAATGATAAAAAGCATTTTAGCGCTGCAGGCGCCTATATTGTCCCGAAAAATACTGGCACCTATTACGCCATTGTCCAGATTCACCAATCGCCAGAAGAGAGAACTCATTGGGCTTTAGTTTACGGATATAAGGATAAGAAAAAATAATGGTTTTCGGGTGACGAAACCCATGATGAATGAGTTTTTAATAAATTTGATGTGCCTATGAGACTTTTTTTAAATTTATCTTTGTCGAAGGCGACCCTCTTACTTATTACCCGCTGTTAACCACTCATTGCTTTGTCTCCAGTCGCTCCAGATCTCCAATAAAGTGAAATCTTCCTCTCAAAAATCCCTCTCTCTTGAACAGACGCTAGAATTTGATGACCCTCATTTGCTGCGAAGCCTCTATCATAATGACGAAAAATTGCTTCGCGCTATGGAAGAAGCTCTTTGCATTACGATTACAACACGCGATGCATGGATCCGCTTCACTGGCTCTTCTGCGTCAATAAAGCGAGCCATCTGGATTTTTGAACGCTTGCAACAACTGCACGAACGTGATGGTGGCATCGGCCAATATGAGTTTTTGGACATCGTGCAACAATCAGCTTTTGAAGGGAAAGAAAAGTCGGCCGATCGCATTTTTTGCTCCCCGCGCAAGCCTCCTGTTGTCCCTCAAACGGAATCTCAGCGCTCCTATCTTCATCAAATTGACCAACACGATATTACCTTTGGACTTGGTCCAGCAGGAACTGGAAAAACGTACCTTGCTATGGCGAAAGCAGTCGCTGCGTTAAAACAAGAAAAAGTCAGTCGTATTATTTTGACACGCCCCGCTGTTGAGGCAGGAGAGGCTTTGGGATTTCTTCCCGGCGTTCTCCAGGAAAAAATTTTCCCTTATCTTCGTCCTTTGTACGATGCTTTACACGAAATGCTCGAGCCTGAAGAGATCCAGCGTTATATCGATAAAAACATTCTTGAGATCGCACCACTTGCCTATATGCGAGGCCGAACATTGAATAATGCCTTCATTATTTTGGATGAAGCTCAAAATACGACAACCGAACAGATGTTCATGTTTCTTACTCGTATTGGCCGCGGATCACGCTGCATCATTACGGGCGACGTAACTCAAATTGATTTGCCAAAAAACAAACCGAGCGGTCTCTTGGAAGCGACTTCTATCCTAAAAAAAACAGCAGGGATTGGGTTTCACTATTTTAAAGAAAAAGACGTCGTCCGCCACGCGCTCGTCCAGGCTATTATCAAAGCCTATCAAGCAAGCAGGTCGCAGACACCTGGTGTTCATTCATGATCGTTTTTCGTGTAACCTCCCGTCTGCAAATTATATCTTGTTTTTATGGTCAAGTATTTTGAACAGCGCCAGCTAGCTGCCCGCGGTCTTGCGTGTGGCAAGACACGCCGTCGTGTAGAACGAAATAAGTTTTTGCTCCTCCTCGAAAAGGCAAAAATGATCCGCTTGTTGCTTCTTCTTGTTATTGCTCTCGGCTTTGGTGTGCTTGATTTTTATGGTTCTGATCCTTACGCCCCACAGCGCGTCTCTCTCACGCTTTTTATTTTTGTTGGTGCACTGGGGCACCTTTGGATCAGCGGCTCCGAAGTCTTGCGTAGTAATTCTCGCTTAGCATTGGTCTTTGGAGCGCTTCTCACACAGGGTGTCTTGTTAAAATTCCTCTTGCTTCACGGAGCGCATGATAGCCTCTACACCAGCGTTGTTCCATTTTTGCTGCCATACGCATTGGCCCCTTTGGCACTTTCTGTTTTGTTGGGAAAGAGCGAAGGTCTTTTTGCCACGCTCTTCAGCAGTCTGTGGATCGCTTTTCTTTTTAGTGGTTCTCATCCTCTCTTCATGATCACGTCATTGATCACCGGTCTAGTGGCCGTCCTCGCAACACGCCATGTTCGCCGTCGCTCTCTCATTATCCGTGCTGGAATTTATAGCGGTATTGCTGCTGGTATCCTCGCTATTATTTTTGGAAAACTTGGCCCTCTCGAAAACGCAACACTCAAAAACATTCCCTGGTCTCTCCTTTTTTTCCAAAGTATGACAGCTGTTGGAAGCGGGCTCTGCACTGCTGTTGTTGTGAGCGGGCTTTTGCCAATTTTGGAAGCCATCTTTCGCATTAAAACTGATATTTCATGGATTGAAATGTCGGATCTTAACCATCCACTTCTACGAAGACTCTCCGTTGAAGCCACAGGAACTTACCAACACAGTCTGGCTTTAGCTCAACTCGCAGAGGCTGCGGCAGAGGCCGTCGGCGCAAATACGACGATTTGCCGTGTGGGGGCTTATTTTCACGACATTGGAAAACTCGTTAAACCAGAGTACTTCACGGAAAACATTTCTTCTGAAAAAAATCCTCACGATACACTCACGCCAACCATGAGCGCTCTCATTATCGCTGCCCACGTTAAAGAGGGCGTTGATCTTGCTCTTAAAAATAAACTTCCTCTTCGCATCATCGATATTATTCGCCAGCACCATGGAACAACTATCATTCGCTACTTTTTCCAGCGCGCTCAACAACAACAGCAAGATGCGCAGCTTGGTGGCAAGATGATGAACTTGCGCCCCCAAGATATTCCAGACTTAGCTATTGAAAACTTTCGTTATCCAGGGCCCAAACCACAGTCGAAAGAAGCTGCTATCATTGGCCTCGCTGATGCAGCAGAAAGCGCTTCTCGTAGTGTAGAAAAGCCAACTCCTCAACGCCTCGCTGATCTTGTCCACGATCTTATGGAAGAGCGCCTGCACGACGGTCAATATGATGAATGTCCTATCACGATGAAAGAACTCCATCAAGTTGTGGATGCCATCGTCCTCTCTCTCCTCGGAATGTTGCACAGCCGCATTTCCTACAAAAAGCGTACTGAGAGGGAACAGGCTTTAGCCGCTCCAGGAGCAGAAGGCTAAAACAGCCTTAGCAACTAGCTGAGCCTGTAGTCAAATTACTTAGAAATGGCGATAAATTGACGTGATCTTATTTAGAAACAAGCAGCGTTCTTATCCCATCACGTTATCGTTGAGATAGCGCTCAGTCTTCGGCCTTGCCTTTTCTAAAAATCTCTCCGTTCTTTTCAGCTTGATCAATTTTCTTCCTATTTTTTTTTGAAATAGGAACCAGCTTCCAAAAAAATTTCATCCCTTTTTTTTCTTACAGCTTCACCCCAAATTTTTCATCTTTCTTGATGCTCAATGAAAATGCTGCGAGCAACTCGGCAGTTTCTTGAAGATCGGAAGCTTGAATCATCTCTACAGGAGAGTGCATGTACCGATTGGGAACGCCAATCGATGTTGTTGGAATGCCTCCCTTTTGTAAAAAGATGGCATCAGCATCCGTGCCTGTCCAACGAGGGTTGGTTTCAATTTGCAGATTGATTTTATTTCTCTTAGCAACAGCCCGGAGTCGATCATTGACGACTGGATGATTCGAGCTGCCGACGCTAAGGACGGGACCTTTTCCAAGTTTCACTTCGCCAAATTTGGGTTTTGAGCAGTTTGGGATGTCGGTCGCATGCGTGACATCAACTACCAGCGCGACATCCGGATGAATGGTGTAACTGGCCATTGTCGCTCCATAGAGACCGTTTTCTTCTTGAATCGTCGAAAGAGCAATCACGCATGCTTTTAAATTTTTCCGATCCTTGCTCACAAGACGGAGTGCCTCTGCAGAAGCCCAAGCGCCAATCCGATTATCACATCCCCGGGCAGCAAAACGTCCTCCTGCCAACTCCTGAAAACCAGCAGCATAGGTCACCGCATCTCCAATACTGACAAGTTGTTCTGCCTCCTTGCGGGAAGAGGCGCCGATGTCGATGTACATTTCGTGGAGTGGAGGGACTTTTTTCCGATCATCTGGCTCTTGCAAATGAATGGCAAGAAGGCCGGTCACCCCAGGAATAGCTCCCTGAGCACCATGAACAACAACCCGTTGTCCACGGACCAACGTCTGATCAATGCCTCCGATCCCTTTAAAATAGAGGTATCCTTCATCCGAAATATAAGAAACCATCATCCCGATCTCATCAACATGCCCTGCCAAAAGGATTTTAGGAGAACCTTCTGGATTGATGGTGGCGAAAGCATTTCCATAGGCATCGACCTCGACACGATCTGCAAAAGGAGTCACATAATCGACCCAGAGTTTTTGCCCACGGGTCTCAAATCCTGACGGAGAGGGAGTTTCAAGGAGGTTCTTTAAAAAAGCACGGGATTCGGATTTCATATTGATAAACTGGAGCTAAATGTAAAACTGATCAGGGGTGTAGAGAAAGGATACAGATTGAGAGCCCGAGGGGCAATGACCGTCTTTCTCTCTATTTCCCTCATGGCAGCAATAAACTCGACTATAATAGCAGGTTGTTCTAAGCCGATGTTTCCTTGTTGAGAGCTGGGCTAAGAAGCGTGTTAACCCTGCAGAAAGAGCTGGGTTTTTGACTGATAGTGACTGCGGCTGCTTTTGATAAATGATGAAGTTGTAAGCTAAGGATTGAGGATTACGCGGCTGCCATCGCTTGACGTTCTGTAGGGGGAAGAGGGATGGATCCATGACCAGAGCAAAAAAAGAAGATCAGCATAAAAAAATTTCCCCATTTTTTCTGATCCGCTTATCGATCATAGAACGCCAAAGTGAGCGGGAAAAAGGCGAGCGCATTTCTTACTATTTGAAGTTGAGAAGTGCAAAGACAACATAAAACAAACAGAAAAAATGCTATGGGAGCCCATCGTAAATCTTGTTTCAGCCGATCACGCCATGAAACAAAAATAAGAAAATAGGAACCGCCAAAGAGACGAAGCCGTACCAGAAGCTGCAAGCCAATCGTTCCTCCACAATGAAAGAGCCCTGCAAGAGCGCCAAATATTCAACGTGATTGTTTCGTCAAAGGTACAAAAAAAGCATCCTGGAGGTGATCCAGGATGCTTTCAAGGTTAGACTGTTTTCAGTTTGTTTTAGTTTTGAATAGCTGAGTCGCTTCCAACAACAACAAATGCAGGAATAAAGCTTGGCTTATTTGGAATTTGCGAAGTTGAAAAGATCCGTGCAGCGTTATTTTTTGCGTCACTCCCAATATTTACAAATGGAACCTCAACAGATTTGGTGCTCGTATACCAAGTTGCAGCATCAGAAGAGATGGAAACAAAGTCATTGCCGGCAACGTAGAAGAGATGTTTTGCTTCATCGCAAGTGAGGTTACGAATAGGGCTTGGAAGAGAGAGGGTTGTCTTATAGGTATTGGCTGCTGACATAGCAGGGCCTTTGCTCCAATCACTACCTGCAAAAACTTCATAACTATTAACATTTTTGTCTGGTTGTTGAATGATTACTTCTATCCAATCAGGTTGAGTGTGTTGAAAAAGACCATCGAAGACGATTTTGTCATTATTAATGGTTGGCTGAGCAGCCATGGAAAGACTTGAGCAAACAAGCGCTATAAGAAATGCTAATTTTAATGTGATACTTTTCATAGGAGTTTAATATGTTAGTTTAGGTTGATTTTGACGTTAATTTTTTGAAGCGGCTCTAACAATGCTTAAAAAATAAAAATGTGAATTTACTTACTTTGACACTATTTTTTTTATAACGTTCAAATTTTTTCTCGATGTTGCATTAATAGACCACTTCCTACTAGTGCTCCTGCACCAACAACAATTCCAAAAGAAAGAGCCTTACAACTTGAATAGACTTTTTAGATTGAGCAAAGAATCGATTATTTCTTTCCCATCAACTAAACTTGAACTACACTTCAGATCTCATGAAAGCACGTGTTACTATTATGCCTCAAGCCGCTGTCCTTGATCCAGCGGGGGTTGCTACTGCGAAAGCTATTGAACATCTCGGTATCAGCGGAGTTCGTTCTGTTCGTATTGGAAAATCAATCGATCTTGAAATCGAAGGAGCTACGCAAGAACAGCTGCATCAAATTTGCCGCGATCTTCTTTCCAATCCTGTTATTGAAGATTATCATTTGGAAATTCTCTCATAATCAGATGCATTGCGCTGTTCTTCAATTCCCGGGATCCAATTGTGACAACGATGCTCTCGTTGCCCTTCGCTCTTTTCCGAATACCTCTGCATCCTTAGTTTGGCATCAAGAAACATCGCTTGATGCATTTGATGCTATTATTCTTCCCGGTGGCTTTTCTTATGGCGACTATCTTCGTTGCGGCGCTATTGCACGATTCTCTCCCATCATGAAAGCCCTCCGAGAGGCCGCTGATCAAGGAAAGCGAATCCTCGGCATCTGTAATGGTTTTCAAATTCTTTGTGAGGCTGGATTTTTACCTGGCACTTTAATTCGTAATCGAAAACTCCTTTTCCGTTGCGAAGAAGTTTATCTTCGCATTGAAGAAACAACCTCTCCTTTTACTAACAAGTGCACTCCTCAACAAATCCTTCGCCTTCCTATTGCTCACGGTGAGGGATGCTACACGGCTGATGAGAAAACATTGAAAGAGCTTCAAGAGCACCATCAGATTCTTTTTCGCTACTGTACGCCTCAAGGAGAAATCACAGCCGCAGCTAATCCTAATGGTTCGATGGAAAATATCGCGGGGATTTGCAATCGTCAGCGTAATATTGTGGGGCTCATGCCTCACCCAGAACGAGCCTGTGAAGAGCTTCTTGGGAGCACTGATGGTCGTTTGATTTTTGAATCGATGTTACTATGAGCTCTTCTACTATCACTCCAGCCCTCCTTGATGAACATGGTCTCACTTCTGAAGAGTACCAAAAAATCCTTTCGATCCTTCGACGAGAACCAACGTTAGAGGAGCTTGGTGTCTTCTCCGTCATGTGGAGCGAACATTGCTCCTACAAAAACTCTCGACTCGAGTTACGCAAGTTTCCAACAACAGGAGAAAAAGTGCTGGTCAAAGCAGGTGAAGAAAATGCTGGCGTTATTGATGTCGGTGATGGTTGGGCTGTCTGTTTTAAAATTGAAAGCCATAATCATCCCAGCGCGATTGAGCCATTTCAAGGAGCTGCTACGGGGGTTGGTGGAATCATTCGGGATATTTTTACCATGGGCGCTCGCCCTGCTTTCTTGCTCGATTCCCTCCGCTTCGGCACAATTGAAGGTGATACCCAACAGGCTAAAGCTAATCGACAACTCCTCGCTGGCGTCACGGCAGGAATTTCACATTATGGAAATTGCATTGGCGTTCCTACGATCGGCGGCGAAATCTATTTTGATGCTAGCTACAATGGCAACCCTCTTGTTAACGCTTTCTGTTTAGGTGTTCTTCGTCATGAGCAAATTGCTCGTGGGGCGGCAAAAGGTGTTGGCAATCCTGTTTTTTATGTTGGCGCAGAAACTGGCCGAGATGGTCTTGCCGGAGCTGCCTTTGCCTCGCGTGAGTTAACAGAAGAATCAAAGGCTGATCGTCCTGCTGTTCAAGTTGGCGATCCTTTCCGCGAAAAACTCTTGCTCGAAGCTTGTCTTGAACTCCTTGCGAGTGGTTGTGTTGCGGGCATCCAAGACATGGGGGCAGCGGGTCTCACCTGTTCTACTTGCGAAACGGCAAGCAGGGGTGGCACTGGCGTAGAAATTGATTTAAACCTTGTGCCCAAACGTGCAACCGACTTGACGCCTTATGAAATTTTATTGAGCGAATCTCAAGAACGAATGCTCGTCATCGTGAACAAAGGCCAAGAAGCACCAGTAAAAAAGATTTTTGAAAAATGGGAGCTTCCTTATGCTTTGATTGGTCATGTTACCGATGATGGGATGATGCGCGTGCGCTCTGGAGAAAAAACCGTTGTAGAAATTCCTGCGAGAGCCCTTGCCGACGACGCTCCACTTTACGCTCGGGAAGCTGCTCCATGGAAGGCTCCAGAAGCTATTGATGCAACAACGCTCCCTGTCGCTGACATTCAGTCTACCTTGCTCCTACTTCTCGCTCATCCGAGCATTGCTTCAAAAAATTGGGTTTGGCGCCAGTATGATTATATGGTTCAAACCAGCACTGTCGTTCCCCCAGGCTCCGACGCTGCTGTTTTCTACCTTCGAGAGGCTGATAAATTGTTAGCCGCTACCAGCGATTGCAATGCAATTTACTGCGCCCTTGACCCTAAAGAAGGGGCTAAAGCGGCTGTGGCAGAAGCTGCTCGTAATTTAGCATGCTCGGGAGCAACGCCCATTGGAGTCACTGATAATTTGAATTTTGGCAATCCTCACAAGCCAGAAAGTTTTTACCAATTACGCGCTGCCGTTGAAGGCATCTCAGAAGGCTGTCGAGCTTTTGATGTTCCTGTCACTGGAGGAAATGTGAGCCTTTACAATGAGAGTCAACAATCTTCTATTGACCCAACTCCAACAGTTGCCATGGTTGGATTGATTGAAGCGAAAGACCATATCACCACGCAGCAGTTTAAAAATCCAGGCGATGTAATTTTCTTACTTGGAAACCTTGGCGAAGAGCTTGGCGGCTCTCATTATCTGCTTGTCTCGCATGGCAGAAAAGAAGGCCTTCCTCCTCGCATCGATTTTGACCACGAGAAAAATATTAATGCACAGCTCTTGTCCTTGATTCGAGCTGGGCTAGTCCATAGTGCTCACGACTGCTCGGAAGGCGGCTTAGCTGTAGCACTCGCTGAGTCATGCTTTCAAAAATCGAAAGATGTTCCTCTTTTGGGAGCTACAATCTCGCTAGAAAAAATCAAGGCACGCCCTGATGTGACTCTCTTCAACGAAACTTCAGGTCGCATTATTTTCTCAACAGCTGCTATTAAGGCAGATGAAGTAGAAAAGATCTTAGATGCCTCCAAACTTCCGTTCCACCGTCTCGGTGTTGTGACAGAAAACCCAGAGCTTACGATTGCACTTGATGGCACGCCTTATCAGTGGAATATGAAAACACTTCATCATGCGTGGTCAACAGCGCTTCCTCATATGATGCAGTCGAACTGAGTTATCCTTTTATTTGCGCGCTTTTAGTAACAGCGTACGCATTGATCAAAAGATGCACTCCCATTACGAGTATTCTTCTAGGCGGAAATGCGGATAATGTTTTTAAGAAACTATCATACATCCCCGTAGCAGGAGCGAGAGAAGGCATCATCTCTGCCTCTACCACAGCAAGTTCATCCACACAATCTCCTTCTAACACAGCCACTGCTATAGGAAGTGAGACCTCAGGAACAAGAATACCAAGTGCTATTTCAGCACCAATAAAAAGAAGGGAACTAGCTAGCAACACCCCCCCAGTGAATAACATTTTCCCAAGAAAAACCTCATCGTTAGATAATATTTTTGAGGATGCAGCGCTTGCTGTTCCATCTGTTGCTACCGTTTGAGAAGGCTCAAAGCTGGATTGATTTTGATTGCCTAAGAAAGTTGGATCAACTGTTGCAGCAATTCTAAATCCTATAAAATTGGTTGCGGTGGAAGGATCATAGCCTTTTGGGAGCGTTGTCCTCATTAACTCATTATGCCCATACCAGCTATAAATAGACTGCCACGACCCACCTCTTGCTAGTGCAGGACCTGATGAGCCTGTTGGGATTGTCCATTCTGCAACATTACCACCCATGTCACAGGCTTGATAAAAAGTTTCTGTTTTATCAAAGCAATTAACCGCAGTAATCATGAGGAACGCGTCTAGAAAATTATCCCTAACATTCCCCTGATATGTTTGATAATTTGCAAAATTGGTAACATCTCCTGCTCCAGCGCTAGGCGCTGTATCATGTTGGGTTGGGTAGAGCCAATATCTGGCACTAGCCCCGCCTCCATTATAGTACGCTGCCTTCATCCATTCATCATCGCTAGGGAGATGATAGTGGGCATTAGGATTTGCCTCAGCAAACATTTGATTGTCTTGTTGCGAAAAAATATAAGCTCCAGATTCAGTGCTTTGCTGTAAAAATTGATAGTCTTGATCGCGGCCAGGCAAGCCGTTCTCCAGCCAATTACAAAATCGTTCCGCATCATTCAACGTGACATAGGTAATGGGAAGATCTCCTCTTTGATCATCAATGAGATCATAGCGATAAGTTCCATCATCATTTATACCACGCTGAATACAGGCTACTTTTTTATCGCTCCCCATCTCAGAGTGATAAAGACCATGTGGGTCTTCTTTCCAAGCCACAGCATTAAGAAAGCCTGCATACTGACGCGCTGTTACTTCGTATTTTCCAATTTGATAAATTTTCTCAACAGCCCCACGTCCCTGATCATCTGGCGCATTACAAGGGTCTCCAATGGTGATTAAAGAAAAAATAGAGTCTGTGCTACTTTGATTATCTGCTGGAGAAAAAACCATTTTTCCACTCACCTCTGGTCCTTTTTTACTGGATTGAAATGCAATGCTGCTATGGCTATAGGCCTTATTTGGTTTTCCAAAAAAAGTTGATAAAAGAATGAGGCTTACGACAGCTAAACGGGGGTGGTTTTTTTGTTTTATTTTCATTGCTATCTGACTCTATCTTGATCGTGATTTTTCTCCCTGCTAGATTTGACAATTTAAACGCTCCTTCGTTCAAACTAATTTTTATGAATTTCATCGCTCCCGCTAAGATCAATCTCTCGCTGCGCCTTCTCGGCAAGCGAGAAGATGGATACCATGAAATTGAAACCCTCATGGCCCCCCTTGCACTTGCTGATGAAATAGAACTCCTACATACGCACGGTCATGCCCCTGGAAACATCACCTTTTTTTGTAATGATCCCTCGCTCCCAACAGGCGACGATAACCTCTGCATTAAAGCTGCAAAGGCTTTTCAAGAAGCTAGCGGTCTGCTCGACCCAATAACGATCACGCTATTAAAAAAAATTCCACATGGCGCAGGCCTCGGCGGCGGAAGTAGCGATGCTGCCACTATTCTGCGGGGCATGAACGCGCTTTTCGAAGAGCCACTTTGTTTTGAAGAACTTCATCAACTTGCAACATCGCTTGGCTCAGACGTTCCCTTTTTCCTCGACCCCAAACCGAGATGGTGCCGAGGACGTGGAGAATTATTAGGAGAAACTATTTCACTCCCTCATTGGAAATTACTTTTAATCAAGCCTCCCTTTCCGATTGCTTCAGCGGAAGCCTACAGCATGCTGGAGGCTCAAAGTAGACTAGAAGCAAAACCAACTAACCTTGATAGCATTGCCATATTCAATGATCTTGAGCCCCCTATCTTCAAAAAATATTTGCAGCTTCCCATGTTAAAATCGTGGCTGAAGCAACAATCTGAAGTCGCTACTGCCTGGATGACTGGCTCAGGTTCTACCATGGTGGCTGCTTTGAAAGGGGACATCAGCAAGGAAAAAATCTCTGCACTTCAAAAAAGGATTGCAGTTGAATTTGGGCCCTACTTTTGGGTGAAAGAAACCTATTTTGCTTAGAGCGTTTTCAAAAATTCTATAGCCGCGTATTGCAGTCTCACTCCGGCGCTCAAAACTTCAAGTATGAGATATACACTCCGTTTTTGCGCTCCTCGTTCCGGGCACTACATCGGCTATAATATTTTTGAAATGTTCTAGACCTCCTTTAACTTCATTTCAGCCCTAGCCGCTCTGCAAGATCCTCTGGAGTCATTTGAATGCCAATGAAAAATTCGCCAAACTCTGCATACTTAACACTCACTTCATCGAAGCGCATTTCATAAACAATTTCTTTGATCGAGTTTGTCGTCTTTGCAAAAAGAGAAACGCCCCATTCTTGATCGTCAAGCCCCGTTGATCCTGTGATAAATTGCCGGACTCGTCCTGCATAGCGCCGTCCTACAAGCGCATGTCCATGCATTAACTTTTTCCGGACATCAAGTGGCAGTGCATACCAGTTTTGATCTGGGTTACGACGCTTGGACATCGGATAAAAACAAAACACTGGAAAGTCACTGGCTGTCGGTAGTTCTGGATAGAGACGTTCCTCAACATATTTTTCAACTCGCTCTCGAAAGGCTTGCATCTTAGGTTCGAAGCCAGGCATTGCAGGAGAAAGATTTTCTTCGCGCTCTAATTTTGCAGCATATTCTTCATCACTCATCCCATACTCGCTCCGCTCTGTCATCGAGAGCCACGAAAAAGAAGGTACTAAAACTCCCTCACCAAGTACGCGCTCTAGTTTTTTTGCAGCACCATCGAGCTGCTGCAAGTCAGGCGTCATCATCATGAATCCAATATCTGCTTTTGGTGTTACCATGCTAAAACTCAAAAGCTGTGTATCAGGAAGGCTACGAACCTCGTTCAAAAGGGCCTCTAAGGCAGCAAGCCTTGCCTGTTGTTCTTCTTGATCAAGGTAAGACCAAACTGTTTGATCAACTCGAAAAAAAAGATGAAGGGCATGACGTCCTTCTGTGGGAAGAATAGGTTGTTGAGTCATATCCCTCAGACTACTGAATGAAGAAGAAAGGCTGAAGAAAATTTTATAAGAACTTATTTTTTTCTGTAGCCTGTTCTCTATAGCTTGTAGCCTGCCTTGCAATGAAGTTCCTCATCATTCGTAACGATAATATTGGTGACTTGGCCTGCACGACACCGCTCATTGAAGTACTGCACAAGACTTATCCTGCAGCAACAATTGACCTTCTAGGAAACTCTTACAACATTGATTTGGTGAGCCACGATCCACGACTGTCTCGTTTGTGGTTTTATGAAAAAGCTAAGCATGTTTCAGGCTTCAGAAAAAAAGCGCTCGCCATCTTGAAAAAGGCGCTCGTTCTTTGTCACCTTCGAAGAGAGCGCTATGATGTGTTGATTATAGCCTCTCCTACCTTTAATAAGCGCACTGTGCGCCTTGCTCATTGGATTCGGCCTAGCACAATTTATGGCGCTTCTTCCCAAGATGTTTCGCTTCCATCTAACTATCAACCAGTGTCCATTGCTCCGCAGCAACATCACGTTCTGCAAGTTTTTTCGTATGCTCATGCCCTCGGAATCACAGAACCACTCCCTGCAACAATGTCACTCTTTCTTTCTAATGAGGAAAAAAAATTAAAAGTTGCTGAAAATCTCTTTGTTCCAAGCTCTCCAGAACTACCTATTATTGCTCTCCAAATTTCAGCACGCCGCCTCAAACAACAATGGCCTTTAGAGCAATGGAAAAAACTTATTCTTACACTGTTGCCTCATGCTCGCATCCGACTATTTTGGTCTCCTGGTTCAACTCATTCTCTTCAACATCCAGGTGATGACTTGCTCGTAGAGCAGCTTAAAACAGCCTTTCCTGCAGTTCTTGCAAAAAAAACACCTGACCTCCGAAGCTTAATGACAGCCCTCTCTTCCTGTGATCTTGTTGTTGGAGCTGATGGTGGTGCAATGCACATCGCCGCAGGCCTTGGCATCCCCACTGTCACTCTTTTTGGTGATGTAGATCCGACGATTTGGCAGCCTCACTCAAAAAAGAGCGTCGCCATTACAAGCCCAACGGATACACTTGCAGATCTTGATTTCAACATTGTTTCAAAAAAAGTCATTGAAATCATTCAAAACGGCTTTAGATTATAGAACTTCTTTATGGCTGATGTTGAAAACAAATATCCTGACAATGCTTCAGGAAAATTTTATGTCGATGATCAATGCATTGACTGTGATCTTTGTCGTGAAACAGCTCCGGCTAACTTCACGCGCAATGATGATGGGGGGCACTCCTATGTTTATAAACAACCTTCTAATCCCGAAGAGGAAGCTCTCTGCAAAGAAGCAATGGAAGGCTGCCCAGTAGAGGCTATTGGTAACAACGGCGAATAAAAAGGCTAGGGAGCTTTGCCGCTGGTGATAGTCTCAGCAACAAAGCCAAACAAAAAAACAGTCTCTACTTGATAGCGGCTTTGTGTTTACTCGCAAGCATCTCTATCCAAGCCCATGTCTTTGCTTCGCATACTCTGACTTGAATTTTTCAGAGCCCTCTTAATAAAAATGGCGAAGACCGGCGCTATCTAAACGATAACGTAATGGGATGAGACCGCTGCTTGTTCCTAACTAAGCTCAAGTCCATTTATTGTCATTTCTAAGTAATTTGACTATAGACTCGCAGTGCTTAAGAAATACTCGTGAAGACGCGCATCGGAGTGACGCCGCAATGCCTAGCTATAGACTTTTTTTAAATGCTCTAATAGGAAAAGCAGATGAAAACACTTTGATGATTTTTCTTTCCGCTTTTTATACTGAGGGCTGGATGCAAGATCCTATCTAGCTTTCACGCCGGACTGTCACAGCAACATAATCAGTATTTGGCAAAATAAATTTGCGAACTGTTACCTCTATCCATCGCAGTGAAAATTCAAGAAGGAAAGCAGCTGTAATTTCATCCGCTAATGTCTCAATCAAACTCCGAGGCCTCATTTGAACTAGCTCTATCAGCTTCTGCCTCACCATGGCATAATCAACAGTAGCAGTAAGATCTTCGTTTAATGATTCAGGTTGATGACAAGCTGCAAATCGTAAGTCAAAGCAGAGTTCTTGTAACTGAGCTCGCTCTTCGGCTGGAACACCGATAAATACTGGCGCTCGGATCCCTTTAATTTCAATAATTCGTTCCATAAAAACTATGACCCAAATCGGACATCACGAATTAATTTAGCACCAAAGCGTAACTGTAATTTTTGTAATAACTCTTTTTTCCACACACGATCTAATTCATAACGGATCGTTGGCTGAATTACGCGAACAGAAAGAATTCCATGCGAAAGCTGCTGCGGCTCAGAATGAGCTGCTAAAAAGTCACCCACTAATTCGCTCCAAGTTGCAGCAATTTCTTCCTGCTTGATACGCGTATGAAGACCTAGTTTGGTCACAACCTTGGTCAGCACATCTGCAAAAATAACCTGATTATCAGGAGTAGATTCGCTTGGAAGTCCACGCCATTCTCTCAGTACACGTTTGCGCAAAAAATCAATCTGCTTTTTAGAAGATGTCATTTTCAAAATCTAGTTTTCTACGAACCTATTCCCGCATAAAGCCTAGGAATATATTCAACATTTGCTACTGAGGACAAAGCACAAGGAATAATGACGCTATACAGCGCTTTGTCTCATCAGTAAAGTTTGAGGCTATCCTTCTAGATGTGGATGGCGTGGCCATGAGCTGCCTCCGTGGCCTCCATTACGGCTTCGCTGAGAGTTGGATGAGCATGAATCGTACTAGCAATATCGTCATACGTAGCTTCGAGTGTGATTGCCAAACCTAATTCTGCAATCATTTCTGTTGCTTCATTGCCGATGATATGAGCTCCTACAATTTCTCCGTGTGGTTCATTGAAAATCAATTTTACAAAACCATCCGTTTCACCCATTGCCTGTGCCTTGCCGCTTGCTTGGAAGGGGAACTTCCCAATTTTTATCGACATGCCTTTTTCTTTAGCAGCACGTTCCGTTAAACCAACACTTGCAACTTGCGGCTGACAATAAGTACATCCTGGGAACGTACGTTGACGCTGAGGCTTCTTTTTTCCAAACATTCCTTCAACAGCTTGAATGGCTTCCCAACTTGCAACGTGCGCAAGCCATGGGGGCCCGATGATGTCACCAGCCGCATAAATTCCTGGAACACTTGTTTCATATTTTTCGTTGACGGAAAGATATCCCTTGGCATCAAGCTTAAAAGCCATTCCGCCAGGCAAGAGAGGGGTAACACCGATAGCAACAAGTGCTATTTCAGCAGTTAAGGTTTCGTTCTTTTTTCCAGAAACAGTAATTGAAACGCCTGTTGCTGTCGTTTCTGCTTTTTCAACTTTTGTTTCTGTTAAAATTTTGATGCCTTGTTTTGTCAAAGATTTTTCAAGCGCAGCACTGACTTCAGTATCTTCAATTGGAAGAATATTTGGCATCATTTCTATGACAGTGACTTTGGTCCCAAAAGAATTGAAGAAATAAGCAAATTCAATGCCGATTGCGCCTGCTCCAATAACGATGATCTCTTTTGGCTGTGTTGGAAGAGCCATAGCTTGTCGGCTTCCAATAACTGAAGTTCCATTCATTGGGAATCCAGGCATTTCTCGGGTAACAACGCCCGTCGTAATAAGGATTTTTGGAGCTGCAAGTTGAGTCGTAGAGCCATCTTTTTTGATCACGTCGACCTGTCCTGATTTTGGAACCGTTGCTTCACCAACGATATAATCAACTTTATTTTTTTTAAAAAGAAATTCAATTCCACCAGCAAGTCTATCAGCAACTTTTCGTGAGCGCCCAATGACTTTAGACCAGTCGTAATTCACACCACCAATTTCAAAACCGAAGTCCCCTGCATGATTCTTGATAAGCGAATAAAGTTCTGCATTTCGCAATAAAGATTTTGTAGGAATGCAACCCCAATTGAGGCATGTACCACCCGCACGTTCTTTTTCAACTACGGCCACTTTTTTACCAAGCTGCGCCGCACGAATAGCACCTACGTAGCCCGCAGGGCCACCACCAATTACAATAAGATCATAAGGAATCATCGCCATAGCTGATCAGTATCACGTTTTCTTTGCCTTATCGTCAAAAAAAATCGTTATTTTTTTTCATTTCTCTTTAACCAAAGAGTAAGCACATCTATGTCAGCTGGAGTAACACCACTAATGCGAGAAGCATGTCGCAACGAAGTTGGCATATATTCTGTTAACTTTTGCCGCGCTTCCGAACTCAGGCTAGAAATAGCATGGTAATCAATTTGACTTGGAAGCTTCCACTCTTCTTGCTTTTTAGCCCTCTCTATTTGAAGATTCTCTCTTTTTAAATAACCTTCAAACTTCAGTTCTGTTTCAAGGTAAGACCAAACTTCCAGCGAATATCCTTCTCTTATTTCTGAGGGAAGCCGTTCTACATGGTTTTCGGGCCGGCGCAACCAATTTTCTAGAACAATACCTTCATAGCGCATAGAAGGAAGCTTTTCTAAGAGACTTGAAATTGATGATTTTTTTTCTAAGTATTTTTCTTTGCGGTAGTTACAAGCTAACCCTAGGTCTATCGCTTTGCCAGTTAACCTGATATCACAATTGTCTTGTCTCAATCGAAGTCGATACTCAGCACGACTCGTAAACATGCGATAAGGTTCTGGAGTCCCTCGTGTCACCAAATCATCTATCATTACACCGATATAGGCTTCATCTCTCCCTAAAATTAATGGTTCTTTTTTAAGAATTTTTAATGCTGCATTAGCTCCTGCAACTACCCCTTGGCCAGCAGCTTCTTCATAGCCAGAAGTTCCATTAATTTGGCCTGCAAAATAGAGACCACTAATTTTTTTTGTCTCAAGAGTAGAGTGCAGCTGATTAGGAAAAATATAATCGTATTCTACTGCGTATCCCGGGCGAAGAATTTCTGCTTTTTCAAGACCAGCAATAGATCTGATAAATTCATATTGAATTTCAAATGGAAGGCTTGTTGAGAGGCCATTAACATAAATCTCTCCTGTGTGTCGGCCTTCTGGCTCTAAAAAAATTTGATGCCTTTCTTTTTCTGAAAATTTGACAACTTTATCTTCAATAGAAGGACAGTAGCGAGGTCCCACTCCCTCTATCATTCCAGAATAAAGAGGGGATCGATGAATATTATCCTCAATTATTTTGTGTGTTTCATCATTGGTGTACGTTAGCCAACACGGTATCTGTTCCACGTGGAATAATCCATTTTTATAATAGTTGAGTGTATGAATCTCTCCTACTTCTGGAGTAATAGTTTCTCTAATATAAGAGAAAGGGGAAGGCTTTTCATCTCCATCTTGGCGTTCACAAGCTAAAAAGTTAATAGATTTTTCTAACAGCCTGCAGGGAGTTCCTGTTTTAAAACGCCCCAACTTGAAACCTAAATATTCAATACTTTCGCTAATAGTAGAAGCGCTATCAGCCATTCTTCCTCCAACTTGTGTTTTTTTTCCAACGTGAATCAGCCCTCTCATAAAAGTTCCTGTTGTTAGAACAACAGCTGGCGCATGATATCTAATTCCAAACGTCGTTTCTACACCGATGACTTCATCATCCTTTATCAAAAACTTAGCTACGTTAGCTTGGGTTATTGTTAGGAAAGGAGTTTTTTCCAAAATAGCCTTTAACCTAAATTGATAAGACTTCTTGTCACATTGAGCTCGAGGAGCTCTAATACTAGGACCTTTGTTAGCATTGAGCATTCGAAATTGAATTCCTGTAGCGTCTGCATTGATCCCCATAACTCCACCAAGAGCATCAATTTCGCGTACAATATGTCCCTTCGCAGAACCTCCTATTGCTGGGTTGCAAGACATTTGCCCTATAGTATCAGGATTTTGGGTTAATAACAGTGTCTCACACCCTAGTCTAGCAGAAGCTAAAGCCGCTTCTATACCAGCATGCCCAGCTCCAATGACAATAACTTGATAATGCTTAGGATAATTAAAAAAAGTCATACGGCGTCTTTACTCTTATATAAATAGGATAAAAAATGGATTTGATATTAATGTTAAAAAAATGTGTATAAATGGAAATAAGTTAGAATATTTTGTTCCTTAGAACACTCTTTCTTAAAATTTTGCAATAATACCAAGAATAAATAACATTTTAAAAGATAAGTTAATTTCTTTGTTTTAAAGAAGTTAATTTTAAATAAAAAAGTTATTCTCATTATGAATATGATGAAATGATTTAAATAAAAAAATATTTATTTATATAAATGTTTAAAACTTTCGCTTTTTCTTTTCTCTTAATATTTCATTTCTGAGTCATTCTTCCTTTAGCTCATTTTAACTTATGAAATTTTCCCTTTCGCTTTCAATTGAAGAAAGAATTTCTTTTGAAAGTTTAATTGAAGAATCAAAAAAATCATTAAAAGATTCAAATTCTTCTCCAAAGTTTTTATTAGATCAATTTAAACGTCTTAAAAATAGGGCATATCAGCAATTTAAAAAATGGCAAAAACAAGAAATTAAAGGAAAAGAGATTAGTCAGTGTCGCTCTGACCTTATAGACGTTATATTGGGAGAAATAGTTACTGCAGTTCTCCAAGAAAATAAGATTTCTTTAAAAAAAGCGGGATTTTCTGTTATTGCCTTAGGAGGATATGGAAGGAGGGAGTTAAGTCCTCACAGTGATATTGACGTTATGTTTTTGCAAGAAACAGAAGTCATAACAGATGTTACTGAAAAAGTAGTGAGCACTATTTTAATGATGTTATGGGATCTCGAATTAAAAGTAGGTCATGCAACACGTTCTCTTTTGCAAGCAATTGATCATGCTAATCAAGATATGCTTTCAAAGACCGCAATGATGGAAATGCGATTTATTAAAGGTGATAAAAAGGTTTTTAATAACTTTAAAGAACAATTTTTTAAAAAATGCATTTATAGAAAAGAAAAGCAATACATCTCTTGGAGATTAGAAGATCTAAAAAAAATGCATGAAAAATTTGGAAAGACAGTTTTCATGCAAGAGCCTCATATTAAATCAGGGAAAGGAGGATTAAGAGATTATCAGAACCTTCTTTGGATTGCTCGTGTTTGTGCCAAAGCAAGTAATCTTTCTAGATTGGTAGAACTAAAATATCTTCGAGAAAGTGAGCGTCGAAAATTAGAAAAAAATGAATCATTTTTATTGAATGTTAGGCAAGAAATGCACGATCAAGAAAAAAGAGCTCAAGACAAGCTTACACTTCGATTACAAGGTAACATCGCTACGGCGCTAGGATATCCTCAAAGAGATATTCTTAGAAGAAGTGAGGCATTCATGAAAGATTACTATGAGAAAACAAGAGAAATTTATCTTATTACTTCGTTGGTTCTTGAAAGGATGAAATTATTAGAAAAAAGAGAAAATGTATTTACTTCATTTTTTTATAAAAAATTTAATGCTGAAAAAAATGATGGTTTTCTAATGAAAAAAGGAATTTTATTTCCGGAAAATAGTAATATTTTTAACAAAGATCCTAGTCGCATGATGAGGGTTTTCTATTTAGCTCAAACTAAAGGAGCCCAATTTTCTGCAGAGTTAAGTGATCTTATTAAAAGACGATTATTACTTGTTGATCACCAGTTCCAAGAAGCGGTAGAAAACCGTAATATCTTTTTTCTTATTCTTTCTCGTAAGGGAGAAGTCGGGCGTATTCTTCGACTCATGCATGATCTTGGCTTTTTAGGAAAATATCTGCCTGAATTTGGAGCTTTGACCTGTCTTGTTCAGCATGAATTCTATCATCACTATACTGCTGATGAACATACATTAGTTTGTATTGAAAAAATGGATCAACTCCTGTTTAGCAGCAATAAAAAACTTTTGAGATATGGGAATCTTTTTAAAAATCTAGATGACCCTGCCATTCTTTATCTCAGTGTTTTGCTTCATGACATTGGTAAAGCAGCTAACGCTTCAAATCACGCTAAGGTTAGTGCTACTTCTACAAAAAAAATAGCAGAGAGGTTTAGCCTTACTGGAGAAAGACGCGAACGATTACTCACTTTAGTTACTTACCATGGGGAACTAGCAGCAGTTGCAAGGTCCCGTGACTTAGAGGATGTTACGACAATCAGTAATTTTTCAAAAATTGTTCAAACAGTTCCAACACTTCATGCTCTTATGATTTTGACGCTGGCAGATGGTATGGGAACAGGAGACGAGCAATGGAGTGATTGGAAAGAACAACTTGTATGGAATCTTTTTGAAAAAACAAAAAATTATTTAGAAATAGGATTTCAGTTTTTTAAAAAAAAGGATGTCAATCGCCTTGATACAGAAAAAAAAGTGAGCCTTCTTTTGGGAGATGAATTTAGTGAAGAAATAAGAAATCATTTTCAGCAGATGCCAGAGAGATATTTTAGGACAGTAGAGATTCCAGCTTTGACTGAACATATCTATTTGTTTAGAAGGTTCTTTGAGCGTTTTAAAAATTCTCAAAGAAATATTCTGGATCCTGAAATTTATTGGAAAGAGCACCCTGAACAAGGATGTACTGAAGTTTGGGTTTGCGGATGGGATCGTAAGTATCTGCTCGAAAAAATAGCAGCTTCATTTCTCTTAGCAGGAATCAATCTTCTTGGAGCAGAAGTCTTTACACGAGCTGATAATCTAACCCTAGATATTTTTAGGGTAAATAGTGTTCGTCGAGATTCTTTGATTAATGAAAAAGAAAAGGGAACTATGGAAAGAAGTCTCAAAGGATTTTTAAAAACGACAGAAAAGCCAATTTTTAAAAAACCAGAATATTATTCTCTGAATCAATGGCAACCTATGCCCGAAGAGATGATTAAGCCACGCGTGGTGATAGACTCTCATTCGCATCCAATTTACACTTTAATAGAGGTAGAGGCGCCCGATCGACAGGGTCTTTTTTATGATCTTTTAGGAGCTCTTAGCCAACAAAACCTTTCTATTGATCTTGCTCGAATTGCCACGGAGATGAGAGCCGCTTTTGATACCTTTTATGTTCTAAAAGAAGATGGAAAAAAAATAGAAGATCTTAATGAGAAAGAACTATTGCAACAACAACTGTTTATTGCAGTGAAATAAGAAGGCGTATCTTTACGAGAAAAAAATAAAAGAAAAATAACAAATAGTTGCATTTATTAAGATCTGGCCTATCTTGAACTAATTAATCACGTAGCTGGGAAGTTTATGTCATTAGAGCATTTCCAAGAACTTATCAAAATATTTGGAGAACGTATCGGGATTCCTCATTTGGAGCTTCACCCTCAGGGTATTTATTCATTGCGCTTTGACGATCGCGTAACCATTGATCTCGAATATAATGAAAGACAGAATATGCTTCTTCTTTCAAGCTTAGTTGGTGTGTTAAAAGAGAACGAAAGAGGCGTTTTTTACAGAGAACTGCTAGAGGCTAATTTAATGTGGGCAGGGACTAATGGAGCGACAATTGGGGTAGATCCAGCAAGTTTAGCTGTCTTTATTTGTTATCAAGAGCAGCTCAAGGGTATTTCTTTGAAACAGTTTCAACAAACTATAAAGCAATTTAGTGATACGGCTCTTTTCTGGAATCAACGTCTTGTCGAGGGGGCAAAGGGAAAAAATAGAGCTCTTACAGGAAGCAAGAAAGCTAACCGGAGCGACTAGCTGATTTTTTAGCAAGGGACAAGAATAAAAAAGTTTTTTTAAATAAAAACAAAAAAAGCTTGTCATTTGACTCATTTCAGAATGGCCTATTCTGTTATGAAACCATCTAATTCAAAACTGAATGCTATCGTCTACTTTATTGGATTTACGGCTGCTCTTGCAGGGCTTTTATTTGGGCTTGATATAGGAGTAATTTCAGGCGCTAACGAATTTATCCAAAAAGAATTTCAAATTAGTGATCATGCTATTGAGATTATTGTTAGTGCAACGCTTTGGGGTGCTGTTTTTGGCGTTCTAATTTCAGGCACTCTTTCCAATAGGTTTGGACGTAAAAAAGCAATGCTTCTTAGTGGCTTTATTTTTGCAGGAGGATCCATTGCTTGTGCCATGAGTGCTTCCGCAGATCAGTTGATTGCCGCACGATTTTTATTGGGAATTGCCGTTGGATTGGCTTCTTTTACAGCACCCCTTTATCTCTCAGAAGTTTCTCCTCAGCATGTGAGAGGTATGATGGTCTCCATGTATCAGCTCATGATTACTATTGGGATTTTAGTTGCCTTTTTAAGCGACATGTATTTTGGGACAACAGCGTTGATTGGAGGACAAGTTGGAGGCCATTGGCGCGTTATGGTTGGTGTTATTGCAATCCCAGCAGCTTTAATGTTTTTAGGAACACTGATTCTTCCAGAAAGTCCAAGATGGCTTTTTCTTAAGGGATTTCAAGAGCGTGGAGTCGATGTTTTCCGAAAAATGCTTTTGCCAGAAGAGGAAATAGCACGAGAAGTGGTCGAAATTCAGACGAATCTTCAACAAAAACAGAATGGGTTTCAGCTGTTGTTCAATAACTCTAATTTTCGTCGCGCTATTATGCTTGGTATCATGTTGCAATTGGTCCAGCAACTAACGGGTATTAATGTTATCATGTACTACGCCCCTCGTATTTTTAAAATTGCTGGATTTGCTAGCACATCCGGACAGATGTGGGGAACAGTTATTGTTGGTGTGACTAATATGCTTTCCACCTTCATTGCCATTGCTTTTGTTGATAAATTAGGACGCAAGCCAATGATGTATACGGGATTTGTTGTTATGGGACTTTCGATGCTTACTGTGGGAGGCTTATTTAGCATGGATCTAGAGCAATCTCCTGTTCTTGGATACTACGCTATCACTGCATTGTTGCTCTTCATTATTGGGTTTGCAATGAGTGCTGGCCCTATCATTTGGATTATCTGTTCAGAAATTTTCCCATTGGCAGGACGTGATCTTGGAGTGACCTTTAGCACAGCAGCAAATTGGATTTCTAACGCTATTGTTGGAGGAACCTTTTTGACGATGCTGACAAAACTAGGTAATGGTAAGACCTTCCTGCTTTATGGAGGACTTCAAATAGTCTTCATCATTTTCTTTCGACTTTTTGTTCCAGAAACAAAAGGTGTTTCACTAGAAAAAATCGAAAGTAATTTGCTCTCAGGGTTGCCTCTTCGCAAAATTGGAAGGTAGATAAATTGTATTATTGCAACTTGCCACTCCCGCTCGGATTGTCCGAGCGGGCTTAGTTTCAGTATTTGAGATATCAGCCTCGCTAAGGTTGATGCTGTCGTCAAAATGGGTTTTGACCTTACAAAAACTGAGTTTGGTTTTATAGTCTATTAAATTGAAAAAGGAACGCCATAAGCTTGCTCTTTTTCCTTAGGACTGCGTTCTCAGATTTTACGTTATCTTCCGATAGCGTCTCGATCTTCGGCCTTGTCCTAAGAAAAAATGTGGGCGCTTCTAACGTGCCCCTTTCAATTTAATAAACTATATTAGAAAAAAAGCAGCGCTCTTGTTTCATAGCAGGAGCACTTCACGTAGCATTTTTTCTATGAATTGCTTTTTATAAGGAGCTCTGCAGGCTTTCTGAATCTGAAGGTGCAGCGCATTAAATGCTATTTAATACCATCTATACTCATGATCTGGACTATCCGACTTGTTCTTATTGGCGCCTGACAGCATTGTCATCACTCACGTTACTAGAAGGTAGCGTTCGCTCTTCCGCCTTGTCAGACGCCAAAACTCCTGCGTCCTATAGTCCAGCTAATTCATGAAGATGGTATAATGAGGGTGCGAATAACTAGGTTGCTTCAACATTCATATCCTCGATTATTAAATGTACTGCAGGTTTGTGATTATCCTCGTTCATGCCTATTCTTACTGGCTTTCTTGGCGGCAATCCATCCAATGAATTCTTAGTCGGCTGGATGCCTATTTTGAGCACTGCGAGCAGGGCGTAACTTTATTTAAAAACAGGCTCTGCTTGTTCTTCGTCTCAGCGAATTGCTAAGAGCGGCTTGTGTTTCACGAAGGTATGACTATTTTGTCAGCGAGCAAACCGAGTGAGTTTTCCACGCTTTGTAAACGTAGAAAAAAAGGACAGGCATAATGAGCAGGATCATTCCGCTAGAAAAGGTAATGAAGTAATGCTGCTGTCCTCCAACATTAATGTTACCAGGAGGGAGAAATCCGACGAGGAGAGTAATGAGACAGCCAAAAAGGCCGATGGTACAAACAAGAATCGTTCCAAATGTTCCTCCAGGAATTTTGAACCCGTCTACCGAAGCAGAGGATTTTATTTTAAGGCGTAATGCTGCAAAAAACATTAAGACATACATTAAAATATAAAGCTGAGTGCTCAGGTCAGTAAGCAGCCAGTAGGCACCATTAACGCTCGGCATTAAGCCCCAGGCAGAGCAAGCCAAGCTTACAACGATGGCTTGAGCAATGAGAAGACGCGCTGCTACACCATGGCGATTGCGAACTGTAAAAAAAGCAGGGAGATATCCACTTTCAGCTGCTTGGAGAAGACCTCTAGCAGGAGAAATAATCCAGCTGATCATAGATCCTCCGCTTCCGATCAAGATCATTAGCATCATGAGAGGAAGTAAAAAATTAAGGTGATAAGCTTTGAAAAAAAAGTCGAAGGTTTGCATGACGCCTGCGACTAAATTAATTTGGTCGAGAGGGATTACCAACGCAATAGCAAGAGATCCTAGCGTCATCGTTGTTAAAATAATCAAGACGGAAAAAAAGAGGGCCTTAGGAAAGGTAGTACGTGGATTTTTTACTTCGCTGATGTGAACAGTGGCCAGTTCTACTCCCAAAAAGGAAGTCATGATAGCTGTGAGCGCTCCGAGAGAAGACCAGCTTTCAGAGTGATGAAAACTTGGGAAGAGATTCTGAAGATGAAGGTGAATTTGAATAGGGTGGCCTAAGAGAATCCAGGAGATTGCTAAGGCAATAATTAAAAGAATGGGAACAAGTGCTCCAAAAAAGGCGCCAAGGCTAGCTAACTTAGCAGAGCGATGGACTCCAGCAAGGTTAAGGAAGGTCATTCCCCAAAACACAATCAGGATGACGCTGATCAGGTAAGTCTTACTATTAGCTAATTCAGGATTAAAAAAATAGGCTGCTGTTGCTGCAATAAAAGACAGAATGGAAGGAAACCAAATGAGTGTATTAATCCATTGCAACCATACCGCTAAAAGTCCAAATTTGGGGCCTAAAGCAAGGTTGGTCCAATGATAGATGCCTCCTTGATCTCGCGAAAGCGAAGAGAGTTGCGCCGAGACAAGTGCAACTGGAATAAGAAACATGATTGCTGAAAGAACAAAGAAAAACAGAAGAGTGCTTCCGAACAGCGCTGTTTGAGGAAGATTACGAATATTATCAATAGCACTGATGATGAGCAGGGTAAGCGCTAGAAATGTTAATTGTTTTTTTGAGGAGGAAGAAGCAATCAAAGTAAGACAGGTTAAAAAATAAAGAAGATCGAAAAGTAAAACGATCTGCTTTATTCTTCAACTGAAAATCGCAAAGAGTGAAATTTTTTTCGCTCTATTTGGAATAGAGTTCCTTCAGCGTTTGGTAAGCAGGGCGTGGATTGCGGTCAATATCAAGAATGCCCCACCATTCCTCATTAAATACAAAATCAGGATAGGGACCTGCGTCGGGTTCTCTCATGCCACTGGTTGAATGCACGTTTGGAGAGCTTTTCTGATCTTTCCACCACTCGTCGGTCCACTCAAAAAAACATCCTCCAATGAGAACGTGCTGAGGATTGGTTGCGGATAAATTATTAAGTAGCTCGGTAATGAGACTCCTTGTGGCGACTTCCTGAGCTGCATCATCTTCAGCGTTGACCGTAGTATTGAAAGCATCAGCTCCAAACTCTCCAATATAGAGTGGCTTGCGCATGTTAGAACCCCACTGCTCCAAGCGATGATCAAAATCTAGTCCGTGATAAATATTGACGCCAAAGACATCAATATTTTTGAGCTGAAGAAATGTCGGCCAGATGCTTTCGCTGTTGAAAGAGGCTCTTGTTAGGACCGTGCTAGTAGGATGGGTTGTGTCGAGTGACTTAATGTAGCGAGCGGTGTGCTTGACAAGACTCACAGCCTCGTGAAAACCGATCCCTTCAGGATGTGATGGATCGGCATTTTTGCTATAAAAAAAGTTTGTATCCCACTCATTGCCAATTTCCCAAATCAGTGTTGAAGGATGATGGCGCAGCCGTATGATGGTCGAGGTGACTTTATGAAAAGGAGCCAAATAAGAATTAAGAACAGGAACAATGGTATGGAGTTGATATTTTGTTAATAAATCCAAAATGTGTGGATCTAGTAACGGCTCATAAGTCCGGATGGTATTGATGCCAGCAGCGTGCATCATTTGAAAATCTTTTTCAATCACCACGAGATCTTCTGCCGTAGGGTTGACCGTGATGAGGCCAGAAGGATGAGTGCCGCCTTTCCGAACAGGATTGTAACAAATGCCCTTCATGATAAATGGCTTTCCATTGACGATTAGTTGACGGCCCTTAATATTAATATTGCCTGTCAGCAAGGAACTTTCTTGATGAAGGAAAGGCTGTGCATATCTATGAAAAAACGCTAAAAGCCGTTGCTGCTTGTGCGTCCCCATCGCTATGATCATGAAACCAAAAAAAAGAACGCAGAGAAGGAGCTGGATAAATGATTTTAGTTTCATAAGAAATGTTTTGGGACAAACTTAAGGTAAGTTTTTTAAATACAGTTTCTGAAGCGTAAAATAGGCCGGCCGAGGGTTACGATCAACATCAACAATGCCAAACCATTTTTCATTGAAAACATGATCGGGATAGGGACCAGTGCTAGTTCTTTCGAGATTGCCAGGGTCATGGGTATCAGGAGAACTATTATCAGACTTCCACCATTCATCGTTCCACTCAAAAAGATTTCCTCCAACGAGAACATTTTTGGGATCAGTCGCAGAGAGATTTTTAAATATTTCTTTAATTAAGGAGCCATCAGCGAAGGCCTGTGAAGCATCATCCTCAGCGCCAACTGGATTTCCTGTCAGAGGATTGATGGGGCCAATATTCATGTTATAGGCATCAGCTCCAAATTCAGAAAGATAGAGGGGCTTTGTGCTGGTAGCGACCCAACGTGTAAAACGATCGCCAAAGGTAACCCCGTCATAAACATTGATTCCATAGAGATCAATTCCTTTAAAGTTGAGGTTGGACCAGAATTGGGCATCCGTTGGTAGATCTCCCATGACTGTACTAATAGGATGGGTATCATCCATCAGTCTTATGTAATGGGCAGCATTTTCCAGCAAGGTAACAGATTGTTCCAGGCCTATCCCATTAACATCGGTTGCAGTGATGGTATAAAAAAAGTTTAAATTCCATTCATTACCCACTTCCCAAATTAATGTTGAAGGGTGATCTTTTAAAGCTAGTAAGAGCGAGGTAATGGTGGAAAAAGAATCTAGTTCATTGCTCAAGACCGGAACAATCGTTCTTAATTGATACTTTGTGAGTAGGTCCAAAATACGAGGATCTGTGATGGCAACATAGCAGCGAATGGTGTTAATGCCCGCAGCATGCATCATTTGAAAATCCTTTTCAATAGCAGCTAAGTCTTCATCAGTTGGATTAGTGGTGATGAGGTCGTTAGGGTAAATTCCGCCTTTGCGAACAGGACTGTAACAAACTCCCTTCATAATAAAAGGGACTCCCTTAATTAGAAGTTGTCTCTTAACAATTTGAATGTCTCCTTTTAAAGGGGAGGTGCCAGGCTTTAACTCGTCATCTAAAATAGTGACTCGAGAGGTGGCTGGAGTTTTGGCTTGAGCAATGGGCTTAGGAGAATCAGCAAAGGCTGCTTTGTCTAAGATTGATGTCAGTAAAAATAGAAAGAACCAAATTTTTAAGGATGGCATGATAAGTGAGGATACGGTAAAAGACTCCTTCGTCAAGGGAGAAGCCGGAGATAAAGATTGCAGGTTACAGTATTTTAGGAAAAATGCTGAACCAGCTGAGCTAACGGTCAATAAAGTAATAAATTCAAAAAGAGAGTTATTTTTCAGAAAACTTTTCCAGCAACCTTTAACCTGTAATCCTATTATTATGTGGAATGCGTTCACTCAAAATTTAAATCGATGGTTTTATAGAGGGGTTGTTTTGTTTTTTCCACCGCAAGCTGTGCCCTTGCCAGCGAACCCTTGCTCGATTTTAATTTTTAGCAGCACAGGGATTGGGGATGCGCTTGCAGACTCAGCTGCAATAGAAAGCCTGCATCAAGCTTACCCATCGGCTAAGATCATCGTCTGTTCTCATCACCGACGCACTTCGGTAGCCCAGCATCATCCGCATATTGATGAAGTTATTCGGCTGAGTAAATCGCCGCTTTCTCAGCTGCGGCTATTAAAATATTTTTGGCAACGACGCCCTGATCTTGTGATTGGGCTACACCTCAATGCGGAAGCCGTTCCGCTCGGCTATCTCCTCAATCGACGAGCTTTTGTTGGATCGCAGGAAGAATGCCGCGAGATGGCATTTCTCCTTTCTCACCCTGTGGTGACAAGAGACGAAGCGCATATTGTTAAGACAGCATTAAAAGTTGCTGCGCGTGCTGGTGGTGCTCCAGTGAAGGGGATGATCTATGAAGTGAAACCAGAAGAGCAGGAAGGCTTGAGCAAACGCTTTCCAGAGCTGGCAGAAAAACCATACCTTGTCATGCAAACTGGTGGAGGAAAAACCCGAGCTTGGCGGGATTGGCCGGTAGAGCGTTATGTTGAAACTATCCAATGGCTAGAAGCGCATTACCCACATCGTGTCGTCTTGACGGGGGGACATGACAATCGTGAAGCCGGTAAGGCCATCGCAGCAGCTTGTCCAAAGGTACTGAATTTGGTGGAGGGAACCACATTTGAAGAAACTGCAGCTCTCTTGCGTGGTGCTACACTCCTGGTTAGCACGGACACCGGCGTCATGCACCTCGGCTTTGCAATCGAGTGTCCGACAGTCGCAATTTTGCATTACCAAAGTCCTGCTGCCATCTGTGGGCCATTAGATTTTTCTCCAGGCCATCAAATCATTGAGTTGCCAAAACCAGCTGTCATGCCTGAGTCGCATGTTGGCGAGATGAGGGGGATTTCAATGGATGCTGTTAAGATGGCGATGGCAAAAATACTCAACGCATCATCTAAGCTTTAACAAGCTTGTAATCATAGTTGATTGGGCTTGCGGTCGTCGTCATCCTATTTTTGTCATCAAAATGAAATGTGAGATTATAATCATACTTAACAAAACTTTGATTAAGGTCGAGGTCTGTTGTATTAGATGAATCCTTTAATGGGATGAAAATTTGAGGAGACTGATCAGCATGCACGTGAAGAATTATATCTCCTGTTGTTGACTTTGAAAAAGTCTGGCGCAAGGTGGTGCCCCCCTTTTTCATAGCAAGCATGCCTTTTTCACCATTGTCCAGTTGAATGATGCCAGAGGTATAAATATCATCTAAAATTGGAGCAAGAGAAAATTGCTGATTTGCTATTTGAGAGATTGCAAGAGCTTTTTGAGGGCCACCTACGAAAGAGACGAGTGCGTGTACAGCCTTCTGTTTTTCCTCTTCATCGTCGCTTCCTTTATTAAGATCGTAAAGTGAGACCTTTTGTTCATTTGTATCAGAATAAAAATAATGAGTGCGTCCCAGGTCCTGATAAAATTGTTCTGAAATATCAGGAAGTGTCTCACTGGTAATTTCATTCTTTGCCCAATCATGGATTTTGGCAGCTGTGGAAGAATTTTTTGGAATCTCTTGCTGCAATATTTGGTTCAGCTTGTCTTGAATGTTTGGGGGAAGAGTGGAAGGAGATACTAGATCAGTAGAAAGTTTAGTAGAGTTGGCTTCAGAGACAGTAGATCCAGCGACATTATGTTCCCATACATGCCCTGTTTTTGCATAATCTTTTAATGCATTGGGATCATTGATCGCCTTTTCAAGATTAGTATAGGCGGCATTAATATATGGCTGCGTTCTTGAATCAAGAGTTGACTGATGTTTTTGTTCTAGTGGCCAAAAACCTTGACGAGAGTCAATCAGATCTAGATTACCAAAGCCCATATTGCCGCCTTTTGCATCAGCCACAGGAGTATAGCGCCAAGTGAAGTTGCATCGTCGCTCCAGAAGAAGAAAGTCAGCAGAGAGGGAGCCCTTCTCCTTAGAGATTTCAATGCCGTTAGCAGTATAGAGAAAATTAGGAGTTAGGTTTACATTAGAAGAGGCCCCTCCACTCAATGTAATGTTATTTAAAAGAGATCGATTTGAATCAAAATGGAAATCAAAAGATTTTTTATCGGGACTTAATGTGATTTCATAACAGTTAATTTCTGTAGGGATCAATGAAACCGCCTGACCAAAAGAGGGGAGGTCATTCTCATCATGGTAAACTCCAGCAGGGGTTCCCGCAGTTGTTTTGTTGCGATCACAAAGTGAAATCAACTCGCGAAAGTGATCCTCGGTTGCAGCGACTTCTGGATTGAGTTGTTCAAGAGCAGCTTTAAAGATGTTAAAATTTTCGTCAAAAGATTTGGAATCACTGCAGTCAAGAAACTGGCCATTAATTTTTAATTTAATGCGGTCAAAGCTGATCGGATCTAATTCGTGTTGGTGAACAAATTGAAGTTGGTTTTCTGGAGACCATGATTCCCAGCCACCATCCTTAGCGCTTTCAGTTAAAATATTAGAACGGTGCTGTGTCAATCGACTCAACTTGTTCTGTGCTGTCTCAATATCTGTAGTAAGTTTGGAAATTTTTTCGGCAGATAATGAAGAGTTGATAGATTGGCTCCTTAACTTCTCTAAGGCCTCTTTAAGTTTAGCAATCTCTGTTGATTTTTTGTCAGGCGCCTCTCTTGCTTCTTTAACAAGAGCATGCATCTGGGCATAGGCTGCTAATTTTTTAGGAGGCCAAGAATCCACATCATCTAAAATGGCTGATTGTTTAGCCGCATGAGCAGCTTGTATCTCAGCGTTTAGTGCTTCCTCTTTTATCTCGGCTTGTGCTTGAGGAGTATCAACAAAAGCTAACGACTCTCTAAGCGTCGAAAGACGAGTCAAGGCTTCTTCATGAGCAAGAGCCCGTTCAGTCTGCAATTCTTTGATGTCTTTTTTTCTAGCGGCAGGTTCATATAAGGCTTGCTCCAATAAGTGACTGCGAGCCTCGCTTCCAAGAATTTGAACACAGCCTGAGGGGATGAGCATATCAGGGTTGCTATCAGGGTCTGTCATGTATCCCATTTCGCTCAGGAGCTTGATGTCCGGAGATAAAATGGTTTTTGTTTCGCTGCCAGAAGAAGGCAGAGAACGGAATGTTTCGCTTAAATCGGATGCAGGTTTTTTTTCGACAGCACCATGGTTAAAGAGCCTTTTGTAATCTTGTTGTTCTGGAGTCTCATGGGCACAGACTGATGGAAGCTTTGCTTCTTCAAAGAAAGCTTTTACACGGCCTGTTGAGATGGGTTGACCAGAAGTGATTCTTGAAGCAAATTTTTTTTGAAATTTTTCGCCAGCTTCTGATCCATAGATCGCTTGAATATCTTGCTTCAGCTGTTCATTGGCCGCTCTAAAAGAAGCTCTTTCCTCCGGGCTTTTCCAACGAAGAAAAAGCTGTTTTCCCCAGCTGAAGAAGTTCGTTGGTTTTGTTTGAAGCACATACCGACCGCCTGATGAAAGTTTAATTTGCTGATTGCTATCAACCTTCCAAGTCTCCTCCAAAGCCGATAATCGCTCTATTCGAGCACTTCTCAATGTGACATTAGCAGACATGATAGAAAAATGTTCTTGTCTTGTTCAATTGTTGGTAGCCTCACTGTTCATGAAGCTAGCTTCTTCAAAAATCCGCTCCCAACTTTCCGACGACGATCTCTATCCGCTGCTTGAGTTGAGGCACAGCGATCCGCATCGGGTGTTAGGATTTCATCCGCATTCGACTTCGGAGGCTGTTCTGCGCGTTTGGTATCCGGGAGCACAGAGCGTGAAGTGGAAAGCAGCGTGGGGAGAGTTTGAACTGCTTTGTGTCGAAGAGCGAGGACTTTTTGAGCTTGTTGTTAACATCAAAAAAGGGGAGCAGGGTTTTCACATTTTAGAGTTAGATGCAAAAACTAATGAACTGGCACCAAAATACGCAATATCAGGGACTGACCCCTATTTGCTAGAAATTACGGATGGAAATGGCAATGTCAGATCTATTCATGATCCGTATGCATTTGATCCACAGATCGGCGACCTTGATCTTTTTCTTCATGGTGAGGGGCGGCATTGGGAGATTTACAACCATCTCGGGGCGCACCTTCGAACGATTGGAAGTGTGACTGGGACTTGTTTTGCAGTCTGGGCGCCAAATGCGCAGCGTGTGAGCGTGGTGGGGGATTTCAATCATTGGGATGGGCGTTTTCATATGATGCGGCGTCTTGGCTCTTCGGGCATTTGGGAAATTTTTATTCCAGAGGTTTACGAAGGAGCACACTATAAATTTGAAATTCGTGGGCCATATGGGGATCTTTTTTTAAAAACTGATCCGTATGGCACCTTTGCTCAGCATGATTTGCGCACCGCTTGTATGGTCTATGATCTTGGGCGCTATCAATGGAGTGATGAAGAGTGGATGACCTCACGAGCTAGTGTAGATCGATATCACAAGCCGATGTCAATTTATGAAGTCCATCTCGGTTCTTGGAGACGAGTGCCTGAAGATAATAACCGCCCCCTTAGTTATTTTGAGCTTGCTGATCAGTTAGTGGCCTATGTCAAAGAAATGGGCTTCACGCATGTGGAGCTTATGCCGGTAATGGAGCATCCTTTTGAGGGGTCATGGGGTTATCAAGTTGTGAATTTTTTTGCGCCGAGCAGTCGTTTTGGAAAGCCAGATGATTTTCGTTATCTTGTCGATCGTCTTCATCAAGCGGGCATTGGTGTCATTCTTGATTGGGTGCCAGGCCACTTTCCGCGTGATGCGCATGGGCTTGCTCAGTTTGATGGGACGGCCCTCTACGAGCATGATGATCCGAGTCGCGCGGAGCATCGAGATTGGGGAACGCTCATTTTCAACTATGGTCGAAGTGAGGTCCGCAATTTTCTCATTGCTAATGCACTCTACTGGTTTTCGGAATATCACATCGATGGATTGCGGGTCGATGCGGTTGCTTCGATGCTTTATCTCGACTATTCGCGTAAGGAGGGAGAATGGACGCCAAATATTTTTGGGGGACGTGAAAATCTTGAGGCGGTCGATTTTATCAAAAGCTGTAATGAAATTTGCTACTCGCGTCATCCAGGCATCATGATGATTGCAGAGGAATCAACCGCATGGCCTGCTGTTTCCAAGCCTACCTATGATGGAGGGCTCGGCTTTGGCTTCAAGTGGAATATGGGGTGGATGAATGATTCACTACGCTATATCAGTCGATCGCCAATTTTCCGCAAGCATCATCAAGGGGAGATCACTTTTTCAATGCTCTATGCCTATCATGAACATTTCATTCTCGTATTAAGTCATGACGAGGTGGTTCATGGGAAAGGATCGTTACTGAACAAAATGCCTGAAGATGATTGGCAAAAATTTGCAAATTTACGTCTCTTCTTGTCATGGATGTGGGGACATCCTGGGAAAAAATTATTATTTCAAGGTGGTGAACTTGCTCAATGGAGGGAATGGAATCACGCACAAAGTCTCGATTGGCATCTCTTGCAATATGCCCCGCATCATGGAATGCAGCTTCTCGTTAAAGAGCTTAACAAGCTGTATCGAGAAGAGGCTGCGTTTTGGCAATGCGATGATGAGCACAGCGGCTTTGAGTGGATTGATTTTAGTGACAATGAAAATACTGTTTGGTCTTTTTTAAGAAAATCGTTTGAGGGTTCTGACATCATCGTCATTGTTAATGCAACACCCGTTCCGCGCTATAACTACCGTCTTGGTGTTCCTCGTCTTGGAAGGTATGAAATTATTTTTAATAGTGATGCAGGATGTTTTGGTGGAAGTGGACTCTGCTTGCCACCAGCAGTTGAAGCTGATCAGCAACATTCTCATCGCTTTTGGAACTCGATTGTGATAGATCTGCCGCCATTAAGTACGCTCTATCTCAAAGTTCCTCATTCATGAAAAAACGTTCTTCTGGCTTCACTCTTGTTGAGCTTCTTGTTGTTGTCGCCATCATTGCTCTTCTTACATCGTTGGCTCTTCCCAATATTTTAAAAGCGCTCACGAAAGGCCAAATGACGCAGACATTGAGCAACGGACGCCAACTTTATTTGGCGGCACAAACCATGGCCTTGGATGCGGCAACGCTTGGTTCTGCATGTTCTGGATGGCCTGGGGATGAGGCTGTGCCAAGTTTTTCAACATGGGCTACAGCCCTCTGTTCGGGCGCCATATCAACTAATGAATGGTGCAAACTTCTTTCAGCTCCTGGAGTGTCTGTCACAACAATGCCAACAACAGCTCGTGAAATAGCCTTCAAGGTGTATCCTGTGCAAGACAACAGTGAGAGCGACTCCATTTTTTTAATCACGCGCAATGCTACTGTTCATGGGAGTGGGCGCGATGTGACTATCACGCTTGATCCCACCGTTAAACCATATGGAAACCAAGGTTGTGTTATTATTCATCGTGGAGGAGATGGCGTTATTCTGTTGCCTCAACAACTTAATAATAGCCGTATGATTGGGAATGTGGTGGGCCTTCCGTTGGAGTAGGCGATTTATAATTTAGCAAATAACGAAGGAGCTGCCATCAGCTTGTACTTGGTTCTAAGCGGTGCATTTCAGATGTTACAATGTCGGGACAGGATCTCGATTGTTGGTCTTGTCTTAAGAAAAAATGTCAGTGCTCCTAACGCGCTCTTTCAGTTAAAAATGCTGTCATCTTTTTAAAACTCTCTAATAACTATAGAGAGGTGGAATGAGTAAAAAAATTTTGGTAGGATCGGATTCGAATTTTCAAACATTCTGCAAAGAGTGTTGGCCATTTGATGAAAGAAAAAGGCAACCATTCTTTCACCACATCTCTCTTTTTCATTCACGTGAGTTTTCTTTATCCCATTGCCCGTATCCTTGTTGACCAATCGAAAGGAACACTTCTCGATTATGCTATTCCTCAGGCTTTGAACGGGAAGGTTGTTGTTGGAAGTCGGGTTGCTGTACCGTTGCGGCGTGAAGAAGTTTTTGGAACGGTGCTGGAACTCCGAGGAAAGAGTGAGTTTGCAAATGTAAAGCCAGTCTCTCGTATTTTAATTTCAGAAGAGGCGCCGCTCCTTTCGCCAGTGCTGATGAGGTTAGCAGAGTGGATGTCTGATTATTATGTGACGCCATTACACATGGTTTTGAGAACGTTGCTTCCGGGGAGTATTCGCGAGGCAAAGAAAAAAAGAAAGCGTCGGTCCTCGCCTGATCTTTTTCAAGAGGAAACAATCATACCAACGCCACGCCCAACATTAAATTCTGATCAAGAAAAAGTAGTTAAAATTCTTTGCCAAGAATTGGAATTAGTTGATGAGAAAAAAACGGCTCATTCTCGCCCGTTTCTCTTGCATGGTGTAACAGGAAGCGGCAAAACCGAAGTCTATTTACGGGCTATTGAAAAAACATTAGCACTTGGCAAATCCGCTCTAGTGCTTGTTCCAGAGATTTCGTTGACGCCACAAACGGTGGAGCGATTTCGTACACGCTTTGAAACAACAATGGGCAAGCAATTGATTGCTGTGTTACATAGTCATCTTACTGAGGGCGAGCGCCACGAGGAATGGCTACGACTACATCGGGGTGAGGCGAGGATTGCAATTGGCGCTAGAAGTGCGGTTTTTGCACCACTTCACAAGCTAGGTCTTATCATTGTTGATGAGGAGCACGAAGGAAGTTACAAGCAAGAAGAGTCGCCACGCTATCATGCACGTGATGTTGCCGTCATGCGGGCTTATCTTGAACAATGTCCCATTGTTTTAGGAAGTGCTACGCCATCCATCGAAAGTTTTCAAAATACACAGAACCTATCTTCAAAGCCTACGGATGGCGGTAACGCTGCTGTAGCAGTAGGGCTGGCACCCGGCCTATTCAGCGGAGGAGCAGTGCAAGGCCCCTCTAATTTAGTAACTGCAACAACGTTGAAAACAGATTCTAAGTATCGTTTGCTCGAGCTTCCCTTGAGGGCTGATCATCAAAAGATGCCGCTTGTGCGAATTCTTGATCTGCGCTTACAAGTGCGCGGAAAACAAGCTGATGGAGTGCTTTCTTTTCCTCTTCGAAAGGCCATTGCAGCACGATTAGAAAAATCGGAGCAGATCATTCTTTTTCTTAATCGACGTGGTTTTGCAAGTTCGCTTCTTTGTCAACAATGTGGCTATGTTTGCGAATGTCCTCATTGTAGCTTGGGGCTGACATTTCATCGCACTAGCAACATGCTTGTTTGTCATCTTTGTGGCGTAACAAAAAAATTACCAACACAATGTCCCGAGTGTCGAGATCCAGCTATTTTACAACGCGGCATGGGGACACAGCGCGTAGAAGCGGCTATTCAGCAGGCGTTCCCAGAGGCTCGCTTAGCGCGAATGGATACCGATACGATGAAGGGAAAAGGAGTCTACCAAAAAACGTTAGAGCGTTTTCGAAGTCGACAGATTGATATTTTAATTGGAACTCAGATGATTGCAAAGGGACTCGACTTTCCAAATGTGACGCTAGTAGGAATTATTAACGCTGATACTAGTTTGCATGCGCCTGACTTTCGTGCAGGGGAGCGGACATTCCAGCTCTTGACCCAGGTTGCAGGGCGTGCGGGGCGCGGCGATCGCGAAGGGGAGGTCATGATTCAAACCTATACGCCGGTGAGTCCTTCTATTCAATTTGCGAGGCATCACGATTATCATGGATTTTTTGAGCAAGAGATAGCGCTACGAAAACAGTTTGGATACCCTCCTTTTCAACGGATGATCTTGGTGCAGCTGCGCGGTAAAGTGCAGGAGCGTGTTGCTTTTGTTGCAGCAGATTTTCAAAAAAAACTACGCCAGGCTTTATCTGCAAGCGTTGATGTTGGCGAAGCTGTTCCAGCACCGCTAGAGCGTGCTCATGGGCAATATCGTTTTCACATTGCGCTCAAAGGAAAGTCAGTCAAAAAAATGGGAGATGTTTTAAGATCTCTTCTTGCAAAAAACTCCTTTCCTAGTGGCGTTATTGTGACGATTGATGTTGATCCACAATCGCTGCTGTAAAGAAACCTCTTGTGCGTCTTATAGTGAAGCTATTTTTCAGCTTCTATTCAAACTGAGTCTTATAATTTATAGTGTATTAAATTGAAAAAGGCAGGACATAAGCTTGCTCTTTTTCGTTAGGACTGCGTTCTCAGATCTTACGTTATCTTCGGCCTTATCCTAAAAAAAAATGTCGGCGCTTCTAACGTCCCCTTTTCAATTTTAAAAACGATATTTTTATTTTGTGAACTTCAAATCCTCTTTCCATCTCATTCAAGCTATGCTTGGACAGAGTTTATAAAAGGCTGCGGCAGTGCGCATAAATGGCTTTTATGACAACGCAGGGCAAAAACAATAAAAACATTTATTGCATCACCATAACTTGAGTGGTGTAGTTTTAGAGATGCAACTTTCCTCTCAACAGCAAACTCGAAAGCTCTGGCAGTATGGAGAGATCTTTCTTCGGCATTTGATTGCGCGCTTATTGCAAGGTCTCGCTGTTTTTATTGTTGTCGGAATTCCAATGATCTTATTCGTTGCTCATTTTTATGGGCTTGGAGATGGGATTCGTGGGAGTGTAGAAAAAGCTTTGTCAGGAAATTTTTATGATGTGAAAGTAGGGCGTCTTTCTTTCACGTTGGGATCAGGGTTAAAAGCTACTGATCTTCGAATTTTAGAAAAAAATGAGACGCACCGGCTCTTAGTGCATGCTAATCGAGTCACGATCTTGCCGCAGTTAGCAGCGCTGGCGCATGGAAAAATCGAAGTAGAATCTTTTCAATTACGACATGCAACAATTGATGTTCCTCTTGGAAGAGAGGAAGAACCTCGGTTGCAGCTCCATCATGTAGAGGCAACCATCGTCTCTCCGCCAGGACAAATCAGCCTTAACGATGCTTCCTTTCATCTTTGTGGAATTCATGTTCGAGTGCGTGGCAATTTTTTAAATCCAAAAACATTTGCGCCTAATCCTATTCCAAGTGGAGGTCCTGGAAAAATTGCGCAAACCATTGTGATGATTCAGGAAGATTTAAAAAAACTACAGTGGGAGGAAGCGCCCCCTATTTTAGAAATGGAAGTCAGTGGTGATTTAACACACTTAGAGACTCTTCGTGCTGATCGTATCGCGTTTCGAGGAGGCGCTTGTCGCTATGATGGCGTGTCGGTAAACAATATTACTGCTGATATGGAATATGAGCATCAGGCTTTAAAATTACAGCAGTTTTGTATCGAAGATAAGGTGGGAGAGTTACACAGCTGGGGGAGTCTTGATTTTCAGCAACAAGAAGCGACGCTTCATTTTTCAGGCAGCGCAAATTTTGTAAGCATGGCAGGAGCGGCTTTAAAAAAAGATTTTTCTCCTGCTGATTGGTCTTGGAAAGAACCGCCTCACCTAGAGGGAACAGTGGGTGCTGATTGGAAAACGGGAACAACCTTAATAAATGGAGAAGTCCACGTACAGGCGGGAGCCTTTTCTTATCGAGGTGTGGAGATGGACCATCTCACCATGGGCGCAATTTTTGATCATGGGACTTTTCTCATGCGAGATTTTGAGATGGCTGGAACGCCGGGCTCTCTTCATGCCGACTTCATGGCAGCCGCACAAGATCAGCGTGCTAGAATCAATCTCGTAGTACTTCCGCAATTACTGTTGCCGGCCGCACGAGGGAATTTTCAAAAGACACTCGCGGTCACAAATTTTAAAGAACCTTTGAAATTGAGCTTTGAAGGGACTTCTCCTGGAGGGGATTTCTTTTCTTGGAATGGTGTTGGCACTTTGCTGCTTGGGCCTTCTTCTATGCGCAATGCCTGGGTTGACAGTGTAGCAGCTGATTTTCAACTTAAGGATGGAGCTTTCACATTTCAAAATATTTTAACAAAAATTGGAGCAACAAAAGCTGAAGGAACGTGCATTTATGACATTAAAAATCAGGAAGTACGTTTCCCTGGGGTTCATGCTAATTTAGATCCTGTTCCTATCTTGATGTGGATTGATCCGCGCATTGCCCAGTCGCTCTTAGACTATCGATTTCATCAGCCGCCTGAGACAATGGTCACGGGAGTGTTAGGATTGAAAGATCCCCAAAAAAATAATTTCAAAGTTGAGTTAAAGGCTCCTCAGGGACTCGATTACACGCTCCTCAAAAAAAATCTGACATTTCAACAAGTGGAAGGCGATGTTTTGATCAGCAAGCAAAAGCTCTTAGTCGATATTCCACAAGCTTCGCTCTTTGGTGGAAGCGCTGCTATTAAAGCAGATGTTTCTATCGTTCCAGGAGATGGAAGCTATGGAGCGGATGTGACTTTGGATGGCGTTGATTTTAAAAGTTTGACCAAGCTCTATTTTGATTATGATACGTCTCAAGGAAAACTCAGCAGCGATTATCATTTCACAACAGTGACCGGTGATGACTATGCAATGAAAGGAAACGGACATCTTTTAATCAAAGATGGGAGTGTCTATGCCATGCCAATTTTTGGGCCGCTCTCAGTATTGATGAATGATGTTATTCCTGGCTTGGGGTATCAGGCTGCAAACCGCGCTACAGCTGACTTTACGGTGGAGCAAGGGGTTATCAATACAAAGAATCTCTCTATTTATAGCAATGCTTTTACGATGATTGGAGCAGGTGATATTTTTTATTTAGAAGATCGCATGAATATGAGCGTTCGACTCAATGTCCGTGGAATTCCAGGGATTATCTTTTTTCCGGTAAGTAAACTTTTTGAGTATATTTCGGAGGGCTCTGCAAAGCATCCCGCCTGGCGGGCAAAATATATTCCGGGACTACCGACGAAATAAAAAGAGTCGCTTCAAAAGATCACGCCAGTCTGAGCGCCGATAACAAGTGCATTAGGCGTGCTTCCAAGGCCGCCAGGATTAATAACCCACTGCACGTCGGGTTGAAAGTAAGCATACTTTGTGAAGTTAATGCGGTAACCAGCCTCATAAACAAGTTCATAATTTGGACTCCCATTGCCGCTTGCAGACTGCGCAGAAGCATAGGAGGAGCTAAAGTTTCCATAAATGACGCCCAAAATTGTTTGGTCATTGCTTCGACCGGGAAGAAGGCCTGTATAGATAGCTCCTCCATTAACTTGAAACGGAAGTTTTGAAACATTTTGTTGCGGTGAAAAAGCGTAGGAGTTCCATAGTACAAGCCCTTTATTGCTGCTTGCATCAACACGGTAGACGGTTTGATCAGCATGCCAATAAAATCCATAGGCATTTGGAGTCATGGTGCTGCTGTTAAACTGCGGGTATTGCATCGTTGAGTAATACCCTCCCATCCAGTAATGCCCCTCTAACCCAAGGCCAGGGGGCTTGGAGGAGAAAGGTTCTTTTTTTACAGGAGGGGCCATAGAGGAGGAATCGACAAAAAACTTAGGGTTCCAACTATATTGGCCAAGCAGCATGACTCCGTTACTGGAATAAAAATTCCAGTTTAAGCCATTAACCGAGTTGAAGGGCGTAACCTGATAAATTCCTAATCGAGCTACAGAGGTTGAGGTGAGATTGGCTTTTAATCGAGTTCCCCAAACAGCATTTGGATAAGTTGAAAATTTTCCATTTACTGGAATTGCTTGAGGAGTTCCATCAATTCCATTGTTCATGTAAAGCCAGTAAAGCGGAGAGACGGCAAAGTCATCACCTGCACCAATGCGTCCTGCTTTGATGCTGGCTTGAGAATCTAAAAATTTTTGCTCATAGGAGAGTTCATACCAGTGAAATGTTTCTCCACCGAAGACCTGTTGAACAGTAAATTGATTGCCGATATTTTTTTGAGAGAGGCTGATTCCGTTGCGTTGAAGGGCACTCATCATGAAGTAGCCTTCTTTCCACCCAAAAAGCTTCTCTGTTTGTATCAAGCAACCAAGCGCAGTGTTGTCAGAGTAGGTAAAGCCATAGGGGCTCTTGCCTCCCAGTGGATTTCCAGCCATATCAGAGGTGTAGGTGAGAGAAATTTCGACACCATGACTGTCAAGAAAGTCACGCTGTCCCCACCAATTTCCTGAGGCATGTTCAAATTCTGTGATATTGTGAGGCATATTTGCCATCGCATCATAGGGAGAAATAAAACGATTTCCTGCATCCTCTGGATTAAACATATCGTCCATATAGGCAGGCTGAGGAGGATGAGCATTTGATAAAAAATCAGTATACTCTTCCGCTGCATGATTCAATGCGCAGGAAAAAAAGAATAAAAGCCAAACCAAAGTGAGTCGTTTCAAAATTTCTAAAAAAATAACAAGAAGCATAAGAAGAGAATAAAGAGTGAGTCACTAAAAAAGTTGTCAGCTTAAGACGATGTAACTAATATCACTACTTTAGTTACCTAATATTTTTTATGGGCAGCCCTAAATCTTCTTCTCCACAAACACGCACTGGATTTTCTTGCCACGATGTGATCTTAAAAAAAACGGATCGCATTGCGAATTCTATTGGTTGGTCCCGCAACGCTCTCATTTCAGCTTCGTTGGTTCACATTATTAGGATGATCGAAGACAAGTCTTACAATCTCATTCCTGATGTGGTTCTACAAGCACGTGTTGTCATTCATGGAGACAAAGAAAATTTAAAATTTCCAGAGTCTGATTTAGAAAAAGTTTTAAAAGATCACCAGAAGTAACCTGGTTGTAGGTCAAAGTAATGTTGTGCTTGAGAAGTGTCGCGACATTAAATAAACGCAATGGAGTAGCAATTAGCTAACGCATGAACAGGGCAATGGAGTAATAGGGAGGGCGTTTCATTTTCTGATTAAGTAACGGTATCTTACTAGCGGAGTAGCAAACTAGACATGTGATTATGTATCGTCAAATTACTCTGAGCTTACAAAAAATTGACGTGATCTTTGTAGGAAAAAGCAGCGTTCTCGGCCCATGGCGTTATGATTTCGATAGCGCTTGGTCTACGGCTTTGCCTTTTCTCAAAATTTCACCGTTCTTTTCTATAATCTCAAAGTGATTTGACTATATTCCGCATCTGAACAATAGGGTTTTGTTCTTATTGGCATCCGACCGTGCTGCTATCGTTCACGCTACTAAGCAACTAGCGTTCACTCTTTGCTTCCGTCAGTTATCAAAATTCCTACACCCTATCGTTCAGCTGCTTTATAAAAATGCTACTAGAAGTTAGAAAGCATTTATTTTTCTGAGAGTCTTGTTTGTAGTGTCGTGATCAAGTCAGAAAGAATTTTCCGTTCTTTAACGCTTAAATCGTGACAACAGATCTTCTTGATCTCTTGGAGTGATTCCAAAATACCTTTCCATTCCTCGCTCCATTCCATACAGAGCGAGTAGTAATCTCGCAGAATATAACAGAGCGGTTTGAGGCATCGTCGTTCACACCAAATATCAATGAGGTGATTTAATTTGGGGAGCACCTTAAGCATCTTATTCATTTTTTAAAAGGGCTGGGGGTTAAGGCACAAGGAGAGCAAGAGAACAGCCTAGAAAAACTCTAGGCAGGCCTTTGCTTACAAGTGCTAGCAATCAACATGCTGTTGCATTGCTATCGAGGTGAACGGCAATCGTCCAGGCACTTAAAAATGCGTTTCTATAAGGAGCGTTGTAATAATTGAAGTTGAAGTTACGAGTGAACTTTGTTTTGCAAGTCCCAAAGCTGACTAAACTCCAGCTTCAATTTTTTGATCTCAACGACGGCCAAAATTGATAGCGCATTATTCAAGCTGCTACACGCTTGCCATTAATGAGTCATAAATGAGGGGGGATTAAATTTCATCTTTCATGACATCACCACCTCTCCTGCAGTTATTATTGGGCTTTTCTCAGCGAGTTGCACTTGTACGGGATAATAACTTTCATTGCGACACAGGGGCATCCTGTCGCTTAAGACAACTAATTTTTTAATTTCTGCCTTGAAACAGCTTATTTTCATAAAAATTATGAAGAACTATAAGTAACTATCTTGTATAGAATGTAACTATTTAAGTGCAAGTCAATGAAAAACTGGAATAAAGAGAGCAAGTTACTGAACGTGCTTGCAGGATATTTTAAAAAACGATCGATAATGCCCTTTAATGCTCCGCTAGTGAAGGAGGGTGCTATGATGATACTGCCAAAAATGAGTTTTTTTAAAATCTGGACGCTATCAAAACATCCAGTTAATGAGCGTGTTGCCAAAAAGTTATTTCTATTTTCTTAAGAGCTGCTCGATTTTCTCTCTGTAAAATTTGTCGTTTTCGCTGCTCCCAATCGCCTCAATATAAGAATTGGGAGGTTTTAAAAGGTGCTTTCAAAGGGTGGTGCTGCTTTTTGACAGAAGTGATAGCATCTTTCTTTACTCTATGAACTTTCCTCAGCCTTTAGCATTTAACCCTCAGCCATCTCTTGAAGAGGACCTCATTGATCTTTCCAGTGATGATTTTTTTATGAGCCAGGCGTTGCGCCAAGCAGTACGAGCTTACGAAGCGGAGGAGGTTCCAGTTGGTGCTGTCGTTGTGCATCGTGGACGCATTATTGCTCGAGCATACAATCAAGTGGAGACATTGAAAGATGCAACAGCACATGCAGAGATCCTAGCAATTACGCAAGCAGAACAAGTGATTGGTGATTGGCGCCTCACCGAGTGCGATCTCTATGTCACTAAAGAACCATGCCCTATGTGTGCAGGAGCTTTGGTGAATGCGCGAGTGCAGCGTGTTATTTTTGGATGTGGCGATCCTCGGGGAGGTGGAGCGGGAGGACTTCTCAATATTTTACAAATGCCAACCCTTAATCATCGCTGTGAGATTACAAACCGTGTTCGCGAAGAGGAATGCGCTCGGTTATTAAAAAATTTCTTTAGCGAGAAACGAAATTTCAAGTAGAGTTCTATCATGAACATCTCCTCTGGAAATGATCCGTTAGTCCCCTTTGAAGGCTTTTCTTTAGAAAGGTCTACTAGCTTTTCTGAAAAAAAAGATGAGTTTACAGCAGCTCAGTTTGAAGAACACCAGATTGCAAATGCTCCGAAGAACCTTCAACAAAAGCATACACAAGCAGAATATGGGCTCGTCGAATTAGACTACATGGAGCGAAAAAAGCTTTCTCCCTTAGAGCGAAAGCCATCTGTGTTTGCACAAGGAAAAGAACAACAGATTGTTGCTCATCATATTGAAGCTATCAAAGCGAGCAATATGAGGAATTAAGATTTTTAATCTGATTTTTTTCGTTCAGGAGAATAACCTTGGGATGATGTGCTGAAGCCACCGCGTCCTCAACCCAAGCAAACGACATGATTGTTAAGCGGTCGCCTATTTTTCCTAAGTGTGCTGTTGCTCCATTGAGTTCGATGACCCCAGAACCTTCTTTGCCATAGATGACATAGGTTTCAAAGCGTTCGCCGTTACCCATATTGCCTACGAGAATTTTTTCGTAGGGAAGCAGGCCGACTTTTTGTGCGAGATCAGCGGCAATGGTTAAACTGCCTTCATAGTCTAGCGAAGCGCCAGTTACAACGGCGCGGTGAATTTTTGATTTGAGGAGGCAAAGAGTCATGAGGCATGAGAGATTACATTTTCACCTTCGCTGGGACAAGTGCACATTTAGTGCACTCTAAACAGGAAGAGGAAAAATCTTTATGTTCTTTGCGTTCTTTTGCGGTTATTTTTAAACGATGAAAATTCTTATCATCGGTTCTGGCGGGCGTGAGCATGCGCTGCTTTGGAAGCTACAACAAAATCCGAAGATCACGGATTGTTACATCGCGCCTGGCAATGCCGGAACAGCAATGATGGGGATGAATGTTCCGATTGAGGCTAGCAACATCACTGCATTGCTTCATTTTGCTCAAGAAAAAAAAATTGACCTTACTATTGTCGGACCTGACGATCCCTTAGCCGCAGGTATCGTTGATCATTTTCAAGAAGCTGGGCTTCGTATTTTTGGCCCCACAGCTGCCGCTGCTCGTTTTGAGGCATCCAAATCTTTTTCAAAAAATTTTATGAAACGGCACGGAATCCCAACAGCAGCTTCTGAAATTTTTACAAACAGCAAAGAAGCACGCAACTATGTGCAGCAAGCCCAGTACCCACTTGTTGTGAAGGCTGATGGATTGGCCCTAGGCAAGGGAGTGATCATTGCACAAAATAGGGACGAAGCGATCGCTGCTATTCAAGAAATCATGGAGAAAAAAGCTTTTGGCTCTGCCGGTGAGACCATCGTGATTGAAGAATTTCTCGTTGGCCAAGAATGTTCTCTTCATGCTCTCATCGATGGGAAAAATTATCTCCTCTTGCCTGATGCGCGCGACCACAAACGAGCATTAGATGGGGATCAAGGCCTCAATACAGGAGGCATGGGAACGATTTCTCCATCACAAGTTCTTACGGACTCCATGAGAACACAACTTCATGAGGAAATTTTTGTTCCCTTTCTCCGTGGTCTTGCTGCCGAAAAAATCCGTTTTCAAGGAATGCTTTTTCCAGGACTCATGATCACCAACAAGGGGCCGAAGGTGCTGGAATTTAATGCGCGCTTTGGCGATCCGGAAACACAAGTTTTGATGCGACGTTTAAAAAGTGACTTGCTGGAATTAATAGAAGCCACAATCGATGAAACACTCCACGAAATGAAGCCTGAGTGGGATGAGCGTGAAGCTGTTTGCGTCGTCTTAGCTTCAGGAGGCTATCCTGGTCCCATTGAAAAAGGAAAAAAAATTACAGGGCTTCAACATGAGGAAGATCCTGACATTGTCATTTTTCACGCAGGAACAAAGCAAGGCGGAGACTGTATCGTTACTAACGGCGGTCGTGTTCTTGGGGTAACTGCGCTAGGATCAAGTCTAGAGAAGGCGCGTCAGAAAGCTTATGCAACTGCGGAACAAATCCAATTTGAAGGAAGGCAATTTCGTAGGGACATTGGTGCTACTATTTGAAAGGTGATTTTTCCAAAAAAAGTATTCCTGACCGACGTCGAGCATGTGCATTCCCAGGTAAATTGATCTTTGCAGGGCCAACGAGATTTAAAAGGGAGAGGACACGTTCCACTTCCTTAAAACTGACTTCGATAAAGCCATGATGGCGCAGCCATGCATGAACGACACGGCGCTGCAAGGCGAGAGGCATAGAAGCAAGCTCTCTAGTGTTGAGTTGATCTTGCGCTGCATGAGGGGCAGCAAGTGATTCCAGATAGTCATCCTCTGCAGCTAGGATAGAAGCGGTGCGCATGATGGCGCTACGATAGCTAGTTCCAAAAAGTTCATCCAAAAAAGAAAGCAAGCGATGGCGAACACGGTTGCGTGTTGGGAGAAGCGATTCATTGCTCCCATCTTCTCTCCAAGTCAAATGACGATCCGTAAGAAAAGAAATCAAATCCTTTTTTGAAATTGTAAGGAGGGGGCGGATGATGGTGAGGGCGATGCCATTAATCATCCGTTGGCTTTCGGAGAGCATTCCAGCAAGGCCTGCAGAGCCAGTTCCTCGAAGAAAATGGAGAAAACAAGTCTCTACTTGATCGTCGGCATGATGGGCCAAGAGGAGTGTATTTGCCTGATAGGAGCAAGCTGCTTGTGAAAAAAATTCATAGCGGGCCTCTCGCGCTGCCATCTCAAGCGAAATTTTTTTGTGCGTTGCGCGCGCTCTAACATCTTCGGTTCCACATTCAAAAGGAAGCTGTAGCGTTGCTGCTAATTTTTTGACAAAGGCAGCATCCTCATCTGCATCAGCTCCTCGTAACTGATGATTAAAGTGGCAGAGAATCAAATTGCGATAATTTTTTTCAAGCAGAAAATAGAGCAATGCCACCGAGTCAGCGCCGCCAGAAATGCCGATGAGAAGCGGTTTATCGAGTGGGAGATTTTTTAAAAAAGAGTCCACAGCAACAGAAGAGAAAATTAATTTCGACAAAAATTAAAATTTTAAAAGGTCGCTAAAAGCTCTTGAAATCTGGCAAAGAGAAGCCTGGTATTAAAAATTTTTTAATATCCTTTTGGCTTCTTTCATCTCTGTGAGGAATTTTTAGTTTAATTCTTCTGCTCCAAAGTAAGGTTGAAGAATTTTTGGAATCATTAGCGCTCCTCCGGGCTGCGTGTGAGTTTCTAAGAGGGCAACGTAGAGGCGCGGCAAAGCTGTTCCAGAGCCATTAAGTGTATGGCAAAAATAATTTTTTCCATCAACAGACTTGTAGCGCAGATTCATTCGCCGTGCTTGATAATCACCGAAATGAGAGCAGCTAGAGACTTCAAGGAAAGCCTGTTGTCCTGGAGCCCAGACTTCCAAATCAAAGGTACGAGTGGCTCCAGCTCCAAGATCCCCAGCGCAGAGATCGAGAACGCGATAGGGAAGTTCTAAGAGTTGTAGCACTTTCTCTGCATCGTTTGTGAGTGAGAGAAGTGCTTCTTCGGCTGTTTCAGGGTGAACAATTTTGACGAGTTCAATTTTATTAAATTGATGCATGCGAATGATGCCTCGTGTTTCACGACCGGCAGAGCCTGCTTCACGGCGGAAACAAGGAGTGCAGGCTGTTAGTTTTAGAGGGAGGTTTTTTTCGGAAATGATTTCTTCACGATAAAAATTAGTGAGTGAAACCTCGGCAGTTGGTGTGAGGAACATCGTTCCTTCATCAAAGCCATACATATCCTCTTCAAATTTAGGAAGCTGGCCTGTCCCAATCATGCAATCACGGCGAACGAGGACAGGCATTCCCATTTCGGTGTAGCCATGTTGTTGTGTTTGCAAATCGAGAAGAAAGTTGATTAAAGCGCGTTCGAGGCGGGCTCCTTTGCCTGTGAAGCAAACGTAACCACTGCCGCTGAGTTTTGTTGCACGATCAAGATCGAAGAGGCCGAGACGTTCTCCAATGTCGATATGGCTTTCTCGTTTTTCCTGTAATGGTGTTCCCCAAGTGCGCACAGTCTTGTTGTGACTTGCATCATTTCCATCTGGAATGACGGCGTTTGGCATATTAGGTACGCGAAGTAAAAGATCGCGCTGTTTCATTTCCAAGACTTCTGCTGTGGCGCGAAGTTGTTCCATCTCTGCTGCCAAATTTTTGACCTGAGCTTCAAGCGAGGAAGAATCTTCCTTGCGGCTCTTCATTATTCCAATTTCTTTGCTCAAGCGATTGCGATCGGCTTGGAGCGTCTGTAATTTTGTTTCAGCTTCGCGGCGCTTGGCATCGCTTGCTAAAATGAGATCAATTTGTTCGACAAGAGCTGGCGAGCGTCGTGCTAGTGCGGTTTTGACGGCGGAAGGATCTTTGCGGAGAAGTTGAATGTCGAGCATAAGAACAGCGTACAGGGTACAGATTACAGAGTAAAGTTTGTTGCCTGGAGTAGTGAATAAAAACGATTAAGATAATACACTATAGATCAATCTTAAAAATAGGTTCAGTTTGATGAAGGAACTTTTTTCGCGCTGTCTTCATTTTTCTGCAATCTGCAACTTTTAAAATGCTTCTTTCGTCGTTCCTTTTTTTAGTAGCTACACTTGTAGCAGGAGGCGCCAATGAGACAAATTCATTGATGCCTGCAGCTAGAGATTCTCGTGAATATGTTGTGCAAGCTAATGAGGAAGCTGGCATGAGTGAAGTTGATTGGAGAGAATTTTTTGGATTTAGTGAAGACTCCTTTCGTTCCATGCCATGGAGCGGTGAGCAGCAGCAAATTTTATTGCCTTATTTGGCACGTCAAACAACCCCTCATAGTATTATGGAAAGCGAAAAAGCTTTCGGGGATTGGTTTAAGCAACGCAATGTATTGAGTGATCAAGGTGTTAATTTTTCGATTACTTATACTTCGGATACCGTTGGAAATCCCGTGGGAGGCTTTCGTCCGGGGGGATGCAATTATGCAGATGTTTTTGTCTTAGCTTGTCTTCTCGATACAGAAAAACTGTTTAGATGGCATGGTGGGTATTTCACAATCAGCACGATGGAGCTCAATGGAAATAATCTTTCGCAAAACAATATTGGAAATTTATTTCCTGTCCAACAGACCTATGCGGTCGAAACCATCCATTTCAATGAACTGTTCTATGAGCAAAAATTTTTTGATGATAAGGCGAGTTTGAAATTGGGTCGTATTGTTGCTGGAAATGAGTTCGCAATTTCGCCACTCAATTTTCTTTATATGAGCTCGGGTATTAATGGAAATCCCGAAGCACTTTGGCTCAATGGGAAAATGTCTTCTTATTTTAACTCTGTCTGGGGGAGTCGATTGAAAGTAGAACTCCCTCATGATATGAACGCTCGTGTTGGTGCTTACCAAGTAACGCCTTTCACTCGCAATGGACTTAATTGGAATTTTTATCCTGAGAATGGAGTGATGCTGTTAGGGCAATATGGATGGAGTCCTGAATTTTTCAAAACGGTATCGTCGCCTAATGAGAGCAGAACTCAGCGAGCTACGCCTGCTCAATCAACTAATAATAACAATTCACTAGCTTCGCCCAATCATTCTCCGTTCCAAGGATTGATGGGCCATTATTGGATGGGTGGATATTATTCAACAGCCACTTACCAACAATTTAATAGCAGTACTCCTGCGGCTAATTCCTACGGCCTTTACTGGCATGCTGACCAGCTCGTTTATAAACCCAATCCAACAAATAACACGGGACTTATCCTTTGGTCTGATTATGTGGTCTGCCCTCAGCAAAATATTTCGCAACTACCATTTCAAGTCAATGCTGGTGCTATCTATACGGGGCTCATTCCAGGACGTGAAGATGATTTTACAACATTGGGAGTAATGTATGGATCTTTCAGTTCCAATTATGCAAGCGCTCAAGATCAGTTAGGAAAAGGATATCCCACTTATGAACTTGCCTACGAATCAGGGTATAGGATTCATCTTACAAATTTTTCTTATATCCAACCCGATTTGCAATGGATCATTCGTCCAGGTGGGACTGGAAATATTCCTAATGCATTGGTGCTAGGCGTTGAGGTTGGAGTAGTATTCTAGAGTCTAGTTCAAATGCTACTGCTGGGGCGCAGGACTGCGTCACTCCGGTGCTTGAAGCCTCGAGTATGAGATATACACTGCGTTTCTGCGCTCCTCGTTCCTTGTCCTGCATCCCCAGCAGCGCATTTGAACTAGACTCTAGCCTTCTTGTAGGGAAACTATATTTCAACTTTTATTCAATCTGAGTCTTTATATTTTTATTTTGTGAACTTCAGATCCTCTTCCAATCTCATTTGGCCAGATTTCGTTCTAGAGCATTTTGAATAAAACTGTAGCCGCGCATTGCTGCGTCACTCTGGTGCTTGAAGCCTCGAGTATGAGATATACACTGCGTTTCTGCGCTCCTCGTTCCTTGTCCTGCATCCCCAGCAGCGCATTTGAACTAGACTCTAGCCTTCTTGTAGGGAAACTATATTTCAACTTTTATTCAATCTGAGTCTTTATATTTTTATTTTGTGAACTTCAGATCCTCTTCCAATCTCATTTGGCCAGATTTCGTTCTAGAGCATTTTAAATAAAACTGTAGCTGCGCATTGCTGCGTCACTCCGGTGCTTGAAGCCTCGAGTATGAGATATACACTGCGTTTCTGCGCTCCTCGTTCCTTGTCCTGCATCCCCAGCAGCGCATTTGAACTAGACTCTAGCCTTCTTGTAGGGAAACTATATTTCAACTTTTATTCAATCTGAGTCTTTATATTTTTATTTTGTGAACTTCAGATCCTCTTCCAATCTCATTTGGCCAGATTTCGTTCTAGAGCATTTTAAATAAAACTGTAGCTGCGCAGGACTGCGTCACTCTGGTGCTTGAAGCCTCGAGTATGAGATATACACTGCGTTTCTGAGGTTGAACGCGCTCGTCTCGGCCCTTCACAGCCTGTATGTTTCGTTACTCAATTTTGAGCGTGAAGGTGTTGGAGTTGTTCCCAAATAGCTTTTTCTTTTGCGTTCAACTTCGTTGGAATTTGAATCATCACAACTGCAAAAAAATCACCACGCGTTCCTTTTCCTGATGGTAAGCCTTGTTTCGGGATGCGAAATTTTTTTCCAGGTTGAGTGCCGGCAGGAATCTTTAATTTCACGCGGCCTTCGGGAGTTGGAATAGTCAATTCACCTCCCAGCGTTGCTTGCCAAACAGGGATTTCAACATCATGAAAAATATCGCTGTCTTCAAAATAAAAATCGGGATGCTGTTGTAATTTAACGCGAAGATAAAGATCACCAGGTGCTCCGCTGCTACGGCCGCCTTGGCCAGCAAGACGGATGCGTTGGCCTTCACGGACGCCTTGAGGAATTTTAATGGTGTAGGTTTGAGGTTCTCGAGACCCGGGTTTGCGCAAGGAGATGGAGCGCGTTGCTCCGCGAAGAACTTCCTCAAGGGTCACAAGCAAGTCAGCTTCAACGTCATCACCGCGCTGAGGTGTTTCTTCAAAGCCCATTCCACCGCTATAAGCGCGGCCACGACGTGTTCCAAAAAATTGTTCAAAGAAGTCGCTAAATCCCGTGCCTCCAAAATGGAATTCTTCATTGCCACCAAATCCACCCATCCCTTCAAATCCTCCTGGAGCGCCGCTCCCACGATAAGCGCTTCCAGCTCCGGCGCCTCCTTGTGACCAGCTTGCGCCATAGGTGTCGTATTTTTTCCGATTATCGGGATTGCTTAAAACTTCGTAGGCTTCGTTAATTTCTTTAAATTTTTCTTCAGCTGTTTTTTTGTCCTTTGCCACGTCAGGGTGGTACTGGCGGGCTAATTTACGGAAAGCTGACTTGATCTCATCTGCAGAAGCAGTTTTGGGAACACCAAGCGTTTGGTAGTAATCGCGAAATTGAGCAGTGGGCATAAGGACTAATTTAACCTAAAAACGTGGATGAAAATAAAAAATTATTATTTTCTGAGACCTCTCTCGCCTTATTTTCTTTTCTTTACCTTAATAGTTTCCAGTTTTGGCAGAGGGCGATTACGAGTGACGTAGAGTTGGATAATCGAAAAAATATTTTGAGTTGTCCAGTAGAGGGCAAGTGCAGAAGCAAAATTATAACAGAAACTCAAAAAGATGATTGGCATGATGTACATCATCCGTTGCTGTGCTGGGTCTCCTCCTTTTGGAGAGAGAGACATTTGCCAGAGCATCGTTCCAGCCATGATGATTGGAAGACAATTGATGGGCATATTCATGAAATGAGCAATTGTGTCAGGTTGCGAGAGGTCATGAATCCAAAGAAAATGAGAGTTACGGAGTTCAATGGCTGTTCCTAGCATCGAGTAGAAGCCAAAGAAAACAGGAATCTGAACGAGCATGGGCAAGCATCCTCCAAACGGATTGACCCCATAATGCTTGTACAGCTTCATGAGCTCTTCGTTCATTTTAGTAGGGTTGGCTTTATATTTTTCGCGGAGCTCTGTCATCTTCGGAGAAAGAAGCTGCATGCGGCGCATCGAGTTAGTGGCTTTGTTTTGAATCGGCCAGAGTGCTGATTTAATCAAAAGCGTGAGGACAATGATTGCAGCTGCATAATTTCCAAGGAGACCTTTCAGAGCGTTCATCGCCCAGAGCAAAAATTCGGAAACTAAGTGAAACATTCCAAAATTCATGACGGCTTGTTGACCTGCGCCTAATTTTTCTAGTCCTTTAAAATCTTTTGGTCCTGCAAAAATAGAAAAGTGATAGGAAACGGACTCACCTGGGGCCAAGTGAAGCGCTTCTAGTCGCAGACCTCCCTCCATGCCGTAAATGGGCTTCTGTGTCCGCTGGTTTAAAAGTGGGGTTTCAAAGCGAGTGGCCCAAGCACCTGTGGTTCCTTTGCCTTGTGTTGTGAGAATTGTGCAAAAATATTGGCTTGTTACAGCAGTCCAAGCAATGCCAGGGGTATTAAGTTGATAGAAAGGACGTGCTGCGCGAAGTTCTGTGCCAACGAGGGGAAGTTTGCTAGCTCCGAACCAATTGACATCAATGGTGGTCATTTTTCCTTCGTTGAAAGAATCAAAGCGGGTATAAGTTGGTGCATCAGTAGCATGAACCGGAGTTGCACCTCCTGCTGCTAACAAATAAGCAGGTGTTTCAAGTGGCGTTTGACTCGTATTACTAAAGGTTACATCCAAGCCGACCAAATATTCCTCGGGAGATCCTGTGGTTTGAGGGAGTGTGAAAAATTTCGTGATCATCAAACCGTTAGCTTCTTGATGTTCAAAGAAGCTTTTGCCGGTCGTTTTATCGGCATTCATTGAAAACCCTTCGACTATTTTTCCTGGAGCTTCTAAAAGAGCGCCAATAGGGACAGGGGAGAGGTCGTTAAGCTGCAGGCTGTGATCTTGCGCGCCAAGGTGGAGAAAGAGAGTGATGTTTTCAATGCCGGCAACATTACTTGCAAAAAGATATTCTGCTTTTGCAGTATCAAGTGTTTCACGACGTGCTGTTAAAACAGGGACACTATTTTCAGTTGTGTTCTGTGACGCAGGTGGAGTGCTTGCGGTTCCCGTCAGAGCATCCGTGTTAGAAGGCGTTGGGCTTGTTTCTAAGGAAGAAGCTGGAGCAGGTGTAGGGGCTTGTTCAACGGCAGCACGCTCTGTTTTGATAGCAGGAAGCGTATGAGTAGTATAATACCATTGCCATCCAATGAGGCCAGCAATCGAGAGAATAACAGCGATCCAAGTAGTACGGTCGAACATTTTAATACGGGTTACAGGTTACAGGTTACAGGAAAAATAAAGTGGAAATCTTTTCGCCAAATCTAAATGACGGGATCATGGCCCCCTGGATTCCAAGGATGACAGCGGGCAAGGCGAGTAAGACTAAAGCGGAGACCCCGGAGTGGTCCATGTTTTTTTAAAGATTCTATCCAATATTGTGAACAACTTGGAGCAAAGCGGCAGCCGCATCCAGGGCCGCAGATTGCATGTAGGAGAGGGGAGAGCAGCCAGCGATAAAAGTAAGCAGGCAGTTGGAGTAGAAAAATCAACATGGGTTAATGAAGATAGAAAGTTTTTTCCCGAGTCGCAACCATTCCTTCTCTAATTCTTGAAAAGAAGCTGCTGTTGCTTTGGGTGTTGCAATGAGCACCATCCAGAGATGAGGTTGAAGCTGAATACGAGATTGGCGATAAATTTCTCGAAAGCGGCGTTTAATTTTATTTCGGACAACGGCAGAACCAACGCGCTTGGAAACAATAATGCCAAGTTGTGTCGGGTCCTCTGCTCGTTGTAAACAGTTCAATCGGAAAAAGGGCCCATAGGCGGAGAAGCCCTCTGTACGGACCGCTGTATACTGATGCTTCAAGCAGAGGCGAACATCACGAGGAAGCGTCTGTTTTGAAGAAAAAGAGCGCATCATTGTTTAATCATTCGTTACCGCAATGCAGCGGAGCGAAACTATTAAACGAAAACGTCAAGGACTGAAGACTCTGAGTCCCTTTTTGGCTCAGCTTAAGCTTCGGTATGGCGCTTGAAGTGAATTTCGACACCTTTAGGAAGAAGGCGTTTGCGACCATGACGACGACGGCGACTTAAAATGGCGCGACCGTTTTTAGTCGCCATGCGGGCGCGAAATCCGAATTGTTGTTTTCGTGTACGCTTAGATGGTTGATAAGTACGCTTCATCGTGAAAAAAATTGAAGGGAGAGGATGCCTCAATTGCAACAAGATGTCAATAACTTTTTAAGGTGAAGTTTTTCTTCGGCTTTGCTTTTTCTAAAAAGTTCTGCATTCTTTCCAGTGGTCTCTAAGCCATTTGACTATATTGGGAATATCTCTCTTGTGAAAAAATTAACATATTCAATTTCTTTTTTAACACTCTGTTTGGTCGGGATGAGTGTAAATGCTTTTTCTATGTTTGAAGAGCCTTTAGGCCAAGAAGCAGCAGAGGCAAGAAGCATAACAAGAGAAAGAGTGAGAACGGACGATTCTTCAGAAAGCGAATCAAGAGAGAATAAATTTCACTGTTCTGTTAAAGAAGACTTTTATACAACCGATAATCCTATGAATGTTGATTCTGTTCCTCAAAGCCACAACGAATTTAATCAAGACTCAACAATCGAGCAGCAAGCTTCCAAAGCGAAGGTTGTGAACTTTGAAGGAAGCAAAATGGAAGTTATTAAGACTTCACCTTCTTCCGTAAAACGAGCAATTTCTCCAAGCGAAGAAGAAGATGTTCCAAGTCCAAAGCGCCGAATTACCGCGCTCAATGTTCAGGAGTCAAAGGCGATGGCTTCTGATTTTCCCGTTCTTTCAGAGAGAAATAAAATATTACAACAAGCAGCTGATGTCGCCAAAGAACTTGTCGACTATAATAAAAGTGTTATTAAGGCGACGTATCCTTTTTTTTATATATTTGAACAGCCAAATAGACCTAGGCGAAATGAGTTATTAGAAACATTGAGTCTTGCGTATGGGAATGCTGACTTAAAAGCCTCTGCCATTACCACTGCTGTGGAATTAATAAAATCTCGTTTAGCTGAACAACAAGAAGGAGCTTCAGAAGAAGATTTGAGACAAGCCTCTCATCAAGATGCGTTATTGCTCAAACACCTGCAAATAGCCGGTGAAACATTGCGTCCTGCCACGCAAGAAGTCATTTCACAGGGGAAACAACTGGTGGATCATCCTTTTTATGGAACCAAGGTAGATCAGAGTGTTATCGATAAGCTTCAAAAACTAGAAACAACGTCTCTTTTTGACCAGATTGACTCGATTAGCCACTCTCTTAAAATGAGAGAGGTTGGTGATTTTTTTCCGACAACAGAAGATAAAAAAAAGGAGCTGAAAAATTCTATCGAATATATAGAGGCTGTTTCCGATTATGCGCGAGGGCTAGCTGAAGGAAATTTAGGGACTTTGTTATCTTATACAATAGATAATTGTGGTGAAGGAATTGAGCTAGAAGAAGATATTTGTGATATTAGAGCTGAGATCGATGAGGTTGAGGCAACATTAGCAATAGCAGATACGACGGTGACTAAAACTCAACACTATTTGACAGAGCTTGAAGAAGGAAGGGGGCCAGCTTCTATTCAAGAGGAATCGCATGTTTTTGGTGCTATCCATGTAGTTGCACCATTACTCTAAGAAAAAGCTGAAACATTAGCTGCAACTTTAAAAAGGCTGGATGAGAAATATAAGGAGGATTGGTATGTAGAAGAACAGAAACGGTTTCTAGAAATACTCCAAGCCATAGAGCGTCCCTATAACGCATTTATGGATGAGTGGGAAGAGGGGCCTGAAGAAAGCAGCGAAGGAAGCACAAAATAAGCTCTTATGAATTTTGAGGTTTTTCAAATGCAGTTTCAAAGTTTTCTTGGTGCTAGCGAGCTGATATTTGATGAAGAGGGAATCTGCTCCTTGCAATTCAAGATGAGTTTCTCTTACTTTTAAAATGGAATGAGGAAGAAGAGCGATTGGTAATAACTGCAGAGATGGAGACGCCTGCTTTTTTATCTCAACAATTATTAGCAGCAGTGCTGACTTTTAACTTTCAACGGATGTCCAGCTCAGGAGCTTGGATCGGTCTTGATCCTAAGCAGAAAGCTTTTTTTTTAATTGATGAATTTTTGTTGAAAGCAATGAAGGAAGAAGATCTTCAACAACGGTTAGAGCAATTTTTTAAGTACTACCTTACTTTTCAAGGAGTTTTTACCGAATCAGCAGTAGAGATGTTGCTGAAAAGTGATGTTGAAGGAACAAGGTCTCCTGATCAATTTGCTTGAGAGAGGAAGAATAAATGGACCCAGCGCCTTCAACTTTTAGGATGCCTGAAGCGCTTTCATCACTTCGCTCTCCTCATGATGATGCTATCAAAAAAATAGAAAGTTCTTTGCAGAGAGCAGAGGGAGGTAATGCTAGTTCTACTGGTGCCGTTTATCGTGCACTTAAAAATATCAAGCAACAGGGAACTCAGTTTATTTCTGTTGATAGCACGGCTGTTCCTATCACTTGGAGTGAAATCGATCAGGAATTTCAAGTTAAAAAAGGAGTAGTGCTGGCGGCCTAATGAGGGCACATCCTGATGAGGCGGCTGAATCAATCGATCAAGCCGCAGCAGACATTGCTAAGATATTAACAAATTTTTCGCAACGCATTCGAACAATAAGAAAAGCTGATAACTATTCTTTAGCGCAACAGGATAAAAGCAACTTTTTGAGAGAAGTTTTTAACACCCCTCAACAAAGCTTAGAAGTAACTATGACAATAGCTCATCGAGCAATGGAAGAGACCATTGGTGCTCATGAGATCAATGATGCCTATAAAAAGGAAGGGATCAGATCAACTTCTACGCCTTCAATGCTTCCTAGTGCTGCAAGTGTTACTGCTGCTGCGACAATTGAAGCGGTCACAACTAGCTCCATAAGTTCTATTAGAGAGAAGCCTGTTTTAGCTTTTGGTTTTAGCTCCTGGCCGCGAAGGACTCTTATAAATAACTTAAGCAGCCTCGGCTTTTGCAAAATTCAAAAGATGCAAGACTACATGGATGGCTTGCAGTTAACATCAAATTTAACTTTTCAAGACTATTGTGATTTTCTTCATCAGGCCGAAGATGGAAGTTTAGCAAATCGTATAAAGATTCAATCCGATGTCGCTTGCCAGCGAGCAGATTTAAATCGGTGGGTTAGCTTTCTAGAGAGAGAAGTAAGAGAAGGGACATTCAATTTTTCTCACAAACTGGACACCCCTGAAAAAAGAAGAGATTTTTTTATTAAGAATTGCGATTTACAACGACTTTATACTCCTAGAAATAATGGTGGCAGCATAAAAAGTACGCGTTTGAAGGATATGATCAGAGAACGTAATTTAGACGCTCTTGTTAATCTGGCTAATCCAGGTTTGGATTTATTAGCAAATGAAGATGGTCTTTTATTAGATGCCCTCCAAGGAGCGTATTTGGGCCTTCCCTTAGAACATCAAGCCGTGCTTGATGCTATTTTAACAAAAGCTTTTTTTCGGAAGACTAGTAAGTTGGGGCTAACGTTTGCTAAAGAACAAGGCATTCCAGTTCTCTTTGCATGGACAGCACCGAAGAGGGAAGGCGATGAAACGAGCTTGGAGGAACTACATCAACTTTTAGAAATCAAACCCTATCATGCTGGAGTATTTCGAAAAAATGAAAGCAAGATTTCAAGACGGGGAGATCTTATTCAAGACGTTCCTGAAGCGGTTACCTTTTCTGAGATGAGAGAGCTCTATCGTTTGTTGCATCGAGGTCAAGCGCCAGACCACGTTTTGGTGAGAGGAATACACATTCCTGAAGTTCGAGGAACTAATCAAGGTGATGCGATTACTTCATCATCACAAGACAAAGGTCAAAGCTCATTTGGTATTTCTAAGGGAAAGAAAAAAAGGAAGCGAGAGGCTGAGCAGGCAAGTTCAAATACGCTCTCTTCTTCTGCTGCACAAGGAAGCGCAAGGAGTGTTGTTCAGGCTCAACAAGTGGAAGAAGGAAGTTCTGAACCAAATAGGAAAAAAAGAAAATAGCCAGTGTTGATGGCGGCGATAACGTTATAGGGTATCAAATTGATAAGAATACGCGCCAAGGTAACAATTTAATACGCTATAGACCAGCACTCAAGGTTTAGTCTTGTTGCGTGACGCAAACTATTCTAAAGCAGTTTTTCGAGTTGCCTTGTTTCGCCGAAGACCCTACCCTCTCTGGTTCCCCCCTGTAAAATCAGCACGAATGCAGGATTTGAATAAGGGGTCATAGCTCAGTTGGTAGAGCGCCTCAATGGCATTGAGGAGGTCTGGGGTTCGAATCCCCATGGCTCCACCATGATGATGCTGGCAATCCAGTTCATCATGTTGAATTTCTTTTTTTTGAAAATGATGCGCTCGTTAGCAGTTACTTTTTTTACCGTGAGTGCTTCGGCTCTTTGGCTGCAAGCTTCCCCTATCCAGTCCGAAACTCGGGACCGATTAAATCCAGCCTCTTTCGGCTGTAGGAACGAGCAAAGACTGTTGGCCTCACCGCAAGATGTTCCAGATGGTATCACGGCTGTCGATGTAAGTGACGAGGGGAATGCCGATGATCCCGATACGGGGCTAGGAATGGTAATTCAAGAGTATAGTATTGGCCAAACAGAAGTAACAGCGAGGCAGTATTGTTATTACCTCAACCAAGTAGCTGCCGGAGACAATTATCAACTTTTTTATAATGAGAAAATGGGATCCGATAAGAACGTTGCATCCATTAAGCGCAATGTGATTGATGGAAAAAATGTGTATACGGTCATTCAAGATGCGCACGGAGATCGCGGTGATTTTCCTATCGTTTATGTCTCTCTTTATCAAGCTGCACGTTTTTGTAATTGGCTGCAGAACCGGAATACGCCTGGCTTGGTAGGCATCGCAGTTACAGAGACTGGAGCCTACACGCTAGATAGCAAGAGCAGTGGGCGTATAGCTCGCAACCCTGGAGCTGTGTGGTTTATTCCGACGGAAAGTGAATGGTACAAGCCTGCCTATTACAAAGGAGGTAGCGCAGATGCGGGCTATTGGCATTTTGCAAACAGGAGTGATTGGGCACCTTCAAATTCTCTCCAAGCAAAACAAAATGGGGCTAACTATAGTTCTACCATGCAAGCGTCCCCCTATTTAACAACGGTCCACCATTTTGAAGAATCAACGGGAGCCTACAACACGTTCGACATGAGTGGCAATGTAGCTGAGTGGATAGCAACCGAAGAGAACCAAGGAACGCTGCCTCTTCGATATGTGGCTCGTGGTGGTTCATGGAAAAGCAGCTATTATGGAAACAGTTTGGGAGGCTGGTGTGACGCTGCTGATTGGGGGATGGAGCTTTCTAAGTGGTCACGGCCAGCCTATGACCCGACGCAAGGCTATGACAATATTGGATTTCGTGTGGCGACATCATTATTGGTGAACGGAGCTGTTCCTAACACGCCAGCTCCCGGAGAGAGTGAGCTTTCTCCTACGGAAGCGCTGGAGGCGCCTCTCTTTGTCTTGACAGGACTAGCAGCGATTTTTTCAACAAAAAAAATCATAGCGTGTCACCAGGATGCAGAGCAAAAGAGAAGGGTTACAGAGCCGCGAGTTCAGAAACAGAGACCGGGGGAAATTCCCGACTATTCAGATGATGACTGGCAATCGGTATCAACGGTGCCTCGTGGAGATCTGTCTCAACACCCACTAACTCAAGGAGAGGAAGAGAGCGAAAGCGAATTTCACTCGGTCAGCAGCTCTGTACCATCCTCTTCAAAAAGAAGAAAAGGGGCATTAACGCCATCACCGAAGAAAGCATTAGCTAAAAGCCCCGGGCAGCAACGGGCCATGCAGGCTAGAGAAGAGGTCGAGAGCGCAATAAAAAACATTGCATCGTATTTTCAGGAAGCGGTAGGTGAATACACAAAATATAAAGACTGGGGCCGTCAAAAAGGTTCAGTAACCGAAGAAAGCTTTCAAAAAATAGAAGCAATGTGTGCAGCCTATGACAACTATGCCAATCAAGTTGTACAAACAGCAGCTATGGTTAAAGAGCGTTTTCCTGAGGCTTCAGCGCTTTGGATTCCTTGGCATACCGTAGCCATGAATGCGTTGATTGAGGCAATGAGTTTACAGCATTATGCCGTGAAGCCGCATTATTTAGGGCAGTTTTCAACAGAAAAAAAAGCAGTTTTATTACGAGAAGCGGATGGCAAAACAACAGAGAGCGTTTTAGCCTTTGTTAGCTCTTATGAGGAAGTGCTTGAATCGCTCCAAAAACAGAATGGCACAAGAGGCCAGCAGGAAGCAGGCTGCAATCCGCTTTCAGATCAACATTCTCAAGCTCAACAAAAGGTTGATGAAACCATTCAAATCATACAGGTTGAAAAGCAATTTTTAGAACAGATTCAAAAAGATCATACCTTTGAACAAGCGAATAAGCATAAGTTTAACTCCGGAGTAAATGGCTCGCACTTAGATTACACCGCTCAATTTACAGGCTCTAAGAATCCTTATGGGTATCGGAGCAGATTGGGAATCCCTATTGGCAGTAATAGAACGGCCATATCGTGTCTTGATCAACAGTTTCTTGATCAACAGCGTGGCAAGATAACGAACTTGGTTGATGCAGCTGAATTGCAGCAGCAATTTCAAGCATTTTTAGAGGCACAAAAGAAGGAGGAGATTTCTGGCACGCCACCCAGCAGTTCTTTCAAGAAGGGCCCAGCCCAGTCCCCCGTGCCTTCAACGCCAGATCATGGAACACCCTCGATTCATGACGTGTATGAGTCATCTCTAGAGGGTGATCAAACCATTGTCCGTTTAGGGATCAACAGACCTCTTAATAGAAAATTTGAACGAGAATCAGAAGGATATCGTGAAGTCTGCTACATCATGTAATTAAATCGCCTTATGCTTCCAGCAACTGCTACCCTGCTCGACAATTTCAGCTCTAAGATTGGACTCACTCTTCCTGCAGAGATGCTGCAAGAAGAGAGTCTCACGCTCGAGTTGACGGATGAGCTTGGTATTCAATTTGAGGAAGAGGGAGCGCTTCTCTGGATGAATATTCCTCTCCTCACGCTGGCGAGTGCTGCAATGGAGGAAAAGGTCGTTGAATTTCTAAAAAAATTATTTCCGTATCGACATGAGTCCGATGCTCACTTGCTCTTGGAGCCAGAGAGAGAGCTGCTTCTTCTAACTAGTCGCTTTCATCTTTCTTCAACCGAAGAGGAATTAATTCAAGTGCACGCGTTAGAAGAACAAGTTCGATATCTCGTTCGACTCGCTCAAACCTTGCTAAAGCCAATATAGAGGGTCGTCACGCTGTTATAGTATCTTAAATAAGATGAACATTCCGCCAATCAACCCCACAACCTCTTATTTAGGTGACGCTGAGCCTATCCGTGCACAAAAAAGCAAGAATGACTCAACAGCAGGGATAGCACCTTTTCGTGCTTGGAAAAGAAATCCTCAGAAAACATTATCGTCTGCTTCTATTTCAAACTCCCTCTTATCGCACCAAGATCATGAAGACTTTTGGTCTCAGTGGCCTGGGAAAAAATGGAGAGTCTGATTTTGTTGTGTGATCGTTGTGCTCTTTTTCGTTAGGACAGCGTTCTCAGATCTTACGTTATCTTCGGATAGCGTCTCGATCTTCGACCTTGTCCTAAGAAAAAATGTCGGCGCTTCTAACGTGCCCTTTTCAGTTTAATAAACTATACTTTTCCATGCTTCAACTTCAACGTGCCTCCGCCGGTTCTGGAAAAACAGAACAGCTCGCACGACGATATCTGCAGATTTTTCTAACACCAACTCAGGCAACGCTTGATCCAGCGGCAGTTATTGCCACAACCTTCACGCGTGAAGCGGCAGGAGAAATTGTTGCTCGCATTTTTCGCCTCCTTGCCAGAGCCTGTAAGGAAGAGGCGTTTCGTACCTTATTAGTCGAGGGGACCAGCCTTTCTGTACCAACACAGGGCGAATGCACGAATTTGATGCGACGTTTGATCGATCAAGTCGATCGGCTTTCTGTGGGGACTATTGATGCTCTTTTTGCACAGCAAGCGCGAGCCTTGGCGCTCGATCTTGGAATGGCCTCTCCTTGGGAAATAACAGATTCTTTAACGACGGAGGAGCTCGCTCGCGAGGCTCTTCTTTCAGCGCTCGAAGCAGATCCAAGTATTCGAGAGGCTTGGTCTCTCTTGCATCACGGAACAAGGACACTTTCTTTTATAGAAAAAGGAATGGCGCTCTTTGAAAGCAATCGCTGGATTGCTCAATCTCATCCGCGAGAAAAAAGCGTTCAGCTGAAATCAGGGCCGCCGCTATATTTCAATGCAGCAGGAGAGGTTCAGCAGTTTTTAAAAAATTTTCAACCGCCTCTTAACAGTAAAGAAAAGCCTGATGGCCGTTGGATCAAAGGACTGGAGAAGCTCAAAGAATTTTTTTTGCGACCTTTGTTGTTAAAAGATCTTTTAGAAGGAGGGGCTCTGCTGCGGAATTGTTTGACGCCGATGCCTGCTTTTTATGGGACGCCAATCCCAGCTCATTTTGTAAATTTCTTTTTTCCGCTTCTACAAGCTAGTACCGAAGAGCAACAACGCTTGGAATCCTTGAGAGAAGAGGCTTTGTGGCAGATGATGCAACACTATGAAGGAGAGCGCCAGGTAACTTCTTTCCGTGCTGGAAAGTACACTTTTACGGAAGTAGAAGAGGCGGTCCAACGAGATCATCATCAACTTTCTCTCGAAGAGATCGAGCTTCGCATGGATCTTCGTACGGAGCATCTTCTTCTCGATGAATACCAGGATACGAGCCAACGCCAACACGATTTTCTGTCGCCTCTTGTTGGAAATGTGTTGGCAAAAGGAGGAGAGGTCTTTGTTGTGGGAGACGTGAAGCAAGGAATTTATGGATGGCGAGGTGGCAAACGACATCTTCTCAGCCTCCTAGAGCAGGAGCATGACATTTTTAAAAAAGAAATGCGTCCTCTCAATCAAAGTTATCGATCAAGTGAAGCCGTGCTAGCAGCTGTAAATGACGTTTTTGGTGCTTTAAAAAAGCAAGAGGCGATTCAGGCGATGGATGGGGGAATGGCTTTTGAAAAGGCTGCAGAACGATGGAGTTCTGATTTTCAAACACATAGTGGCGCTGCTTCTGTGACGGATTTGAGAGGAAGTGTGAATATTCATAAGATTGAAGAACGTTCTGATGAAGCAGAAGAACCGATGGATGGAGTTTTTGAAAAAGCAGTTCTACTCGTTGAACAGCATCTTCAAAAAGATCCCCAGCGTGAAATTGCCATTCTCGTGAGGCGCACCAAATTTATTCCTCAACTATTGCAGCGCTTGCGAGAGAAGGAAATTGTAGCAAGTGGTGAAGGCGGGAACCCATTAACTGACACCCTTGCTGTGGAGCTGCTTCTTTCACTCTTGGCTTGGATTGAGCATCCTGGGCATACGGCGGCGTACGATCATGTTTTTCATTCACCGCTACGTCATTTAGTTGATCAAAAAAATGCTGCTCTTGAATTGCGGCGGCAGCTGTTAGAGCAAGGTATCGCAGAAACACTTCGTTCTTGGACTGCGAGCACAAGCTTTCAAGCCGCATGCAGTGCTTATGAGCAAGGGCGTTTGGAGCAGTTGTTGACACTGGTAGAAAAATGGGGCCTTGGCAACAGTGGAAGCCTCTCAAGGTTAATGAAACGAATTCGACAAGAGCGTGTCGAAACGCCTCTTCCTGCTACTGTTCGCGTGCTGACATTCCATGCTGCTAAAGGTTTGGAATTTGAAGCGGTGATTTTAATGGATCTTGATGTTGATATTACAGCCGGAGGAGAGCGAGGTTTAAAAGTGCAGCAAGATGAAAAAGGAAGTTTTTTTATCCAAAGCAATCAAGAATTAATGGCTCTGCAAGGCCGTTCCCAACTGCTTCAAGCATTGCAAGAAGAACAGTGGGCTGAAATGTTAAGCTTGCTTTATGTCGGTATGACGCGAGCTGCTTCTTACCTTGATTTACTTTTTTTTGAAAAGCCGACGCGCAAAAAAACAATGGCTCAATGGCTGCGTGCTTGTAACTTACAACATCACGAAATGGAGGGAAAAGCATTGAGACTGTTAAAACCAAAAACTCCTGTTCTCCCTCAGCAACTACCGCCGCTTTATCCTTGCTCAAAGGCGTATCAAAAATTTTCTCAGCGACATCCATCTGAAGAACAAGATGGTGGGCTCGTCTCACTGAAGCAACTTTTGGAAGGAAGCGTTGCTCGAGAGCGAGGAACAGCACTGCATGCAGAACTGGCTCAAATAGAATGGGGGGGAGAGAAAGAAATTTTCAAACAAGAGTTTTTCTTGGAGCAGTGGAAAGCACAAGGGGTAAGTCAGCTGGAACTGTGGCGCGAGAGACATTTTGCTGTAGTCAAAGAACAGGAATTGATCGGTGGAGTTTTCGATCGTGTCGTTATCGGAAAAAATGAAGCAGGTGTTCCCATTGTTGCTCAGATTATTGATTTTAAAATGGGAACTCCTGAGCAACAGTCCCAACTCGAAGAAATCTACCAACCTCAGCTAAACGCTTACCAAGTGGCCTTGCAGCAAATGCTGCCGAGTTTGCGAGAAATAATAACAACCATTATTCCTGTAACTTCTAGTGCAGGTTAATACACTATAACGTTATTGGTTTTTTCTTATGCCGCAACGCTGCTTTACTTCTTCCCAAGAGCTTCCCTTAGTCAAGAGCGAGGCGAGGTAACGATCTGAACGTGCAAGCTCGTGGCACGATGCCAGCGCAGTAGGATTTGTCAGGCGTGAAAAAAGAAGGTGCTTAGTGGCACTCAGCGGGACCCATTTGTCACCATAACCTACATGTTGATTGCTTGACCAAAAATGAATCATCTCGATGCCATTTTTCACTTCATGGCCAAGATAAACCACGAGGTGACCATGCTCCGAGGCTCCTATTGAAGTTGTCCAAAATATTTTTAAAAAATCACCCGGCTCTGCTTGGATCAAATCACAGAAATTTTTTCCCAGTCCTGTATCATAAAACAGACAAGCAACTCCTGGGCCATTAGCATTCCATCGACCCCAAATGCCCGTTCCATCAGCTTGTCCGCGCGGGAGCAAGGCTGTTAATGTTGCGGCATCAAGAGGAAGATGGTGGCGTTCTTGAAGTAAGAGAATTGTTTTCAAAAAGAGCAGATAGGTAGCTTCCGAACAAAAGCTTGGTTGCGCTAGTATGGGACGAACAAGGAGCTTTCCTTCAGAAAAGGTAACGGCTCGCTGCAATTGTGACATAGCTACTCCGCTAGTGCTATAACCACCACCATGAGGCATTAACGAGATGGCTTCTAAAACTGTTCTATTAATACTTATGAATCGCGCTGCTTCCTCAGGAGCTTTATGAATAGGATTATTGACCTCCCCTTGAAGTGGCGCTACAAGCAAAAGAATTCCAAAAATTAATGAACCTTTTTTTAAAACAAGTGATGGAAATGGCATTGCAAAGAATCATCGTTTTTCTTCACGTATCGTCAAGAGTGATCCGTTGCTGGCGGCAAATGCTTCTGGTTTTTTTGGTGATAGCAGTGTTGATCATGGTTTGGTTTTGGAAGCGTCCAATTTCTGGCATTGGAGGGCTGCCGGTATTCAAGAGGATAGAACTTTCAGTCCCTTTTTTTTCTCAAGGCGATCTTCGTTGGGGCGGAGAAAAGCTTGGTTATTCTGAGAAAGATACATTAGCCACTTCTGGCTGTGCTATAAGTTCAGCCGCTATGGTCTTAGCTTCGTACGGCGTGATCATTACCCCTAAGCTCCTCAATCAATATCTTATAGAGCATGATGGTTACGAGGGAGACTCCTGGATTAAATGGGAGGTTGCAGCTAACTATTCACCAGGTGTTGCTGAGCATCGCTATGAAAATCTGCCAAGCTATGGACTAATTGATTGGAATCTGCTTCGAGGGAATCCTGTGATTGTGCGCATTCGGCGCGCTAGCGGAAACACACATTTTGTAGTCATTGTCGGCAAACAAGGATTTGATTATCTCATTCGAGATCCTGCAGCGCCAGGCTTAGGCGGGACCTATTCTTTTTCTCGACTAGGAACTCCGATAGAAGCATTACGATTTTATAGCGTTTTAAATCGATAAGGGCGTTCCCTTCTCCATTTGATTATATCGGAAGAAGAAATAAAACTTGCCAACTAAAACAGCTTCCGAGTTAGAATAGAAAATCTCAACCAACCCATTCATTACTATGAGTCTTGCTGCTGTTAACAATGCTACTCCCTCCAATGTGAATCATCCTGCTAACCAGCCTCAAAAGCCGGTTCATAAACAACATCAGCAACCTTCCGTTGAAAATGCACATGGGCGGTTGAGCCCAACGCAGGTGGAAGAAGCTGTTCAGCTTAGTGGAAATCATACGCAGGTTCAGAAATTGGATGTTCAAAATGAGCTGACAAACCCCTTGGTTTCTCCAGAGCAATTTAATTCTAAAATTGCTGCAACTAGATTTTAGAGCCCTAGGGGCGGCGCATTTTTATTTGATTAACATAAGATGCATCGATTAGGTCCTCGATGCGCTGCCCTGCTAGCACGTGTGTGCTGAAGCAATCTAAGTTGCCATCAGGTCCAATTACAGCTAGTGCAAAATGGTTTGCTGCACTATAAGCCGCTCCTACAGCCGGCCCATGCTCTACGGTAATAAAAGGAATGTTAGAGCGAATCTGCCCTTCTTCTTCAGTAAAAGCGGCAAGGCAGATCAAATGCTGGGCAGCGAGGTGTTCATAATTCCCTTTAAGCGCATTCAACTGGCGGTAGAAATCCCAGCTTTTTGGAGAGGGGGCAATTAGCAACAGGACTGGCTGGCCCTGCAACGAAGAGAGGTGTCTAAGCCCGCCCTGCTGTCGCCAGGTGACATCGGGGGCGGGGACAACAACAGTTTTTGAATTGCCAGTTGCAGAAAGAAGTTTTGTTGATAAAAAGAGACTCCAAAAAACAACAGAGATAAATGCTTTCATGGGAAAAGTTGTTTTTAAAAGATAATGATTTTTCCCTGCGATCTGTAACCAAAAAGCTAGATGCTATTCTCTACACGGTAAGAAGCTCGGCTTCCTTGTGTTTCACATGTTCATCAACGCTGGCAACAAACTTGTCAGTTAGTTTTTGAATCTCTTTTTCAGCTCGTGTGAGATCATCTTCGGTGATCGTTCCTGCTTTTTGAATTTTCTTTGCTGTTTCCATGGCCTCACGGCGGCTGGCGCGGATGCGCACACGGCCTTCTTCAGCTACTTTATGGACAGTACGAACAAGGTCCTTGCGGCGTTCTTCACTCAATTCAGGAATGCGGAGGCGAATGACTTTGCCATCAATGGCGGGAGTGATGCCAACATTGCTTTCTAAAATAGCCTTTTCAATATCTTTCGTTGTTCCTGCATCAAATGGCTGAATAACGAGAAGACGTGGTTCTGGGCAGGTGATGAGAGCAAGGGCTTTCAATTTCATGCTGCTTCCATAAGTATGTACGTCGATTGTTTCCACAAGAGCAGGTGATGCTTTGCCGGTTCGAATCGCAGCAAATTCATGCATCATGAAATCAATGGCTTTTTCCATGCCTTCTTCTGCTTCAAGTAAAATAGTCTCAGCGCTCATAAAGTATCGTTGTTTTTTTGTATTCGGTGGTAGCTATTAAAGTTATTCCTCGGTGACCAAAGTTCCCACTGGCTCACCACAGATGGCCCTGATGATAATATTTGGTTCAATCATGTTAAAGACAATAATCGGCATAGAGTTGTCCATACAGAGACTAAAAGCTGTTGAATCCATTACCTTCAGGCGACGACGAAGTGCTTCGGAAAAAGTGAGCTGATCAAATTTTTTGGCATTAGGATTTTTGACAGGATCAGCATCATAAATGCCATCGACTTTCGTAGCTTTAAGAATGACTTGGGCCCCTATTTCATTAGCTCTCAAAGCCGCTGTAGTATCAGTAGAAAAGAAAGGATTGCCGGTTCCAGCAACAAAGATAACGATGTGACCATTGTCCAAATGACGAATGGCACGGCGCAAGATAAAGGGTTCGGCGACGTGGTTAATTTGGAGGGCTGTCTGTACACGGGTAGAAAAACCAAGTTCTTCAAGGGCGCTCATCAAGGCCATCCCATTGATGACGGTTGCTAGCATTCCCATATAATCAGCCGTAGCCCGGTTCATGCCGCGGTGACTGGCTGCTAATCCGCGCCAGATGTTGCCGCCGCCTACCACAACAGCTACTTGAACTCCCATCTTGCGAACGTTTCCAATCTCTTGAGCAATTTGTTGGACGATTTGAGGAGAAACAGTATCGTCGCTTCCTGGCTGGCGAAGAGCTTCTCCACTAATTTTGAGGACAACGCGTTTGTATTTAGGAGAAGGTGAAACGTTCATGGCTTGTGAGTATGACACATTTTTAAAAGATGAGAAGTATTAACCCGGATATTGCATTGCTCTCTGCGCTGAAAGCACGGCAGGTCGGTATAGCCTCTTAATACCATCGTTGAGCGTGATCTGAATAAGGGCTTCTTCTTATGCAGGTATGATAGAGCATGTTAACAAATTCTATAGCCGCGTATTGCGGCGTCACTCTGGTGCTCGAAGCCTCGAGTCTTTGGAATCTTATCGCTGTGAGAACGATTAAGCTGCTGAGTGAACCAGAGTGTTAAAAAAAAGCACTCCAAGCGACTGATAAATTTTCTCCCAATTCCAGAAAGCAAGGAATGCAAACAACAACAAGCGCCTTTTCTGCAAGAGAGACTTCTGGGAAAAAACAGGCAATGCCGCAACTCATCAGGAACAGTCCTGTTTTAGCAAGCCCATTCTGTTGGTCAGGGGTAAGGTTTTTCCACCATTGTGATACATTTTTGGATGACGAAGAGGGTGGGAGTGAGCTTGTCTGAAAAACGGTGGAGTTTTCTTGTAAAGATGAATTGTTACTTAAAGAAGCGGCTTGATCTGGCTGTGAAATGGATGAACCGGTAGCATTGCTTGAAAAAACAAGCCATAACTCTCCCTGGATAGGAGATGGCGACGAAGAGGAGGGCAAGTTGTTAAACCAATAATATTCCATTAGCTTGTTTTTTTCTGATGTTAGAGACCACGTTGCGTAATGGCTTGTAGGATATTGAGGTTGAATAGGTGAAGGAGGTTTGTCCGTAGCACCTAATTTCAGGACTAAATAGTTGGTGCTTTTGTTAACGTGGTCTTTTTCTTCCAAGAGACCCATCAAGTCTGGATTGGCAGATGCTAGCTTAATGGGCGGCAGGTACGCTAACACTTCATCATCGATAAGTTCGTAGACATTGAAGCCATCATTATTTTGAAACTTTTTGATAGAAGCTTGAAAAATAGGATCATTAACATTGAAAAGAATGTCGTAGCCATCCACGGCAAGGGTCTTGAGTAATGATGTCAAAAAAGAAGAACTGACTGGAAAAAGAGCGTTGTTTTGCGTGCTGCTAGAGGAGGTGAAGTTTGTTAAATCCAAGGCTATGACCTTTTGAGAAAAATCTATCGAATCAGTCGGTAGCCGAGAGGGTAAAGCATCAATTGTCTTAGCTTTGAGTGGCGATAGATCAAAAAGAGTGACCGAGAGGAGAAAAAATAAAAAAAAGTATCTCATGAAAATCGGAAGCAACCTAATTCAGGTTTTGAAAATTTCAAGAGGAGTTTTTTGGAGTGTGCTTTTCTCTTGATTTGCGATACCCCCAGCTTCCTTCATTATCTGGACAATGGAGTTTGTTTTTATTGATGTCTGACAGCGTTGTCATCACTCACGTTGGCAGAAGGTAGCGCTCGTTCTTCCGCCTTGCTAGAAGCCAAGACGCCCGCCTCTTACAGCCCAACTGATGCATGAAAATAGGAGAAAAAACTTCAGTGCTCCTAGGCTGCTTCTTTTCAAATTAATCTTAATCGACACTATCAAAATGCCCATTCACAAAAGCCGCTGCGCTCATTCTAGCGCGACCGTCGGGTTGAACTTCGTGGAGTTCGAGGGTCCCTTCTCCACAAGCAAGAAAAAGCTTTTTCTCTGATGAAAGAAATAGGGAGCCTGGCTTTTCCGACGAAGGAGAAGCCACAACAGAAGCCGAAAAAATTTTTAGCGTCACCGACTTTTCCGAAGGTAAATGAAATATTCCATGGGCTCCTGGCTTTGGATTCATGGCGCGGATGAGGCGATCTAGTTTCGTTGCGGATCGCATGACATCAATAACTGCATCAGCGCGTGTGATTTGACGTGCATGAGTAACGCCTTCTGCAGGTTGCGGTATGCGAGGAGCGAGGCCACTTTCTAAAAGTGATAATGCTTCTAAAATAGCCTCTGGAGCTAGGGTTGCGAGGCGTTCTGTCAAAGAGCCTGCGGTTTCTTGGGGAGCGAGGCTAATTCTTTTTTGGAGTACAATGTCACCTGTGTCGAGCCCTTCTGCCATGTGCATGATGGTGACGCCTGTTTCTTGATCTCCTTCTAGAATAGCCGCTTGAATGGGGGTTGCCCCGCGATGCCGTGGTAAGAGCGACGTGTGAATATTGAGGCACGCAACGGAAGGGAGCTCAAGCAGCTCGCGCGGGAGAATTTTTCCGTAAGAAAAAGTAACGATCACCTCAGGAGAAAGTGCTTGGAGTTGCTCCAAAAAAGAAATGTCACGCAAGCTTTCTGGCTGAAAAATAGGAACGATAAAGGAGTCAGCGCTTACTGATTCGCGAGCAGAGTCGTGAATAACGGCTTTCTGAAGAAATTGTTTAGTGGCTGGCGCTGTGAGGACTTGATGTCGTCCTACAGGGCGATCCGGCTGGGTTAAGAGACCGACAAGTTGATGGTCTGCCATCAAAGCTCGAAGGCTTGGGATTCCAATGTCACTCGTGCCGGCAAAAAGGAGACGCATTGCGATAGCCTACAAAGAAACTACTGTTCCAGCACGGATCCTAAAATTTGATATAACACCTCAACTGGTTTCATTGTTGCATCAATATCATGTCTCAAAGCCTTGCCATAATACTTGAGCATCGGCTTGGACTCAGCATCATAGGTTTCTAAGCGACTGCGAATGATCTCTTCGTGGGCATCATCCAAGCGATTTTCTTTAAGCGCTCTGCTTTTCAAACGAGCAACTAATTTGTCACGGTCCGGACAAGAGAGGTGAAAAATGTGTTCTACCTCAATATATTTTTCCATGAGCTTAGCTTGTTCAACATTTCTTGGAATTCCATCGAGGACTAAAAAATCGCGTTGTGGCTTGAATTGGCCTGACTCGACGACAACATCGATCCAATTGACCCAAAGCTCAACAGTCATTTCATCAGGAACTAATTTTCCTTTGCTTGAGTATTTTAAAAATTCGCGTCCCAATTTACTCTGTGGATCGAGGCCACGGAAGACATCGCCACAAGCACAGTGGTAAAATCCAGGAATGGTACCAAGAGTGCGACCTTGAGTTCCTTTGCCACTGCCCGGCGCGCCAAAAATGAGGAGTGTTTTAAAACGGTTCATAAAAACGATGCATTTTATGAGAGGGATTAAAAAAAGCAAGGCTGGCCAGCAGCTTTTTCTTGTTTTTAAAAAAGATTGGTGATACTTTCTCTTGCTCATGAAGCCGGCATAGCTCAGTTGGTAGAGCAGCTGATTTGTAATCAGCCGGTCGTCGGTTCGAGTCCGACTGCCGGCTCCATTTTTTTATGGTCGTTTCTTCTACTAATTTGCGGTACCCAACTTTTCAGGGAACTTCAGATCAAGCTAAGGTTAGCGTGAAAAAGATGCAGCAAGGCCTCATGCAACCGAGGGTTGTTGAAGATAATCAGCTGAACTTCGTCAGTCTGCAGCATGTCAATCGCAGTGGGACGGAATCTTCTTTCAGCATTTCTCGCTTTAGGCAGCCTGAAGAACGAAGGATTCAAACTGGCTCTTATCTTACGAGTCTCATCGAGGTTCTTTATCCCAATGCCACAGCGACTGAAGCACAACAAGATATTAAGGCGACATTTGCCGATTATTTAAATGGTACTGTTGAAAGGGAGGGGCACAATAAAGAATCAGGAGATATTAGTGCTGAGCGGTTGCTAACCTATCTCAAGGAGTTACAACTTGCTCGACTTGATGCGGAAGCAGCCGAAGCTGGATCGAGGGCGGAATCATCTCCTTTTGCTAATGATGTGCCTCAAAAAATAGAAGGTCCACTTGATGTTTTTTTAGAGAGCAAAGAAATCATTATTGAGTCGCATAAGCTTCTTGGAGAAGGCACGTTTGGAATAGTATTTCCCGCTCAGGTGCAAGGAGAAAGGGGTAAGTATGTTTATAAAAAAGAAAAGCAGGGGATCCCCTCGCAAGCATTGACTGGAAGAAGCTCTTCTTTTTGGAGAGAGGGAGATTGTGCTGCAGCACGATTGCATGATCTTTCACATATCCCCAAACCACTTTTTTTTATTTTTTATTTGTGTTTAGCCGATCAGTCAGAGGAAATTCACTATGTTCCAGCCAATCACGTCAAGGCTTTTGGAATGAAGCTCCCACAAGGAACAACGGTTTTTTTAGAAGGGCAACTGATGGAACGAGCACCTGGAGAAAGTCTTGATAAAATGATTCAAAAAAATGGAGGGTTTTACGATTTTATCCAAGGGACACAGTTTAAGAACATTGTCCGTGGCCTTTTCGATATTGTTCAAAAATTACAGGGCCACAATTTAGTTCACCGCGATATTAAACCAGAGAATATTTTTTATCATGCTCAAACGGGTGAAGTGACCCTCCTTGATTTTGGCTCTGCAACAAAATTGCGGAAAAAAGAAAAAATTGATGATGGAAGTCATCTTAATAGCCCTACCTCAAAAATAATCAGGGGAGCGCTCCAATATGTTTCACCAAGAGTTATGCAAGAGCAAGCATATGGATCGGAAGTGGATCTTTTTAGTTTTGCGATGACACTGTTAGAGTTGGTGAGTCCGAAGGATGTTTTCAATTTTGCATGTCAGCGTTTTCCTAATCGTAAACAAGGCGATACAACAGATCACCTTTTTGCAACATGTCCTCCAAGGGAATATCTGGATCGTTTTTTAGAAGTGATTAGTGATAAGCAGCCGCAACAAAACAGCAACTCTCTTCCGACGCTGCCGTCTTTCTTAAGTTCACTGTTTGGGGCAAGCGGAAGTAGTGATGGACTCTCTTCAGCTAGAGTGCGTGCGCAAAGCTGGCATCACGCTCCCGCGCATGAAAACAGCAAACTAGCACGCATTCTTAATCGTAATAGCGCAGTGAAACAAATCATTGATCTAGCTTTTCAAGCTTCTGGTGGAGGGGATGAAGGCACAGTCGCCTATGAGCAGCTCAAAGCACTCCCTTACTTTTCAAAGGACTCTTCACCAGCTGCAAGCTCAACGTACTTTGACGATGCATCAAGATAAGAAGGGCGCTCTAGGTTTTTAACCGTGCCTTATTTTCGATGACGGCCGAACCCTCTAAAAGGACGGCGACCGGTTTTCTTTTGAGATTGAGCTTCTGTGGTAGCTCCCTCCTGTCGGGTATTTCCAGTAGCACGATAGGCTCTGCCCTCAGCAGGACGAGCTCCACGACGGCGGCCTCGGAAACCCCTGTCACGGACATTAGAGTCAGACGAAGGGGACGGAGCGCTCGCGTCAAAACCTGCTGCTTTTTTACGAACAAGGCCACGACCAATGAAGCGTTCTAAAGAACGGAGCGATCCATGATCTTCATGAGTTATAAAACTAATAGCTTCTCCAATAGCTTGAGCACGACCTGTACGGCCGATGCGATGAATGTAGTCCTCATGATGCGGAGGAAAATCATAATTGATGACATGAGATATTCCATCAACATCGATGCCACGAGCAGCGATGTCAGTGGCAACAAGTAAACGGACTTTTCCATCTTTAAAATCTTGTAAAGCCCGGAGACGCTGATTTTGAGATCGATTAGAGTGGAGGGCTCCTGTGGTTATTCCACTTCGTTCAAGTTGTTTGGCGATACGATCAGCTCCGTGCTTGGTTCGCGTGAAGACTAAAACCATTTCCATCTTCTCTTTTTCCAGTAGGTGCATGAGAAGAGGTAATTTCAGATGATGAGCAATTTCATAGACAAATTGCGTCACCGTTTCTGCAGGGTTGGAGCGTTGGCCAATTTCAATGGTTGTGGGGTCGTTCAAAAACTCTCGTGTCAAACGCTCAATTTCTTTCGATAACGTTGCTGAGAAAAAAAGTGTTTGGCGTTGGCGAGGGAGCAGCTTCACAATTTGGCGAATAGCAGGAATGAAGCCCATATCGAGCATGCGATCAGCTTCATCGAGCACGAGGTATTCAATGTTGGCAAAAGCCTTTTCCCTGCCTCGAATGATGTCAAGCAGGCGCCCTGGTGTGGCGATTAAGATGGTCGCTTGATCATCAAGCGCTTTAATTTGAGGCCGCTCACTCACGCCACCATAAATTTTTGCAATGGTGAGAGGTAGATGGCGTGCATAAGCGCGCACATTTTCTTCGATCTGCACAACAAGTTCTCGTGTAGGGGCCACAATGAGCACACGTGTGCGTGGCGGATGATGAGCCTCCCATGTTGCTGCAATCTTAGAAAGGAGGGGCAGAACAAAGGCGGCTGTCTTTCCCGTTCCAGTTTGAGCAATGCCAATAAGATCTTTTCCATCCAAAATCGGAGGGATAGCTGCTGCTTGAATGGGCGTTGGTTCTACGTAGCCAGCTTCAGCAACGGCTTTCAGAATATTGGGGTGGAGGGCAAGAGATTTAAAAGACATCTTCTCAGGCTACAGCTTAGATGCCCCGCGTGACAGGGAAAAAATGCTTCACCGTTGATTCTTCTGCTCGTACTGTTGATATATCGTCAAAGTAATTTAACTATAGGCATGAAATTATTGTCTTTTCTCATGATAACGACATCACTTTTCTCAATCTCTTCTGTGAATGCTGAACAAGCCGTTTTGGGAGGCGGATGTTTTTGGTGTTTAGAAGCTCTTTTTCAAAGACTGCCTGGTGTCATGCAGGTCACGTCAGGTTTTGCAGGAGGAGTAACAAAAAACGCCACCTACGAAGAAGTCTGTTCAGGCAAGACTGGGCACGCAGAGGTGATCAAGATTCAGTATGATTCAAAAAAAATTTCTTATGCTCAACTGATTGATGTTTTTTGGCACGCGCATGATCCGACAACATTGAATCGGCAAGGAGCTGATATTGGAACGCAATATCGATCCATTATTTTAACTACAACACCTGAACAGCAACACCTCGCTGAGCTTGCTAAAAAAAAGGCGCAACGCTCTTTTCAAAGCCTCATCGTAACAGAAATTAAACCTCTTGAGGCCTTTTATCCTGCTGATATTTCACACCAAGATTACTATCGCCAACATCCCAATGCGCCTTACTGCCGTGCAGTGATTGCGCCGAAACTGGAATCTTTTTTAAAAACAGTAGAGCCTTAACTTAACTATCGGAGATCATCTGTTTCTGTGAAAAAAATATTATTTGTCATTATTTTTGCTAGAGCCGTCATGGGTATCGCTTCCGTCCCCTCAGAGCAAGCCGTTTTGGGAGGGGGCTGTTGTTGGTGTATGGAGGCTATTTTTGAGCAAATGCCAGGAGTCATTGACGTTCAAATGGGCTTTGCAGGAGGCACAAAAAAAAATCCTACTTACAAAGAGATTTGCACGCGCAATACAGGACATGCGGAGGTTGTCAAAGTAACCTATGATCCCCAAAAAATTTCTTACAGCCAGGTGCTCAAGTTTTTCTGGCACATTCATGATCCAACCAGTTTGAATCAGCAAGGGCCTGATAGAGGAAATCAATATCGATCAATTATTTTAACGACTAACTCTAGACAACAGGAGCTCGCAGAGCTTTCTAAAAAAAGAGCACAGGCAACATTCAGGAAGCCAATTCTTACGGAAATTAAACCGCTCACAGAGTTTTATCCAGTGCGCGCCGATCATCATAGCTATTATAAAAATTATCCCAATGATCTCTATTGCCGCGCTTACATTACCCCAGAATTAAAAAAGTTGGGATTGCGGACCATCAACAGGCCTGAAGATAGTTCTCTCCAAGGCCAAAAGGAGTTAGAACGCTTCAAAGAAAAATATGAGCGCACGCATGCAAACAATACGCTAGAGCATTTTTAAAAATTCAATAACCGCGTATTGCGGGCGTCGCTTGGGTGCTCAAAGCCTCGAGTATGAGATATACACTGCGATTCTGCGCTCCTCGTTCCTGGCGCTACATCGGCTATCATATTTTTTAAAGCGCTCTATAGGGGCTATTGGAATGCTACTGATGCAGCATCGGAACGCATCACAGCGATGTTCGAGGAGCCGAGTATGGAAACGGCAACAACTTGTGCAGCACTAGAAATTTTTAAGAGACCTCGCCCTGTGCGGCTTCTGTGGAGAGAATTTCGCTGATCAGATTAGCAAAATCCTTGAACCCGCTAGCTGGGATAATAACAGTATTACGACGGCCTTGAGCTTCTTCAGTCAGGCGGAGAAATTTTCCACGTTCGTTTTCACGAATTTGTGCTGTGAAAAATTTTCGCTCAATTTGTAGTTCACGGACCTCTAATGATTGATCATGTGAATACTGGCGATAGGCTGAAGAGTAGGAATGATAAGAATCGTCGTTCATAAGAAACGGAATACTTTTAAAAGTCTTATCTGAGAAAATCAATTGTTTTTATGCAAAGAAGAGAACTTTTTTGAGAAAAAAATTTTCAATCTAAACATGTGGATGGAAATAAAAAATGATACGTAACACTGTCTTTTTCAACCTGTTCATTCTAGAGCGTTTTAAATCAGCTTCCTTACGCAACCACTTTCATTTTTATTCACTTTTTTAGTTTAAAATCAATTTGCTGTTTCCAGCGATCCACAGCTGCAACAGCGACCATGACTTGTTGTCCTGCACGGAAAACTTTCTTTTTCTCACGGCCTATGAGACGAGCGTGAAGTGCATCAAAAAAATAGTAATCATCGTCTAGCATTGAAACAGGAACTAATCCGGAAACTAAGACCTCTGGAAGCTCCACGAGAAGGCCATAATGCCGAACTTCAATAATGTTAGCTTTCCAAGCGTGCTTTTTGCGGGCGTGCTGTTCTGCTTCTAGATAATCAAGTTTCTTGAGGCGTACAGATTCTTTTTCTGCATCAGCAGCTGTGCGTTCAGTTGTAGAAATATGATCGCCAACACTCACCAGGTCTCGAGAAGATGGACCTCGGTGGCGTGAATCAAGTTGTCGTGCCAAAGCGCGATGAGCGATAAGATCTGCATAACGTCGAATGGGACTGGTGAAATGCGCGTAATCTTTTTTTTGTAGGCCATAATGACCTAGTGGATCGGGAGAATAACGAGCGCGCTTCAAGCTTTTTAAAAGGCCAATCTTGAGGGCATGCTCGTAGGGCTTTCCTTGCAAACTGTGTAAAAATTTTTGAAGCTCGCGCCGGTGAGTAAGATCGCCAGTCGACACATGGTATGTTTTTACGAGTTCACGAAACTCGTTCAGCTTTTCTGTGTCTGGTTTTTCGTGGACACGATAAAGAAGGGGCTGTTTGGCGAGCTTGAGGTGACGTGCTACTAGCTCGTTGGAGAGTAACATCAACTCTTCAATCAATTGATGGGAAATGTCATTTTCAATTAATTCTAAGCGTTCTACTTTTCCTTCGGAGGTCAGTCTCACTTTGATTTCAGGCATGTCAAGTTCAAGAGAGCCGTTTTGAAAGCGCAAGCGGCGCAAGAGAGAGGAACATTCCCAGGCTGCATGAACACGTTCGCCAAGTTCATCTTGAGGCGGTTGTTCTAAAATTTGGAGAGCTGTTCGATAAGTCAAACGAGCCTTGCTGCGAATGACTGTGCGAGCAAAGCGAACATTTTTAATCACGCCGCTCCGGTTGATGCTTGCAAAGACAGAGAAGGCTAAACGATCTTCGTTAGGACGGAGACTGCAAAGTCCATTGCTCAAATTTTCTGGCAACATCGGAATAACACGATCCACCAGGTAAATGCTATTGCCCCGATGATGAGCCTCACGATCAAGTGCAGAGTGAGGTTTAACATAATGTGAGACATCAGCAATATGAACGGCAATGTCCCATCCAGAATGAGTTCGTTGTACTTCAATGGCATCATCAAAATCACGCGCATCATCAGGATCAATAGTAATGACAAAACGATGACGCAAATCTTCGCGGCCATGAAGATCTTCAATGGTAATTTTTCCAGGAAAATCCGCTGCTTCTTGTAAGACTTTAGCAGGAAACGCGGTCGGAAGTTGATATTTACGAATGATGGAAACAATATCAACACCAGGAGCTGTCGCGGAACCTAACACTTCCAGGAGATGTCCTTCCGGACTAACATGGCGGTTTTCCCAACGATCAAGCGAAGCGACTACTTTTTCTCCTGGCCGCCCTCCGAGCAAGTCCCCCGAGAGATAAAGATGATGCTGGAGATGGGGATTGTCAGGAATAACGTAGAAAAAATCTTGCGAGCGTTGCAGTATTCCAACAACAGTTTTGTTCGCACGATTTAAAATACGAACAACCTCTCCTTCTGCCCGGCGTTCTTTGCCGCGCGAAGGGTGTCGTGTGCGACGATCTTGGAGGAGGCGCACTAAAACAGAATCACCTTGCATTCCCGTACTCAGATTTTCAGGACTAATGAAAAGATCGGCACCTTGTTCTCGAATTAAATGAGCCGACCCGTTGGTGTGAACTTGCAATTTTCCAACAATGAGGTCTGGGCGTTTAGCAAGAATGTTAGGAAGAGGAGAGGAGGTCTTCTTTTTTTCTTTTGTTTTAAAAAACTGCTTCTTTCCGCGTGGTGAAGAAGATTTTTTCTTTTTGAGTCGTTGGTGTTTTGCCACAACAGCATCATCATGAGTTGAGGAAAGTTCGCCAACAAGAAAATGAAAAAAGTAGAGAGACTTGTATAGCCTATTAAATCGATAAGAGCGTGGTATAGGTTTGCACCTTTTTTTAAAAACGCTCTAACGCCGTTTTTTCACCTATGATCTGGACTTTCGGATGCGTTCTTACTGGCGGCTGGCGGAGCTCTTAGGGCTTACGCTAGCATGAGGCAGCATCTTGATCATCGGTCTCGACTTTTCTAAAAACCTCTGCGTTCTTTCCTCTAATTTCTAAGCAATTTGACTATAAACGTTGAAGAAGAGGTGGCGTGACATTATCTTTTGTCTTCCCATTTTGAAACAGCAATCTCTTTTCACCTCAACCAACGATCTAAGCTTGTCGCAACGTAGCGTCATCACTGGCACTGGTTCCATTTCTGCTGCTGGAAAAAGCGTCGAGGAACTTTGGCAAAGTGCGTTGCAAGGGAGTGTGAGGGCAGAGCAATATCAGCTTAAAAAAAGTGGTGTTACTATTCCTGTTTATCGCTCTGAGCAGCCTTCCTTTTCAAAAAGGGATCGCCATTTAATACGGAATGCGGATCGAACAGTAGAGTTGCTCTTAGCCGCTGCTCGAGAGGCCTGGGAGCAAGCAGGGCTGGAGAGGTCAAGTTACACAGCAGATCGCATGGGCGTTATCATTGGTAGCTCAAGAGGCCCTATCATATTGCAAGAGGAGCATGTTTGTTCACCGAAAAAAAAACCAAGCGCTGCCATTTACAGTACGAGCTCTTCTCTAGCTGGAATTTTGACCACTGCTTTTTCAATACAAGGCCCATCGTTGGTGGTTGCTTCTACGTGTACTTCCGGAGCCACGGCGCTTGCGATGGGACAACAACTGATTCAGGCAGGCGTCCTTGATGTAGTGTTGGTCGGGGGTGTCGATGCGCCCTTAACCGACTCGCTTCTGGAGCAATATCATGCAACTGGTGTGCTTGCGACACATCAAGATCCTTCGCTTGCATTAAAGCCTTTTGATCGTGATCGCTCGGGAACGGTCTTGGGAGAAGGATCTGCTGTTGTTATTTTAGAATCTGAAGCATTAGCCTTACGACGGAGAGCTCCGATTTTAGGAAGACTCCGTGCTGTTGCTCTGCAAAGTTATCCTGGTGCTCGGGCGAGTCTTGATTCCAAGGGGGAAGCATTACAACAGGTTTTAAAAAAATCGTTACAACAATCCAAGTTGACGACCGATCAAATCGGTGTTGTTCATCTGCACGGAACAGGGACAAAGAAAAATGATCAAATGGAAAGTCATGTTGTTAATGCCATTTTTGGAAATCCCTTGCAGCAGCCGATAATATGGGCCAATAAAGCGATTACAGGGCACGTATTGGGGGCGTCTCCGCTTTTTCAACTAGTCTTAGCTTTGCGAACAATGCAACATCAATGGGTGCCGGCAATTACCCATTGTGAGCATCTTGACGCTGCCTGTAAGCTTCGTGTTAGCCATGGAGAAAGCCTCGCTGCAGCTCCAGCGGTCTGTCTAAATTCTGGATTTTGGGGGAATGTTTCCAGTATCTTAATTGGACCATAAGTAATTTTTTGTATAGTTTGTAACCTTATTCAAATGCAATCGTGGCGCGCTTATATTATTAATCTCGATCGAGTTCCTGAACGGTGGGAGCATATGGCCCAATCTTTTCAGGAAGCTGATATTGCTGCGGTGCGTGTTCCCGCTATTGATGGAAAAGAGCTGAAACTTCCTTTGGCAGATTTTGATGAGGAAAAATTTCATCGCTATCATGGACGCAATATCAATGTATTCGAAGTTGCTTGTTATCTGAGCCATCTCAAAGCATTGCAATTTTTTTTAGCGAGCAATGATGAGTTTGCGATGATCTGCGAGGATGATCTTTTTTTAAAAAAAGAATGCAAGGAAATCATAGAAGCAGCACTAGCTAATGCATCGCTCTGGAATATTCTTCGACTGACTGGGCTGCGCTCAGGGAAGGCTTGTTGTGTAAAGCCTCTCTCAAAGTCGTATTTTTTAACCCTCCATTTTGGTCGTCTCAAAGGAGCTGGGGCTTACCTGATCGATCGGAAAGCGGCTGCTCTTTTTGTTAAGGAGCTCCTGCCAATGTGGCTTCCATGGGATCATGCCATCGATCGCGAATGGAATTTTGGATTAACAGCCCTTGCGGTAGCGCCGTACCCTGTTTCCCAAACAGAGGAAAAATTTGTGAGTGCGATTCAAACATTATCGCAACCAAAGCTGTCGACGTTTCGACGTTGTTTAACAACTTATCCATACCAAGCTTTAAACGAGGCCTTGCGGTGGATTTGGCGTGGAAGTTATTTTCTGAAACTAACGTTAGCGCGCTTTATAGCGTATTAATTTGAAAGAGGAATTTCTTTTTTCTTTTCACTCGATAACCACAGTGAAAATAAAATAAGCGCTAATGAGTAGATCAAAGGGGAAGTTAATTTTTCTCCACAAAAAATAATGCCTAGGAAAGCGCCAATAGGAGGGACTAGGTAGTTGCATGTCGAGGCAAAGCTGGGGCCAGCGCGATTAATGAGGAGGACAAAAAGGGTGTAGACCAAGCCGCCACAAAAAATTCCGAGGGCAATTAAGGCGATGACAGATAAAAGGGTCGGATGCAATGATGAGGCTGTCCATGGCTTGTTAAGAAAAAAAGCCCAAGGAAGTGTGGTGATTGCAGCTCCTATCAGAATTCCTTGCGCAGAGCGAATTGGCCCGAATCGAGTTCCTAGCCGTGTTTTGATCAAGAGCATCGCAATAGCAAAAAAAAGTGCCGAGGCAAGGACCGCTAAAATAGGGAGGAGAAGCGAAGTGGTCGCATGATCAGCAAGCGATTCCGTTTTAAGGCTAGGTGCTACTAAAACAACGACACCTGCAAAACCTAAAAAAATGCCACCTCCTTTTTTTAAGTTGATGACCGATCCTGGAACAAAAAGCGCTTCAAGCACAGTTGCAAAAAGTGGGACTGTTCCGATCAGGATCGCCGTGACGCTGCTGACCAAATAAAGTTGCGCCCATGCAACGAGAATGCAGGGAAGGGTGGCTTCCAAAAACCCGATGAGGAGAAAGTCGGGAAGTGACTTCCAAAAAGAAAACGACTTCTTTGAGGAAGGGAGGGGCTCAACGCCACTGCAGAGAAGTGCTGTTAACAAGAGCGCGCCAATTCCAATTCTTGCTGATGCAATAGTTGTGATAGAAAAGCTAACGAGCGCAAATTTATTTAAAAGATATTGCGAACCCCAAATAAAACCTGCGCCAAAGAGAAGGAGGTAATTGACGAGGAGGAATGACCGAGAAGCAGGCGCGGAGGACATCAAGAGAGAGGAACAGGCTTTTTCTTTCCGCTTGAGAGCCAAAGCGCTAATAAAATAAAGGACAATGCGACCAAAATATTGGACGTCATTTTTTCTCCGCTAAAAGCAATGCCTAGGAAAGCGCCGATAGGAGGCACAAGATAATTACAGGTAGAAGCAAAGCTCGGTCCTGCTCGATGAATAAGTCGAACATAAAGAATGTAAACAAGACCTCCACAAAAAATACCAAGAAGAAGAATAGATAACATGGCTGGAAGATGAGGAGCAAAAGAAGGCATCGTCCAAGGATGTGTCATCCACAACATTAAAGGCAGCGCCGTGATGCTTGCTCCTAAAAGGATGCCCTGCGCTGATTGGATCGGACCAAATTGGGATCCAAGGCGTAGTTTAATGAGGAGCATTGTGATGGAAAAGCAACTAGCAGCACCGAGAACAGCAAGCACAGGGAGGATGGGAAAGGTTTTTGCAGAAAGGTCCATGAGGTGAGTCAAGAGCAACCCTGGTCCGACCAAAATGACGACGCCAATAAAACCTAAAATAATTCCCGCTCCTTTTTTTAAAGAGACCGTATGTTCCTTGACCAAAACAGCCTCTAAAATAGTTGCAAAAAGAGGGACGGTTCCAATTAAAATTGCTGTGACACTGCTGGGGAGCTGCTTTTGAGCCCATGCAACAAGAAGACAGGGAAGAGTTGCTTCCAAAAATCCAATAAGAATAAAATCAGGGAGCGATTTCCAAAAAGAAGGAGCATCTGGATGGGGTTTTTCCACACGTGCCATTAAAAGTGCTGTGAGCGTAAGTGTTCCAATACCAATTCTCCCAGCAGCAATCGTCCATGTTGAGAAATTCTCAAGAGCGATTTTGTTAAGCAGGTATTGCGATCCCCAAATAAGTCCGCATCCTAGAAGGAGAAGATAATTGAGGAAAAGAGAAGAACGGGGATGGGAAGAGGAAGACATGTAAAAAGGGTATAGGTTACAAAAAAAATGGCAGGAAGCAATGTTTTGTAAGGTCTCTGTAGCGCATTCATAGCATCTTCTTTTATTACCTGCATCTTATAGTCCAACGCATTCATGAAGATGGTATAAATTGCAACGAGCGCATTAGAGCATGTTAACAAATTCTATAGCCGCATATTGCGGCGTCATTCCGGTGCTCGAAGCCTCGAGTATGAGATATACACTGCGTTTCTAACGTCCCCTTTTCAATTTAATACACTATATTTTTTAAAAACGCTCTAGCATGCAGAGGAATTTTTCCAAGCCGGCTTGGCTGTTAGCACTTTTTTGAAGATAGGGCATTCTTCGAGATGGGCGCCAGGCAAGTAACCAATGCTCATCAAAAATTCGCCGACAATTTCTCCGCCGGTAAAAAGGAATGTTTTTTTAAAAAGCTTCACCCATTCCTCTTTTGGCTTGGGGTGATGAAAATGAAGCCATTGTGCAAAAGATCCAAACTCTTTTTGAAGTTGCAAAATAGTTTTAGCATTTTCAATGGCAGCATTGATTTTTAAGCGATTGCGAATAATGCCGGCATCACCTAAAAGCCTTATTCTATCAGCATCGTCATAAGCTGCTATTTTTTGGATGTTGAAGTCATGATATGCTTTTCGAAAGTTTGCTTCTTTTTTCAAAATGGTTTCCCAACTAAGACCGGCCTGATTGATTTCTAAAATCAGCCGTCCAAAGAGCTCATTATCTTCTTCCAAGGGAAAACCATATTGCGTGTCATGATACTTTCGATGGCATTCTTTTTGAGGATCGGTAATTGTTGCAATGAAGTTGCAGTAGGACATGGCCCGATTTTAACAGAGGGATGACTCCTTGCTACAGATAAAACGAACTCGAATATTCCATCTCTCTTTCCTGCAAAAGCCAACAGGGCCGCATACCATCTTTCTCCATGGTTTTTTTGAGAGGGGAGCAGGGTAACATGCTATACAATACCCGGATTAAAAGAGGCGTTATTTGCTCTTTTGTATTTTTGTGATAGCTTGGTGCCATTCTTTTTCCGTTTCACACCTTGTTACATCAAAGTTTTTCTTTGTTCCGTTTTTGCATTCGTTGGCTCGCCATCCTTATTCCGATTTCGGCTGCCATTGGTTCCGCTTGTGCTTTTTTTCTTTGGAGTCTCAATATCGTCACGCAATGTCGCTTTAACCATCCCTGGGTGATCTATTTTTTACCTCTTGCTGGGTTAGGAATGGGGTTAATTTATCATCATTTTGGAAAAAGATCGGAAGGTGGTAACAATCTTATTCTCGAGCAAATTCATCAGTTAGGAGGCGGTGTCCCTCGGCGGATGGCTCCGCTCATTTTGTTAGCAACATTAGTGACGCATCTTTTTGGCGGTTCTGTCGGGCGTGAAGGGACAGCCGTGCAGATGGGAGGAAGCATGGCAAGTACGTGGGGACGTCTGTTGCGGGTACGCCCAGAAGAAATGAGAGTCTTGCTTTTAAGTGGTGTCGCTGCTGGATTTGGAGCTGTTTTTGGAACGCCTTTTGCTGGAGCTGTTTTTTCGTTAGAAGTTTTGATGGTAGGGCATCTTTATTACGAGGCTCTCTTGCCAGCTCTTGTAGCAGCAGCACTCGGAAATTTTTTTTGTCATGCTTGGGGGGTCAAGCACATGCTCTACCAATTGCATGAAGGTATTTGGCAAATAAACGGATTTGCTATTCATTTTGATTTTTTGCTCCTTCTAAAAGTTGTACTCATCGGAATTGCAGCAGGACTCGTTGGAAGATTATTTGTAACAACAGAACATTTTTTACGATACGGATTTAAAAAGATCACACCCTATGGTCCGGCCTGGCCTTTTTTAGGGGGAATAATGATCATCGGCCTTGTACTTTTACTTGGAACCAGAGCGTATATTGGCTTAGGAGAGTGGTCTCCCTTTCCTCATGATGTAACGATAGAAAGTCTTTTTCATGGCCTGAACGCGGCACAAGGAGCCTGGTTTTGGAAACTTCTTTTCACCGCAATTACATTAGCTGCTGGTTTTAAAGGAGGAGAGGTGACGCCTCTTTTTTTCATTGGAGCGGCACTTGGAAACTTGCTTGCCAATTTACTGGGAGGGCCTTCAGATCTTTTTACAGCTCTTGGATTCGTTGCGCTCTTTGCTGGAGCCTCGAACACCCCTCTGGCTTGCACCATCATGGGAGCAGAACTCTTTGGTATTGGGCATTGGCTAGAAATGGGAATCGTCTGCTTTACGGCCTTCTTTTGCAGCAGCCGCCAAGGGATTTACCGAGCACAACATGCAAGCGATTTTAAAAAATATAGAACCCTACTGCGAAAAAAATCATTTAACCAATAGGGGTCAGAATAGGGGTCAGTCCCTGATATTGCGTATTTTGGTGCCAGTCTATGATATTTAGAGCACTTTAAAAATACTATAGCCGATGTAGTGCCAGGAACGAGGAGCGCAGAACCGCAGTGTATATGGGCATGCTAGAGGCTTCGAGCGCCGGAGTGACGACACAATACGCGGCTATAGAACTTGTTAACCTCCTCTAGTGCTAGGCCATTAGTTTTTAGGCTAATTTTTCCAACAGCAGCTGATTCAATTTAATCCCATCAAGGAAATTATTTAGTAGCATGTTTTCATTGGGGGAATGCATGCCGCAGTCTGGGTTAGCAAGGCCGATGAGAAGGGCATCAACGCCGAGGGTTTTTTTAAAAGTGGCAATAATCGGAATACTGGCTCCATCACGTAATAAGAGAGGCGCGCTTCCAAAAGTCTCTCGAAGTGCTTCTTGAGCCGCTTTGCCATCTTGAGATTGAGGGTCAGAAAAGCAGGCTTCTCCAGAATGCCCCAGAATAATTTCCAATGAAACACCAGGAGGAAGTTGTTGGCGTAGATGTGCCGCAGCGAGGTCGAGAATTTTATGTGGATCTTGATTGGCAACAAGGCGAAAGCTTAGTTTTACAAAAGCTTCTTTAGGTAAAATAGTTTTTGTTCCTTCGCCTTGATACCCTCCGCCAAAACCATTGACCTCTACAGTGGGGCGGGCGCCAATGCGTTCAAGTGTCGTGAAACCTGCTTCACCAAAGAGTTCTTTAACGCCAGCTAGTTTTTTGATGGAGTCATCACCTCCAGAGATTTTTTCCAATGTTTGTGCCGCCTCTTTCTCCCATGGTTGAAGAGGTTGGACGGCATCATAAAAGCCAGGAATTAAAATGTGTCCCTTCTCATCATGAAGAGAGGCGATCAATCGTGCAGCAACGGTAAGAGGATTGGTCACGGCGCCACCAAACAAACCACTATGAAGATCATGAGAAGGGCCTCGAACGATGAACTCTAGAGCGGCTACGCCTCGTAACGCATAAGTCATTGCTGGAAGATTGCCAGGAGCCATGCCTGTATCAGAAACTAAAATAACATCACAGTTCAAAGCTTCACGATGTTGTTCAAGGAAGGCACCTAAATGAGGGCTTCCAATTTCTTCTTCTCCTTCAATCAAAAAAATCACATTAACCGGCAAACGGCCCTTTTCTTTGAGTGTTTGAGCTACTCCAAGGATATGCGCCAATGTGGGAGCTTTGTTGTCGGAGGAACCGCGTGCAAAGATTTTACCCTCTTTTTTGTCAATGCGTGGTTCAAAAGGAGGAGAGGCCCATTCTGAAAGGGGATCGGGCGGTTGTACATCATAGTGCCCATAAATCAAAACGGTTCTCTTTTTGGGATCGGGCGTGGTATGTGCAACTACTATTCGATGCCCCGGCGTTTCGTGCATTTTAGTACTGAGTCCCATTTTCTTAAAAAGGCCTTCCAGCCAAGTGGCGCAAGCAACGACATCTTTGGCATGCTCTGGTTGGGTGGAAACGCTCGGGAAACGAAGATATTCCGTAAGAGCTGCAATAGGATCAAGTGAAGTTGGCATGAGGAAAGGCTACAGATTTCAGGTTTTAGGTTACAGGAAAAATTTTCATTTCTCTTTTGACGAAATGAGTTGCTCCACCTAGCGTACCAAACAGCAGAAATCGGCTTAAACCTGCAACCTGCAATCTATAACCTGTAACTATAAACTGCTCTGTGCATCTTCAGTCTCTCGAAATCATCGGCTTTAAATCCTTCGCAACAAAAACCACGTTGCAATTTCATCGTGGAGTTACAGCCGTTGTCGGGCCTAATGGATGTGGAAAGTCAAATATTCTGGATGCGATTCGTTGGGTTCTCGGCGAGCAATCAGCTAAAGCTCTTCGTGGTGGTGAAATGGCAGATGTTATTTTTAGTGGTGCTGATACAAGAGGTCCGCACAATATGGCAGAGGTTTCATTGACCTTTGGCGATTGTGAAAAAGAACTGAATGTTCCGTGGAATGAACTGTGCATCACGCGTCGTGTCTTTCGTGATGGGAAGTCTGAATACTTGATGAATGGAAAGCCTTGTCGGCTCAAAGATATTCATCAATTGTTCATGGATACGGGAATTGGGCGAAGCGCCTACTCGATTATGGAGCAAGGAAAGCTTGACCAAATCTTGAGCAGTCGTCCGGATGATAGACGTGCTATTTTTGAAGAGGCTGCTGGTATTACGAAATTTAAGTCACAGAAAAAAGAAGCGCTGCGCAAGCTTGAATATACCGAAGCCAACTTGCTTCGTGTGACCGATATCATTAAAGAAGTTAAACGTCAGATCGGATCGCTTCAACGGCAGGCAGGAAAAGCACGTCGTTACCAAGAATTAATGAGTGATCTTCGGGTCATGGATACGCATCTTTCTTACCGGACTTATCGGAATTTAGAAATTTCGATTCAAGAGCTCAGTGAGTCGATAGAAAAAATTGGAGAAGCTCGTGTCGAACAAGAGAATGAAATTACCGGGCAAGAAGAGACTTGTGCGAGGATGCGGCAACAGCTTGCAGAGCTTGACGTAGCTATGGATCAAACGCGCGATGCAATGCAGACATTGCGGAATCGCATTTTTTCGGGAGAGAGTCGGATTGAAACGCACCGGGAACGCAAAACAGAATTTGAAGCGATGATCGTTCGGGCACGCTCTGATCGCGATGCTTGTTTTACGCGTATTAGTGAACAGAAAAAGGAGATGGAGCAGACCGATGCGCAGCTTCATGAATTACTGGAATTATTACGTGGCGAGGAGCAGTTATTAAAAGAAGGAACCGAACGTTGCTCTAAAGCCCAGCAAGAGAGAATTGAAGCTGAACGTGCCATCGACACGCTTGCGCATCGTCTTCACCAGTTAGAACATCGTTTGGCTGATCTTCGCGGAAAAGTTTCTGTAGCTGGTGGTCGACGTGATGCCAATGCGCAACGCTTACAAGAACTTCAGTTCCAGCAGAGCGGAATGACAGAGGCGCTGGCAACTTTAAATCAGCGAGCGGCAGAAGCAACGGCTGCTTGTGTGCAAGCGCAAGAAGCATTGGCCTCTTCACGAGGGGCGTTAGAAGCCGCTCAACAAAGATATGAAACAGCACAGTTGGAACGGCAAAAAACAGACCGTGATTGGAATGAGTTAAGCAAGCAACTTGCTGAGCGCAATTCCAAACGGGAAATCCTTTGTCAATTAGAGCGAGAAGGAGAAGGCTTAGGCGAAGGAACGCAAGCGATTTTGCGAGGATTAAATCGGCCTGATTTTTTCCAGGCAGGAATTTTGGGAACTTTAGCCTCTTTGATGGAAGTTTCCCAAGAACATATTCCAGCTGTGGAAGCGGCTCTGGGAGCGGCAAGTCGTTCAGTTATTTTTAAAGATGCTGATGTTGCAGAAGCTGCGCTACAAACTTTAAAAGCGGCTGGAGAGGGCCGCGCTGTTGTTGCCACAGTTGATTGGCCTTACGAAGAACCTTCTCCTGGCGCACTCCCTGCTGGTGGGATAGCCTGGGCTGCAGCTCTTATCAAGGCTTCAGAGCCAGTTCGTAAAGTTGTTGCACGTTTGCTGGAGGGCGTTGTCGTTGTTGAAACTTTAGAAACAGCTTTTCGCCTCAAGCGAGAGTATCCAACATTGGCTTTCACAACGCGTGCTGGAGAATTTTTATCGCGCGATGGAGTTGCCTATGGTGGTGGAGGAAACGAGGGAGAGGTTTCTGCTTCAGCATTACTTCGGCGTTCTCAAATTGCAGCATTGGATCGAGAGTTGAAGACCTTGCGTGAGGAAGAAGCACGCTTAGCCGCCGCTAGGGATGCAACAATTGCAGCGGTTGAAGAAGCTTCAGGACAACTTAAGGAAAAGCGCGAAGAACTGCAGCAAGCTCAGGGCGTACTGGCAACAGCTCAGGGAGATGATCGTTTGGCTGCACGTGAATTTCAAGAAACAGGACGTCGTCAAGAATCCTTGGTAAAGGAAATTACGACCCTTGAAACACAGCTGAAACAGTTGGAAGAACAGAGTGCTGCCGATCAAGTGCAATTAGAGCAAGTAACTCAAGAGTTGAATGCCGTTCGCGAAGAGCGTTCGGTGGCCCAATCGAAGATTGTTTCACTCCGAGAGGTCGAAAATGAGGCTGCTTCGGCTCTTTCTGAAGTTAAACTACGAGTAGCAACTGAACGTCAGCGCCAGCAAGCATTGACCCAGCAACGAGGCCCCATCGAATCCCGATTGCGCGAATTGGCAGAGACAATTGCTGTGCGTGAACGCGATCAACGCAACTATGAGGAAAAAATGGAGGCGTTGACGAAAGAGTCTCAAGATCTCACTGTTAGCCTGGGACATTGGAAAGAAGAGTTAAGTAGCGTTGAAAAAGAAGTTGCTCGCCTTTCCGGAGAACGTGGAGGTTTGCAAGAGCAAGCTGAAACAATGGAGATGAATTTGAGAGGTCTCCGAAAAAACCTCTTGGATCTTCAAGATAAACGTTCTCGTGATGAGGTTAAAGTAACAGAACTTCGAATGCGCTCAGAAGCGATTCGCGATCACGTCTCAAGGCGTTATCAAGAAGACCTTTCAGCTTTTGAGCCTGATCGATACATGCTTCTCAAGGCTGTTACAACAAGGGTAGAAAAGAGGTCGCGGACTGAAGAAGAGAACGTTTCAGGAGCATCTTTAGAAAACACCTCATCATCGGAAACAGAGCCTCCAACGCCTGTTGAGGAGCTTCCTTGGGAAAAAATTGAAACCATTGTCGCAGAGTTAACCGAGCGCCTTGATTCTATGGGGCCTGTTAATTTAGAGGCGATTCAGGAGTATGAAGAGCTTGAGCAGCGTTATCAATTCCTAGAGCAACAAAATACCGACTTGGTTAATGCAAAGGCCGAGTTGCTTGAAGTCATTTCACGGATTAACAAAACCACGAAAGAACTTTTTGCGAAGACTTTTGAACAAGTTCGTCTCAACTTCCAAGAAATGTTTACAGAACTTTTTGGAGGAGGCAAAGCCAACTTGCTTCTCGTTGACGATACTGATCCGCTTGAGAGTGGTATTGAAATCATTGCTCGCCCTCCAGGTAAGCAGCTTCAAAGCATCTCGCTTTTGAGCGGTGGTGAACGGACGATGACAGCAGTTGCGCTTCTTTTTGCAATTTATATGGTCAAACCAAGTCCGTTTTGCGTGCTCGATGAAATGGATGCACCACTTGATGAGTCTAACATTGGGCGCTTTATTAAGTTAGTGGATCGCTTTGTGGACCAGAGCCAATTTTTTGTTATCACACACAACAAGCGTACAATGTCGCGTGCTGATACACTCTATGGTGTCACTATGGAGGAGCGTGGCGTGACCAAGCTCCTTAGCGTGAAGTTCCATGGCAAAGGAGAAAACAAAAATACAGATGCTCCAAATCCTGAGCCCGCGCAGAGCTGAAACAAACTAGGTTAATAAATTGAGAGCATTTTAAAAAATTCTATAGCCTCGCATGGCGGTGTAACACTGATGCGCATGTTTGATTCGCTGACACCAGGTCGTCTAGGTCTGTTAGCAGACAGGCTCGAAGCTTCCTAGATTCCAGTACGGCCATTCACTGCGGGCCTGTGCATCTCATCTCGCTTGTTATCACCGATAGCGCTTGGTTCTCGGCCTTGTTGCAAGAAGCCATTTCTATGCTTCTAACGCTCCCCTTTTAATTTAATATGCGCTATACCTTTTTGATCACGAGCTAAGTAGGAGAGACATGAAGCCAAAAAATCAGCAAGCGATCGTAGCCATCATCACTAACAACTGTTTTCACCAGGCTATTGTTTTAGGACATTCGCTCCAACAATTTGAAAATAAGAGTGACTTTATTCTTTTTGTCATCGGCTATGATGAGACGAATCCTGATTATCAAAAAGCAGGTTTTACGATTCGTGATGCAAAGACCCTTGTCTCTGAAAAGTGGAAGCATTTTGTTTTTCAATATGATGCGTTACAAGCGGCCTGCGCGTTGAAACCGATTGCGATGCTCCACCTGTTAGAGAGATATAAAAAAGTCATCTACCTCGATACAGACATGAAGTTTTTTCAGTCTCTAGAAGAAGCGTGGCAGCAGCTCGATTCGTCAGACCTTTCTTTAACACCGCACAGTTATACGACCATTAAAGATGATGGTTTTGGTCCGCCACGTGTGACCATGCGCCTCTCGGGGCTTTTTAATGCGGGCTATGTGGGGGCAACGCGCACGGGAATTAAATTTTTAGAATGGTGGTGGGATCAAACAAAACACAACTGCATCATTGTGCATGAACGAGGCATTTTTTTAGATCAAGCCTATCTCAACGATGCAGCCTACATGGTGCACCGTCTTTCGATTCTCAGGAATGAGAGTTACAATGTGGCTTGCTGGAATCTTCACGAGCGGGCGTTAAAAAAAGAGGGAAGCCGTTATTTGGTCAATGGAAAGCCTCTCACCTTTTTTCATTTTTCGGGGTATGCAGAGTTAATAGAAGTTAGGCCGCCTCCCTCTGGTAAAGAAATTTTTGAAGAGCTGTATCGCAAGTACAAAAAAGAAGTGCAAGGAGAAAAGAAAAAGGTGTTGCTAAAAGAATATCCATTTCAGCATTTCCAAGATGGCATGAAGATTAGTGCGTTGTGGCGGGACTGGATGCGACGCGGTATTCCAGAGTTAGAAAAAGAGGAAGATCCTTTTTCGATAGTGCTTAGTAGAAGAGAAGAAATTGAAATCATCATGAAGCAACGAGCTGAGGATTATCGACCCAAGTTAGATCGAGAAGTTTATATGACACCTGAATTGAGGGCTAGTCTCGAACAAGAATCATGAAATCTGATGCTCCAAGAGCTATTGTTGCGATCGCAACAAATGACTGTTTCTATCAAGTGATGGGGCTTTATCGTGCGTTATAGGCAAATGAAAAAAGAAGGTTCCTATTTAGTGAATGATCAACCATGAACCTATTTTCACTTTTCGAGATGGATGAAAAATCTTACATTGGATGCTTTATCACCGGTTGTCCCTTATGAATTCACCTATATTACAACAGCTCTCAATCGCTCTAAATAACCGTTTGAAGATTATTGCAGATCACGAGCTTCGTGATCAAGATCCCACTATGCACCTTAAGAAGCTGCAAGAAGTCTCCGAGAGCCTTGAAAAATTAGAAGCCAGCTTAAAAGCAGAGAGACTTCATCCTAAGTTGCAGCATTATTTGGAACGACGAAGTTATCATAAAGCATTGGAGTATCTTCAAACCAAAACGTTCGAATAGCTAGTATCAGAGTTCCTTTGAAACGATAACAGCAGCCCATCATGGAACTGTGCTTGATAAGATGGTATGAGAATGCTTGCCACCAGCGCCTCAAGGAAATAAGAGCACAACAGGGCAAAATTTTCTAGGAACAGTTTGGTCGTTAAGAATTGAACGATCCTAATAAAAAACCCTTTGTCAGAAGTTGAAACTTCTAACAAAGGGTAAATAGCGAGGTGAAGAATGACCTACTTAGCAGGGTGTGTTGCTGTTGGGTGTGATGATTCTACTGGTTCTTGATGAGCTGATTTTGTAGTCACATTTTCTTTTTCAACATGAGCGTTCCGCTTTGTAGTAGCTACATTTCCTTGACCAGCGGCACGATGGTTTTGTCGAACGACAGCTTTCTTCTCGACATTGCCTTTGGGGACCTGCGCTTTTTCAGACGGAGCTGTTGCACCATCAGCTCCTACTGACACCTGTGCTGCCGCTGGTGTTACACAAACAGCAGGAAGCACTAGTAGAGTTAATAAAAAGGCAATTATTTTATTCATGATTTTTAATGGTTTGTTAAATAAATGAAGTGACTAGCTGCTTTAAACTAAGCAAGTAACGTTCAAAGAAAAAGATTAAAAACAGGACCAGAAAAGAATTAAAGGACTTCTACCTGACAGGGAGGCAACGCAGTTAAGAAGGTTTTGCCATAAGCTTTATGGACTATTCGACTGTCAAGGATGGCAATAATACCATGATCGTTTTTGTTTCGGATGAGTCGTCCAACTCCTTGGCGCAATTTTAAGATTGCTTCGGGTAGTGAGTAGTCACCAAAAGCATTGCCACCTGAGCGAGTGATTTGCTCAAGCTTTGCTTCAATGAGTGGCTGATCGGGTGTGGCAAAGGGAAGGCGTGTGATAATAACGTTAGAAAGAGCTTCTCCGGGAATATCTACGCCAGTCCAAAAGCTTTCCGTTCCAAAAAGGACAGACGGCTTGCCAGAACGGAATGATTCTAACATCTGTGTGCGAGAGAGCGTTTCCCCTTGTACAAGGAGTTGCCAGTTTTTTTTGTCAAAGAAAGGCTGCATTTTTTGTGCAACGGCCTGCATGGTGCGATAACTTGTAAAAAGAACAAAGGCACGCGCCTCGCTCAGTTCTGTAAAATGTGCAATCCATTTTTCGAGCGCAGACTCGTAATCTTCTTCCCTCGGATCTGGCATAGTGCGAACCAGATATAGTTTCATTTGCTTTTGGTAATCAAAAGGAGATCCTAGCTCTAGCGGCTCTACATGAGTGGCCCCAATACGTTTTCGAAAATAGGAAAGCTCGGGCGTTCCTGTTGACAGGGTCGCACTTGTTAAGATGGCCGTTGCGCCCTTACGGAAAAGGAGTTGTTGGAGGTGTTGATCAATGTTTACTGGCGCTATCTGTAAATTATAAAAAGAAGCATTTTTTCCAGTTTTTTCAACCCAGTAAACAGAATCGGGTTCGCGTTGCTCTAAAAAAGTAACAAGGCCTTCTTCCATCCCTTCTAATTGTGATGCTAAATCATTCAATTCTGACTGTGCTGTTTCATTTTCTAGTCTCTCGGCAAGGTCGGCAACTAACAGACTGAGTCGCCGCAAGCGCTGAGGAAGAGTTGCCTCTTTGAGGATTTTTTTTAAGGAGCCAAGATCTTTTTCTCGAAGTCGATACTCTCGGCCTTTTTGAAAATGACAAAGAGCTGCTATTTTTTCAAAAAAAAGATCAACCTCCGGCAAGAGTTCTGCAACAGCAGTGATAGCGCCAGTTGCTTTGGCTTGCTGCAATAGACCTTTGTGTGTACGAGGAAAATAAAGACGATGCAGAACTTGACGTAGGCCATATTGCGAAATAGTGAGGCCGAGATGGCGAGAGGCAATTCCTTCAATAGTATGAGCTTCATCAAAAATCACGAAATCATTAGCAAAGAGGTAGCCCTTTTCTTCCTCAGAGGAATCTTCGAGGAGTGTGAAGAAAAGGGTGTGGTTGAGAATTAAGATCGGAGCTGATAAAGCGCGTCGTCGGGCTGCTTGATAAAAACAGCGTGGATTTTTTCCGCAAGTTTTGGGTGTGCAGAGATGACGTTCGCTGCAAACTTGCGCCCAAAGTTGAGGATCGAGTGCTTCTGGAAGATCGCTCAAGGTCCCATCTTTTGTTGTCTCACTCCAAAGACGAAGGCGTTCAAGTTGTGGGAGCAGATCTGCAGAAAAAAGATCGTTGCCATGTTGGAGCGCCCGTTCCAGGCGTGCAGGGCAAAGATAATTTTGGCGACCTTTAAGAAGGACCGCTTCACACGAGACCCCCAAGATTTTTTCCAAGAGAGGGATATCTTTGTAAAGGAGCTGCTCTTGCAAGGTGATGGTGTGTGTCGAGATAATAGCCTTGCGACCAGCTTGCTGTGAGGCTAAGAGAGCAGGGATAAGATAAGCTAGTGATTTGCCGACGCCTGTTCCGGCTTCCACAACGAGATGTTTTTCTTGCTCCAAAGCAGCCGCAATAGCGCATGCCATCTCCTCCTGCTGAGGACGCTTTTCAAATCCGGCAATGCGAGCGAGCGGGCCTTCAGAGCTAAAGATCTTGGCGACGGCATTGGAGAGTGAGGCTTCGTCATTCATGGGAGGAGGATTCTATAAGCACTAGTTTATGGACGACAGACTATTTTTATAGAGATGAGAGATTTTCAATATCAGCCACACTAGTAAAAATATCAAAATCAGCATTAAGTAATGCATCTGCTTGTTCCAAGGCGTTGCGAGCAGCTGTGAGAGCGACAGAAGCGAGACTTGGAAAGTAAGGACGCGCTCTTGCACCACCACCTATTCTTAGGACTGCTGCACGTGCTCCCTGTTTAGCAGTTTCAACGGTATCAACTTCAGGAATTCTTTCTGCTGTGCGAGGGAAGGCCGAGAGGACAAATTCTGTAAAAAGAATTACTGATTGGGTAACATGAATAGCAACTTCATGCGCTTCCACGCTTTCAGGATGAAGCTGTTCTCCTTCTGCAAGAGATCTCGTTAATTCTGCTCTTAATGGTGAAGTAATAATGGCATGCCTCAAAATATTTATTTGAGCAGCTCCAATTGCTACTGTCGCTTGCTGGTCAATATCTCTCAGTTCATTAAAAGTTTGACGAGCTCTATTAACAACAGCATCCGGATTGGTTGGATTAATATTTGAAGTGGCTACCGCACTAGAAACTACAGCGCCAGTAACCTCATTCTCTCTTTGCTGGCTTTCGTGAGAAGAGGTTGCTGACTCATCATCGACTTGATAAGCATTTCTTTCTTCACTCCTTGTGCTGCTTAAAATTGCATTTGCCGATCGCCCACTTTAAATCCTTCTTCCAGTAGTTCCAGGATATCACCAATAGCTGCTCTTCTAGCTTCTATGGGGTTTTCAATAGGAGCTCCAGTTTCTATAAAACGCTGTTTCCGATTTTTTATGGCTGTCTTGTTGGCCGTTACAGCATTACTCCAATAAGGTTCTTGATAAGAAGTATCATCAGCTTTTGATGAAACATAACGCTGAACTCTCCAAGAGCGATCTAATCGCACTGTTGCTAATCTCTTACCAAGAGATTCACCTTGATCTCCTTTCTCCTCCAAAAGTTCTTTTGCTAATTGGAATTCGTATTGGAGCACTCTGATATCTTGCTTGTTATAAAGGGCACCATAATCTTGGTCGACAGATGCTGGCAAGAAGTCATCATAGAGATACACTTTTTTTTCTTCTTCGGTAGAAGGCCGAGATGATTGAAGAGCAACGTCTAAAAAGTTAGAGACTATCTCCGATGCTTTAAACACCATTTCTTCTCGGTCTGGATGATCAGCTGGAAGCGATTTTACAAAAGCTAGTTGTTCTTGAGCGAGAGTTCTGAGTTGAGCATAGGCTGGAAGCAAGGCTGCAACGTGATTTTCAGAGGGATGCTCACGAAGCTGTTTCAGTACGGCTTCTTTAATGGCAGAAGAATGAGCATGAGCTTCGGAGACAAGAGCAAGAGAATTTCCTTCTTGAGATGTCGTCGAGTCAGGTGATGACTTCGTGACATCACTGATTCTTCCTTCAAGTGGAGGAGTTTCTCTAGAATCAGCAGATGCGAAAGATGAAGAAGGGTGGGGTAAAAAAATTTTAGAAGGTACTTGTTTAACAGAAGCCTCTCCACTCTTGCCTGTTGCTATTGATTCTTCAGAAGTACGAGGTTCCTCTGTTTCATCAATCGACAATTTTTCTCCACGGATGCTATTACAAATAGGATCCATTTGGTTATTGTTATTTAATGAGTCATCAGCTTGGCAAGCAAGATCTGCCTGGCGACGATGGGCTTCGCTGGTTGTTGCGGCACTTTTTGAAGCCGTTGAAGAATCAGAACGATTCTCTTCTCCTGCAAACATAGGAAGAGGAGCTGCCATCAAAGAAGTAGGCTTTATCATGGAGAGCATGAGGAAAAGCAAGGAGAGAAATTTATTTTTCATTACTTTGATTATAAAATAGGTAGGTCTTTTTGGTTTATCTAAACGCTCTTCGAAAGGGAATCTATCTTGAACATGAAATTTGATTTTTTTCTGTCCCCTACAATCTACAGCCTATAGCCTACAAGCTATCTTCATGCTTCTCGATCTCTACGTTCTCAAAAAATTTCTAACACCCTTTTTCTACTCTATCGTCGGATTCATCGCGATTTGGTTTGTTTGGGATTTGAGCAGTAACGCGCCTGATTTTATTCAAGGGCATATTTCTTTTGGCATGCTCTTGCGATTTTATCTCACGCAAATACCGGAAGTCATCGTGCTTAGTCTTCCAGTTGCGATTTTGCTAGCATTGTTGTACGCCTTTACTCAGATGTCTCGCAGCAACGAAATTATTTCAATGTTGTGTAGCGGAAGAAGTCTTTATCGGATTTGTTTACCATTGATTTTTGTTGGGTTGTTATTGGTTGCCATGGTTACCTATTTTAATTACGAGCAAGCACCTCAGGCCAAGGCGATCAAAGACCAGCTAAAAGATGAAATGAGGACAGGCTTGAAGAGTACCAAATTTTTAAAAAACCATCTCTTCCGAAACCGTGCTGATAATCGCACTTGGTATCTGCAAGCGCTAGATGTAGCGCGACAAAAAGGGTATCAAGTACAAATCATTCAACAAGACGCAGAAGGCAATATTCTTGAAAAGTGGTACATTGTCGATGCGATCTACGAGCCTGCGACACACACATGGCATTTTTTTGATGTCAATCATGTCGTCGTCGATGTAGCGGGAAATATTGTTAGTTTTGATCATGTTGATCAGCGCGATGTTCACGATTGGAGTGAATCTCCCTGGCGCATTGGGAGTTCAGCAATGGATCCAAATGTGTTGGGTGTTCCTGAGTTAAAAGACTATTTAGCTCACAACAAAGATGTTTCTAAGGTTCGTTTGGCCCCGTTTATAACGCACCTCTATTATCGTTGGGCACTTCCTTGGACCTGCCTGATTGTGATTTTTATCGCTGCTCCGTTGGGTGTTATTTATTCCCGAAGAAGCATTTTGGGAGGCATCTCATTAGCAGTCGGACTTTTTGCGGCTTTGCTTTTTGCAGACAATCTTTTTTTAGCGTTAGGAAAAGGATCACGTTGTTTTCCATGGGCTGCAGCGTGGGGGCCTAACATTATTTTTTTAAGTATAGGGTGCTACCTACTCTGGGTTAAAGCAACAGGACGAGAACTTCCAAAGATCAAGCTTCCTTGGTCAGATTCGTAACATTTTTTTACAATGATGCAACAAGACTGGAATATTAAATCACGTTCAGATAGCTGCCAAGTGACAGGAGTTCCTTTTGCAGAGGGGGATTTTTTTATAACACTACTTTTTTTTAATAAGGAAGAATGCCAACGCCTCGACTTAAGCGAAGCTGCTTGGGAGGAGAGAAAGCAAGATTTAGAGGCGCCGGTTCCTTTTTCGCACTGGCGTTCCAAATACGAGGCTCCACCTCCGCCAGAGCCAGAACCGCTTCCTAAGGACGATGCAGAAGGGATGTTGCGCTACTTTTTAAAACAGCAAGACTCGAAGCATCAAAATGTTTCCTACATTCTAGCGCTCATGCTAGAACGGAAAAAATTACTTCGTCCGCTTCCTTCTCCAGACAAAACAACACTTCTTTACGAACATATCGTGACGGGAGAAACATTTATTCTTACCGATCCTCATTTGAGTCTCGAAAATTTAATTGAAGTACAGCAAGAAGTTTCACAGCTGCTCAGCGGAAAAGGTGTTTCTTCTTCTGCTCCTGCTCCGAATGAACAATCCATCGCCTGAGCCCCTTCTCTTCTTGGCGCCTATGGCAGGCGTTACCAATTCGATTTTTCGTCGCATCTGTAAAGAGCGAGGTGCTGACATCTTGACGACGGAATTTCTTTCTGCTGATGGAATCATGCATCGGAATGCTAGGACGCAGCAATATCTTCATTTTACTGAGGAGGAGCGTCCGCTTGGGGTGCAACTTTTTGGAGGTGATCCTGAACGTTTAGCTGAGGCCGCTCGAGCAGTTGTTGATTGGGTACAGCCTGATTTTATTGATCTCAATTTTGGTTGTCCGGTTAATAAAGTTGTTTGCCGACATGGTGGCTCTTCACTGCTAAGAGACTGTCCTACCTTGGAAAAAATTGCGCAGCGAGTAGTCAAGGCTGTTGCACCTTTGCCTGTAACAGCAAAAATCCGGATCGGTTGGGATGAGGCTTCCATCAATGCTACAACAACAGCACGGCTGCTGGAGGGAGCTGGTGTTCAACGTCTCGCGGTGCATGGCCGAACAAAGGCACAAGGCTATTCTGGAAAAGCGAATTGGGATGTGATTGCAGAAGTGGTCCAGGCGGTGAAGATTCCAGTGATTGGAAATGGAGATATTGTGAGCGCAAGAGACATTTTGCAGCATCTTAAAACCGGCGTGGCTGGCTTTATGATCGGGCGGGCTGCCATGAGCAACCCTTGGATTTTTTCAGAAATTCGCTCATCGCTTCGTGGAGACGCTGTTCCTTTTCAACCGACATTAGAAGACCGTTGGAACTTAATTCAGCGACATTGTCGTGAAGAAATTGAACTCAAAAAAAATGAAGCGGTTGCTATGGCTTCGATGAGAGCTCGACTCATGGCTTATACCAAGGGATTTCCAAGTGCTAGACCTCTCCGAGAAAAAATTTCAACGATAAGTTCCTTGGCTGAGTTAGAAGAGCTTATTATGTTGCTACTCCAAGAAAGCGCGCTATGAAAACCCAGTTTCTCCATGCTAAGAGTGCCACTTTATTTTTGTGCGGAACGCTTTTTTTTCTACTCTTTTTTGGTCCTGTCCTGAACAAAGCAGAAGTTATTGTGATTTTTCTTTTAGGGTTAAGTACCAAAATTATTGTGCACAAAAAAATCAAACGCTATTTCTTTATTTTTTTAGCCTGTTTGCTAGTACCCTTATTTTTTATTTTTCTGTCCTACTTTTTGGGGCTTTTAGAAGCCAGTAACCAACGGACATTGACTTCTATCGCTCTTCATATCGGCATTGTAGCTTTCTTAGCTCTTTACGCGATTGAGGCTATTGAGGAGATGATGTCTTCCTCTCAGGCGACTTTTGTAGAGGTGATTAGTGCCTTGAACACCTACATCATTTTTGGACTCATCTATGGAGAAATCTACGCAATGATTGCCTACTTTCAAAAAAATGCCTTCAGTATTACAGAAAAAATTTTTTCTGCAGCGATCCATCAATCTCCTATTGAAGATAGTTGGCCTTACATTTATTTTAGTTTCATCACGCAAACGACACTTGGATTTGGTGATGTCACGCCGGTTTCTCATTTAGCTCAAGTCATCACGATCTCGCAAGGGATTTTTGGCCAATTTTATATTGCGATTGTGTTAGCGTATCTTCTCCACAATTATATCGTGAAGAACAAAGCAAAAAGGTTAACTTAACGTATGGCGTATTAATTTGACTATATTCCGCAGAGAGCACTCCATGTGGGTGAGAGTGCTGAACCGAGAGTTCCTACCTCTTCAAAAGAGCCGTTAAGAATGAGATCAACGAGGCGCAGCGCTTCTTTCCAGGCTGGTTCAATCATAGTCTGCTCAAAGGGCTCGCTAATGCCGGCAGCTTCAGGATGAATTGGAAGTTGAAAATAGCAAAGATCCGTATTGTCAATTGTTGGCAAAGGAAGCTGCGAGTTTTTGATGGCTTCTAATTCTCCTGCTAATTTTAAGTAAAGTGGAAGCTGCAGATCATGCCATATGACTGTTTCTCCTCGCTGCAAAAAATGCATTCGATTTGGAGTTTCTTTTTTCCACTCTTGGTGATGAGAGGTTTTATAATCAAGAAGGAGCCAGCGCTTTTTTTCTGGATGCCAATCGAGTCGATCAATACGGCCCTGGAGAAAAAGAGAGCGACCATCATCAAGGATTAATTTTTGCTCAAGTAAGGAAGAACCTTTTTTCCCTTCAGCAATAACGGTTTTCCATCCTTCAGCACGATGGGCTGCTTCTGCCTGAGCAAAACCTTTCAAGGAACGAAGCAATTCGCTTTTTTGAGAAGTTACAGCTGAAGGAGGATTTTTTCCAAATTGCCATTGGAAGGATGATTCTAAGGCCTTCTCCAGCCAAGCAATAAAAACAGAACTCGCTTTTTCTTCTTGTAGCGTTAGCTCGCTACTAAATGAACCTAAGATGCGATGAAGAAGAACGCCGAACTGGCGCGGTGTCATTTCAACGGGAGCATCCAAAACTTCCCGCAATTTTAAAACATGTTGAAGATAAAATAGACGTGGTGATGTTAAATAAGTCTTCAGCGTGGTAACGTTCAATCGCTCTATTTTTACGGGCTCTATTGGGCGAGCATGAAAAAAAGAATGATGGTTTTGTTGTTTTGTAGGACCTACCAAAGGCTCAACGAATGCATGACGCTGTGTCAGACTAAGAATCCGTTCTGGGAGTTGCTCTTCTGTGCATCCTTGTAGCAAGAGTCGGCTTGGGCGCACAGGCTCTCCTCGGCCATTGTAACGTGGTGCCAGAATAGCAATGCCGCCTTTTTGTTGACGTGCGGACAATATCAAGTGCAGCTGATAGTGAGCACGAGCTAATTGTTCACGCGACGATTCGAGGCCAATTGTTTTGCGAAGTCTTTCCGAAAGGAGGGGGTCATTTTTTGGAGTAGCAGGTATTGCTCCTTCATGAAAAGAAGTTAGTAAGAGTGAAGGGATGTCTTCTGCTGTTGCTTCGAGCCAGCCAATAATTTCAACAGCCTGAGGCTGCTCTAATTCTGGAATGCGCTCCTTGCTGAGCATTTCTAAAAGGAAAGAAAGGAGCTCACCGCCGCTCCAATAAAGCTTTGCAGAAATGGATAGCGTTTCTAGTTCTTCTAAAACAAGGAGTAATTTTTCAAAACATTCTAAAAAAAAGTGCCCTTCAGGATCAGAGCGATGAACTTTTTTTTGTTCCAGTAAATGAAGTAGTAGCCTTCGAAATTGATGCAGTATTTTTTCCAAAGGTTCTTTGTTTAAGCCGAAAGTAAAATTTTTTTCTAATTCATTCAACAAAGCTACGAGCGTTTCTTCTTTATGGAATTGCTTTAAATGACTCTCTTCTAAAACGAGAGATAGGTGTTCTCGTTCCCAATCATCTAATTCGCGAAGCAAGAGTTCCGAAGGAATTTTTAACGATGAACTCAATGAGAGCGCGGTAATCGGATGTCGTAACAGCTCGGCCACAGCGGCAAGGGAAGGAGGTTTTCCGAGGGGGCGATTCAAAAATTTTTGGAGCGCTTTCAATAAAACAAAAAGTGAGCTTCCTTGAAAAAAATCTCCTCCGGCCCATCGTGTTGTAAAGCCCATTGCAGATCCTGTTTCCCGTAACAACGATATTGAGTCAGGGTCTGGAGCAACAATAGCGGTAGCAGAAGTCTCTTTTTTCCAGGCGTCAAAAATTTCCCATGTTCGAATTGCTTGATCACGACTGCGCTCGCAAGGAATTAATATTTTCTCTGGAACGTCAGCAGGGTGTTCTAACCAGTACGATGGAAGTATTTTTCCATAGCGATCAAAGCCCTCTGCATGAGCTTCGGGAGCAATGATAATAATATTCGGGGCAACTTTTTCAAAAAATGAAACAAGGAGTGGCAAAAAATCGACAACCCCTGCAACAACAATGGATTTCTTTTCTCGATAAGTGCCTTGTTGTAGCTTTTGCTTTAAAGCATCGGCAGGATCACTGTATCCCCAATGTGATAAAGTTTTTCGATACTCTTTTTGTAAGTGAGCGAGCGCTTCCCAACGAGGCTCTTCTCGGTCTGCTGATTCAGGAAAAAAAGGAGCATGCTTTGCAAGGAGCTCAGTGATGGAGAGTCCTGCTTTTCCAAGCTCAAGAGCCAAGCCTTCGGCTAGAGCGGCGACTCGATCACGCGTTGCTGGAGAAATTATTTTTTCAGGAGATAACTGGATTGCTTGAATCTCTTCAGATGTGAGTTGAAGTGAGGCTTGGCGCCACGCTAAGCGAGTCATGCTTGCCCCTGCGATAGGGAGCGCATTAGGGACTTCTAACAGCTTGAACGCTGCATCTTCCAATGTTGTGATGATGGGGGGCAGCAGCAATTGTGATTGTTCCTGAGCTTGCAATGCGAGCAACTCCAATAAACGTCTGCCCGCTCTCCGCCCAGGAAGAATGATCACATCATCGGAAAGGTCCGCTGTTTTTTCTAGCAACAACTCAGCCAGGCGAGGGAGCCAAGGCTGATCCCAGCCTAAAAAAAATGGTGACCGTATCGACATGATCACTAGAGGTTATAGTTTGTAGAGTTTAGGCTACAGAAAATTTTTTTGGAAAGCGGCTTGCTCTTCTTAAAAGACTCTTTTATGTTAGACAGCTGATTCTCATTGAGCATTTGATGGCTAGGTAGCTCAGTCGGTAGAGCAGAGGACTGAAAATCCTCGTGTCGGGGGTTCGATTCCCCCCCTAGCCACTTTTTTTATAAGCTGCTTATCTAAGCCCCTGATTCAATGCAGCAACTTTTTCCCAGCGGTGTCCTTGAGCAATGGAATGGGTAATGAATTTCTTAGCTTCGGTGATGGCTTCTACCAACGAGCTTCCACGAGCTAACCCCGCTGCAATTGCTGCAGAATAGGTGCAGCCAGTTCCATGCGTCTCGCGATTTTGATAAAACGGAGCGGTGAAGATCTCTTCAGTTCCATCAGGCATCAGTAAGATATCCGTAGCAATATCATTTTGGAGATGGCCTCCTTTGAGGAGGAGGGGAACTTGGAGTTCTGCTAGAAATTTTTTCCCAGCTTCTTTCATTGCTTTCAAGGAACGGAGCTGGCTGCTGTTCTTGGTCATCAACAGGAGCTCATCTAAATTTGGAGTGATCAGCGTAGCGAGAGGAAAAAGCTTTTCTCGATAAGCGATTAAGGCATCAGGCTCTAATAATGGGTCTCCGGAGCTCGCCACCATAACCGGATCAATGACAAGAGAAGGAGGATTTTTGAGCTGGCTCAAAATTTCTGCAACCATTTCGATAATTGCTGTTGAAAGCAGCATCCCTGTTTTTATCGCTCCAATTGGAAATGATTCTAGGAGTGCTAATAATTGATCGCGAATGATCGGAAGATCAACTGGCTGAATCGAAATAACTTTTCCAGGAATTTCTGCAACGACGCAGGTAACGGCTGTTAGGCCATAACACCCCAGAGAGCTAAATGTTTTGAGATCAGCTTGAATTCCTGCGCCACTCGAGCAATCCGAGCCGGCGATTGTTAAGGCAACTGGAGGATTTTGAGAGGAACTATCCATGTAACTAGATTTCATCATTTAGAGAGTCATTTTTCAGCGATTGTCTCGCCTCACCATGAGGAGATAAATCATGTTTCCTACTGCAGCAACAAAAGCTGCAATATAAGTTAACGCAGCGGCATCAAGAACAGCATTGACTCCAGCGATTTCAGCAGGAGAGTGGATGATTCCCATTTTTTGAAGGATGAGCTTAGCTCTGGTTGAGGCGTCAAACTCAACAGGCAAGGTGATTAATTGAAAAACCATGAGTACGGCGTAGCAGGCAATGCCAAGGGTGATGAGATTCGTGAGATGAAAAAAGAAACCTCCAATCAAAACAAATGGCAACACTTGAGAGGAAAATTGAGTGGCCGGAACAATCGCATTCCGCCACTGCAATGGAGAATAATGAAGTTTATGTTGGATGGCGTGCCCGCATTCATGGGCGGCAACACCGACTGCAGATACAGAATTGCCATAAAAGACATCCGTAGAAAGACTCAAACACTTTTTAGAAGGATCGTAGTGATCTCCAAGCATGCTATCGATTGCCATCACGGAAACATCATGGATTCCGGAGGAGTTTAAAATTTGTTGAGCCACCTCAGCGCCTGTTAATCCAGAGGTTGTTGAAATTTTTTTGTAGCGATTGAAGGTGGAAGAGACGCGGAATTGCGCCCAAAGACCAAAAACTAACGGAATGCCAATCAGTAGAAAATAGGTGGAGAAGTTCATGATAGGTTACGGGTTATAGAGTATAAGGTACAGTGTGCTTGGGAAATTATAAAATGGAAATTTGCACGCTTCTTTCAAAGTTTTTTTGAGAGATAGATCCGCAGCAAAAGAGTTTCTTGTTCTCTCGAATTGCAACCTGAGGAACGTTTTAAATTTCCAATGTTTTGGGAAAGTGACTAAGTAAGCGGCACCCTTTTTCCGTGATCAGGATAACATCTTCATGGCGGACGCCGCCAAGCCCAGGAATATAAAGGCCGGGCTCGACGGTAAATACATGGCCTGATTTAAAAATAGTATTTCCGAAACGAAGCTGGTCGTGGATTTCTAAGCCGAGACCATGACCGGTTCCATGAAAAAAGCCGCTCCATCGCCCTTGTTTTTGTTCTTTGGGATATCCTTGGTTTGAAAAAAATGTTTCTAACGCTGCGTGGATTTTTTTTCCAGAAGCGCCAGGTTTTAATTGTTTCAGAACTTGTTCTTGCCCGGTAAGGCAAGTTTTCCAAAGTTGACGCTGGGCTTCCGAAGCCTTTCCGCGAACAACGGTGCGTGTTAGATCGCCGTAGTAACCACTTTTTGCATGGCGAGGGAAAAGATCGATGACGATTAATTCATTGGCGCGAAGAGGGCCGTGGCCTCGTTCATGAGGGTCGCAAGCTTGTTCGCCTCCCGCGACAATCGAGTCTCCGGCTGGAATTCCTCCTTCGCGTACGATTGCCATTTCGATTTCGCGTCGCATCAGTTCCGACGTTAAGGGATGATGAGCCCATTCTAGACGGCCATTTTTTTTGATTGTAGAAGCTTTTAAAATTTCATGAGCGCGAGACAAACCAACTTCGGTAATCGATAGGGCTTGTTTTAAGGCAGTAATTTCTGAGGAATCCTTGATGGCTCTCTCGGGAAAAAAATCAGCTTTTACAGGGGAGGTTGTAATGCCTGCTTTTTTAAGATCATGGGCTATGCCCAATGGAAAATCACGAGGCACCAAAACGCTACGAGTTCCTTGTTGCTTGAGAAAAAGCGCAATGACCTCTTCTGAAGAAGGTATGCGCTGGAGAAGCTGTTTTGCTTGATGTTGAACATCGCTCCAAGCAATAACCGCATCAACTTGGGCTTCGCGCCGTCCTCGATCAATTTCCAGATCGCTGAGAAGCAAGCTCTTTTTGCCTCGACATTCCAAATAGACAAAAGGATCAGGTGCTCGAAAGCGCGTGGCATAAAACATGTCAGCGCTCTTTTCACTTTCGGAAATAATCAAACGAGAAGATTTGTTCACAGTGCAAAGAAAGTAAGCGAAAAATTTTTTCTTGCCAAACTTTGTTTTTTAGCTACCTTTTTACCCCCTATGGCAAAAACTTCTTGGATCGAACGCGACAACCGCAAACGGGCAACCGTTGCGAAGTGGGCCGAATTGCGCGCTGAGCTCAAAGCAAAAAAAGATTATATTGGTCTCAGTCAGCTTCCTCGTGATGCTAGCCCTGTACGCCTTACCAATCGTTGTAAATTGACAGGTCGTCGTCGCGCTTTCCTGCGTCGCTTTCAACTTTCTCGTATCACGTTCCGTGAGATGGCTACGAATGGCCTGATACCGGGTGTTACCAAATCGAGCTGGTAAAAACTGTCTCGACTTCTACCGAAGCTGCATGCTGCCGCTTCGGTCTGTTGCTCTAACCGGCGAGTATTAATATGTTTTCTCGGCCAGGATTCTTCTACTGCGGTGCTCACTGTAGTTCTAGGATGTGTCCTCAATCTTATGATGGCATTCCTTCTCGTTTTTGAGATGGTTTTCCTTTGTTAGATCATTTTTATATGATCACATTCCCTCAGCCTCTTTTTGCCAGCACCATTTCTACTTTTGATTCTGGTGATGTCATCTTTTTTAAATTGGCTGCGATTGTCGGACTTGTTTTATTGAATGGATTTTTTGTGGCATGTGAATTTGCAATTGTCAAAATTAGGCCAAGTCAAATTGAGGCGCTTTTTGATCAAAAAGTTCATCGAGCACAGCACGCTCGTCATATCACACAACACTTAGATGCTTACCTTTCTGCCACGCAGCTTGGTATTACATTGGCAAGCTTAGGGCTAGGTTGGATTGGAGAGCCGTTTCTTAATTCCCTCCTGACGCCACTTTTGCTTTGGATTGGAATAGCATCAGAAAAATTGATTACCTCAATTTCTTTTTTTGTGGCGTTCATGCTCATTACGTCCCTGCATATTGTCTTGGGGGAGCAAGCTCCTAAGACAATGGCCATTCGCAAGCCTGTTCCTATCATGCTTTGGTTGGGACCACTTCTTGCTCTTTTTTATGCTGTTTTTCGGCCTGCTATCCATTTGCTTAATGGGGCTTCCACTGGATTGTTGCGTTATGTCTTTCGCTTAGAACCAGCCAATGAGACGGAGCTAGTGCATAGTGAAGAAGAATTACGACTCATTTTAGGCGAGAGTACTAAGACCGATGAAATCACGCCCCTTGGACAAAAACTGGCCCTCAATGCTCTTGATCTTCGTTATCGAGTGGTGCGAGATATTATGACGCCTAGGAGCGATGTCATCTTTTTTGACCTCAATAAAACTTTTGAAGAAGAGTTAGCAAAAGTCATCACGTCACAACACACTCGCTTTCCGGTTTGTCGGGCTGAACTCGATGAGGCAGCAGGGCTCGTTCACATCAAAGATCTGCTAGAGCTTGTGCATGCAGGAAAAAGTGATCTCGCTCAAATTCAGCGCTCTGTGCTCCACGTTTCTGAAATGATGTCGCTAGAAAAGCTATTAAACTTTTTCTTACAAAAGCATGCGCACTTTGCCATTGCTGTGGATGAGTACGGAGGAACTGTTGGGGTTGTTACGCTTGATAACGTCTTAGAAGAGCTGGTCGGATCTATTCAAGACGAATTTGATACCGCCGATGAAGAATTTCATCGTATCAATGAAAATGAGTTTGAAGTTGCAGGAGCGCTTGCTTTGCATGACCTCGCTGAAATGTGTGACTTAAAAATTTCTGAAACCGAGGTTAGTACAGTTGGAGGTTATGTGACTCAACTCTTAGGCCATCTTCCAATGCGAGGAGAAAAAGTCATCATCGAAAATTACACAGCAACAATTATAGAGACAGATGGAAGGCGTGTCTTAAAAGTAAAGTTTAGGAAGAAGGAAAAAGCAAAAAGTGAAGAAACATAAAATAAGTTTTTTCATAAAAATGCTCTCATGACTAATACCATCTTTCTTCATGATCGGGGCTATTGGACTTGTTCTTATTGGCTCTGACAGCGCTGTCATCACTCACGTTACCAGCAGGTAGCTCTCGTTTTTCCACCTTGTCAGAAGCCAAGCTTACTGCGCCTTATAGCCCAACTAAGTAATTTGACTATAAAAACTAATTTCATTTTTATGAATCTCTTTCCAATTCTTGAAAACATACCTTTCCTTTCTGCATGCTTGATTGGACGAGTGACTGGGGTGCAATTACCTTTAGATCGTCAAGAGGCTTTAATGTCGCAGCTTCCTTTTTTTAAAGAGAGGGTCCGAAATCTTCTTCCCGCAGCAAAGACTTTGCTTTGTGCCCACGAAGTTCATGGTGCTGAGATTGCGATTATTAATGGGGAAGAGGGCTATCAAGATTTAGTTCCCAATGTTGATGGATTAATAACAACCAAGACCAATATAGCGCTTGGTATCACGGTTGCTGATTGTGCGCCTGTCTGGATTGTTGATCCAGAATCCAAAGCTATTGGTCTAATTCATTCGGGAAAAAGAGGGACAGATGCAGGAATTGTTCCTAAAGCCATTCAACTCTTTCAAGAAAATTTTTCCTCTCAACCAAAAAACCTCATCGTAGCTATAGGACCTTGTATTCGTCCTCCCTGCTATGAAATTGATTTTGCAAAAATGATTCGTGAGCAAGCTGCTCAGGCTGGCGTTCAGGACATTCGCGACGACGAAATTTGCACGGCCTGTCATCTTGATCAATATTATTCCTATCGCCGTGAACAAGGGAAAACAGGGCACATGCTGGCTGTAGCAATGATTCAAAAGAGGTGAATGAGCCGGCTTATTCGAGTTGCCAGGATGATTAGTTAAAGAGATGTAAGGAAGGTGAAGAGCGCCTGTTGCTCAGTGATCAACGTTTCAACAGCGTCTCACCAACCTCCTCCTGCGCCACCGCCACCACTATCACCACCACCACCAAAAAACCCGCCACTATCTCCTCCTCCGAATCCACCTCCTCCGCCAAATCCGCCGCCGCCAATCCACCAGCCGCCGCCTCGAGTTCCTGACTCTAAGCCGTTTCTGGAGCGCCATTTGTTGAGTAGCATAGAACTAAGCATTAAGAGTAAGAAAAAACCAAAAGGAGAAAAAAGAATTCGTTGCCAAGAGAGGGTTTTCTTTTTTTGTGGGCTGGGGTGATACTCTCCAGCGGTTGCTTTCATGATGGCAGCAAGCCCAGCGCTAAGGCCTTTCGCATAATTTCCTTGTTGAAAAGCAGGTGCCATCGTCTCGTCAATAATTCGTTTACAAAGAGCATCGGGAAGAGCTCCCTCCAATCCATAGCCTGTCTGAATCCGAATTTGATGTTCTTTTTGGAAAATTAGAACAAGCACACCATTGCTATTTTTTTTTGTTCCAGGATGCCATGAGGTATAAAGCTTTTGAGCTGTATCTTCGGGAGAGCTTTTGCTCCATGACGTAGGATAAATCGCAACAATAATTTGATTGGAAGTTTGTTGGTCAAAATCAGCAAGCTCTTGGTTCAAATGAAAAGCCATTTGTCGTGAGACTATGCCGACTGCATCATTGAAATAGTGCTTGGGAGAGGGAGGGCATTTTTCTTCTGCTTGAATAAAATTTCCCAAGAAAAAAAATGAGAAAATGAGGCAAAAGAAACGCATTACAAAAAAGAAAAAAGAAGAAATTTACGACAAGGAACACAACGCAGTCTTTGTTGTGTTCTTTGTCTTAAAAAATGGGGCAGCTACTTTTATTTTTTTTCAAAATCAAATTTTACTGCGGGTACTGTATTAGCACCTACTTCTGCTGTAAAATAAGGCTTTGGAGCGTATCCCATCATTCCAGCAAAAAGAACAACGGGGAAAGAACGAACTTTTGTATTGTAAATTTGAACAGCAGCATTGAAGCGTTCACGTTCAACAGCAATACGGTTTTCTGTTCCTTCGAGTTGAGCTTGGAGGTCTCGGAAGCTAGAATTCGATTTTAAGTCAGGATAATTTTCACTAACCACGAGCAATCGAGAAAGTGCATTTCCTAATTGTCCTTGAGCCTGTTGAAAAGTAGCTAGTTGCGCCGCATCTTGAGGCGCTTGTGTAGCACTGATGTTAACCTTGCCGACTGATGCGCGTGCTTCGGTGACAGCAATCATCGTTGATTTTTCAAAATTAGCAGAACCCGACACTGTTTGAACAAGATTTGGAATGAGGTCAGCCCTGCGCTGATAAACATTCTGAACCTGAGCCCAAGAGGCGTCAACGGCTTGAGAGGTCTGTACAAGGCCGTTATAAATTCCCGCGACAAAGGCGACACTCCCCGCGAAGAGAACAATAATTAAAGCGAGTGTGATAAGCAAAATGCGAAGAGTGTTATTCATGATGGGAAAAATTAAAGAATACAAGATATCGAGTGAAGTGCAATTGAAGGATCGCATTTTCACTCGAGAAGATAGTAGCACAATAAATAAATCATCATTTTTTTGCAAAGAATTCATGACTTTGATATCTATTGTCCTTTGCTCGTAGCTTGAGGAAAATTTGTTTTTTATCTTTTACCTGTCACCATTTTCAATGCAATCGATTTTAACGTTAACAGTTGGAGAGTTTGAGCTAGTTCATGATCTCTTCTCGCTCTTGATTGCAGCAATGGGAGCTGCCACACTTTTTTTCCTGCTCTCTCGAAAGCAAGTTGCGGTGCGCTTTCAACCGTTGTTACTCTTAGCAGGAATTGTAACGATGATCGGCTGTTACCATGCTATGAGGCTTTTTTATAGCTGGAACGAGGCCTTTGAGCTTGCAGGAAATTCTTATGCTGCCTCAGGACATTTTTTTCATGAACTTTATCGGTATAGTGATTGGGTACTCACCATGCCTCTTCTTCTTATTGAATTGGCATTAGCTGCAGGATGGGAAAAACAAGGTCCGCTACTCAAGAGACTCATTATGGCAGCTCTCATATCCGTTGCTTTTGCATACCTTGGTGCCAGTAATTTTGGAGACCACGGAGCACTGGTGCGTTGGGCGTGTTGGGTGTTGGAGCTAATTCCCTTTCTCTACATAGCACAACTTTTGATGCAGCAACCCGTTTTAACATTGGAAGGTCTGCAAGTTTCTCAGGGAAAATTTTTTTCCCAAGCGAAGGCTCTCTTTCTGCTATCTTGGGCCTTCTACCCACTGGTAACTTTTGTTGCTCTTTGTAACCATGGCCTTGGGGAAAGGGGATTAATCATTTTTTTAGCAGGCACCAGCATCGCTGATTTCTTTTCCAAATGCGGAGTGAGTTTTTATATTTATCGGATAGGGCTCATTAGTGAGAGAGAAGAATAACGAACCCTAAATAAAAGTGTGGCCGGCCATCCTAAAACGAAACTAGCAACGATGTCGCTAAGTCTCTATGGGATCCCCAAACTCAATTTGTAAATGTCGCGCTAGGCGAACAAGTTCAGGAGACGGATGTTTTTTGAATCCGATAACATGATCTAAATCGACCAATGTTGCATGACTCTTTGTGAGGGCTGTCATTGAGCCACTTTCCCCTTGTAATAATCCCATGACAGCAAGTTCACCAAATCGTGCTGCTAAAATTCGATCAAAATGAGTTGGCCCTCCGCCTCGTTGGACATGGCCCAGGACAGTTTTCCTAATTTCTTGATCAAAAGCACCTTTTTCTTCTTCGAGCATGCGCGCAATGAACGTGTCAGCGTCACAGACGCCCTCAGCAAGAACAATAATGGAATTATCGCGCATTTGTTGAAATCGTGATTTCAGAAGCTGCACAATGCGTGGCATGTTATAAGAAAACTCTGGAATGACAGCAACTTCTGCTCCGCAGCTGATTGCTGTACTGAGGGCAAGGTACCCAGAGTTGCGTCCCATAACTTCAATCAAAAAGCAGCGACGGTGAGAGCGTGCCGTATCACGAATGCGATCAATAAGCTGCATAATGGTATTACCAGCTGTGTCAGCCCCAATAGCCATTTCTGTCCCTGCCAGATCATTGTCAATGCTAGCAGGAATTCCAATGGCCGGAAATCCACGTCGATGAATTTCGCGAGCCCCGGTGAGCGAGCCATCTCCTCCAATAACAACTAACCCTTGAATGCCGAGTTTTCGAAGCTGTTGAGTTGCTTCGTCAATGCCGGCAGGGTCGTAAAAACGTTGGCAGCGGCTGGATTGCAGGATAGTTCCACCACGATCAATCATGCCAGAGAGAACACGCGTAGAAAGCTCTTCAATGCTTCCCTCAAAAATACCATCGTAGCCATTATTGATTCCAAAAATCTTGCAACCGCTTTCCAGTGCTGTCCGAACAACAGCGCGAATAGCAGGGTTCATTCCGGGGGCATCTCCACCAGAGGTTAAAACAGCGATATTTCTGAGCATAAGAAAGAGTCTACTTCAGAAAATTCTTTTTTAAAGTGCATATTCATCAGTTTTTTTTTAGATTCTTACAGAATTAGCTCTTTCATGATAAAAAGCCGTTTCATAGTTTTTGCCAGTTTTTTTTTAATGGCATATCTTGCTTACGGAACGGATCCTCTGAGTACGACTATAGACAAGTCGAATCGCGCAGTAGAAACGGGAGCGGGTGATGCAACTGTTGATCAGGCACAGCAGATGGCACAAGATGAAGAGCAGCAAGTTATTATTTCTCCTTACAAAACTCCAGGAGCAATTCCTAATTTGATAGAGGGTGAACAAAGGGTAGCGCAATTTTTTTCAGACGAGCGTAATGCCTTGGATAAACATGGTGTCGATTTTTTTCTGAGCTATACGTCTGATATTGCTGGAAATCCGGTTGGAGGAATCAATCCCAATGGCTTTACCTACGCCGACTTTTTCTACTTAGGCGGTATTTTTAGAACGCACGATCTTTTTGGATGGCCTTCAGGTGGATCTTTCTCGATGAGCGTTGCTCAAGTCGATGGCAATAGCCTTTCGCAAAAAAATATTGGAAATCAATTCGCGGTACAGGAAATTTATGTGGGACAAACATTTTATTGGTATCAGCTTTTTTATGAGCAACATTTTTGGGATAACCATGCCGATCTTAAAATAGGCCGCATCTCTACCGGAAATGACTTTGCAATATCGCCGCTTTATTGGTTTTACATGAATGGAGGTATTGATGGATCTCCTCAAGCGCTCCTGATTAACCAAGGCATTTCCTATTATGCTACGGCAACATGGGGGAGTGTACTAAAAGCACACCTCTCTCATTCAACGGTAGCACGGATTGGTGTTTATCAGGTAACGCCAGGGAGTATTCATGGATTAACATGGAATATTTATCCTAATGATGGCTTGTTAATGATGGGGCAATTCAGTTGGAATCCTGAATTTCCCCTTGATGGCTCTGCAGGAAATCAACAACAGCAGAGCGATGATGAGGAAGATGAGCAAGAGCTTCGTGCAGGATCAAAGAACCCCATTGCTCCCATTTCGACAAAAACTTTTAAAGGGCACTATTGGATGGGAGGGTATTATTCAACAAGTTGTTATAATGAAGCATTAAATATCAGCCAGCAGCCTAATTCTTTTGGATTATATTGGCATGCAGATCAGACTGTATATCGCCCTGATCCCACCAGTGACACAGGACTGGTGCTTTGGAGTGTTTTTACGCTTTCTCCACAAAAAAACATTTCCTTTATGCCGTTTCAGGTCAACGGAGGTGCTATTTACACAGGATTAATCCCCGGGCGTAAAACTGATGCAACGATTTTTGGTGTGGCTTATGGAAATTATAGCCCCAATTTTGCTTCTATTCAGAGTGAGGAAGGAGGTGGATTCCCAACCTATGAACTGGTTTATGAGGCAGGGTATCGAATTTGTTTAACCAAAACAGCCTATATCCAACCTGATCTCCAATGGATCGTTAATCCTGGTGGTACAGGCACGATTCCAAATGCGTTAGTAATAGGGGCCCAAATGGGGGTTACTTTCTAGAGGCTTCTAATTTCTAATAGGAGCGACCTAAAAAAGGGGGCTTCGAATGCCCCCTTCTTACAATAGCTGCATGCAGACCCCGTTGTATCCCATAGTCCTTGCCTGCCAACCCTAGGATTCTTTTCAAATTCTACTGTTACAGAAAATGAAACTTAACCCTATTGCGTAGAGCGCTTCTTTTTTTCAAGAAGAGGATTGCTATTTCCTCCAGCTGCAGTCTGCGCTGCTGCTCCAATAGAAGCTCCATGAGCAGGGGCAGTTTGTGCTCTGCCGACCATTGAGTTTCTATTCATGATTCCGTGACGAATAACTGGATGGGGGTGTTTTGGTGCAGGGGGATTAATGGGTGTTCCTGCAACTTTGCTGTTACAACAAACAGCTAGAGCAATAAGGAGGGGGACAACAATAATATTTCGCTTCATAAGTTTAACGAGCCGAATAAATCAAAGATAATGTGTTCTACCAACGCTGGAGTTATCGCTAGATGTTAGGTTGAACGAGGCTTTGTGAATTAGCTTTTTTTGTATCTGCACCTTCAATAGCAGATTGTCCGCGACCCGCATTGACAGAGGGCTCCATGATGGATGCTAATGCTTGAGCTTGTTCATGAGCTATCATGGCCAAGTTTCGAAAGGGGGTGATCACGTTTTTTCCATGCTCAATTTTATCTCCTCTTAAAACAAGAGCATTCCCAGCTTTTTTATCCCCAGCTGCTATTAGTTTCAAAGCCTCCACATCTACAAGGTCACGGTGCAAGAAATCAACAACGTCCTTAGCATATGTTTTGATTTTAGTACAATCAGCAATCGCCTCTTCGCTGCTTCGAGCCATGGAAAGTTTACTGATGCTATTATTGATGTGCCGAACATCAGCATTCACGCGGTTATAAGTCGTAGTTAAGGCAGCGTTTTGACGACGCTCTGCTGGAGTTACTGCCATAGGAGAAGTTGTGGCGTTAATATAGCGCGTGTTGAATCCACCAAGCCATGTATTGATAGGAACAGCGCTTGTATAAAGTTTTGAGTGAGCGACAGCCACGGTTTCATGAAAAGCATGGGTTAACGCTGCTTTGTTAGAACTAGTAGGAGTAACTGCTTTTGCTGCTTTGGGGCTAGCATGCGAAGGACTAGTGGTGGTAGAATGACTGCCGTTTACAACCTGATGAGAGGTCGCAGGGGCTGCACTAATTGCTACGTGAGCATCAGGAGCTGATGAGGCTTTTGCATTTAAGGTCAAAGTCACTAAGGAGAGGGTGACAAGGCTGCAAACGGAGAAGGTTTTCATATAGTACGATTAGTTTTTGGTTTAGAATATGAAAGGACTTTTTAGAACGCCCTCATAAAAGATGCAATTGCAAATTGATCAATAAATAAAAATTTTTTGAACGCTTTTAGTAGTGAGGAGTCCAACTATGCAAGACATCTATTTGTTTTAGCGAGTCATCGCAATCTGGTTTTTGGTTTTTCCAGATTGAATAACGGTGGCTCGCTTTTTTTATTCAATATCAGAGTGTTAATCCAAAAAACGGAAATAAAAGATTTCCTTTTTTAAAAAATATTATACTTTCATCAATCCTTTCCTTCTTGCCGAAAATAAAGATATTTCCATCCGCTCTTTTATTAGGAGTTGTTAGCCTCTTTGCAGGCTTTTTTTGAAGGAGATAGACCGCTTTATAGGCGAAAAAAAATGGCAAGAAAGTGATGTTGCATGATTGTGATAACGTCTCGGCTCTTTACGCAAAGAGCTGGTAAACACTTTCATTTGCGTTCACCAATTAAATACTCCTTTTAGGATACAAAATTTGAAAAATAAAGAGATGAAGTCCCCCTTTTTTTATGCAACCTGTTTTTTGATGTTAAGCTCGAGTTTCCATCATGCCATTGCCGGACCATTTAACAAACGTATTGAACCACGAGAATACTCGAAGCATAAAGATAGAGGAGAGGAAGGGCAGCGAGTGATTGATTGGGACGAGTTATTGCAAGAGCCAGGCGTAGACAGAACACCTTCTTTTCCGGCAGAACATGATCAGAATCAAAGCTCTGACCTCGATGAGGGGAATGAAGAAAAGGCCTTTGAGTCCAATCGCAGTCAAGTATTAGCAGCGCTCGGAGAGGCTTTTCGCAAAGCCTATCAGCGAGGAGATGAGAATCATTCTGATTGGAAAAGTGTTAAGTCTTTAGTCGATAAATTAAACCCTACACTCAACAGCAGCAATCATACGGAGCGAAGACTTTCTGCTGCTAGTGAACCCGAAGCTGAAGCCGAAGAATTACAATACCAATTTTTTTTAACAACGCTTCCTGCTATTAAAAAAACCTCTGTTGTTGCCGCGTTGAGGGCTCCTAATCATTTTCAAACAGCAGGGCTTATTAAAAAATCACGAGAAGAGAAAGTCGCTTGGGAGAACGCAACCAATGAATTTAAAGAGGCCTGTCAAAATGGATACCTTAACTTGACCTCTAATCCGAATGAATCAGTTTATCCTGATGATGAATTGTTTCAGACATATTCGAAAAGCATGGAATATCAAAGCGAGCGCTTAGAAATAGAAAGTGACCTCAGCACGCTCCATCAAGCGATCATGCAATCGATTATTGAGGCGGATGTTTGTAAGGAAGATTTTGAAACAAGAGCCGTTACTACAGATGCAATTGAGAAAGCATATCAGCGGTCTTTAGACAAAATAGCAGAAAGAAGGGGCTCCTCTGATGAAGCAATACAAGACAAGTGGAGTCGTTTTTATAACGAGGTCCTTGCCCGTTGCATCGACGACACAGCTCAAGTAGAAAAAATTAAACTTTGGAAAAATAAGAATAACGTCAATGCTTTTGAAAAAAGCGCAAGGCAAGCATACGAGCGAATGCAGAAACGTGAGGATTATAGCACTTATTTTTTTGATCAAGCTCATATGGCAGCAAGAGCGTGGGAAGAAAGAATAGGCTTATTAGAGCAAGTTCAAAAAAAGATGTTTCCTGAAAAAGATGGCGATAAAAGAAAAGTAGAGCCTAGCATTAAACACGATTTGGAGATGGAGCTTAAGAAGGCTGAAACAAAGAGAGGAAAGTGGCTAACATATTTTAATTCAAGTGCAGCAGAAAAACCTGTGGAGAAACAACCCTCGCCAGAAGCATATGTTCATCAAAAAATTGAAGCTAAGCAGACGCAGCTAAACCAGGCCATTCAAAAGGCTAAAAGGTCTTATCAACAAGCTCAAAAAAGAAGCGAGCATCCTCCGGAGGCTTTGGCTACTTGGAAGAAAGCGGAGACGGATGCTGGCCTTGTGGTAGAGCAGTGTAATAAGTTTATTGAATTCGCAGAATTAGAATGGGTTTCGCCTGTAACAAAGAAGATCCCAGATAGTGTTTCTCAGTTTAAACAACAGCTGAAAAATTGGGGCAACTATTCGAGCAGGACAAAGATGAAGTTGCAAGGGGCGTCACTTTTAGCAGAACTTCATCAAAATGCTCGCAACGTGATGGAGTTAGAACAGGCTATAGCAGAAGTCAATCAGCAAGTTCAATTAGCCACACCTGAGAATAAAGCCTCGCTTTTTGAGGAAATGCAGAGACGACAAGAAATGCATTTAGAAGCTTTGCAAGAGAGAGAGAAGCTCGCAACAGAGAGCGAACAAAAAGTTGCTCAAATAGCTTTAGACCCTCCTAGTTCTAGAATTAAAGAGATTGCGTCGCAAATTTTCTCAGTTATTCAAACAACTAAAGAGAAAGCTAAGGAGATAAAGAGTTCGCTTCAGCAATCACTAGTTCCTTGTCTTGAGGCTCAGATAGCAAACATAGAACGTCTTTATCAGATTTCTCAAGAACAAGCTGCTGTGGAACAGATCCTAAGAAGAACTGGAAATCCAGTATTAGCACGGCATAATAAAGTAAAATATTTCGAGCTAGCTGCAATACAATTTAGTAACGCAGCAGAAACAATGAAAAAGATTGAGCAGGGGCAAGACGGTAGCTTGGAAGACACTAAAAAGGCAGCACTTCAGGAACGCTTGCAAAAATATAAGCCTGCATTCGAGTCCTGTCTTGAGCTCTTTAAAAGCGTTGAAGACTCACAACAAGCTCTCGATAGCCATATTAACGCCAGAAACGAACACATTAAAACGGCTAGTGATAAGATAGGGGTCAGTCCCTGATATTGCGTATTTTGGTGCCAGTCTATGATATTTAGAGCATTTTAAAAAACATGATGCCGATGTAGTGCCGAGCATGAGAAACGCAGCAACGCAGTTTACATCTCATACTCGAGGCTTCAAGCACCGGAGTGACGCCGCAATACGCGGCTATAGAATTTTTAAAAACGCTCTAGCTTCGTAGCATTGGCTTGTTAACACCTTAATACGATTTTCCAAATACTACGCGCTGGCGGCTCGGCTCTCCACTAAAAGGGCAGAGGCCAGCCTCTGGAGTTTCATCAAATGGAATGCAGCGGATGGTGACCTTGAGATCTTCTTTGATTTTCGCTTCGATTTCAGGACAACCGTTCCAGTGAGTGAGTGCAAATCCCGCATGGATTTCAGGCTTATCCTGATTTTTTGGTGTGAAAAATTGATAGAATTCTTCCTTCGTGTCGATTTTTTTGGTGTGTTCTTTTTGAAAAGCAAGGGCACGATCAAAAAGAGTTTGTTGGATGTCAGTTAAAATTTCTGGAACATGTTTTGCTAACAAATCCAATGGCAATGATTCTTTTTCCTTTGGTCCGCGATCGCGACGCGCGAGAGCAACAGTTCCTGCTTCTAGGTCGCGAGGGCCAATCTCAAGGCGCAATGGGGCTCCGCGTTTGATCCAATCCCAGTTTTTTGTGCTGCCATTGACATCGCGAGCGTCAATCTCAACACGAATCGGCTCACCTGCATACAAGGTAGTGCGCAGCTGTTCAGCGACTTCTTCAGCCTTTTGTAAAATAGTAGAGCGATGTTCTTCCTTTGGAATAAATGGAATAATGACGACTTGGCTTGCTGCAACTCGTGGTGGAATGATGGCTCCATCGTCGTCACCATGAGTCATGAGAAGCATCCCGACCATACGCGTGCTTACACCCCAACTGGTCGTCCAAGCATGCTCGAGCTTGCCGTCGCGTGATTGAAATTCAATGCCGGAAGCTTTTGCAAAATTTTGTCCCAAGAAATGAGAAGTGCCTGCTTGAATGGCCTTCCGATCTTGCACCATCGCTTCGAGGCAAAATGTTTTAACGGCACCAGGAAAGCGCTCGCTTGCTGTTTTTTCGCCGCAAACTACAGGTACGGCAAGATATTCTTGCATGAATGTTTCGTAAACACGGAGCATTTTTTCTGTCTCTTCAAGTGCCTCCGCTTCTGTTTCGTGTGCCGTATGACCTTCTTGCCACAAAAACTCAGCTGTTCTCAAAAAGAGACGGGGTCTCATTTCCCAGCGAACAACGTTGGCCCATTGATTAAGAAGGATCGGCAGGTCACGATAAGATTTCACCCATTTTGCATAAACAGAACCGATGATTGTTTCCGAGGTTGGACGCACAACTAGCGGCTCGGTCAGTTTTCCTGCTGGAATGAGCTTCCCATCTTGCATTTCAAGGCGATGATGGGTAACAACGGCGCATTCTTTAGCGAAGCCTTCAACATGCTCGGCTTCTTTTTGCAAATGGCTCAGCGGAATAAAAAGAGGAAAATAAGCATTGCGATGCCCTGTGGCTTTGAACATGCCATCCAACAGGCCTTGCATCCGCTCCCAGAGAGCGTATCCCCAAGGCTTGATCACCATGCACCCACGAACTTCAGAATTTTCAGCCATCTCGGCGACGCGGACAAGTTGTTGGTACCATTCTGGAAAATCTTCGTGACGACAAGGGGAAATTGCTGTTTTGTTACTCATAAAAAAAGATAATTAACCGCAAAGAATGCAACGAGCGCAAAGGAAAAATAAAAAAACATGAATGCTTTATCTCATTTTGAATCATCATTACACGATGCTATCGAAGTTTTTCAAAGTCTCCTGAGTCTTCAAGCCTCATTGGAAGAGGCTGCAGCGATGGTGCTAAAGGCGCTTCTTTCTGGAAATAAACTAATGCTTTGCGGTAATGGCGGGAGTGCCAGTGATAGCGCACACATTGCGACTGAGTTCACCTGTCGCTTTTGTGATGACAGGCGTCCTTATCCAGCGATGGCTTTCACGATTGATGGAGGTTTGATGACAGCCATTGGCAATGATTATCACTTTGATGATGTTTTTAAACGACAGGTGGCAGCATTTGGAAAAAAAGGAGATGTTTTGATTGGAATCACCACTAGCGGCAACTCCAGGAATGTCCTGGAAGCCTTAAAAGAAGCTCAAGCGCGCGGCATTAACACAATTGCTCTTCTCGGAAAAAGTGGTGGCGTTACTAAAGGAATTGCCGATGTTGAAATGATCGTTCCTGGCAAAGCAACAGCTCGCATTCAAGAAGCGCAAAAATTTTTGCTACACGTGATGTGTGAAATTGTTGAGAAGCAACTGCCAAAAGAAGAATAAAACCTTCTCCTATTCAACAAATTCTAATCGTTCCAATTTGGGTACCAGGCCTTTTTCTGCGGCGCGCCCTAAAAATTCCAAAATCGCTGCACGGCCTGTTGGACCGTAATCAAGAGTGTAGTCATTGACGTACATTCCGATGAATTTATCAGCAAGTGGAACTTCCATGCCTCGTGCGTGAGCCATGCTGTGGTCAACGGCAGCGCGGCGATGGTCGAGGCCGTACTGAATGCTGGCCTTCATGATTTCATTAATCTCACGACGTTGCTCAAGAGAAAAATCTTTTCGGATGACATTCCCTCCAAGTGGCAGGGGAAGGCCTGTTTCTTCTTTCCACCAAGCTCCTAGATCGAGAATTTTTGTAAAACCTTCGTTGGAGTAGGTGAGTTGGCCTTCATGAATGATCAATCCAACATCAGCCTTATCTTCTCGAATTGCATCAAAAATTTGATCAAAGGGAATAACAGTGTAGTTGAAGTTTTCTAAGCAAAGTTGGGCTGCCAAGTACGCGCTGGTCATGAGTCCAGGTACTGCAATGCGTTGCGAGCGAAGCCACGTCTTTTTCTCTTCGAGCGAAGCGTGTTCAGCGGGCAAATCAGAACGATTAGAGCTCGTCACAAACATTGGGCCATAACCATCTCCCATGCTTGCGCCACAAGGAAGCAGCGCATAATGATCGAGTAGGTGTGAATAAGCATGAATGGACACAGCGGAGAGATGAAGTTCTTGGCGTAACGCCCGTTCATTCAATGTTTGAATATCTTGTAGAATATGCTGGAAATGGTAGCCATGAAGCGGAATTTTTTCTGCGGCCATCGCATAAAACATAAATGCGTCATCAGGATCTGGAGAGTGGCCGAGTAGGAGAGTGGAAGAATTAGAGTTCATGACAAGAGTTTAGAAGTTTTAGAAGCATGTTCCAGCTGTTTTAAGAAAACCTGACGTAAGCCGATAGGATCTGGTCCTAATGATAGGATTGTGGAGAAGTGGCGATGAATTTTTAGTCGAGGGATATTAAGAACGCTTAATGTTCCATTGGAAATTTCTTGCGACAAGCTCAATCGAGAGACAAATCCAAGGCCTAAATCAAGCGCAACCACGCGCTTAATGGCTTCTGTACTTGGCAACTCTTGAATGATACGAAGCTGTTTGATCGGAATTTTAGCTCGCTGAAGATGCTCTTCAACATATTGACGAGTTCCTGAGCCTTGCTCGCGAAAAACAAAAGGAGATCGTGTCAACTCACGGAGAGTGACAAAGCGTTTTTTAGAAAGTGGATTTTTTGAAGAGGCAATAACAACAATTTCATCTTTAAAAAAAGGATGTATTCGTAAATCACGACGGCGGCATGGGCCTTCAATAAGACCAATGTCAATGCGCTGATCCAAGAGTGAGCCAATTGTGGAGGTGCTATTACCAGCCAGTACTTCAATAACAACGGCAGAATGTTGTTTTTTAAAATCAGCAAGAACTCTTGGAAGATAATATTGGGTGATGGTGTTGCTTGTGCCAAGTCGTAAGCGCCCATGAAAGGGCTGTTTCGGCTGATGGAGTTTCTCGGCAATTTTTTCTTCGAGGGCTTCAATTTCGCGAGCATGCGAAAGTAGTGCTAGGCCTGCCTCTGTCAAAGTGACTCCATATCGCGAGCGAGTGAAAAGAGAAACTTTGAAATGCTCCTCCAAAAGATGGACGTGTTGTGTAACTGCTGGTTGAGAAATGCGTAGCATCTTCGCGGCAGCACTGATGCTTTGTTGAGAGGCAACTTCAGCAAAAACACGAAGACGATAATCCATAAAGTTATAAAGAGGTATAATTTAATCTTATGGAATATAAGAAAACAATATTATTCAGCTTATAGAAAATAGAAGAGCATAAGACATGAACTTTTATTGCCCTCACTTTCGCTCAGGTGTTGCTTGGACTTGTTTCATTGCCGTCCTTGCTATGAACTTAAATCGGATTTCTGGATTCAATCAAATAGGGGTGTTAGCGCTAGCGCTATTATTGGGAATAGTTATGCGGATGGGATTGCATATTCCAGAACCACAGGAAACCGGGATTCATTTTTCTGCAAAAGAACTGCTGCGAATTGGAACGGTGCTCATTGGGGTCAAGTGTAACTTTGACTTACTGGTGCATGTGGGGCCGCGAATATTGATAGTTGCTGCAAGTATGGTGCTAGTGGGGATACTTTTTATAACCTGGCTTGGTCGAGTAGTAGGACTTTCCAAAACGCTTTCATTGCTTCTTGCTATAGATACTTCAATTTGCGGGGCTTCGGCAGTGGCTTCAATTGCGCCAGTGCTGAAAGCGAGCAAAGAGGAAGTGGCGCTTGCTATCCCGCTAGGAAGTTTAATTGGCACTGCTGGTTTGCTTATCATGGCAGCAGTGGTCCATTTTTTCCAGGTGCCTCCGCTTTCATTTGGAGTTTTTGCTGGGGCAAGTTTGCAAGAAGTAGCTCAAGTAATCGCAGCTGTTTCAATGGTGCCAGCTTCAATGGAATCAGGAATTGCCACAAAATTTCTTCGCGTGCTTTTTCTTGCTCCTGCAATGCTAATCTTAGGGTTTTTTTTAACAAAACAAGGCTCGGAGCAAGGCTGCGAGCGACAAAAAAGGGTCTATGCCCTGGTAAATTCTATTTGGTTTGTCTTTGGTTTTTTAAGCGTTGGGGTGATGCACACGGTGGCAAAACACTATGGAAATATTCCTCTAATTGTAAAATCGGACCAAATTATTTTGGCTGTTGCCACTTTTTTAATGGCTATGGCCATGGCGGGGGTCGGACTTCAAGTTCGCTTAAAATATTTATTACAACAAGGCTCAAAAGCCCTTTTTGTGGGCCTTGCGGGCTGGATGAGCCTTTCTTTAATGGATGCTTTTGCGATTTATTTTTTGCACTTAAAATAAAAAATTAAAAAAAAATTAAAAAAAATTAAACTTTTCGTTGACTCCTATCTCGTTTGCTGTATTCTCTTCAATCCCGACGGCGACCACGGTTGCTAATTCGGAATTGTTCTTTAACCGGTCTGCGAAAAAAACATATCGCCTTCACGATTCAAAAAATCGAGTTTGGAAAAGTGTTGCAGACACCGGCAATGATCTTTGATAGCGCTAGTCCAATTTGCACAAATAAAAATTGGATGGATCAATTAGTCTAAAAGTTTTGAAAGTCCGCAACGACTTCAAAATTTTTAAGACGCCAAATTTATAAATACAAAACAGCAAAAACTGAATTGTGCGTTTTCTGTCGAAAACATTTAAGTTTTAAAAATAATATTTTAAGCGAACCATGATCACATTCCTTAGGGAGTGTGACTCAATAAAGGGCTCGAATAGTTTCCCGTTTAGCACGAGGAAATGCAAACTTTCAACGGAGAGTTTGATTCTGGCTCAGAACGAACGCTGGCGGCGTGGATAAGACATGCAAGTCGAACGAGATTTTACGGGTAGTAATACTTTGTAAAATTTAGTGGCGAACGGGTGCGTAACACGTGAGTAATCTGCCGAGAAGTGGGGGATAGCTCGTCGAAAGGCGAATTAATACCGCATGTGACTAGTGAGGACATCCTCATGACGTTAAAGTCGCAAGACGCTTCTTGATGAGCTCGCGGCCTATCAGCTAGTTGGTGAGGTAACGGCTCACCAAGGCTATGACGGGTAGCTGGTCTGAGAGGACGACCAGCCACACTGGAACTGAGACACGGTCC
>CAYOAN010000005.1:188880-226659 GCA_964402065.1 uncultured Chthoniobacter sp. | reverse complement strand
TTATTAATCTTCTAGAAATGGGATATAAGAGCGTTGCTCGCCATCAACTGGAGCCAATTCAACGAACACAGCCTCTTGCTATTTTCATCAATCGTCATTTTGAGCCTCCTTATCAAAATACTACAATTAAAGCTTCTCAAAAATATAAGCTGTCTAGTCGCGATTTGGATGCCTCACTTACTACCTGCGCTGCTAACTATGCTCTTGAAAATGCTCAAGGTCTCAAAACAATCCTTAAAAGTTTGTCTCCAGGAAATGATCCCGAGGCGATTGGAAAAAAGCTTCATGAGTTTCAAGTTCAGAGGGCTCACAGAGAGTGGAATTATTCAGGGTTAGAACTACGTACTGCCGATGTAAAACTGACATTTTGGGAGAAGCTTCCAAAAGAAGAACAAAAAGATACTTATGAAGAATCTAAAAAATTAGCCTTAGAAAGATATAATAAAAAATATGCTGACTATCGAACGGTTGATCAAATTCTGACTCAACAAGAAGCGTTACAACCACTGACTCTTCTTAAAGACATCAAGAGAGAAGCTATTGCTGAAGGCATGATGGTCCTAGAGTTAGGAATAACAGTAGCTGATCGCTTCCAGAAGATGCTTGCTGATAGGAGGAAGTGATTATAGCTTTACTGTTGCTAGTAAAAAAACCAACCGTTCTTAATCATGAATACAGGGCTTTCACGATTCAACTCCCTCTCTAGTGATAGTTACTCTTCTATCTCAGGATACGATGGTGATTCTGAATCTTCTAGAACTCAAAACGTAAGAGCTACTTCTACGCCCTCCAGCTTACAAGTAGAAGTAGAATCGCAAGGCAGTGGAGCTCCACTCCTAGGAAGTGAAACGCTTGCTGAAATACCTAATGATGCAGCAGAGGGAGTAACTCTTCCCTTAGAACAACCGAGTTCTCCTCATGCAGTCATGCGTGATGAATTACAAGGGATAGGCTCAAGCCTAACGCGTATCGGTGGCGCGATGCAAAGAATATTGGAAGAGTCTCATCCTGAAAACCGAGGAGACATCATTCGTAGCTTGATCCCTAACTTAATCGAGCAGCATGGCTTGCTTTTAGAATTCTTTAGGAAGCATTCATGAAGTTTGCCAGCCTCTGAAGTAAGAACATTCTCAAGCAGCTTGGAGGCGAATGTAGAAATCTTAAGAAACCTCAGTGAAGTTGCTTCTAGTTCAGTCGCTAACAAGGTTGTTGAGGCTTTCACTGGTATTTCGAATGCAGTTGATTTTTTAAGCGAGCATCTTTCAGAAGAGAAAGACAGGAGTGGGCAGAATCTTTCGAATATAAGAACATTAGAAATGCCAAATGGTCATGATGGCTCCTTAGATAATCAAAGTGATATAAATTCCATCAGTAGCCTAAGTAATAGTGAACATCGTCCTAGTACCAATACAGGCTCTCAAACAACAGGCACTCACAGCCTTAACCATTCTAGTGAAGAAATCTTGGGTGATAGCCTTTCATCATTCACGCATGATGATTTCCCTCCTTCTGCAAACCCTGTTAATCAAACACGTCCCCTTGTTCAAGGCGAGGCTGTCAACGAAAACGGCTCTTTCGAGGGTAATTCTTCAATGCGAACAGACGTTTTAAATCCTCCTTTAATCAATGTAGAAACTGGAGCAACTCCTCTTGCTCATGGGTATCCCGTTATTGAAGGCGAAGTAATGGGTGAAGCAGTTGTTAATAATAACGAGGCAAGCATTCAGGCATTTGAGTGGCATAGTGAGCATGCCCAAAGAGCAATAGAGCAATCAGACTTTGTATTAGCGAGAACACATTACCGTGCTATTAGCGATCTTGCTCAAAATGAACTAACCGCAATAGAGCAACACGGGCAGGAAAATAATCATGACGTTCAAAGCTGGATTACTATAAGAAATAGTGCTCGGGTAAATGTAGATTTACTGACGACGCATATTGAAGAAGAGAACGCCACGTGTGCTATTTCTTGAAGGTGCTCTTAAAGCCTTCCCTCTTTACTATGAGGTTATAAAGTTCATTCTTTATTGAGGCCTTTGCTTTTCTGATTTTCTCCTCTTGGCAAAGTAGCAATAGGACAAAAAAACTGTAAGGACAGGATTTTTAGCTAAGAGATATAATCAAACTAACACTGTTATTAAAGGGAGCATGATGAAAAGGGAAATTTTTTCAAAACTTGCTCGAGTTTCTAGAAAAAGTTGCTGTATCTGATGTTCTAGAGGCTACAAACAGATAAAGCACCTTAGTTGGCCAAGGATTTTTCAGAAGCCTTTTCCTTCACCTTGAAAGAAAATTTTTCTCCGTCACGCTTCACAGCCACGTGGTCTCCTGGCTTAATCGTTCCACGAAGGATTTCTTCTGCCATAGGATTTTCTAACAAGCGTTCGACTGCACGGCGCATTGGGCGAGCTCCGTAGCTAGGATCGTAACCTTTTTCAATCAACAATTCATGCGCAGCTTTATTAAGTTTAACATGAATGTCCTTACTTTTGATTCGCTCGACCACTTTCGTCACTTCCAGATCAATAATCTTGGTGAGTGCTGGTTTATCAAGCGGATGAAAGACAATAACATCGTCGAGGCGATTTAAAAATTCAGGCTTAAACGCTTTCTTTGCTTCTTCCATTAATTTGTCACGGAGTGCCTCGTGATTATCTTTCAAATCAGGAGCTCCAAACCCCATCACATTCTGCTTCTTGATCATTTCGGCACCGACATTGGAGGTCATGATGATGATCGTATTTCTAAAATCAATCTTGCGTCCTTGGCTATCTGTAATTTTTCCTTCCTCAAGGATCTGCAACATTAAGTGCATAACATCAGGGTGTGCTTTTTCAATTTCGTCGAAAAGCACTATGGAATAAGGACGACGCCGTACGGCTTCAGACAGTTGTCCTCCCTCGTCATGGCCAACATATCCCGGAGGAGAGCCAATCATTCTCGATGAGGTAAATTTTTCCATGTATTCCGACATGTCAATTTGGATCATGGCATCAGCATCGCCAAACATAAATTCAGCTAATGTGCGTGCTAAGAAAGTCTTTCCAACACCGGTAGGGCCTAGAAAAATGAAGGAACCAATTGGACGGCGTGGATCTTTAAGATCAGCACGAGAACGACGCAGGGCCTTGCTGATAGCACTGACCGCTTCATCCTGTCCAATGACTTTTTCTTTCATCTCTTCTTCCATCATCAAGAGGCGCTCTGTCTCTTTTTTCTCCATCCGCTGAAGAGGCACGCCTGTAATTTTAGAAACCACATGCATGATTTCATCTTCGCCAACGAGCACTTCATGCTCTTGACGCTCTTTCTGCCAAGCTTTGAGAATAGCATCAAGTTTTTCTTTAGCGCCTTTTTCCTGATCGCGTAACGAGGCAGCTTTCTCAAAATCTTGAGCTTTAATGGCTCCTTCTTTTTCCAAGCGAATGGTATCCATCTCGGCTTCGATTGATTTGACATCAGGTGGCGGCACCATTCCTGCAATACGGGCTCGAGCACCTGCTTCATCCATGACATCGATTGCTTTGTCAGGCAAGAATCGAGAAGTAATGTATCGATCAGAAAGTTTGACGGCCGTTTCGATAGCAAGATCATTAATCACAGCTTTGTGATGTGCTTCATATTTTGGACGCAATCCTTTTAAAATTAGGATGGCCTCTTCTACGGAAGGCTCTTCAACTTTGACTGTTTGAAAGCGACGCTCAAGAGCACTATCTTTTTCAATGTGCTTGCGATATTCATTCAATGTGGTTGCTCCAATACACTGAAGCTCCCCTCGGCTCAACGCTGGCTTGATGATATTGGAAGCATCCATGGCCCCCTCTGCAGAGCCAGCTCCAACAACGGTATGAAGTTCATCAATAAAAAGAATGACATTCTTGCTTTTGCGAATTTCTTCCATGACGTACTTGATGCGCTCTTCAAACTGGCCACGATATTTGGTTCCAGCAACCATAAGAGCCAGATCTAAGGCAATCACACGTTTATCGGCAAGAATTTCAGGAACGTTTCCATGGACAATTTCTTGAGCCAAGCCTTCTGCAATGGCGGTTTTACCAACTCCTGCTTCTCCAATCAAAACAGGGTTGTTTTTGCTCCGACGGCAGAGAATTTGAACAACACGTGCAATTTCTTCAGTTCGGCCAATCACAGGATCAAGTTCTCCTTTTTTGGCTAACTCCGTGAGATCTCGACCAAAGGCTTTGAGCGCTGGCGTCTTGGTTTTTTTATCGGCAAATCCTCCCCCAGCTGCTACTGCGTCCTCCTCTTCTTCTTCATCCTCGCCAGCGAAATGAGGATCGAGCTCTTTGAGGATTTCATTGCGTGTTTCTTCAATATCAAGCTCTAGAGCTTGTAATACTTTAGCAGCGGTCCCTTCTCCTTCACGTAGGAGACCGAGTAAAAGATGCTCTGTTCCAACATAAGAATGTTGCAATGCCTTGGCTTCTTTGCCGGCAAGAGCCAGTACTTTTTTCACACGTGGCGTGTAAGGAATAGAGGCTGCGCCTGCGTTGTTTTTCGTTTCGCCTGGCATAGAAAGCTTGATCACTTCGATTCGAACAGCATTTAAGTCTAGTCCCATTTTTTGAAGTACATTGATAGCAACTCCTTGTCCCAAGGCCAAGAGACCTAACAGGAGATGTTCAGTGCCAACATGCTGGTGATTGAGTTGGTCTGCTTCCTTGCGGGCTAAAGCAAGGGCTTGTTGAGCTCGTGGGGTAAAATTGTTCATAAAAATTATAAAATTAAGAAACTGCCGTAAAAGAGCGCAAAAAATTCCTCTTCTTTTCTTTAATCAGAAAACGGCTAGGAGAATCTACCAGAAACAAGTAAGCTTTTCAACCCTTCGTCATTCGCTCTTCACCTAGAACTGATTTGTGGCTCTGGCATCTCTTTAATTTTTGTTTTAATCAAAGTTGCGCGTAGCAAATCGCGTTCCTTAGCTGACATTTTAGGCTGGGTTGCTCCCTGCTGCAAATGTGCCGGTTGTGTTTCCATAAAAAGTTTATCTACAACCTCGCGACTTTGTTCGGGGAGAAGCTGCAAGTCTATTCCAAGCTTCAGGAGTGATAAAAGATTGAGTCCTTCCTTTGTCGTCATCGAATAGGCATGAGATAAAATCCCATAAGCCCGCCCCACCTGATCGAGAAGGTCTTCTGGTTGTTGCTGCAGAAACACTATCCTCGCATTTTGCTCATGCTGCAAAATTTGCTCAATGACTTCAGAAAGCCGCTGTAAAATTGTTTCTTCTTTTTCTCCCAAGGTCGTTTGATTGGAAATTTGAAAAAGGTTTCCTTTCGCGTCACTCCCCTCACCATAAAGACCACGCACAACCAGCCCCATTTTATTAACGGAATTAATAATTTTGTTGATTTGTTCTGAAATCACTAAGCCCGGAAGATGCAACATGACAGAGGCCCTCATTCCAGTCCCCACATTGCTTGGGCAAGCGGTTAGGTACCCCAAAGTGGGATGAAATGCAAAGTCGAGCTTCTCTTCAAGCTGATCATCTACTGCATGCATCATTGCGAAGACTCGCTGCAATTGCAGACCTGGAAGAATTGCCTGCATTCGCAAATGATCCTCTTCATTGATCATCATGCTTAATGTTTCTGCTTGATTGAGCACGAGAGCGCTACCAGCCCCTTTAACAGCATGCTCGCAACTCATGAGGTGCCGTTCGACTAAAATTTGTTTTTCTAAAAGCGTGAGATCCTCCATTTTTTTTGTCACGGCCCCCTCCATTTCAGGGAGGAGCATGATGGCCCCTTTTATTTCCTCCATCAATGCGAGAAGGACGGGCTTTTTAGCAACACCTGGAAGAGGACGCTCCTTCAAATTACGCGCAAAACGGACGCGACTACTAATCACAATATTGTTCTTGGGATCAGTCAGCGGAAATTGAAGAGAAGCCGTGTTCACAGAAATGAAAGATGCTGAAATGCGCTTTGTTCTTTAATGTTTAGTCGGACCAACTTCAAAGGGAAAAAACTTTTGCGAACCTCTTTTCTTGGCAGTTTTCTCAGTACTCCCTGCTGTAGCAGCTTGTTGAAGGGCCATAATTTCATCACGAAGCTGTGCAGCTTTTTCATATTCCTCATCGGAAATTGCTTTTTGAAGCTGTTCTTGCAATAGCTTGGTCGATGCTTGCTTTTTTTGCTCTTGGGCAAAACGTCGTGGCGCTTTTCCAACATGAACCAAGCCCGGATGCATATTCCGAAGCATCGGTGTTAGGTCTTCTGTCAACAAATCGTAGCAAGCACTACAACCAAGGCGGCCAGTTTTTTTAAATTGAGAATGCGTCCACCCACAAACAGCACAGGTCAACTCTGTTACTGGCGCAGCATCTTGAGCCAAGCCAAGCCCTAAAAGCAGCTCCGTAAGGGCAAATCCGGCTGGATTATTGACCCCTTTTTTTTCAGCACACGCTTCACAAAAATTCATTTTTTGCATCTTCCCCTCGACAATTTGAGTTAAGAAGACAGTGGCTTCTTCCTTATGGCAATGATTGCAGATCATAATTTGAGTGAGTTAATTCACGAAATTGTTTCATTAATGTTTTGGTAATCGGGCCTGGCAGCCCAGTCCCAATCCTACGTCTGTCTAAAGAAACGGCCGGAACAACTTCTGCCGCTGTTCCAGTAAGAAAACATTCTTCTGCCGTATAAATATCATAACAGCTCATAAAAACTTCCTTCACCTCGAGCCCCATGTCAAGTGCTAGCCTCATTGTTACTGCGCGCGAAATTCCTGCAAGAGCTCCAGAAGATGTACATGGTGTGATCAAGACTCCTTTTTTAACAATGAAAATATTATCAGCCGTACATTCGGCAACAAAGCCTTGCTCGTTGAGCATCAAGCCCTCTCCTGCACCAGCATGGATAGCTTCTAAGCGTGCCATGATATTGTTAAGATAATTGAGCGATTTGATCATTGGACTGAAAGCGCCTGGTGTGGAGCGGCGCGTAGCGCACGTGATCAGAGCGAGTCCTTGTTCATAAGCTTCTTTGGGATAGAGTGCAATTGTTGAAACAATAATAATAACAGTCGGCTGAGGACAACTGCTCGGACTAAGTCCCAATGAGCCTTTGCCTCGCGTAACAATCAACCTCACATAGCCATCAGAAAGTTGATTGCGTCGCACTGTTTCTTCTAAGGCTTGTTTTATCTCTTCTAATCGAAGAGGAATCTCTAATAAGATAGCCCGAGCTGAATCGTATAAACGCTCAAGATGCTCATCAGCACAAAAAATCTTGCCATCATAAAAACGCACTCCTTCAAACACCCCATCGCCATAAAGCAAGCCATGATCAAAGACAGAAATCCTTGCCTCTTCCTCAGAAAAAAATTGACCATCAATGTAAATTTGCATAGCTAAAACTTGAAAAGTCATTGTATTCAGTTTTTCACAGCTAAGCCAATCTCTTACTCCTTTGAATAGCGCGAAATTTATTTTACCACTCTTTTTTATTTTCCTTCCTCACTGTTTTGCTCAAGCCATGCCTTCTTCTATCACAGTTGAAAACCATGCTGCTTTTTTAAACTCAGTTCCGGATGCTGCTAAGTATTATGGCTTCGTAACTAGGCACTATCAGATTGAACAAGCTGCGGAGAATAGTGATACCGCCTATCACCTTGTTCAAGGCCAAGAGAATAAACCAATGGAAGAACTAACTGATCTTGAAATCGAATATTATAAAGATTGTTTAGAACTGGACTCTTTAACAAGCTCTCCGTTGATGATGCTTGGTCAACAAGGGGAAAGAAACAACCTGAGTAAGCAAAATCTGCTATGCGATAGAACAAGCACTAGCAACTTGCCATACCAACAACAGATCATGCAATTCCAACTTTTTTACAACAAACAGAGATCTGGATTAATCGTAGGAAGTCGATAACAGATCTTTCTGCTCATTTTTTAAACCGGATCATCGCCGCACAGGAAAGAACATCATCACAAGTTGAAGTTTTTTCCCCTTATTTATTCAGAGCTATTGAAGACACGTGGCTTCATGAGGTACATAGTCTGTTAGAAATTCATGCAAAGGTTAAAGCTGCCGAGACTTTAATTTTCAGAATCAAACAATCACCTGCTCTTCATCTTCAAATGTACACGCTTGAAAGCATGAGAAAATGGAGTGATCACCATACAAGTCAATTTTTAGAAAAAAGTGAGAGCTATATTTACCTTTGCGAGAAAATGCTCCCGCCAAAAATCAATGATCAACAAGGCAGGCTTCAATTGCTTCAGATGGCCCTCACCATGAAACAGCATCTCGAGGGAATTCATCGAATTGTTCAAGCAAATACAGCACTAGCATTAGCTAAAAGCACTCATTTTTCTTACTCGGAAAATGGTCAGCTTAAATTTATTGATCCTGCTGAAAAACAAGCATTGGTCAGCGCTGCCAAGCAGGCTCAAGATCAGGCTTATTGTTCTTATCTAAAACCAACTTTTTTAATAAGGAGATCCATTCAGCCACCAAGAGCAACAGGTAGGGAGGAAATAAAAAAGACTGCATGCTCTGATCGTCCTAGAGCATTTTAAAAAACATGATAGCCGATGTAGTGCCAGGAACAAGGAGCGCAAAAACGCAGTGTATATGGGCATACTCGAGGCTTTGAGCGCCGGAGTGACATCGCAACACTCGGCTATCGAATTCATTAACATGCTCTAACAAAACATTTCTTTAATCAGCTGTTGATATCGTTCTGTAATCACATGTCGCTTGAGTTTGTAGGTTCCAGTTAATTCATCACCAACCTCAAAAGGCTTGGAGAGTAAGCGCCATGGACCTATTTTTTCAAAAGATTTAAAGCCATGTTCCGTGCTGATGAGACGACGAATTTCTGAGGCTAAGAGCTGATGCTGTTTTTTGGGATCATTTTCTCGCTGCTTGATAGCTTCATTTGCTGGCACAATAAGCACTCCCAAATGTTTTTGATCTTGGCCCACAATCATGCATTGAGCGATGAAAGGAGATTGTAATAGCCGCGATTCAATCGGCAGTGGCTCCACATTTTCTCCATTCAGTAGGACGATCGTCTCTTTGCATCGCCCCACAATTTTAAGACATCCTTCCCGTGTCATGATCCCGATATCTCCGGTATGCAACCACCCATCGCGCAAGACCCTCATTGTTTCTTCAGAATTTTTATAATATCCCTTCATCACTTGAGGACCACGCACACAAATCTCCCCTCGACGTCCTGCCCCCAAAAAGGGGTTAGCGGGGTTGGGATAAAGAACACTCTCGTTTTCTAGATCAAGAATTTTGACTTCCGTTTCTGGCAAAAGAGGCCCTACTGTCCCTATCACGAGGCGTTCAGGGGATCTCACTGCTATGACAGGCCCACTTTCAGTGAGCCCGTAACCTTCGAGAAGAGCTATTCCAATCCGATTAAAAAATTGATCAACGTGAGGCGGAAGCGCTCCCCCGCCAGAAATCGTCGCCCTCAAAGCTCCTCCAACAACATTTTGCAATTGAGGCAATGGCGGAAGGTTCCAATATCGAAACAAGCCTGCAAGCCATTTGCTTTTTGTGATGCCATGGAAAAGTATTTTTTTGAAAGAAGATTGTTGCTCCACTTCAGTCATGATTTTTTCATAAAGCACTTCCCATAATCGGGGTGCCGAGGCCATCAAGTTAGGGCGCACTAACTTTAAATCTTGCACGAGCGAACGGAGCGAGGAGTAGTACATACATCCTCCTTGAGCGATGAGAAACATTTCAAAAACGCGTTCATAGCTATGCCAGATAGGAAGAATAGAAAGAGCGCGAAGTGCTTCTTGGGAAGAAAGAAGTTTTTTTGAGGTCTTATTTCCCATTAAAACCGAACTCAAGTTTTTCACTTGAGAGCAAATAGAGGCGTGCGTTAATTGAACACCTTTAGGAATGCCAGTTGTTCCTGAAGTGTAAATGAGTGTGTAAAGATCATTCGGTTGGATCTGAGCGATGCGTTCTTCAACTCGCCGATCTCCTGCCTCGCGAAGCCTCTTTCCATCGACTTCCAGTGATGCCAACGTGATAACTCCTTCTGGCAAAACTGTTCCTTCTTCTACTTTCATCACGATGACATGAGCACAAGCAGGTTTCTCTTTTCCTAAAGCTTGCCATTGCTTTAACAGTTTTTGATTTTCCACAAAGAGAACTTTCACGTCAGCATGGGCTATAATGTAAGCCATTTCGTCAGGCGTAATATCACTTCCTCGTGGTACATCAGCTGCTCCACAACATTGAATTGCTGCGTCACTCAAAATCCACTCGAAGCAATTATCACTGATCAAACCGACATGATCTCGAGCTTTTACTCCGAGATCAATCAAAGCTGTAGCAAGCGCTAGTGTCCGATCACACCAGGATCCATAAGAAATTGTTTCAAAAAGCGTTTCCCCTTTGGCCCGTTGCATGGAAAAGGCAGGTCGATCTTTCCAATGCATACCAACTTGAAGAAAAAGTTGGGGAAGTGTTTTCATTTTGTTTACCGATGACGAATGATTTTTATACGACGCCACTATCTTTCATTCCAATGAAAAGGAAGGAAGAATCCGACCTAAGCAATCACCGTATATGAGAAGCTAGCTGAACAAGCACAGTGGGAAACAACTTCTGCTTACAGAAGTAAGCTTAATAACGTATTAAGCCGTTCTAAAAATAATTCGTGCCTTGGTTAAATCGTAAGGCGACATTTCAACAGTCACCTTATCCCCAGGAACAATACGAATAAAATGCTTTCTCATTTTTCCAGAGATATGAGACAAGACCATGTGTCCATTCGAGAGTTTCACCCGAAACATTGTGCCCGGGAGAACTTCAACAATGACTCCCTCTGTTGTAATTGCTTCTTCTTTTGCCATATTTAATACACGTTGGAGGCTACAGGCTACAGGCTAGAGGTAAAGCATGAAATGATGTTACAAAACAATTTTCAGTGTCTTCTTCTGCGCGAAGCGATCAAGGAAATGAAGTTCGCCATGAGCAATGGCGTATTCGTGAACCATCTTAGTAACTTTCACATCAAAACAACAATAGTGGGCAATCTCCATGATTTTTCCTTCGCGCCACCACCGAATAGCATCCAGACCATCGCCCGTCTTTCCGACTCCTAGCGTGGCCTGTGCGACAGCATCCAGAGAGAGTCGATGCCCAGCTGCTTGTTCCACTACTTCTAATAAATCGAGTGTCGGCAGATGATGCGGCAGGTCGAGAATCGTATACCCCATTAAAACCTCATAATCGAAGCGTCGATTATTATACCCAACAACAAGATCGGCTTTACTCAATGTCTCGATTAATTGAGGCACTCGCTTTTCACTAAAAATTTCATACTTCCCGGAAGCCGTGCTATAAGTGACTCCCACTGAAACCTTCATGTCTGCTTTCTTGGACCAACCACCAACATCATTGGCCGTGAGTTGCGTTTCCAAGTCGAAATAGACAATGTTTTTTTGTTTTAAAGTCACGAAAAATTCTAACCATAAAAAATACAAAAAAGAAAATTAAATTCTTTGTGTTCTTTATGTTCTTTGTGATTAATCTCTTTTTTCAATCTGCAATCTGCAATCTGTACTCTGAACCTCTGCTCCTATGTGTGGCATCGCTGGCATTTTTCATCAACATACTCTCTCTTCAGAACGCCTGGAAGCAGCTCGTGAAGCCCTTCTCACACGAGGTCCTGATGGATCAGGTCTTCGCTATTTTTCTTATCATGAACAAAAAAAATGGCATGCTTCTGAAACAGGAACTGCGGCGCTCTTGCAAACACGTCTTAGCATTCGGGATCTTTCGTCCGCTGGAACGCAACCGATGCAAAATGAAGATGGTTCTGTTTGGATTGTTTACAATGGTGAAATTTATGGATGGGAAGAAGAAGCTGAAATATTGAAGCGTCGCGGCCATCATTTTTCAGGACATTGTGATACTGAGTTTATTTTACATGGCTATGAAGAATGGGGTGAAGCCATCCTTGATCGGCTTCGTGGGATGTTCGCGATTGCGATTTTTGATCTGCGTCACGAAAAGCTCCTCCTAGCACGTGATCGTTTGGGAGAAAAACCTCTCTTCTATCGTCCTGATAAAAATAGTTTTTCTTTTGCAAGCAGTGCACGGGCTCTAGCCGCTCTCAATGAAGATATGGCGCCGCTTCATTTTAATCCTCTCGCCATTGATGCCTTCCTCACCCACCGCTATATCCCTGCGCCCCTCTCCATTTTTGAAGGAATTTATAAACTTCCAGCAGCACATCGCCTTGTTGTCAAATTTGATCGGGGCAAAATCGCCATTGGTAAGCCTGAAGAATATTGGCAGCTGACGCCTGAAAAAAGCGACTCCTCCATCATATTTCATGAAGCCGTAGAGCAACGTCTTGTTTCCGATCGTCCTCTCGGAATTTTTTTAAGTGGCGGCATTGACTCTCAAGCAATTGCAGCCACTGTCGCTCAGAACGGTCATCTTTCAGAATTTTCCTCCTTCACAGCAACCTTCCCTAACGATCCTCATTTTGATGAATCAATGGCAGCTGCTACCATTGCAAAACGACTAGGATTAAGACACAAAGCTCTTCCAATCACGATGAATTCAGCTGATGCTCCGCGCATCGTTGCTGATCTCGATGAGCCTTTTGCTGATCCATCAGCTATTCCAACATGGTATTTGTGCCAAGCAGCGGTGCAAGAAATCGTCGTGGCCCTTGCTGGTGACGGAGGCGATGAGCTCTTTGCTGGCTACAAACGTTATGCGGTTCATCAGCGTGCCTCAAGGCTCTTGCCACGCTTTTCGAAAAAGAAATCTCCATGGACTTCCTCTGAACTTTGTTTAAAGACTTCTCGCAGCGGCCGGTTGCGACGACTCTTGCTCAGCTATCAACTTGGCTGGGAAGAGGCCTATGCGCTCCGTTTCTCCGCACTCGACCCACTCACCCGTGCTTTTTTACAACCTGATTACGAAATCAAGACGCACTACTGGCGTCTCCCTCAGCAACATCTCTCGCCTCGTGACTGGATGCTAGAATGCGATCGTCTTAATTACCTTCCAGAATATATTTTAAGAAAATCAGATCTCTGCGGCATGGCTCATAGTCTTGAGTTAAGAAGCCCGATGGTAGACCATCGCTTTGTTGCTGCTGTTCATGGAATGACTCCACAAGAACGTTTCACGCATCCACCAAAAAAATTTCTACAAAATCAAATAGGGCCTCAGGCTGTCACTGGGCCAAAGCGTGGCTTCAACCCACCACTTCATGCCTGGCTTCAACAATCAGCATTGGCAGAACTTTTACACAAGCTTCCTACCGAACTCGAAAAACTGACTAACGGTCAATTAGCCGCAAATCGTCTTGTGAACTTGATGTCCGAGGCATCAAAAAATTCCAGTCTTCATGAAATCAGGTGGATGTTTTTGGTCTTACGTTTGTCGCTTGAACAGCTAAAGCAAATTTAAAGCTGAGATAGACTTCGAAGTACAGTGCTCTCAATGGACAAGCGCGCATTAAAAGAGCGAGCTTATGTCGCCTCTCTTTCAATTTATCTAGAAATGACAGGAAAGAACGCAGAGATTTTTAGAAAAGGCGAGGCCGAAGACCGGACGTTATCTCAACGATAACGTGATGGAATGAGAACGCTGCTTGTTCCTAAATACGATCAAGTCCCTTTATTGTCATTTCTAACTAAGTTGACTATAACAGGCTACACTCTACTGATAGGCATAAACCAAACTTGCTGGCACAGCCTCTCTTGCCCCCTCTTCCTCGAGCAATTCTAGCCCGACGTAATAGTTCCCACTTCGAGAAACAACCACCCCTCCAGCCATACGTGCTCCGGAAATGCTATGATCATCTTTCCATAAATCTAATGCCACTGGACTTCCATCATTATCATAAAGCGCTAGTTTCAGTCGCTGAGCTGGGGCAGAGGCAGAGGCTGCAAACCAATATTGATTTCCTGCAAAGAGCGTCAATTGCAACAACTCCTTTTTTTTAGGCCTTAAGGAAATTTCCCAAATCTCATCTCTCACTCTAAATCCGTGGTTCACCAATCCTCCCAAAAGGTCTAGCGCATGACGTTTTGATTCCACAAAATCAGCAGGAGCAATCACTGGCACTTTTTTTTCTGGAATAAGATTCCCACGCAACAGCGATAGGGCACTCCCAATAAAGACTAAGATCACCGCACCAAAAATAATTTTAATCTGCTTTTTTTTCATGATGCATGACTGGATGAAGGAGACGCTTCTATTGCTTTAATAACACGACTCGCTTTTTCTTGAATTTCAGCAAGGACTTCTTGGCTACAATGATGGTCTTGTTTTTCTAAGATGAGAGCAATCTCTGTCAGTGCTTCTTTGACCTGAATAACTAAAGAATCATTCTTTAACTTTGGAGAAAGCTCTTCTAAGTCAGCAACGAGATGCCTCGCGAGGACAGGCTCATTCAAGAGGGCTGCACCTTCTGAAGAATAATGATTCACAATAATCTTTGCAGCGATATCCAAACCTCTCAACCATGCGCCAGCAGAAGTTAACGTCACCAAATTACGATCTTGCTGTTCTATCATGGTCATTTTGACTTCATTTTCGGTTGCTTCTAATTCCTGCCTCAAAGCATCCCATTCATTGTGATCTGCAAATTCAATTAAGTTATTACCACGACTCAAAATATGCTCACTCACTCCTAGTGATTTAGAAAGCGTCATGATGTCCCTTCCTATATTTTTGACCTGTTGGCCATCTTGGGCCTCCACAGCAATAAACCCATTGGTTACTAAAAGCCCTACAGCAAGGGCCAGTTGAGCTCGATTTGTGGTCGTTGGCGCCACCCCTCCATGAGCGAGCATCGCCCAATTGGGCCGACTTATTTTATTAATGGCTGCAAAAACTTCTCCAGGAGACGGAATGCTGATTCCATCTAGATAAGCAGCTTCTTTCATTTGCTGAGAAGTTAAAGCTTCTCCTCGTCCATAGAGACTCGAAGCCCCTAGAAGCAACACCGTCACTAAAAGCTGCATTAATTTATTCTTCATCGCGATTTTAATAGCTGCTATTCTAAAACGTTTACTTTGAAAACGTGAATAGAAATCGCTCACTTCCCATCGAAGAACTTCGAGAACAAATTGTAACCTCGCTTCAAACAAGCAATCGCCTGATTATTGAGGCTCCTACTGGCTCAGGAAAATCAACACAAGTGCCTCAAATAATTTTGGAAGCAGGCTTATTAGCATCTTCTGAAACAGCTCGCGGCCGCGCTGTGATTCTTCAGCCTCGTCGGCTTGCCGCGCGTATGCTGGCAGGACGAGTTGCCCACGAACGCGGCACGCAACTTGGTCAGGAAGTTGGTTATTGCATTCGTCATGACCTTCAATACAGCGCTGAGACGCAGCTTCTTTTCGTTACCGAAGGAATTTTATTACGACAAATGCTGGACGATCCTTTGCTCAGTAATATTTCGGTTTTGATTTTCGATGAATTCCATGAGCGCCATCTTTACAGCGACATCACTCTCATGCAGGCCCTACGTTTGCAAGAATCTGCACGTCCAGATCTTAAGATCATCGTTATGTCAGCAACGCTTGATACAAAAATGCTGTCTGAGTATCTTGAACCTTGCACCGTCTTACGTTCCAGTGGCCGCACTTATCCAGTAGAGATTCGCTATCTTCAGCAGGAACCAGCTGATGAAAAGCCATGGGATCTTGCTGCAAGAACGGCAGGAAAAATGCTTTCGATGACACCAGGCCACCTCTTGATCTTCATGCCAGGAGCCTACGAGATAGGAAAAGCCATGAGAGCATTGCGTGCAGAACTTCCCTCCGATGTTTTGCTCTTCCCTTTGCACGGAGAGCTTCCTCCAAGCGAACAAGATGCTGCCGTCAAACCGAGTTCAAATCGCAAAGTCATTGTCACCACCAATGTGGCTGAAACTTCTCTAACTATTGATGGAGTTACGGGGGTTATTGATGTCGGGTTGGCACGCATCGCACGTTTTGACGCACGTCGTGGCATGAATACGTTGTTGATTGAAAAAATCAGCGCTGCCTCTGCTGACCAACGTGCAGGCCGCGCTGGGAGAACGGCGCCTGGACTCTGTTGGCGTCTCTGGACAGAACGAGATCATACACGCCGCACCCTCCGTGATGTTCCTGAAATTCATCGCGTTGATCTTGCTGAAGTTTTGCTCTTATTAAAAAAGTTGAATTTTTCTCCAACAGATCGCTGGCTTGAAACTCCTCAAGCCGCTGCTTTTGAAAAAGCAGAAACATTGCTTCGCGATCTTGGCGCCTTAGATCATGCTGGAAAAATCACGGAGAGAGGAGAACGCATGTTGGCATTTCCCGCTCATCCTCGCTATGCAGCCATGTTATTAGCTGCAGAAAAACTTGGCTGTGTTCGAGCTGCTGCTTTGATGGCTGCCTTCACTCAAGCACGTCCCTTATTACTGCGAACCGATCGCAAAACAGAAGAAACACGTCGTGACCTGTTTGGCGGTGGAAGTTCCGACTTTCTCGTGCTCTCTCGTGTTTTTTCTTGGGCACAGCGCCGTGATTTTAAAACAGAAGCTTGCCGCCAACTTGGTATTCACGCTGACGCAGCTCGGCAAGTCGGTCGTATTTTTGACCAATTTCTCAACTTGGCTCAAGCACAAGGCCTCACTATTGACGCTCCTCCTGCAAGTGATGAGGCTATGGCTGCGTGTATTCTTGCTGGATTTTCTGATCAGGTCGCTCGTCGTCGTAGTGCTGCAACTTTTCTCTGCGATATGGTTCATGAGCGACGAGGCATGCTTGTCAAAGAAAGTGCTGCTACGGAAAGCCGTCTTTTAGTCGCTACTGAAATTCATGAAATTGGCCAGAGCAGCGGCGATGTTCGCATTCAACTCTCCATGGCCACTGCAATTGATGATGGAATGTTGCGCACACTTTTTCCAGATGACTTTTTTGACAAAACAGAGCTCTCTTTTGATAGCGCAAATAATCGTGTTATAGAAAAAAAAGAAAAAGTGTTCCGTGATCTTGTTTTGGAATCAATTAGTCGCGATATTACTCCTTCTCCAAAAGTCAGTGCAGTACTAGCTCAAGGCATTATGGATGCAGAACTTCCCTTGCCAACATGGGGGGAAGAGGCTGCTGCTTGGATTCATCGCTATGAATGGCTTTGCTGCTTCCACCCTGAACTTGAACTGCTCCCATGGAGTCAAGAACTGCGGACCATGGCCTTTCAAGAGTGCTGCCAAGGAGCCGTGAGTTATCGCGACGTTAAGGATAGACCTGCCATACCTGCTCTAGAGACTTTACTCTCAGCAGCTCAACGAACTGCTTTCGCAATATTAGCACCAACTCATTATGTTTTGCCCAACGGCCGCAAAGCGCCTCTTCGTTATCAAACAAATGGTGACGTTATTTTGAGTGCTACTATTCAAGATCTCTTTGGATTAGCAACGGCTCCTAAATTGGCTCACGGAAAGGCTCCGGTGACCATTGAAATTTTAGCTCCCAATCGCCGCCCCATCCAAATCACCCGAGATCTAGTTTCATTTTGGAAAACAGCTTATCCCAAAATTAAAGAAGAACTTTCACGCCGGTATCCAAAGCATCAGTGGAACTAGAGCGTATTAAAAAATTTTTTAGTCGATGTCGTGCCAGGAACGAGGAGATTTTTAGAAAGGAAGAGTTGAAGAAAAAATTCCTGCGCTCTTAACGCCCCCTTTTCAATTCAATACGTCATAGTTCATGATGAATTTTCTCGCACCTTTCACCATTCTTTGCTAAGAGCCTTCATTGCATATGAATTCCTCTCTTCGATATTCACACGGTTTTTCGTTACTAGAAATTGTTGTGGCATTAGCTATTGTTGCCACGGCAGCCGGCCTTATTTTTACTTTTTTTCCCAAAGCAAAACGAAGCTATCTTGAAGATAAAGAAACAACCAGTTCAACCTTCATTGCCGAACGCATCATCAATACGCTGCAAACTACAGTACCAGAGGGAATCGTAGCCACAGCACCTGATTGGGCAAAAAATCCAAACCATTGCTTGCGACTTTCACTCGATCAACCTTCAGAACATTATTTTGCTTATGATGTTCAAGGACGCCCGCGTCGTGAAGTCAACACTACAGAATACAACGCTCCTCTCAATGAAGAACCAATCACGAGTTTGGCAAAAGTTTCTATCACGCCACAGCCTCCAGAGATGGCTTGTGTTTCTGTTGTGATTAGCACTCCTGCCATTCTTCCTGATAAAAAGCGCCATCACTCCGAATTTACTTTTTATCTCTCCAATGCAATACAAGCTCCCTCCGATGAACCATGAAGCAACACAAAAGGTTGCAGGTTGCAGGCTATACGTTATTTGAAATGCTGATTTCTTTAGCATTATTAGCACTTGTCATTACCTTAGTAATCACAACAGGAACGCAAGCTACAAAAATGCAACAAGCGTTGGAAGAGGAAGGGCTCTTGATGAATGAAGGACGAACCTTCATGCACTTACTCAATCGAGATTTAAAAAATGCTTCGTCAGCTCCAATACTATTTCGAAATCAGTCAGATTTTTTTTTCCTAACACGTAACACCAATGACGATCTTGTTGCTGTTGGTTACCTTTTTGATCCTCAAAAAAAGAACGACTGTTATCGCTTTGTTGCAACGGCAAAAGAGACACTAGCGGCTAACCAAGATGGAAAGTTAAAAGAGCTCTATGACCTTGCAGCCCCTAATGAAGAACATTGCAAGCTCCTTGCAACACATCTTCTCTCCTGTGAAATCATTCCATGTTGGAAAAACGAAAAAACAATAAACCTCCTCGAAATTAATTTGTCTCTTGGCAAAACAGAACCCCGCTATTTTCTTTCAACTGTAATCTCCGTTCAAAGATAAGCATTTTTTCATTTGTTACCGCAGCGTATTAAATTGCGAAAGGCGCGTTAGAAGCGCCGACATTTTTTCTTAGGACAAGGCCGAAGATCGAGACGCTATCCGAAGATAACGTAAGATCTGAGAACGCAGTCCTAAGGAAAAAGAGCAAGCTTATGGCCTGCCTTTTTCAATTTAGTACACTATACAAGCCTACAGCATCCTCTTATTGATTTCATACGCGCTATCTTCCTGCTGCTGCTATGTCGCCTGATCTACCCTCCACAACCTACAACCTACAGCTTGGTTCTAAAAAATTGTTTTTTGAAAAACAAGGTTCTGTTTTGCTAACGGCGCTTCTTTTGCTAGCACTGCTCAGTATTTTAATTGTGAGTTTGCTAGATGTAATCTTAATAGAAAGAAAAAGGTCAGCTTCTGTCATTGCTTCTTATCAAGCAACATTGGCGGCCGAGTCAGGTCTAGCTGCCGCCGCAAGTCAACTTTCTCTAGCAACAAAAGGCCACTCTCAATTTCTTGTTGGTGAAACGCCACAAGATCACATCTTGCTTGCAGGAGCCACCAACCTCACAACTCAAGGACAATTCATCCCTCTCCTTTCTGGCAATCTGAATTTGCTCCTCGATTTCCCTCAGATCCCTGAAGAAAAAATGGAGCGCTATTTTCAGAAGGCAAGAACGCTAGAAGACTCTGTTGACCTCAATAAAAAAAATCACACGATTGCTGCAACTGGCTCTTACTGGGCACCGTGGGTCACCATCACTAATCATGCAAATATTCCTATTGCTCGCTATGCTTACCGTTTTTTTGATGAACAGGCACGCCTCAATCCTACGCTGCATCAAGGAAAACCACGCACAAATCCTGATGATTGGGATCAAGGAACACAAGCCATTCCACTGGTTCTAGAAAATGACTTTCTATTTTCTCACGAAGAGGAGGCATCTCTTTTGGCACTAGCCGATCAAAAGCTTGTAGACAATGGATTTTCTAGTGCTTTTAGAAACCAAGATGATTTTGAAAAGAAAAAATTGTTCCTCTCCTGCTCTCAAACTCCACTCCCTGACTTTATCCCCTTATCAATGCCTGATGGAGGAAAGTTAAAATACGATCTGAATGATCTTGCAACCAACTCCACGTATGGCCTAACAAAATCTGATCGTGCTCTGCACCTTGCTGAAATCATTGATCGCAATCTCCCTCGTTTTAAAGAACGAGATCCGAGCTTGCGAGGCTGCTCTGAGAGTGATCAAAGGCGCTATCTCAATCGCCTTGCCGCTTGTATCATCGATTATATTAACCCTTATTCAGCGCCGACATTAGTCAACGGAGGAGAACCTGCAGGACAAGTGCTCGCGCCATTGGTAACACAAACAGCTGAACGATTGCGTCTTCAAGCGTGTAGCAGCAACAGTGTTACAATCGAAAGTCAATATTTTGCACAACTCTGGAATCCTTATACCAAGCCGATTCCAGGCGGAGACCTTGTTTCTTTTTCCATTGCTAATCGTCCCTTACTTCATTTCGGGACAAGTGAAGCAAGAGCTTTTGAAAACTATCATCAATCAATAACAACACCAACGATCCGAGCCAATGAATCTGTTACAGTTGCTTTTCCAACAGTGACACAAACTTGGAATTCACCAACACCTGTTTCTCCTTCACACCCTCCTTATTGGTTGCGAGGCCCTGAAGGAAACGCCAATCCAAAACGCCACCAAACATTTGAGTTTTTTTGGAATCATCACCTTATTGAAATGAGCCGTGATCTCCCCGTTGGTCCTGGCCTTGTAGAAGGTGGCCTAGAGCACGAAGAAGGCTCTCTCTCCGATGCTAATAACTATTGGCACTGCAACTTTATTCCTACTGAACAAGATCACAACAATCACTTTCGCTTTGTAGGAGACCCTCGTGACAACTATCTCAGCAATTATCTTTGGAAATACTACGCTGGTAGAAAAAGTTACTTAGAGGAAACACAATGGCAAGGTGTGATGAGTGAGGCCTCTGCCGAACGTCAATTTAATCCAAGACATTCTTGGAATGCTCGCGATTTTATTCCCATCAACCCACCAGCAGGAAATCACCCTTCTTCCATCACAATAACTCCTGACCAAATTCCGTCTTCTTATCGAGAAGAAGATGCTTTCAATGCTCCTTTAGTCATGCGCCATGGCCCTATGAATTCAATTGTGGAGTTAGGAAATATTCATGATCCAGCTCAAGCAGATGACCTAGGAAACGCTCCTGAAGCTGGTTCTACAGCCCATCAAACAAGTCACTACGCATGTGGAGGAGGGCGCACGCTTCGAATTGGTCAGCCTGAATTTTCTTACTGGGACATGCCAGGCAAGCGCGCTATTGAACTTCTTGATCTCTTTACCGTTACTTCCCCTGACGCAAAAAAAAATCATACTGCTGATCAAGCTGGTTCTAAAAAGGAGCTCTCGATTTTCAGAAAAGGTCTTATCAACATTAATACAGCCCCTCACCCCATTCTCACCGCTCTTTTTTATGGCATTACTCCAACTTCAGACCAACATTTTTTACATTCAAAAATTCAGCTCCAAGCTGCAGAACAGCTTGCTGACTTAGTAGAAAGCCATCGCCCTTATGAAAAAATTTCCGACCTTCGCTTATTAACACCCTTGCTTGCTAATGCGGAGACGTACTCTCCCGCTTTAGGCAGCAATATTTCATCAGAAAATATCCCCTTAGCTGCTGTCTTTGACCGTGCTCGCGAAGAGGGGTTTGGAAAATTCATCTCCCTCTGCACCATCCGCTCTTACACTTTTCGTGTCTTTATTTTAGGACAAGCACTCGATCATCATGGCAATTGCGCAAGCGAAGCCATGATGGAGGCTACTATTGAGTTTTCGCCCATGGGAGGCATAACCACAAAAATTCTCCATTCTTTTTAACTGCATGGTTTCATCACGATAACAAGTCACATCGCCATGCCTGCTATAGCATGAGAGTCCCTTTACACCTCCACTCCACGAGTGGCGAGCCTTGCCACAACAGACCCATTTAACAATGGTAGCTTTCAAATAGAACATTGAAGCGAGAGTTAAACTATAGTGTATTAAATTAAAAAGGGGACGTTAGAAGCGCCGACATTTTTTCTTAGGACAAGACCGAAGATCGAGACGCTATCCGAAGATAACGTAAGATCTGAGAACGCAGTCCTAACGAAAAAGAGCAAGCTTATGGCCTGCCTTTTCAATTTAATACACGATAACTCTTGGGCGTAACTTTTAAGTTTCTATTTTCAAGGTTTATTTTCTATCTTTGAGAACAATGAACTTTTCTCATCGCTTAGAACGTCTGTTTTCCTGGATTGCCATTCCCGGCCTTATCCGCTACGTCGTCCTTGTTAACGCCCTTGTTTTTTTATTACACCTCATGGCTCCTGGGTACGAATCGATGCTCACTCTTAATCGTGAAGCGATTCTTCATGGTGAACTCTGGAGGCTTGTAACGTGGATTTTTATTCCAGAAACCATGCGTCCTTTTTGGGTCTTTTTTGCCCTTCTTTTTCTTTGGTTCTTAGGAGAAGGATTAGAAGAATCTATTGGTGCCTTTCGCACCACACTTTTCTATTGTTCCGGAATGATTGGCTGCACCATTGTGGCTCTTATTTTTGGAGGGTACGGCGCCAATACTTTTCTTAATCTTTCTTTGCTCTACGCTTTTGCAACGATCCATCCTGAATACAAAGTGCTTTTTCTTTTTATCATTCCGATGCGGATCGGATGGTTAGCTCTTCTCAGCGGCATCCTGACAGCGATTAGCGCTTTGGCACAATCAAGGGCTGTTCAAGCTGCGCTTATTGTAACTCTTTTCAATTACCTGCTCTATTTCTGGCCTCTTCTTATTGCAAAATGGAAAAACAAAGCATCATCACTCCCCAGAAAAGAAACTCTACCTAAAGAGGCATTGCACCATTGTAACACGTGTCATCGTACTGAGCAGACCAATCCTGATCTTCACTTTCGAGTTGCCGCAGATGGCCAAGAATATTGCCTCGAGCATTTGCTAACAAAAAACAACGCATCGTAATTCATTGTTTTATACGATAAATAATTGGGAGCACTTGCTTCTTGGCAAAGGGAAGTTGAGAGTTGGGAAATGATCGCTGCTCGATTTCACTCCAGTAAATGGAACTCACCCCAAAAGTTCTAGCCTTTTCTTCCCAACAAGAATCACCTTGCAAGATAGATCGAAGCAGCTTTAAACGCTCCTCATAACAGAGCCCATGGCTCCAAAGATGACCTTCATAGCCTGCAACTACAGGATGACCAAGAAGCAAGACGGGATGATTATACTCTGGAGCTGTAGCAATGACCTCATCGGAAGAAAACTCGGAAATTAAGGCAGCAGCATGCGCCAGCTCTGATTGACGTGCTATCTCGTAACCATGTCTGGCATCAAGACCGACAAATAATGTTACAAAACCAGAAGCAAAAAGAAAAAAGACAATGATCGGTTGAAACCAGAGAGGCCGAAAAACGATCCATTCACTCCAAAGAAAAGGCGCTATCGTCAACCACGCCCAGATCATCAGCTTCATGTTGTCCCAAGGCCAAGGAGCAAACCTGATCACACAACAACTCAAAAACAGAGCTGCTGCAGGCCAAATAAAAGCTCGTTCTGGATTTTTCCTAACTTTTAAAATGAGCAACATCGCTAATGGCAAGGAAAGCCCAAAATTCCAAACCCAAAACCATCCCTCATTATTTTCCTGCATCCAACCAACATGCCAGGCAATGATCGAATTCGTTCCCCTACCGCCTGAAACCATCCACATAGCAAGCAATGACCAAGGCCAAGAGCAAAGAAGCAGTATTAAAAAATCTCTTCGAACCCTTGAAATCAGAATCATGATTCCCAACATCACCACCGCTAAAAACAAAAATGTATGAACATTAAAAAGCGGTATTACTGCTAATAAAAAAACTTGAACCCAAAAAGGAAGCGCTTGTTTTTCTAAAATTAAAAATTTTTTCCATGCCGTTAGAAGCAGCAAACCTGCAGGTAGAGCAAAAAGAAATCCTCGCTGTGTTATGAACATCGAAAGAAAAATATTTTTCCAAGCAACGTGAGTATCTGGATCAATTCCTTTAAAAATAAGAAGCCCAGCCAATCCTCCATTAAATAAAAAGGCAGCTAACGCTATTCCTCTTCCCCACCACCATAGAGTTATCCCTGCTAGCAAGGCTCCTAGCAGCCCAACCCAAACCAAACCTTGCTCCAAAGGAACTCCTGCTAGAAGCAGCAAGCTGTTAAAAAAGTCCATTCCAAGAGGGTAACGAAGCGGCTCATGAATAAGAATAGGGCTTGGTGGCCACCAAGAGGTCACTGTCGCCAAATAGCGAATAAACGTGATATGAAGGGAAAGATCTCCAAGATTGTTGGGAGAAAGCACCTTGATTAAATCTCCATCACGATAAACTAGCCAAAGAAACGCTCTCAACGAAACAATGATAAAAATGAGGATGGCAGACCATTCCCAAAAGGAGATTTTCTTTTTTTGAAAAGAAACACATAAGCATTCTCTTTTAAGCTGCAGCGTCACAGCAGCAGCTCCCAGGCTGCCAAACAAGAGCGCACCCCAAGCAGCACAAGGAGAAAGTCCATGCCCTAAAAAAGCAAATATCAACCCTGCAACAACAGAAAAAGCGATCCAGAAGAGGAAAAAAAACGTTAACATCATGAATTATTTTTCACTCTCAAATTGGAAAATTTTCTTTTTAAAAAATCCAACACACGGTTCCATTGCATCACGTAATTGAAAAGGAACCTGATAATATGGCTCCTGCAATTGTTCTTGAACTTGAGAAGCCAACGAGGCCGGGGCAAAAATAAAGTCTCCATTCCATTTTTTTGGAGGGCTATTCAGCGGATAATAACCAATATTTGTAAAATCCCCGAGAATCCAAGGGAGGGGATAATAACTTTCTAAAAAAATTTGACCATAAAGTTGAAAGTTACGGGGATCTTTTTTTGCCACTGTCAGCAATGGAGCTGTTACTCGCCTTATTTCTGGAGAAGTCTGAACGTAAACATATGGCTCCGAAAAATCGACATACCGCAAAAAATTGAGTCGCCAACAGAAAATAAAAGAAATGAACAAGGAAATTCCGGCAATACAAGCAATAGTCCGCTTCCCTTTCATTTGAGCTGTCATCACTCCAAACAACAATGCAAAGGGCCAAATAATTGCAATAATGCACCACGGTGTTTTGTACGGAATAAGGCTGTATGCGATAAAAACACCCAATGCATAAATCGCAAGATAACGGAGCAAGGGCATTGTTGTTTTTTGAAACATGCACCAAAGCGCATAAAAAAATCCTAATAACGATGGCCACTCATATTGCATCATGAGAGCGATCCAATAAAAATTAAACCAACCAACTTGATACTCTATTTTTTGATGCCCTCCAGCTCCTGTTCCTGTGTGGATCCAAGCTGGTATCGTTTGAACAACATGGAGCAGCCCTTTTCCGTTAAAAAAAGTTCCTGAATAAAAAAAAATGAGAACTCCTACTGCAAGTACAAGCGCTTTGAGGAGATCATGCCGCCTCCATTGCTGCGTAACGATACTACAAAAAATATTTTTGTCTAAAAACAGCAAGCAAAGAGCAGCAAGAACAAAACAACCAAAATGGATAAGAGCTGTTTCTTTAAGCAATAACAATAGAGTTCCTCCGGCTATGCTCATCCATAAAGAGTACCGATCTCCTATTTTCCATATTCCAAAAAGACCGAGCGTGAAAAGCATCAATGAAAAAACCACTGAAGATTCATGAATTGAGTAACGCCCATAAAAAACTGCAGCTGGAGATAAAGTCAGTGCCAGCACGGCAAAAAGAGATGCTTTCTTTCCAATAAAACGATCAAATTTTAACGCCAACCAAACACTTCCTAAACTACTTAGGACAGCCGGCAACCTTAACGCCCAAAGATTTCTCCCAAAAAGTGTCTGCACAATAAAGAGCACATAAAAGTAGAGAGGCCCATGATAGTTTGTTGGATCATAAGCATAAAAACCTTTGACGCGAATTTGATCTGCAAACCACCCGTTAATTCCCTCATCAAAATGTGCAGGCTTCCAATCTAATCCCCAAAGACGGAGAAGAATTGCAATTAGTAATATGAGCTTTAAAACAAAACTATTTGAAATTGCATTCCTAAAAATTGATTTACTTTCACATTTAGAAACACTCATTCCTCTTTACTCATGACAGCACAAAGCGCCGTTGACATCGAATCTTACTTGGGCCACTGAGGAGGATTAGAGACTGATGAAGCAGATGAAGGCGGAACAGAATCTTCACCGCATATTTTTTTTTCTACAAAATTAGCGGACCCGCTAATATCTTCTCCAAAACCACGAACTGTATTGCATCCAGTACAAAGCAGGCAAACAAGAGCAACAACAACAAAAAGGAAAAAGGAAACTTGTTTCATAAAAAATGGTTTTCCCATTAACTCACAGAGTCTTTCTTCTCGCAACTTTTTTGTTGAGCAATCAATTCATCAAACGGTAGAAACGTATTCGCGTAAAAAGGATAAAAATGATTTTCTTGCTCTGAAGGCTTGTATCTCCAGTGCTTATAGGTCCAGAGCCAATATTCAGGATGGCGTTGAATAGAAGACTCCAAAACATCCCAACAAGCCTGCGTTAACGATTCTACAGTACTTTCACTTGTCACTGAAATGGGCTCAAGAAAACGCAGCGTGTAGCCGCCTTGGGGCTTAATCAAGCACTCAACAGGAACTAAAAGAGCACCCGTGCGCAAGGCCAATTCAGCTGGCAAACGTGTCAAAGGAGCAAGCAAACGATCAAACATTCGCACAATAACAGGCCCTTCATGTGGCTTAAGATTCAAATCAACAAGAATTCCAAATTTTCCTCCAGTTTTTAAATAACGAAACAATTTTAACATTGCTTGCTCTTGGGGAATAACTTCCTGACCAAGACTGGAACGCCACTGATCAAAAAGTGTTCCAATCAGCGGATTTTTAAATTTTTGAGCAATAACGGGAAAGCGATTGGTATACCGCGCTGCAATCTGCCCTGTCCATTCAAAGTTAGCAGCATGCGCACAGCAGTAAATAACAGGAACCCCTTCTAACTTAGGTGAGCTTCGTAAGTCTACTACATCAATGTCAGCAATCTCATCCATTGTTTCAGGCGTCAATCGCGGTGACCAAAGCAACTCGAGCATGGTTGCGGCAAAAATCTGATACGATTTTTTTGCAATTTTTTTCCTTTCTTGCTCATCATAGATTGTTCCAAAAGCAGCTTTCAAATTAGTAAAAGCAACTTCACGGCGTTTGCGATCAAAGAAAAAAACAAGCGATCCAACGAAATTTCCAAACGGCCTCAGCCATCGCCACGAAAGTCGCTGAATCAACCAAGCTCCTACTAGCAGACCAAAGTATTCAAACCGATAACGAATTTTTTTCATTTTTCCATCAGGATTTTTGGAAAAACCGGCTGTGGTTGACCAGCGATATAATCTTCTGGGAGCGATGGAATCGTTAGATCTGCAACAAGAGAGATTGGTTCTAAGTTAAGTTGCTGTAAAATTTCTTTTGCAGCTACTGGAATAATCGGCAATAACAGCGTCGCAGCTACCTGCGCAGATTGAAGCAGCGTTATTAAAACTGCATCAAGCTGATCAGCTGCAGCGGGATCTTTTGCTATCTTCCAAGGAGCAGTCGTATCAACAAAAGCATTGGCCCGATAAAGTAAATTAACAATGGTTTCTAAAGCCGCATGAACTTGCGCTGACTCCATCTGCTGGCAATATTCTTTTATTGAAGCAAGATCTATTTGAAGATGAGCTTCACAAAAATCAGGCAATGTCACTTTGTGAGGAGTTCCACTTCTATAACGATGAACCATGCTCAATGTACGTTGGACAAGGTTTCCAAGACCATTGCTCAATTCCGTATTGTAGCGGGTAACCAATCTCTCTTCGATGAAATCAGCGTCGCGCCCCATAGCAATATCGCGCATCATGTAGTACCGAAGTGCTGAGGCACCATATCGATCAGCGAGCAACTTAGGATCTACAATATTTCCAAGACTCTTACTCATTTTTTCTCCGCGAGAATTCCAAAATCCATGAACAAGAAGCTGTGGCATTTGAGTGTCAGCAAATCCCATGGCATGCAGCATGCAAGGCCAGTAAATACCATGTGCCGGAGCCATGATATCTTTGCCAATCAAGTGATGATCACAGGGCCAAAACTTTTCAAAATGCGCTTTTTCTTTTTCATCGCTAGAACCGTAACCGGAAAAGCTGATGTAATTGATCAAGGCATCAAACCAAACATAAGTCACAAAATTTGGATCAAAAGGAAACTCTATTCCCCATGCCAAGCGATTCTTAGGTCGAGAGACGCAGAGGTCACCAGCAATTTTAGCAGCAGCATTTTGCAGTTCATTCCGTCGAAAATCAGGCACCACAAAATCAGCATGTTTTTCTAAAAACTGAAGCAACCACTCCTTGCACCGCGAAAGACGAAAATACCAATTTTCTTCCTCAAAAAAAACAACCTCTCCCCATTCAGGACCAAAGTTTCCATCTTCTCCTCGCTCTTTGTCAGTCAAAAATTGTTCTTGTCGAATACTATAATGCCCACTGTAGGAGGCCTTGTAGAGCCAATCGCGCGCCACAAGATCACTCAAAATATTTTTGACCACAGATCGATGTTTTTCTGCAGTTGTAGCTGCCCATGCATCGTAGGAAATCGAAAGCTGTTCCCACAATTTTAGAAAATGCTGTGATACCTCATCAGTGAATACTTGAGGTGAAACTCCTTGTTTCTCTGCTGCCTGTTGAACTTTTTGACCATGCTGATCTACGCCAGTAAGAAAAAAAACCTCACGTCCGCGCAGCCGTTGAAATCGAGCTAAGACATCCCCTAAAATTTTCTCATAAGCATGCCCAATATGCGGCGTCCCATTGGTATAATCGATGGCCGTAGTAATGAAATATTTCATGGTAATAGACTAAAAAGTGGAGACTAAAGGAATTTTAGCTCATTGACCATTCTGAACATCGAAAATATTCTCATTCACCGCTGCACAGGAAACCAGTGAGTAGAACGGTTGTACCGCCTTTGGGAGATGGAGCGATACAGCAAGCGCTTACTCCATTTTAATTTTCCCTCCCCAAGACAAGATCCTAGCCTTAACACCTGCTGCTTCAGCCTCAGCAATCTGATGATTGCGGACGTAAAAAAGGGAGAGGCTTGACCAAGCGAGTTGATCGTTAGGACGCAGTTCTGTCGCCCTTAAGCCAGCTTCAATTGCTTCAGAATAAGCGCCACTTTTCATTAAAACCATTCCAAGTGCATGCCATCCTTCAAAAAATTCGGGATCAAGCTCCACGCAGCGTCGATATTTTTTCGCAGCTGCTTCAAGCTCACCTATGGCAATATCACCACTCGCTTCGTCGAAGAGATTTTCAATTTCTAAATTCATAAAGATGAAAATCTCCTCTTAGAAAACAGGTTCTTATCTTTATTTTTTTCGTCCATGTCGTTGTAACATCGTCACCTTCGCGTCGACGCGCGCCTTGTTGAGCCATTGAGCAAAGATCATATTTTGCTCTTGTTCCAAAAATTCCTGCTCGATGGTTGTATGATGCAGATCCCAATCGGACTTGCTAAGCGGAGCACGACGTTCCAAATAGACAATAAAATCGCCCCAGGAAGCATGTTTGACCTCACTCATTTCTTTTTCATGAAGCGGTAATGTGGCTTGAAAAAGCAGACGCTGATCAGCATTTGCTGACTTTGTCTCTTGAAAACTTAGATTGGACAAAACTTCTGCTTGATGGTGCGTTGCTGCTGCGGCAACTGAAAAACTTTTTCCTTCTTGAAGCGCTTTTCTTAGATCCAAGCGTGTATTGTAAGCGGCCTCTTTGATTAATTTATCAACCTGTTGGTCGCGAAGAAACGCCTCAACTTTTGATTGCACTTGATCAAAAGTCAATTGAGCCGATGGAACTTTTTTCTCAAGCATCACAACATAAAAAGAAGAGTTCGCCGGAATTACTTCTGACAGCTCCTTCTCGTTTCCCAAGCTAAAAGCAGTTGTTGCCACAATTTCTGGAATTTTTGAAGTTCCTTCTTTTGGCTGTTTAGAAGAAGCAGCTTCCACCCCGATTTCACCGCGTCGATTGAAGAGCCCTGTAGTAACAGCTAATTTGCCATTAGCTTGAGCAGCCATCGCAAATTTTTTACCAGATTTAGCTGCTTCTTCGCTTTTTTGTTTGAAAGCTGTCGCTGCTGTAGCCACTTGTTGCAAGGCTTTCACACGATCTTTGCCTTGAAGCTTCTCTGCCCCCGAAGGCAAAGAGAAGACGACATAACTCACAGAACGTTTTTCTTCGCTAACAAAAGCTCCTTTGTTTTTTTCATAGAAAGCTTTTTTTTCTTCTAACGAAACTGGTTTGACTGCTTTCAAGTAAGTATCCTTAGAAAAGCGAATGAGATCAGCTGTTACCGATTGATAAATGCGAGCAGCCTCACGAACTTGAGCCTCACTGACGGAGACAGGTGAAACAATAAGCTGATGAAGTCTCCTGTAAGCAAGCATATCTCCAATCATTTCTTCCAAATGACGTTCTGTAAAGCCGCGTGGAGCCAGTTGCTCATTCATGAACTTTTGATATTTTGAAGAATCAAAAACTCCTTTTGTTTGGAAAGCAGGCAGGAGGCTAATTTCCGCAATAATAGAATCCTCGCTAGGAACGACATTCAAGTGTTTTGCTTCATGTTGAATAACAATCTCATTTAAAATAAACTCCGACAAAGCAACATTTTCATTTTCTGCAAACCCACCTAGCTCTCGCACAAAATCAGTTAACCCGAGCGCCATTGCTAATTGATATTCTCTAGCACGTCGCTCGATGTCAGCCTGCTGAAGGACATGTCCGTAAACGGTAGCAACATCATTCGCTCCTACTTGAGCAAGATTGGTTCGATTATAAAGCCAAACAAAAGAGACGATCGTAGAGATGACGATCAAGAATGTTAAAGAATATTGATTGTTGCGAATGGTTGAAAGCATGAGGCAGGTTACAGATTAGAAGTTGTAGGTTACAGCAAAAAAATTCGTTTCATGTCTTCACTAAGACGTTACATTTAAAAAACCTCTTAGGTTTTATCTTGCCAAACTTAAAATAAATAGTTTATGTTCTTTGGTGATTGAAACAATGTTCTGGGGGGAACAAAACAACCCGTTACACCTTTGTGTGTGGCGGGTTGTATTTTTTTACACTTAAAAAAGTGTTTTCTATGTTCTGAATCTGTACTGCATTAAAATGAACAGGTTGAAATGCAATGAGATTGCGTAAAAAATTTTATTTTCATTCACGTTTTTAGGTTTAAGGCTTATTTTAAACTTTTATGCTCGTGAATGCTCCAGCTCCTCATTTCCAGAATTCAGCCCCCATTCCCCCACTTCATCCGCCTGGCCGTTCAAAAACACGAGCTGCTTGGGGTGCTTTGTTAGTCCTCTTCTTGTTTTTCCTACTCTTCTTCTTTCATTCTTTTTTATTGAGAATGTCAGTCCGTTCTGCGCTTTGGGTCTTGCAACCAGTCACAGGGCTTACCATTAAAGCTCAAAAAATGGAGGTTGCTTGGGGAAAACCTATTCACTGGCATCAAATGACCGTCAGTACCGGACAGGTTCCTTTTAGCACCCAAATGACGTTCCAAGATTGTTCAATAGAATTTTCTTCATGGTGGCGCATTTGTTTTGGTGATCATGTTCTTATTAACTCGTTCCGCGTATCGCAGGGAAAAGGTGTTATTGATCGACGCCATCTTTCCTCCGACGCTCTCCCTTTTTGGAAAAAACCGATATCTTCTTTCTCTGCTTGGCTAGAGCAAAAATGTAATTTTTTGCCAGCTTCTGTACAACTTAGTGACGTTTCATTCCTTCTTCTCACTGAAGGAGAGCGTTACACCGTAGATCGTCTCTCTTGTAACCTCCCCAATAAAATCACGAGTCAACTAACCTACGACTCAATTGTTATTGAAGCAGGCACTATTCATTGCCATCTGGCTGCAGGAAAAGCAAAAGCCCTTTGGAATGGGAAAAAACTATCATTGCGCCAGCTCCGACTTGCTGAGGAAATGACGCTACAAGACCTCACCTTAGTGCCTCATCGGGATCGAGTAGAACTTGGGCTTGTGGCAGAAATTTTTGATGGCCTGCTGCGCGCAGATGGCTCCCTTCGTCAAACTTCCGAGGGAACTTTTCTTGATAGCGCTGCGCTGGGACAGCAGCTACCGCTAGGACGCCTCTCTCGCTTTTTAGGCCTTAAAAAAAACATCAGCGGTATTATTCGTGAAGGACGGCTGACTTTTCGAGGATTCATGCTACACCCCCTTGATGCTGATGCCTCTTTGCGTCTCGTTGCTGATAATGTTCATGCAGAAAAAAGAGAAGGAGCCTCCCTCTCTTTCACTGCAAATCTCATTGGTCATAAAATGTCTCTTCTCGATTTTCAGTTACGACAACAAGAAAATCATGCAACAGCATCAGGCGAAATAACACTGCCGGAAGAATGGCATAAAATTGCTCAAGCTCCTTTTCTTCTAAAACTCAAAGCAAACATTGCCGATGCGGCCAAACTTGCAAACCTCATTGGCATTTCTTGGGACAACACAATGACAGGAAAATTTTTCGCCGACGGAGAAGTTCATGGAGGTGCTAATCGAGCCGAAGGATACCTTAATGTTCAAGGAACAGCAATGACTGCTTATGACCTACCATTGGATTCGTTGAAGCTACAACTTTTGTTTCAAGGAGAGAAAACAAACCTGACAAACCTCGACCTATGGAGTGGCTCAGACCACTTCGAGGGTTCGGGTATTATTGAAAATAAATGGCCTCATCGTTACGAAGGAAGAGCAACACTGCAAAGCAATAATCTCTCAGAAAAATTCATTCCCCTCTTGCAACAGCATGATGCTGACGTGCCACCTTTTTGGGACAAAGTATTTCCTCGCTCCCTTTTTGAAAAATCAAATCTAAAAGGAGGAACTCTCAAAGCCTCTTGGGAAGGGAGTGGAGAGGCTACGCGGAACCAAGGATCTTTTAATATTATCCTCAATAACCTGTTCAAAGACTTTCATAAAGTTTACGGGCATGGAGAAGGAAGTTATGGTCTCGGATGGATCTCTTTTTCTTCGTTAGATTGGGAAGAAGGCATTAAAAAATACAAAAGTCAAATGACGCTTTCTTCTTGCGGCATTGATCTCTCAAAAATTTCTATTACAGAAGATCAACTAACCACACTCTCTGGAAATGCCTTTCTGCCCCTTGATGCTACGAGACTTTTACAACAACCTTTCTCCCTGTCACACACACTCCTCCCCGATGTGCCCCTGGCTATTCATCTTAAATCTCAGCATCTTGCCATCAAACCTGATCACTTTTCTGAAAAACTCCTACCAGCATTTTTTGACGGCACTCTCGATGCAAGCGGGCTTTTAGAGAAGCCGTCTATTCATGTTACCCTCATTGGAAAAAATGGAGAAGAACAGAAAGGTAACCTCAATATGAAATTCAATCTCGTCTCTGAGCAGGGAGCAGGAACGATTGATTTCATGCTCGCTTCAGAAAAAAACAAATTGCTAACCTTCCAAGGAAAACTTCCTGTCGGTCTTATGATCCAAAAGGAACACACTCCATTACAAGGGGAAGAACATTGGAAGTTAGGCCCTGCTTTGGCTCCACTTGATCTCAATCTTTCTATTTTTTCTCTGAATCTAGATACCTTAGCTGCTCACTACCTCCCTGCATTTTTCCATGTTGAGAAGAGCCAACTATCAGGCAACCTTACTTGCAAAGGAACATTAGGCGAGATGGAGCCCTCCGGCGAATTGCAATTTCAAGTTGGCAGTGTCGCCATGAACAATCACGTCACTCCGCTGCATCAACTACAAGGAAGACTCGTTGTCAGCAAAGAAAAAATGGACTTACACGATGCTTCAGCTTGGCTAGAAAAAGAAAAAATAACAATTTCTGGCAGCACAGAATGGCATCATCAAAAACATGACTATCACTTTTCAGGAACGCATCTTCCTATTTATCAGTCGGCTCCGATGAACATAAAAGGCGATTTAAATTTATCGCTACAAGGTGAAAATCAAATTGGAATTCTTCGAGGAAATTTGACAGTCAAAGAAATAGAAGGTGCGCCAAAACTTTGGGTGACTCCTTTTTTAATTCCGCCAGGGATCGAATTAGCTTCTCCAATGATAAGCCCATCTACTGGCCTGCCCCCATGGACAATTGACGTTGCCGTAGTAGCAGCTCCTGGAATTGCCTCACTCACTACCCAACATAGTCCATTTGAAACAATCAATCTCCACCTCTCGGGTGACTGCCTCTCTCCGACTATTGATGGAAGCATCAGCTTGCAACATCTCCCTATTATTTTTCCAAATGCTACCCTTTCATTACTAGATGGAAGCTGCAACTTTGATGCGAATAGACCATGGAAACCAGTCTATAACCTGACTGCTAGTGGTGTCCTTAATGATAAAAAAGTTGTGGCTACTTTATCAAAAGACCATACCTTACAACTTCAAAGTGATCCAGTTGCGCTACCAAGCACTCTTGCTCTACAACTTTCTCACAAGAATCAAGAAACTTGGCTTACCGAGCTTCCTTACTGGGTTCGTGAGCAAGCGATCATGGAACCAACTACATTGATTGAACCAGTTTCGCGAAGCAATTCTTTTGAAAGTCGTACTGATCTTGGGTTCACCGGCTGTGGAATTTTTTATGAGGCTGAGATGAAATAGCTCCTTCAAGTCTATTAGCTTTTAGACTCATGCTCTTCGTCTTTTTTTCTTAGCAGCTTTTCTTGGTAAAATTGGCCTAAAGCAATAATCGTTCATATTGGCCCATTCTCATGCATCACACAGTAGTTGCCATAGATTATAGCCTCTTAAAAGCACCTCTAAAAAAACCATGTTTGTTATTTATTTTATTGGCAATAAGCTTATTACAAAAAAATAGAGCTTCTTATTAAAAGAAGATTATTCAGCTTCTTCTCTGTAACAATATGTCCCGTTTCTCTTCTTTTCTAATGATAACTTGAAAAACAGGTGCCAAATTTTGACTTTAAGCTAGCAACAAGGATGTAAACAGCCTCAGGTCCACATAAAAGTCATTGGCATTGTTTTAATAATGAGTAAAGAGAGCACTATTTTACAATGGCTTTTGACTTGCCCTGCATACTAAAGCGGCAAAAGACATCCCCCGTTTTTTCAGATCTTGTGGCACAAGAATAGTTGCTTTCATAACTATCAATCGTATTCCTTTGCATTCTTTGTAGCAGACCTCTCTCTTTTCTGTTACAATCCCTCGATGATTAGCATGAGTGGATTTGGTTCAGGCAAGGCTAGCGGTCAAGGGCGCCGCTATCATGTTGAGTGTGCTTCGGTAAATCGTAAAGGACTCGATATTGTAGTCACCCTGCCACGTGGTTTTAATGCATTAGAGCCTCAAGTACGAGAAGAGATTCAAAAGCTTGTAAAACGCGGACGTATTCACGTCTCGATTACAGAAGAAATTTTAGCAACCACTTCAACGAAAAATCATTTCATCAACCAAACTGCGGCGATAGCAGCTTGGAAAGAATTGTTAGACCTTCAGCGAACTTTAAAGCTCTCAACACCGCCTTCCTTTGACACGCTCCTCCACTTGCCAGGAATTATAAAAGTAGAATCCCTAGACGAAGTTGACCTTGCTCATACGTGGAAGCTGATTAAACAAGCGCTGCATCAGGCCTTGGAAGCCTTTCTTCAAATGCGCATCAAGGAAGGAAGACATCATGCCACTGATCTTAAAAAGCGTATTCGTGTTTTAGAGCAGATGGTCAAAAAAATGAAAGAACGTGCTCCAAAAATTTTTCAAGAGCGACGGGTGCAACTTAGTAAGCGTCTAACAAAATTAGGAATTCCCCTTCCTGCAGATGATGCATCACTCTTACGAGAACTAGCTCTTTTTGCTGAGCGAAGTGATATTCATGAAGAACTTGTTCGACTTCAGAGCCATCTCATTCAATGCCAAGAACTGTTAGCAAGCTCAGGAGAAGCACGCACTTTTGATTACCTAGCTCAAGAAATGTTCCGTGAATTTAATACCTTGGGAAATAAAGCTAATGATGCTTCTATTTCCCAATGGGCCGTCCAAGCAAAATCAGAATTGGATAAAATCCGTGAACAACTTGCGAACTTGGAATAAAAAATTCTTAAGAACGGAAGAGATGAAAAAAATGAATTTTTAATAAATTGCTTTTTACGCAATGTTCAACAGTCTGTTGCAACTCTTCCTATAAAATTATTTCAACTTTATTAAACCACTTCTAGCGCTTCTATCCCCATGAATTCTTCTTCCAAGCTTCACTTTCATCGTACCGGCATTCTCTTTGTCATCTCAGCTCCTTCGGGTGCTGGAAAGACAACTCTCTGCACAGCCCTGCGTCATAAACCTGACTTCGTCTATTCTGTTTCATGCACAACGCGCTCACCCCGGCCTGGCGAAATAGAAGGAGAAGATTATCATTTTATGTCTCACGAAGAATTCGCCGAACGCAAAGCAGCGGGTGCTTTTTTAGAACATGCTGAAGTTCATGGAAATTCTTATGGCACCCTCAAGGAACCTGTCCTTCAACAACTCCAACGCGGCATTGATGTTTTAATTGATATTGATACGCGTGGAGCAGCAGCGATCCGTGCTAGCACTGATCCCCTTATTCAAGCAGCTCTTGCTGATGTCTTCATCATGCCTCCTGACCTCGCGGAATTGCGACGACGCTTAGAACGGCGTGGAACAGAAAGCAGTGAAGAAATTAAAATCCGTTTGGTTAATGCTGCTCGTGAAATGGAATGCTGGCACGACTATCGCTACACTATCATCAGTGGATCAATGGAAGAAAACATTGAAAAATTTCGAGCCGTCATGCGTGCAGAGCGTTATTTAAGCCGGAGATTTTCCCTAACTGTAGAATAAAAATTCCGATGTCCTTAAAAAATAACTCTAAGACTATTGTTGTCGGTGTTACGGGATCTATTGCGGCTTATAAAGCAGCTGATATCGTGAGCCAACTACGTCAACGCGGTCATGAAATTTTTGTCGTAATGACTCCGGGGGCAAAAAACTTTATTACTTCGCTCACTCTTCAAACGCTCTCACGGCATCCTGTCTTACATGATCTTTCGGAAGAGGGCGCTCCTGAAACTGCTTGCTGCGGTCATATTGAACTTGCAGACCGTGCAGACTTATTGCTCATTGCTCCTGCAACAGCAAGTTCTATTGCACGACTCGCTCACGGTTTTGCTGACGATGCACTCAGCGCTGTGGCTTTGGCAACACGGGCGCCACTCCTCATTGCACCTGCGATGAATGGAAAAATGTGGGATCATCCCGCAACTCAAGAAAATATTTTGCGTCTTCGTCAACGTGGAGCTGAATTTATTGGCCCTTCTTCTGGCATGTTAGCTTGCGGTTACGAAGGACCTGGAAGACTTATAGAAGCTAGTGCTATTGTTGATTGCGTTGAAAAAATATTATTTTAAAAATATTTTTTAACTTTTTTTCTCACAGTATTAAAAAAAATACTGGCCAAAAAATTTTTCATTTTTACGACAAGATGCTTGCACATTTTCTTATAATGCATTCTTATGCTGGCATGATTCCTGCAACTGCGGAACGAAAGGGGTGAACGAAGATGCCCACGAAACCAAAATCAACAGCTAAATCCAAATCAACAGCTAAGCCAAAGGCTAAAGTCACAGCCAAGCCAAAAGCTAAAGCAACAGCCAAGCCAAAAGTTAAAGTCACAGCTAAGCCAAAAGTTAAAG
>CAYOAN010000005.1:142432-188780 GCA_964402065.1 uncultured Chthoniobacter sp. | reverse complement strand
TCACAGCTAAGCCAAAGGCTAAAGTCACAGCTAAGCCAAAGGCTAAAGTCACAGCTAAGCCAAAGGCTAAAGTCACAGCCAAGCCAAAGGCTAAAGCAACAGCCAAGCCAAAAGCTAAGAAGAAAAAATAATACATTTCTTCTGTCAGTAAAAAACCAAAGATTGGGAGAAGTGGTAATACCACTTTTCCCAATTTTTTTATTCTCATTCCTTGTGAATTTTTCTGTATAGCATATTAAATTGAAAAGGGCGCGTTAGGAGCGCCGAGTTTTTTCTTAGGGCCAGGCTGAAGATCAAGATGCTATCTCATGATAACGTAAGATCTGAAAACGCGGACCTAAGGAAAAAGAGCAAGCTTAAGCGTGCCCTTTTCAATTTAATCCGCTATAGCCAACAACCAGCGGCAGACAGCCTTTTATTTTATGACTGATTACTCTCAATATCTCTCCGTTGCTCGTCAAGCAGCCATTGCTGCTGGTGAGCTCTTACGCGACCAAGCGCTCCACCATCATGAGGAGCTTATCGTTGATGCTGCAGAAGCTCATGACATCAAATTAGAACTCGACCGCCGCTGCCAATCATTAATTGAAAAAATGGTGCTTCAGTCTTTTCCTGACTTTGCCATTTACGGTGAAGAGGGCGTCAGCGGTGATCCTAATGCGGAGTATCAATGGATCATTGACCCGATTGACGGAACTGTAAATTTTTTTTACGGAATACCTCATTTTGCCATTTCAATTGCGCTGCGACGTCACCAAGAAATTATCATAGGTGTTATTTATGATCCGATGCGAAATGAACTATGGGAAGCAGTACGCGGAGGTTCTGTCACTCTCAATGGTCATCCTATTCATGTCAGCCACCGCACAAAAATGTCAGAGAGTGTTGTTTCTGTCGGACTCTCTAAGACAGCAACAACAATTGAAGAAGCAGCTCCTCAATTCCTGAAAATGGTTCGCTCGGTACGAAAATGCCGCCTTATGGGAAGTGCAACTCTTGATATCGCATACGTTGCTTGTGGGCGCCTTGATGCTTACATTGAAAATCAAATTAGTCTTTGGGATATCGCCGCAGGAATATTGATGGTGGAAATGGCCGGCGGCATTGTTGAGTTAAAGCCACATACTACAGAAGTTGATAAATACTCGATTATAGCCTGCAGCTCTGCAATTAGAGAGTCGTTGAATTTTTAATTTGATAATGCCTGCAACAATAAAATTTTTTCCTGAGGAGTTATTTTAATCTGAGCTTTCAATTTTAATTTTTATGATCCGTACCGGTATTGGCTATGATGTCCATCGCTTTGAACAAGGGCGACCTCTCATTTTAGGTGGCGTTTCCATCCCAAACCCTGATGGCATGGGGCTTTCAGGACACTCTGATGCTGACGTGCTATGTCATGCCATTGCTGATGCCATTCTTGGAGCTGCTGGCAAACGAGACATTGGTCATTATTTTCCTAACAATGATCCAACTATTCGTGGCATTTCTAGTCTCAAAATTTTGGAAAAAGCAATGCAACTGCTTCATGAAGATCAGATGCACCTCATTAATATCGATGCCACACTCATTGCAGAAAAACCGCTGATTAATCCTCACGTTGATGAGATGAAAAAGAAAATTTCGCAATCTCTCCAACTTGATGTTTCTCGTATCGGGATTAAAGCTACAACTAATGAAGGCCTTGGTTTTTTAGGGCGCTGTGAAGGAATTGCTGCCATGGCAATAGCTACGATTGAATCAAAATAATTTTTCCTGTAATCTCTCATCTTTTTTCATGCCATCCTTCTACAATACCCTAACTCGAACAAAAGAACCTCTACGACTTCTTGATCCCGACCAAAAAAAAGTGCGCCTCTACACCTGTGGGCCTACTGTTTACGATTATGCTCATTTAGGAAATTTCCGGGCTTATCTTTTTGAAGATTTATTACAACGCCATTTGGAAGCTCGTCAGTATGACGTAGAGCGTGTGATGAATTTGACCGATGTTGATGACAAAACAATTCGCGGTGCACGAACTCAACACATCAAATTAGAAGAGTTTACGCAACGCTACAAAGAAGCTTTTTTTGAAGATTGCAAAACACTCCGGCTACGCCCTGCTAAAGCTTATCCAGCAGCCACAGATCCTGAAAATATTGCGGCTATGATCGAGATGATTTCGGATTTGATCAAAAAAGAGCACGCCTATCTGGCAGAAGATGGCTCTGTTTATTTTCGGATTACCTCATTTGCTGATTATGGAAAACTAGCCCACGTCAATCTTGAAGAACAACGTCCCTCGGGCCGTGTTAAAAACGACGAATACAGTAAAGAAGAGATCGCTGATTTTGCACTTTGGAAAACATGGACTCCCGATGATGGGGATGTTGCCTGGGAAAGCCCCTGGGGACGCGGCCGTCCAGGTTGGCACATCGAATGCAGTGCCATGGCCACTCGTTTACTCGGCAATCAAATCGATCTCCACTGCGGCGGTGTTGATAACATCTTCCCTCACCATGAAGCAGAGATAGCGCAATGTGAATGTGTGACTGGAAAAAAATTTGTCGGACTTTGGATGCATTGCGCTCATCTGATGGTTGATGGAAGCAAGATGTCCAAATCTGCTGGCAATTTTTACACAGCACGTGAATTGATAAATCGTGGCTGGAGCGGACGTGAGCTACGCTACACTCTTCTCTCTGTTCACTATCGCATTCCTCTTAACTTTACGATGGAGGGCCTAGAATCCTCACGCCAAGCTCTTGCGAGGGTTGATGCTTGGACTGAGCGTTTACAAGAACTTGCTAGAGTAAATACAACCGCTTCTATTAAGCCACTAGAAAAAATCGGCTCCATCACCCTTGAAGATTTTTTTAAATCTCTCGATGATGATTTAAATATTTCTGCAGCGCTTGCGGTACTTTTTGATGTCATTCGCGAATCGAATCGTCAAATCGATGCTGGAACTTTTTCTGCTACTGAGGCTGCTGACTTATGGCATTGGTGGCAAAAAGTTAATGCTGTCTTGGCATTAGAAAGAGAAGAAGCCGCTCCAATTCCAGAGCAAGTCCTCAGACTCTTAGATTCTCGCCAAGCGGCTCGAGAAGCAAAAAACTGGACTGAAAGCGATCGCCTGCGAGATGAAATTGCTGCACTTGGTTGGGTAGTGAAAGATACCAAAGGCGAGCAGAAGGTAAGTCAGCGTTGAGTTTCTTCTTTTATTCTAAGCCTGCTTTATGCTTAATTCATTGCATGAAAAAATCTCTACTTAAACTTTCCGCCCCTTTCTTTATGGCTCCTATGATTGCAGGAGCAGCTTCTACTACTGCCGTTCAAGACATTAAAATCGTCATGGAAACTTCGAAGGGAGAGATTCATGCAACGCTCTTTGCAAGCAAGGCTCCTATGACTGTGGCCAATTTTTTAAACCTCGCAAAACATGGCTATTACAACGGCCTCACTTTTCATCGTGTTATTGCTGATTTCATGATTCAAGGCGGTGACCCAACAGGAACAGGAATGGGCGGCCCTGGCTATAAATTTGCTGACGAGTTTTCTCCAAGTCTCAAGCATGATCGACCTGGTATTTTTTCGATGGCGAATTCAGGACCTGGCACCAATGGGAGCCAATTCTTTATCACCCACACAGCAACACCATGGCTAGATAATAAGCATTCTGTTTTTGGTGAGGTAACTCAAGGTCAAGATGTCGTTAATGCTATTCGACAGGGAGACACCATTAAGAGCATTAAGGCTCTCGATAGCACAGACGCTCTTTTTGCTGCTGAGAAAAAGAATATCGCGCTTTGGGATAGCAAGCTGAATCATTAGTAAGAATGCCCAGCCATAAAAGAACAGAAAGCTTAAGAAAATTTCTTTCTTTCTGTTCTTGGAGGCTGATGATTTTTTAAGTTTTTTATTATTTAAAAACTTTTCCTCCATGCTCCAAGCTTCTCACTATCTCGATCTTGATCATACAGATCATCGCGCGCTCTTTGAGCAGCTCACTTATCCTTGGGAAATTTTGCCGAAAATTAAGGGATATCTCCAACAGCAATTGAAACCAGCGATGCTAGGAACACTTCTTGGAAAACCCTTCGTTGGAGAAAATGTCTTTATTGGAAAAGGGACTGTCATTGAAGAGGGCGCTATGATCAAAGGCCCTGCGTGGATTGGAGAGAACTGCGAGCTTCGCAAGGGAGCTTATCTCCGTGAAAATGTGATTATTGGTAATGGTGTTGTTATCGGCAATTCTTCCGAAATTAAAAACGCTCTTATTTTTGATGAAGCTCAAATTCCTCATTTCAATTATGTCGGAGATTCTATCTTAGGCTTTCGAGCTCACCTTGGCGCCGGCGCCATTCTCTCTAATGTACGCCTTGATCGAGAGGAGATCGTAATCACAGCAGGATTTAAAAAACTGAAAACTGGATTAAAAAAATTTGGCGCCATCCTGGGCGATCGTGCTGAAATTGGCTGCAATGCTGTTTTGAGTCCTGGCTCAATTATTGGGCGTGATAGCATTATTTATCCGAATACTTCGTGGCGCGGAATCTTACCGGAGAGAAGCGTTGGCAAGACGCTTGAAAAACTTCACATTACGGAGCGGCGATAATGCCTGACAGTGAAGTCGGTGTTTTCTAAAACAATACTTCCTTCATCAAAATACTTTTCGAACAAAGGAAGGAAGGTGTCTCCTGCTACATCACGATGCACTTGTGTGATAAAAAGTTCATCACATTCGGGAAGTAACAATTGAAAAATATCAGCGCCTCCAATCACAAAAATATTTTCAGAAGGGATTTTTAGTTTTTTTAATTCTTCCAAATTGTTGACAACAGTCACTCCTTCTTGAGGTTTCATAGTGCGACTCAAAATAATATTTTGTCGGCCTGGAAGCGGCTTTCCGAGTGATTCATAGGTTTTTCGTCCCATCACAATGGCGTGCCCCATGGTTGTTTGTTTAAAAAATCGAAATTCCTCAGGAAGATGCCACGGCATTCCTCCTGCTACTCCTATAACTCGATTGCGAGCCATTGCCATGATTGCTTTCATAAAAAAACTAAACTGTTTTTGTTGCCATTAAAATCGGAGAGAACGGAACACCAAGCACATTGCTGGTGTTTTTAGAATCCCTAAGCCCAAGCTGAGTTGGATGTTTAGGCTGTCTTAAACCTGCAGGATGCGACGCTATCCACTTTAAATCAATGTTAGGAGTTCCATTGACAATCGTAGCATAAAACGATCCTATGGCCCCTGATGAACATGCTGCCTTAAAAAGAGCCTTTTCTGTTCCTATTGCATTCTCTTCTTTAGTATTTTCGATCAGATCAGGAACTATAATATGCCTTCGATGATGAACGTGAGGAATAGCGGACATAGGTTTATGTTTGCAGGAAAATCTATCTGTTAGTCATCCATCAATGGAAACAACAAAAACTAGTTGAGGCAGTTGCTGATGAGATGTAGAGACGCCATTAAATGGCAATTGGCGCCTTGATGGCTGGCCACGGATCGTAGTCAACTAACTCAAAATCGTCATAACAAAAATCGCTCAATCTTTTAATCGAAGGGTTAAGTTTCATTTTTGGCAAAGCTCGAGGCGTACGGCTTAATTGTTCTTTTGCCTGTTCTTGATGATTAAGGTAGAGATGCAAGTCTCCAAAAGTATGAATAAACTCTTTTGCACGCAACCCACAAACCTGCGCAATCATCATGGTGAGAAGCGCATAAGAAGCAATATTGAAAGGCACCCCCAAAAAAAGATCTGCACTTCGTTGATAGAGCTGGCAACTAAGCTCTCCATCACAAACATAAAATTGAAACAATGCATGACATGGAGCTAAGGCCATTTGATCAAGTTCCCCGGGGTTCCATGCAGTTACGATATGTCGGCGACTATCGGGATTGTGCTGAATTGCCTCTATGAGATTTTCAATTTGATCCACTGATTTTCCATTAAGTCCACGCCAACTTCTCCACTGTGCTCCATAAATCCGCCCCAGGTCTCCTTGCTCATTTGCCCACTCATCCCAAATTGTGACTTGATGATCGTGTAAGTATTTAACGTTCGTATCTCCGGCTAAAAACCAAAGTAACTCATGAATAATGGATCTCAGGTGAAGTTTTTTTGTTGTTAATAACGGAAATCCTTCTTTTAAGTCAAAGCGCTCTTGTGCTCCAAAAACAGAAAGAGTGCCAGTCCCAGTACGATCTTCTTTGCGCTGGCCCTGTTCTAAAACTAATCGGAGAAGTCGATGATATTGAAGCATGGAAAGGCAGGGTATAGCTTACAGCTTTCAGGTTACAGCAAAAAAAGAAGGCCGAATCAAAAATTGCATTTATAAATTATTTGGTTTTAAACCCAACTCGTCCTGAGGGAAAGAAGCTTGCTCTGCAGAAGAAAAAAAGTTAGATCCCCGAGTTAATGTGGAAAGTGACAAGTTTCCTGGAATTTTGACTGGTGGTAATAACAGCTTTTGTTTTCTTGCTTGAAATTGTTGATACGAAAACTTGCTCGCCCTCTCCACTTCATGCTGTTTCCACAATTTAGCAAGCTCAAGGTGGTATTCTCCTTTAGCAGTATATTTTGCCTGTTTCTCTTTTGTTGCTTCTGCTGCTACTTGATGAAAATGACAGGCAGCATCTCCTGCAGAGTCGGCAGCCCATAAAAAGTGAGATGCCTTTTCTATTTGATTAGCTGCAAATGCCTGACTTCGTAAAAGACTATATTCAGCAGCTCGTTCTAGCGCCATCTTTGCTAGAGGATGCTCCATTTCATGCACTCTATCACAATATTGAATAGCTTGTTCAGCAGCCAAAATAGCTGCTCTGCTATTTTGAAGTTCTTGCTCTTTATTTTGCTGCCTCATCTCAGCTTCTTGAATGCTCAATTCTCCTAGCATAATTTCAGCTTGTTGCTTTTGAGTGCTCTCTGTTTTAGAAGCGTTCTGAAAATGAACGAGAGCCTTTCTCATAGACAAAATAGTTTCATTAAACTGTTCGTTATCCACGCTCTCCTCATTGATGTTTTGCAAGGCGTTTTGATGATGATAAGTTGCTTCCCGCTGTAAAACCTCCTGCTCTCGTAACGTAGGAGCTTGAGTGACATAATGAAGACATCTCACAACATTCCCTAAAGCTAAAATACCATTGTGGTAGGCTAACGCCCGCTCCCGTTCTCCCTCAGCGTGAGCTTGTGCTTCTTTCAAGCTATAATAAATTATTTCATCCCATGCTGTTTTTTCAGAGACACTGATTTCTTTGTCTCTTTTACTAAGACAAACCCTTGCATATTCAGTTGCAATAGCAGCTGAGTTAAAGTTTCTTACTTTTTCACGCCCAGCATTTCTTTGTGCATAAAGTTGCTCACTTCTGTATTGCTCAATTTTCAGATCAAGCTCTTCTTTGGTAGGAAGTGACCACTGCTCTTGATCCACTATTTTTTCAGTCTCTTCCTCTCTACGAATTGGCTTATTATTGTCACACGCCCCTTGTCGTCCTGCACCTTCTATCGGTCCCTTTCCTCGATCAACACCGAACATCATGAGCGGTTCAGTTTCTGCACCAGCAGGTTCTGCATTAATTTGAGAAAAAGAAAGGCTCGTACAAGCCAATACCAAAGGCAACAAGGGGGGAAACTTCATAGAAGCACATAACCTACTTTTACCTGCAAAATCAAGAAAATGTTTTTTATTCCTTAAGACTTCCCTCTAGTGCCAGCTTCGCTTATGTTGAGTCATGCTTGAAATTTTACAAAAAGGTGGCCCTCTGATGTGGATTATCCTGCTCTGCAGTGTGGTCGTTGCGGGTGTTTTTTTTGAACGTCTTTTCTATCTCCATCGCATTTCGATTCGTGTGGAAGAATTTTTAGAAGGCATTGCTCTTCTCATTCAACGAGGCCATCGAAATGAAGCGCTCCAGGAGTGTAGAATCACGCGTGGCCCAGTTGCACGAGTTTTACAAGCAGCTTTAGAACACACCGGTGTCGACCCTGCTTCATTGAAAGAAATGACCATGGATGCTGGACTTCTTGAGCTTCCTAATTTGGAGCGCAATCTCTCTCTTCTTTCTATGTTTGCTTACCTCACGCCACTCATTGGCTTGCTCGGAACTGTGTTAGGGCTCCTTGACGCTTTCCTCTCTATTTCTGCACACAGTGGCTATGCCACTACTGCTGAAATTGCAAAAGGCGTTTTTGAAAGCCTCCTCACTACGGCCGCGGGGCTGGCTGTTGCAATTCCAGCATTTCTTGCATATTCCTACCTCTCCTCTCGTGTGAATGACCTCATTCACGATATGGAACGGGCAGGAATTGAGATCGTACAATTACTTGCTAAATGTAAGCAGTAAAGAGTAACTCCATTCGAATTTACTCTTCCTCTTTTACTCTTTTATTTTAATGCGCCTCCGTCGAACAAAAGAACCAGGTCATCCTTTTTTCTTTTTAGCGCCTGCTCTTAGCACAGGCCTCTGCTTGATATTCTTTTTACTCATTGGTGGAACACTGTTACTGCAACCAGGGATCGCAGTAAAAGTCCCGCAAGCCCCTTTTTTATTGGTACCTCATCACGATCCTTACGTCGTCAGTATTACTGGCAGCCCCCTTCCAAGAATCTTTTTTGACAATCAAGAAGTATCGCTAGAAGAATTTCAGCAAAAATTAACGACTCGTGACGCGCATGGCAGTTTGATTATCAAAGCTGATCAGAAAGCCCCTTATGATTTCCTTGTCCAAGTAATGACAGTTGGTATTAACAATGGATTTTCTGTTATCCTTGCAACAAGCGAGGAAGGACAGACTGCAACTTCTACGCCACAGCCTTCAGGAAATTAGCATTCCTACGAACATTAAGAAAATGGAAAATTGCCCTGACCTAGCAAGTCAAGAATTGAGTCAAAATGCGCTGCCGAACATACTGCACAAAAAGCAAAGCTCGCAGTATCAGAGCAAGGTCACTCTGAACAGTAGCAGCAGCAGGTGGAGAGACTCTATAAAGGAAGCACCTCGCTTAGCCCTCCCCTTTTTCATCCTTCTAGCGGCGCTATTTCATCTCTCGACAATTTATCTTTTCAAAATTGTTTATCAACCTTCCCACGTCAGCAAGCCAGTTCCAGCACAAGTTCTTTTTCTTCCTCCTAACTCCTCGTTTTCACAACAAATTTCTTTCTGGCTAAAAGCGAACGACCCTTCCATTTTTTCTCCGCTTAAAACAGTTCAAGCAACACGCTCGCCTCTTCCTGACTCTATCTATGAGCCAGGGCCGGCATCTCTTCCCTTGCGTGCTTTGCCCTTGTTACAAAAAAATTCAACAAACTTACTTCCCCCTAGTAATGAGCCTGTCCTTCCTTCTGCTCTGACTCATGATACAACTATTATTCCAGTAGCAGAACCTCCCCCAAGACAGCAAATGACTACGATCCAATTGCTAGATCCGCTCTCAACACGCACCACTCTAACTCTAGGAACTCCGTCGATACCGCCCGCAGTCCCGCTTCCACTTCCTCCTACAAAATTAACCCTGAATGTCGATACCGATGGCATTCCTCACCACGTTATCATCTTGCAATCTTGTGGAAATACCACAGCAGACGAAGCTGCAACTCGCTGGGCAATGAATATTCGCTTTGGAAAAGCTGACCACGAAACATGGGGAACGCTTATCGTTGTTTGGGGAAACAAATGAAAAAAGCTGCAATAAGATTGAGAGCATATCAAAAATAGATAAAATCAGGGCAGCATCACGAATGAACCATCCTAAGGACTGAGTGCTAAGCCTTGCTCTCTCCAGTAACATTACGATGCGCAATTTTAGACATTTTTGGATACGCTATCATGATTTCACTCACCCTTGCCTGGTTTGTCTTCATTTACCTCACATTTTTTCTTGCTGGGATTTTGATCCTTTGGATAGGATATGAAATGCTTCGCAAACACCTCTCCTCATTGACCGCATCACAACACTTTTTGTGTCGCATTTGTGGTGCTTCTTTAACCAACTCTACTGACAATACCATTCTAGCATGCCCATCCTGTGGCAATTTGAATGAGTGCAACCATCGAGGAGGACTTTAATATGGGTATGTGGATTGGACGTAATCGTAAGGCTCGCGTTACTTACGGATTTGATGAAATCGCACTAGTTCCTGGCTCTGTCACTATCAACCCGGAAGAAGTAAACACGAGTTTTCGCATCCCTCGAAAAGATGGAAGTCATCTAGAACTTTCCATTCCAATCATGGCAAGTGCCATGGATGGCGTCGTTGATGTTCGCTTTGCAATCGCAATGGGCAAACTTGGTGGAGTGGCTGTCCTTAATTTGGACGGTATTCAAACCCGCTATGACAATCCAGACGAAGTCCTTGCTGAAGTCTTGAGTGCTGACAAAGAAAGTGTCACCGCCTTACTTCAAAAAATGTATCAGCAACCTGTACGTGATGATTTAATCGCTAAGCGGATTGCCGCTATCAAAGAAGCTGGTGTTTTAGCTGCTGTCAGCTCGATCCCTCAACGTGCGGAACATGTTGGTCCGATTGCTGCCGCTGCTGGTGCTGATCTTTTTGTTGTTCAGAGCACCGTTTCTACTGTTAGGCATATTTCGACCAAGTATCAATCACTCGATCTTGCTCAATTTTGTAAAACACTGCCAATTCCTGTTATTGTTGGAAATGCCGTTGGCTATGATGTCACTTTAGAGCTCATGGAATGTGGCGTGAGCGGTGTTCTTATTGGCGTTGGTCCTGGTGCTGCTTGCACTTCACGCGGCGTTCTTGGACTCGGCGTCCCTCAAGTCACGGCAACAGTCGACTGTGCTGCAGCACGGGATGCTTACTTCAAAAAGACTGCCCGCTACGTCCCTATCATCACTGATGGTGGTATGAGCAAGGGGGGGGACGTCTGTAAAGCACTTGCCTGTGGTTCTGATGCCGTCATGGTAGGAAGTGCTTTTGCAAAAGCTTTTGAAGCTCCTGGTAAAGGTTATCATTGGGGCATGGCTACACCGCATGCTAACTTGCCACGCGGCACCCGCATCCACGTTGGTTCAACCGGTTCACTAGAACAAATTCTTTTTGGACCAGCTGTTGTCGATGATGGAAGTCAAAATTTAGTTGGTGCCATCACTACTTGCATGGGCAATGTTGGAGCGATGAACATGAAAGAATTCCAAGAAACGGAAATCATCATTGCTCCCTCAATCAAGACGGAAGGTAAACTCTTCCAGACTGTCCAGCATGTTGGAATGGGAACGCGCTAACACCCTAGAAGCTTGTTAGCAGGCTGAAGGCTAGAAATCTAATGGCAAGACAAAATAAAGCTACTAGGAGCCTAAAAATAGAATCTTTTTAAAATCATTCGTTGAATAATGAAACTCATGATCAATAAATTAAAGACTCTGTTTTGCCATTACCTCCAACCCTTCAGCCTCCATTATTCAGTCTACAGCCTGCTAATAGGCTGTAGCTTACTGACCTCGTGCGCCACACAACCACCGGTTGTCAAACTTGAGAAGGCCAACGTTCTCCCTCTCTCCATCAATCGTGATTTTGCATTTCGTAAAGAAACTCAATTTCTCAATGATCCCGCTACCTTTCGTGCTAGCCGTTCTGATGCTGTTAGCTTTATGCGCAGATCTTATATGTGGCCAGCAACAACCAAGAGAGAACAAGATGAGCTTCGTGGGAGCTACCTCAATTTTTATTGGTGGAATCATGGCCTGCGCCAAGATGTCACGCTCCGCTTAGAATATCATCAAGCTGGCTTAGGAAATGAAGTTCTTGCGCGTGAAATTAATTACCCTAACATGTGGGGCTCTCAAACTTCAGTATTCAAAATTGTTGGTGATGATTACCTCGAAAATGGCCGCGTTACCTCTTGGCGAGCCCTCTTGATTGTCGATGGAAAGATTGTGGCATTAACACAGTCATTTCTGTGGAAGTAAAAAGCCCTGCCTTAGACCAAGGTGTTTTAAATAAAAATGCGGCAGTTTTCTTAATGAACCTGATTAACGCTCATTGCTGTAACGTCATGGCTAATCTGAACCCGTAGCAAGTCATTAAAAAGAGCGCGTTACAAAAACTATATGGCGTAAAAAATTTTATTTTTGTTCGCGCTTTTAGATTCTAGTCAAATTACTTAGAAATTACGGGGAAGAACGTAGAGATTTTTAGAAAAGGCAAGAGCGAAGACCAAGCGCTATCTAAACGATAGCATGATGGGATGAGAACGCTGCTTTTTCCCAACCAAGCTCAGGTCAATTTGTTGTAATCTCTAAGTAAGTTGACTAAAAGGCCTCTACTCCACGCCTTGAGCACAAAGCCCCTCTATTTTCTTTTGGCGCTGACTCCACGCTTTCATTTCTTGACTCTGCTCTAATTCCTTTTGAAGTGCTGGTAATATTTTTTGCCAAAGCTCGTTTTGTTGATCTTGAACATCAGAAAAAATCTTCTTTGTTGCCTTACGCTGATCTTCTAGCTGTTTTTGTTGTTCATTTAGGATTCCTAATGCGATACGTGCTTGCCTAAATTTTCCCCACGAAGCTCTCATATTATTAAAATTGTCAGGAATAAAAAAGCAGCCCACAAATCGAGAAAGGTTTGTAGGCTCTATTAAATATCCAACCACAAAGGAAGATACTCCGAGCACTACAGGAACCCCATGACTTAAGGTAACAGCGAGAACAATGATACATCCCGTGCTAACAGTACCAGCAACAGTTCGCGTAGCATACCAAATCGTAGCAACAAGATGCTGCCAAGGTGATCCAGCCAATGCGCTGTAATTCTCTTGAGCTTGTTGAGCCTCTTCTTGAGCGATATTTAAATCCTGAAACTTTTCATCCAAGGCTTTTGATATTTGTTGAAACTCTCTCCAACAAGATTGTGTTATAGCCATCTGCTCATCGGCCTTGTTGATAACCTGATTCGCCTCTTCAAGTGTCAATGTAGATTCTTCTCCTAAAAAACTTTCTTTCTCGCCTTCTTCAAAAATTGCCTCAATCAATCCTTTCCCATAGCATTTTTCTAAAGCAGCAATAAATTTTTTTCGAACTACTTTAAGCTTTTGAGGATCGCTTAATAATTCGTTGATTTTCTGAGTTAATTTTTCTTGGTCGAATTCGGGTTTTGTCTTACTGAAAGAATCAATAGAGTCGCTGTTCAGCCATGCAAGCCGCTCCAGCTCATCAGCATCGATATCATTTCCTGACATCTTTTTTCTTGGATGTATATCTTCATTCCATTTTTTACTTCCAATACGAGGCTCTGTTCTAACCATCATCACCGCTGACCTAGCAGGAGGTGTTTTCAATAGATCTATGGAGGAAAATTCCAAGCCTGACTGAATTGGTTGTTGAATTATATCTTCTGAAACTCCTCCCATCTCAGTTTTGCGCTTTTCTGAAGAACTATTACTTTCAAAATTAAAATTGCCCACTGCTCTTTCTTGCCCCTCATTGCTGGCATCTTGATTTCGTGATTTCAGTCGCATTTGGCCTGGAGATAAGGAAGCGTGTCCTTTTTCGGAAGCAGCAGCTGTTTCCATCCCTCGGACAGAAAATGCCAAAGCGATCAGTATCGTAAAAAAGAAAATTATTATCTTTCGAGTCATCAAGGGGGTTTAATATACAGCGTATTAAATTGAGAAGGGAACACGATAGGCTTGGACTTTTTATTTAAGCCTACTCCCTCAAATTTTATATCATCATGAGATAAGGTAAGATCAGAGAACGCAGTCCTAACGAAAAAGAGCAAGCTTATGGCGTGCTCTTTTCAATTTAATACACTGTAATATCTTGGCATGGCTTTTCACACGAAAGAAACTGTCATTGAGTTCTGAGAGAGCAACAATATTTGCTTGTTTATCCACATGATTCGAAGTGGGCAATTTTATTTTAGACAAGCGCGATCATTCATACTCCCTCACTCAAAATTCAAGCCGTCATCTGCAAGATGCATAGAGCCTCCCACATTTTGAATAACAGGACGATTACGTGCTCAGACTAAAGCATCAAGAGCCTGAGTGGATTTTCAATAGCTTCTTTAATTTTAATCAAAAAGGTCACAGCTTGCTGCCCATCAATCACACGATGATCATAGCTGAGTGCCAAATACATCATTGGTCGAATTTCGATTTTTCCATCAACAACAACAGGCCTCTCTTGAATTTTGTGCATCCCGAGAATGCCGCTCTGAGGCGGGTTGAGGATTGGTGTGCTTAAAAGTGATCCATAAACACCACCATTAGAAATCGTGAAGACACCACCTTGTAAATCAGCAAGGCTAATTTTTCCTTCACGTGCTTTGCTTGCGTAGCCAAGAAGTTGCTTTTCTAATTCTGCGAGAGATTGCTTTTCACAATCACGCACAACAGGAACGACCAATCCTTTCTCTGTGCCAACAGCAACACCAATGTCGTAATAATGGTTTTGGATTAGCTCTTCTCCTTCTAATTGAGTGTTGACGCCAGGAACAGCCTGTAGAGCCTCAACAGCAGCTTTAATGAAAAAGGACATGAATCCTAATTTCACACCATGCTTTGCTTGGAACTTTTCTTGAACATCTTTGCGCAGCTTCATCACACTCGACATATCACATTCATTGAAAGTCGTAAGAATAGCTGCTGTTTGTTGAGCTGAGACAAGTTGAGCTGCAATCTTGCGGCGAAGAGGTGTTAATTTTTTACGCGTTATGCGTCCCTCAACTATTGAAACTGGTATTGCTGGCTCTATAACGGAAAGAGACTCAGAAGCAGGTTGAGAAATGGGCTCTACTTTTTTCTGCAGTTGTTCCTCTACTTTTTTTGCGCTCTCTTTTTTGGAAGTTGTTGGTGCCGTCTCTTTAGGTTCTTCTGCAGCGGCTCCAGCAGCCACAGGTGTAATCTCCGCAACTATAGATCCGATTTTAACTTCAGCTCCTTCATCAACTAATGTTTTCAAAACACCAGCTTCTGTCGCTGTGATTTCTGTAGAAACTTTATCTGTTTCTAAGGTGAAGAGCAGATCGCCAACAGCAACTTGCTCATTATTTTTCTTATGCCAAGCAGAAATCACTCCGGAAGTGATGGATTCTCCAACGGCTGGAACTTTAATTTGATGAGTCATAAAGCAGGTTAACAGGTTGCAAGTTCAATGAGTAAAAGCATTTTCCACAAGCTCAGCTTGCTCTAGACGATGGATCGAAAGAGCTCCAGCAGCTGTACTAGCTGCTGCTTCGCGGCCTGCATACTTGATTGCACGCCCAAAAATTTTCCGTAACTGTGGATCAATAAAATGGTAAGCCCCCATATTTTCAGGTTCCTCTTGGCACCAAATCAAGGTTGCTGTTGCAGGATACTTACTGAGGAGCGCCTTGAGCTTTTCTTCGTGAAGTGGATAGAGCTGCTCCAGACGAATAATTGCAACATTGTTTTGTTGATGCTCGTTTCGATAAGCCTGCAAATCGTAATAAACTTTACCACTACAGAAAATCACACGCTCCACTTTCTGTGGATCAACAGGAAGCGATCCCTCTAGAATTTCTTGGAATGTGCCACTTGTAAAATCTTCTTCACGAGAGACTGCAGCTTCTGAACGCAAGAGGCTCTTTGGCGACATGATGATAAGGGGCTTTCTAAAACTCCGTTTCATCTGACGACGCAAAAGATGAAAATATTGCGCTGGCGTTGTCGGATAACAAACTTGCATGTTGTTGTCAGCACAGAGCTGCAAATAACGTTCTAGCCGAGCGCTCGAATGTTCTGGACCTTGTCCTTCGTAGCCATGAGGCAAGAGCATGACCAAAGAAGTTGGACAAAGCCACTTTGTTTCAGAAGAAGCTATAAATTGATCAATGATCACTTGTGCGCCGTTAGCAAAGTCTCCGAACTGAGCCTCCCAGAGGCAAAGCATCTGCGGATAGTCGAGGGAATATCCATAGTCAAAGCCTAGCACCGAAGCTTCGGAAAGCGGACTGTTATAAACACAAAACTTCGCTTGTTTCGGAGACAAATGATGCAACGGAATAAACCGGTCTCGCGAAATTTCATCATAAAAAACAGCATGGCGATGACTGAACGTTCCGCGACGACTGTCTTGCCCCGAGAGGCGTACCGGTGTTCCTTCTAGCAAAAGTGATCCAAAAGCGAGCGCTTCACCAAAGCCCCAATCATAAGGACCTTTGTTTTTAAAAATTTCTTGGCGTCGTTCGAGAACTGTTTTTTTGATCTTTGGCAAAACATGGAATCCCTCTGGAATTGTTGTTAGGCCTTGGACGATGGTTTCTAAGGTTGTTGTTGTGATTGAGGTTGCAACCTCTTCAAATGAGTAAGGGGGTTGAAAAACTGCTGTTGATCCAACGTAGGTGGCGTTCTTATCGTAACCAGAAGCTGCCAATCCCTTTTTCATTTCTTCCAAGGCTTTTCCGAGATGCTTTAATGTTCTTGCCTTACTCTCCGCCACTTCTTCCTCTGTAAGCGTTCCCAAAGGCAACACTTGTTGAACAAAAACCTCACTCACTCGGGGATGATTCTTGATCATCTTGTAAAGATCAGGCTGCGTAAAAGAGGGCTCATCTCCTTCATTGTGTCCGTAGCGCCGGTAGCAGACGATATCGAGAAAAACATCTTGTCCAAATTCCTGACGAAACTCGAGTGCGAGTCGTGCAGCTCTAGCCACAGCAATTGGGTCATCACCATTCACGTGAAAAATCGGCGCTTCAATAAATTTTGCAATATCGGTGCAATGCTTTGTTGAACGCGAGTCTGCGGGCAATGTCGTAAATCCAATTTGGTTGTTAACGACTAAGTGAAGCGTTCCACCAACCCGATATCCTGCAAGTTGAGAAAGATTGAGGCATTCAGCCACAATTCCTTGGCCAATTAAGGCAGCATCGCCATGAATCAAAACAGGAAGCACAGCTCGTCGGTGCTCAGTGTCTCCTAAAATTCGTTGGTGTGCCCGTGCTTTCCCCATCACAACAGGATCGACAGCCTCCAAGTGGCTTGGATTAGCCGCCAGATAAATATCAATGGGATACTCTGACTCTTCGCCACGCTTAGTGTGATAACCGAGGTGGTACTTTACATCACCACTGGCCTCACCAATATCGGGAGCATACTTCTCCGAAAACTCATTGAAAATAACCGCAAATGGTTTTTTCAAAAAATTGGCTAGTACGTTGAGACGCCCGCGGTGAGCCATTCCCAGGATAATTTCCTTAACCTGATACTTAGGACAACGTCTCCGAATTTCAGAAAGGGCAACCATCAGCGATTCCCCGCCTTCGATCGAAAAACGCTTACTGCCGACATAAGTTGTGTGCAAGAAGTTTTCAAAAAGCTCTGCTTTATGAAGCGTTCTTAAAATACGATAGTGACTTGTTTCTTCAGCGACTTGGGAGGCTTGTTCAACACGTTCTTTAATCCAATTGCGAATTGCTGGATCTTGAAGATGCATATATTCCACCGTTGCCTTACCGGAATAAATTGTGCGGAGTTCTTGAATCAAGGCTTCAAGAGAAAGCTCAACCCCATTCCGAAAAGAGGGGGAAGAAACCGTTTTTCCTAAATCTTCTTTGGAAAAACCTAAAGCTGACAGCTCGAGTAACGGCTCTGCAGGAGACTCTGATGCCAGAGGATCCAGATGCGCCATACGATGTCCTAATGTCCGATAAGCTTGAATGAGGTTTTCTACCTTTGCTTGGAAGGACGACAATCCATTTCCTGTAGTTTCCTCTTTGGCAGGACGCTTGCTATAACGGGCAAAACCTAATTCAAATCCTTCAAAAAAAGAAGCCCAGTCCTTTTCTACTGAAGCGGGATCTTTTTTCCATTGTTGATAATTTTCATCCAGGAGCTCTTCACTCCAACGTGCTAAAAAAGAGGTGCTCATAACAATTTTTTTGGGGAGAGTGACTCTAGCTGATTCCTTTTGACTCTGCAAGACTAGAGGTTACCTCTATCAAAACTATTAAAAAGAAAGACATGGCCTTAACAAAAGTGTTGCATTATAGTTACCGCTCGTTTTTTTTCAATCTTCAATTGATTAAAATCACTGTCGCACACCTATATTCTCCTCTCTTAACATGAATCGCTCCATTCACACACTGATTCTAACACTCCTGTTTCTTTTTGTTGGAACAGATGTGTCGCTATTTAGTTTTCCAGGGCTACCAGGAGCAGGTCGTTCTAATACAGTTTTTGAACACTCACCTCACCAATTATCAGGACCTAGAGCTCCCGAAGTTACCGGCATGCCTGAAGATATCACCGCCCAAAGTCGTCGCGATGCAGACAGCGAAGTTACAGGGAAGAGAGAAGAGGTTGTTAAAAGATTACAGGCGCTAGAAGAACAACCCAAAGAGGAACGCATCACTACGTTTATTAATTCACAAGAAGACCGAAGCACTATTGAAGCGACGATCTCAGCAGAAGCAAAAAAAAGAGAAATAGTAGACTATTCACGCTCCTCCTTGGAAAATCGTATAAAACTCTATCAGCTTGAATATGAGTGGCTCTGTACATACCTAGCAAAACGAACTGCCGTAACAGCAGACCAAAAGTCCTCCAATCGCCTTTCTGTAAGTTCGATGACCACCGTTAGTATTCAAGAAAATACTGTAGAAAACGCATTACAAAAAATTCATCAAATTGGCGAGCAAGCACTTCAAAACCTCTTATCAGATTTTCAACGTAGCGAGTTGGCCAACACAACAATCACCTTGGACAACGTGAATCCTACCCTCATCCAAAGTATAAGTGACTCTGATTGTTCCTTGCTTCACCAGCTCATTGACTTGGTGCGAGAGTCTCAATTTTTTGTTTTGGGCTATGACTCTCCTCGCTACATCAACATGAATACGGACCAGGTCACTGTCGTGCAAGAAGTATTACAGCAATTATTATTGCAGCTAAAGCATCAACCGTTGGAAAGCAATACCCAGCCCATCAATGATGTCAACCACATGTCTGTATTAGACCAAAAGGAGACTTTTTCTACAGAGAGTCCTCTTGAAACGTCGATAATACGATATCCCTCTCAAGCGATACAACCTCCAAGTCCCTACGAAGAAAACGCAGCTTCAGACCTCAAAGACCATTGTATACGCACTCAACAACTTCTTGAAAAAGTTGAAGCTGACTTTTCTCTCATCGAAGCAACCTCTTCAAGAAAAACAGTTGATGCAGCTAGAACTAGTTTCAAGACTCTTCAAGAACAAAAATCCTTCATAAAAAAGAGTCTCTATTTAATCCAACACGAAGCGGATAGCCATACAACTCCCTCTGAAATGAACCAAATTTTAAAAAACAAAGTAGCTTTTATGAAAAACCTGCTAGAGCATCTTCAGCAAGCTATGTCCTCTTATTCAGCCATTGAAGATGAAGCATGGATTGAAGAAAAATGCGGCAGCTTAACGCAACTCAAGAAGGACATTACTGGTAAATTAGAGCAGCTTTCTAAAAACGACAGATTAAAGAGTAGCATTGCTGATTTAGAAAATACTCTCGACGAGAGCAAATTTTTTGTTTCCAATTCTGATATACCACCGCAGACCACTTTTGCATTTTTAAATGATCTGCCCTCTTTCAAAACAGACTCTTATAAAGATGCTATTATAGGCTACCATGGGAGAATTGCGTTACAAGGTGTTTATGACGAACCTTCATGGGCGTCTTTAAGACAAAAAGCAAAAGACCAACATCGTAGAGCATGGGCTGCTGGCATCAAGCTGATATTACTTGGTCTTCATCATCGGCACGGGATTGAAGTTGTTCAAAAATTCAAAGATGTTTTCGAAGCTAAGCTAGCATGTAAAAATCCATTAACACTGCAAGAACTCATTCATTTTTTAAGAGATAATTTTGATGCATCAGCTAGTTATTCCTCACAAGCGACAGCCTCGTCAACAGAGGCTATTCCCCCTCGGGAGTACACCCATGATCAATCAGTCTATCAAAACAGCTTTTTTATTAAGCCAAATATGTCTTTTGAAGATTTTGCAGCTCTATTATCCAGACCCAACACTGATGATGATCTGTCAAATCGAGTATTAAAACTAGATACGACCTTGTCTCTATACAACCCCTTCCACAAGGACGCTACCTCTAGCCTCGTTAAAATCGATCAATCACAACTAACAGCTGCCAACCTACAGCATCGCAAGGCTGCTCTCGACTACATTGCTCGCTTTATCCAAGAACGTGCGTTTTTTGAAGAAGCTCCCACAAAAGCTCAATTAGAGGCAATTACTACTAGGCTTCATCAGTCATTTGCAATTCATGATGATACAGTACTTGATGGCAAGGACAGTTTGCTTACCTTAAACAAGCTTCGTCATTTTCTTGAAGAAGAAAATAATAGCTTAAAGAATCGTGATTGCTGGGAAAGATACATATCGCCATACCTTGACCAAAATGCCAGACAAAGCATAAGAAATGGATTTTTCTACTCCACTAGTTCACTATTTTTCTCTCACGTTCCAACAGCATTGATTTTGATCCTTTCTTACTTTTATTATTTCTGGCATAAACACACACCTCCATCTTCTTCTCCAACATGATCCTCGTTGAAGCACTCTCCAAAAATTTTGGTTCTGTCGAGGCGCTAAATTCTGTTTCTTTTCATGTTAGAAAAGGAGAGATCATAGGACTTCTTGGATCTAATGGAGCAGGAAAGAGCACCCTCCTGAAAATTCTTTCCACTTACTTACCACCTGACGCTGGAACCATCACGGTGGACGGGATCGACCTATTGAAATACCCTCACGATATTCGTCGGCGCCTCGGCTATCTTCCCGAAGGAGCCCCTCTTTATCCTGAAATGCGCGTCCATGAATACCTTGCTTACCGCGCTGCTCTCAAGGGCATTCCTGCTCGTCGCATTGCTGAAAAAACGTTGGATGTTATGGACCTCTGCTCTCTTCGGTCCGTAGAAAAAAATCTCATTAACTCTCTCTCCAAAGGCTATCGCCAGCGTGTTGGATTAGCCGATGCTCTTGTCAACGAACCTCCACTCCTGCTTTTTGATGAGCCAACACTAGGACTAGATCTGACACAACAACACCAGATTTCACACCTCATTAAAAGCTTGGCTCCCCGACATACGGTCTTACTTTCTACTCACTACATGCAAGAAGCACTTACTATCTGTGACCGTTTTCTTTTCTTGCACGATGGAAAAATTATCTTTTTTGGTAATGCAGAAGAATTACAAAAAATTGGCCCAACTCCTGCTACATCACTAGAAAAATAAAGTTAACCCTTCTTTTCATGCGCTCTTTTTGGATTCTTTGGAAACGTGAGGTGGCTGCCTATTTTTGCACGCCACGAGCTACGGTTTTGTTGTTCTTTTTTTTGCTCCTCACAGGATTTAATTTTTGTGCGGCTGTGAATGCCCTCAATCACGGACCAACCGAAACCACGATTGTTGAGGCTTTTTTTAATACGCTCTTTTTTTGGATCGCTTTTTTACTACTCATTCCCTTGCTAACGATGCATCTTTTTTCAGAAGAGTATCGCCTCGGAACCATGGAAACTTTGGTTACGGCCCCTGTTGCTGACGCTTCGATTATTTTATCAAAATTTTTCGCCGCTCTTTTTCTTTTCCTTCTTGCTTGGGCTCCAACGCTTTTTTATTTCATTCTCTTCTGGCCTTCTGCACATCAAATTGCCGCAGCTAGTTATGGAGCCTATGTGGGAGCGTATGGCATGTTGCTCCTCATCGGCATGTTTTTTCTTTCTATTGGATGCCTCGCCTCCACGCTCACGAAACATCAGATCATCGCGGGTATGATTTCCTGTTCCTTCATGGCACTGTTCTTTTTCATGGGAATGATTTTATTTCTCCATAGAAATCAATCTCCCACGATGCACATGCTTGCAACTCGTTTTTCTCTCATGGAACACATGACGGCTTTTTCACGTGGGTTGATTGATACGCGCCCTATTGTTTGGTATTGCAGCATGACAGGCTTTACGCTGTTTCTCACGGTTTGTATTTTTAAAAAATGTCGCTATAAAAACTGATGCGCCCTTCGTTCTTTATTCAATTTTTATTAGCACTGCTGCTGCTGCTCAGCCTCAATGAGCTAGCATCACGCCATTACGCACGATGTGATTTCTCACGATCACACCGTTTTTCCCTTTCAGAGCAAGGCGCAGTCCTCTTTTCAGGGATTAAGCGCCCTGCCCACATGATCATCTATTTTTCTCCCAATTCTTCAATGGAAGGATCTGAACTCTTTGAAGATTTGGAAGCATTGATGCAAGAATATCAAATCAAGGCACAAGAAAATTTGATTGTCGAATACCTAGATCCTATTCGAGATCTTAACCGCGCTCGTGAATTGCAACAGCGCTATCATTTCAATTCCAATGAAAATGCCATTGTTATTGACTACATGGATCATACTAAAATTATTCCTTTCCAAGAATTGGGTGATTATGACCGCCAAGACTCAGCTTCTAGAGAACCTCTACGCCTTATTTCTTTCCGCGGCGAACAAATCATTAATGCTGCGCTGATGGAGCTAAGCCAGATCCCATCGAAAAAAGTTTACTTTCTCCAAGGACATGGAGAAAAAATTCCCGGCACAGCTCCTCTAGAAATTATTGGCCGCTATCTTCAGCATCAGCATATTGAAGTTCAACTTTTAAACCTTGCTATAACCCAAGGGCAGGTTCCTTCAGATGCTTCCCTCGTCATCGTCTTAGGAGCTTCGTATGATTTGTCAGAAGAAGAAGCTGAGACATTAAAAAATTATTGGCAACATGCTGGTCGTCTTTTCATTTTACTCGACCCCACAGCTACAACACCTCACCTTTTTGAAGTGATTCAAGCAGCTGGCATTTTTCCTCATGGAGACCGCCTCTTTCCTTCTTATCCTGCAGGAAATCAAGCAGCGACTTCGCACACCGTCATGGGCCTTTTTGTCCCAGGCTGCGAACTTACCAAACCATTTTTAGGTCTCAACATTGCTTTTGCAGGGCCTACAGAATCTTTAGATATCACTTCCTTGCAAGCTGGCGAGAGCTTTACTGGATCCAACTCTTCTTCACTACCGACTCCTACAGCCTCACCAAAATTACAACGTCGCCCGCTGATCCAAGCTGCTCCTGGATTTTGGGGGTGTAAACTAGAAGAGCATGAAGCGGGAAAAGAACTTGCTTTGATCGAAGGAAAAGACTTCTCTTCTCCACTCACGATCGCAGCCATTGCCGATTTAGGAGCGCTGCACGACGATCGTGTCGCTGTGAGCGCTGCTCGCATGATTGTTGTTGGCAATAGTGATTTTATTCAGGATAAAAGTATTGGCGCCATCAATCTTGATTTCTTTTCTAGCTCACTTAACGGACTCATTGATCGCGTACAACTCGCAGGTAACACCGTGAAAATGAAAACGTATTTCACTTTAAATCTTCCTGAGGAACAAATGCAGCAAATCATCCTTTGGTCAATGCTCTGCATTCCTTTATTGGGAGCAATGGTTGGATTCGTATTTTTTTGGAGGCGCCGTTCATGAAATTAAAAGGACTTTTAGCATTATTTTGTGTCGTCTTAGCTCTTTTTATTTGGCTTCGTTTTTTTGAAAAAAAAGTTGAAGCGTCTGCTGACTCTCATTTGCTCCAGATCGACCCAGGCAAAGTCACAGAAGTCATCATCACTGATGGAAATAATACTTTTTCTTTAAAGCGAGAAAGACAAAGTTGGAACATTTCCACTACCCCGCCGGATCGAGGCGACGAAGAAGAAATCGCACGCCTTCTCAACCTTGCCTCCAACCTTAAGCCTTTTGATTGCGTTCACGTTAAAGAATTAAAAAATAAATTAAGTCTTGCTGAATTAGGTCTGCAAACCCCACATCGTTCTCTTCTGTTTCATCAAGAAGGGGGGCCTGATCAAATCATCTATTTTGGAAATGAAGCTGTCGGGGAGAAATCAATTTTCGCCAAAGTGAACAATAAGAAAAGTGTCGTTATTATTCCATCCGCACTCTCGGACCAAGCTTTCCGATCCCGTGACTATTTTCGAGATCATTTGCTCACCAACCTAGCATTCGATCAATTGAAAGCGATTCAACTTCACCATGAACTCGGAGAGCTTTCACTTTGTTTCAATGACGATCATTGGCACATGTCTCAGCCAATGGACTCAACAGTTAGTGATCGTGCTTTGAAAGACTGGATCACTCCCGTACTTCAAGCTCCTATTCTAGCTCGCGTAGAAGGCGATGATACGAATGACCTTGCTCGCTATGGATTAGAACAGCCACGTGCTGAACTCACTTTCTTCCAGGCGGGAAGCGAGACGCCCATTCATCTTTGGCTTGGGAATGTCTCCACCGAAAAAGATGCATTTACCATGCCCTCTATTTATGTTCGTTCCTCGGAACGAAAGGCTATTTTTAAAATTTCAGCTGCTGTTGAAAAAGCTTTTTTGATTTCTCCTGATCAGCTAAGAGATCATCAACTTTTTTCGGTAAACTTGGATACCATTGATAAAATTACCATTACTAAAAAAGAGACTTCGGTTTGCTTAAGGCATCAAGTAGACAGCGGCGATGCGTGGGTTACAGAAGGGAATAATACCTCCTTTGTTCTGGGAAGCGAAGTGCAGCGATTTGTTGATACTCTTGAAAAAATTGAGGTACTTGGTTTTGAAACAGCAACCCCAAAACTCCTTAAAGATTTAAGCCTCAATTCGTCGAATGATGCCATTGCTAGCATTCGCTTTACTGCTCATCTTTCTGAAAACACACCTGATCATGATGCTGGGGATTACGTTGTTTCGGAAGTGCTTTTTGGCACGCCAATGAACACCCCTGGATCGAAGCTCTATGCTCGAGTCAACAACGCTCCTGACTTGCGACAAATTCCTGTTGATGCACTCGACAAAATTGATTTGTCTTTTTTGAAAAAGTAAAGCTACTGAGAACCTCCTGAGAAGTTCTGAGAACACTTTTTCATAGCGTTCATTTCTTTAACTATTGTTACCTAGCCCCCCCTCAATCCCACCTTCTCATGATATCTCGCCGCGCTCTCTCCTTAGCAATCATTTGCACTACTATCCTTCTCTGTTCAACAACTGGCTTTGCTCTTGTTCAACAAAGCAATGGGACAGCAGCTATGGGATGGCAAATCGTTCCTCTCCCCAATAAACTTCCCTCGCATCCATTGGCTATAGCAGCTTCAACGAATGCTATCGCCTGCGACTTTGTTGCTGTTGCTAGTGATAGCACCACTAAAACTTACAGTTTTTATTTATTAGATCACGCTAACCTCATCTTAGGGTGGCAAAAAAAACAACCGTTCCTTGGAGCGGATGCAAGCAACCTCCAGTACGGCCTTGGTCGTTTTGTGGCTATGGGAACGGATCACAGCAGCGGAAAGCCTGTTATTGCGACCTCTTCGGATAATGGAAAAACTTGGGCTCAAAGTCTTGTCTTTGGAGGAAAAGGCCATTATGACAACGCTGCTTTTTCACAAAAAATGGGTGTCATGACAGGAAAAGATGGAGCCATTGCGATCACTACTGATGGGATCAATTGGGTTGAAACTACACCTCCAAGCGGCATTTCAAGAAAAGTAATTTATACGAATATTGCTCCCTCTGGAGCTCCTATTGACAATCAATTTCAACTCTGTTTTGCTCTGCCGCCAGGACAATCAACTCTTTGTGGCTTTTTGTTATTCCAAGACATTCCCATCCTTGGGTCTCTCATTTCAGCTGATGGAAAAAACTGGAGCTATTCCATTCCCTATTCCATTTTGAGAAATCAATTATTGATCTATCAGAACAAAACTTTCTTAGTAAATGATACTTTGAGTGGCATTTCTTATGCCTATCATGATTCCACCACCTTAGGAGACCCCAACTTCAGTGGCCTTCAAATAGAAGATCCGCTATTACCACTCATTAACATTTTCCAATGTGCTTCTTACCAGCAAAATTGGGTTGCTGTTGGGTATGAGGCAAAGACAGGAACACCTCTCTCTCTTTTTTCTGATTCTAGGGTTTTGAATAATAACTTTGTTTTCTCTACCGATCTTTTCCCTCAACCAGTCAGACTTGTTACTGCAAATCAAGCCGGCTTTTTAGCAATTGGTGATGATGGGACATCCTATTATTCGACCTCAGCAATCCCCATTACTCCATCGCCAGCCAAGTAAAAATCAGGACTGGTCATCTTTGTTTTTCATGAAATTGTCGAAATTTTTCTTTAAAAAAAATAGTGATTCAAAAATTTCTAGCGCGCTTGACCAGACAGCCAGCCATTGTCCCAACTCCTTCGCCGCTCATGAAAACGCTTTGGCTTTAGAAAAAAATTTTTTCCAAGGTGTTAAAATTCGGCTTTCCCTCCTCATTAACGAACTTAATAAAAAGACCAATCGCACTGTTCAAGCTGGACCTTTTCAAGGAATGAAACTGGCACCTCAACCAGAAAGTTATTTTTTAAGAAAAGAATTTCAATATGGTTGGGTCGCCCATCAACTTCTTGGATGCTTAGAAGAAGAACTACATCCCTCGATTGAATATGCCATTCAACGAGCTCCTGAGGTTGTTGTGAATGTTGGATGTGGCGAAGGCTATTACGCCATTGGCATGGCCAAACGATTGCCGCATGCTGAAATTTATGCTTTTGATTCTTCGGCGAGGGCCCGTGAACTCTGCACATTAGCAGCAGAAGAAAATGGAGTCGCAGATCGAGTTCATATCAAAGGAACATGTGACGAAAAAAAACTTTTAGCGTTTGCACGTAGTGGAAAAAAACTTTTTCTGTTTATCGATTGTGAAGGAGATGAATTAACCTTACTCACGCCCCGATGTATTGAGGCACTACGTCATGCAGACATTATTGTAGAATGCCACGATTTTCAAAATCCCCTTATCACTCCAACGCTGCTTGAGCTTTTGATAAAAAGTCACCGTGTCGATTTTATTCAAGAAGGTCCTCGCAATCCTTCTGCCATGCCCCTTTTAAAAGATTTTTCTTCGTTTGATCGCTGGCTTTGCATGTGTGAATTTCGCCCTCGTCTTATGTGGTGGCTTGCTTGCTGGCGAAGATAGAGCCTTTTGGCAGCAGATTAATACCTTTTGAAGACAGAAGGATTTTTTCTTAGGACAAGGCCAATAGTCCGATCATGAAAGAAGATGGTAGAGGCACTGCAGTTGCTATTCTGGGCATCAGAACTATTTTTAGTTCGCTAAAATCTCAATCATTCTTTTAGACTTGCCACCTAGTGTCAACTTTGCCCTCAGCCCTTAGCTTTTCATGACTGCATCAGAACTTCGTCGCTCCTTTTTAGATTTTTTCCGCAGTAAAGAACACACCGTTGTCTCTTCTTCGAGTCTTTTACCAGATTCTCCAAACTTGTTGTTCACTAACGCAGGAATGAACCAATTTGTTCCGATTTTTTTAGGAACAACCTCCTCGCCTTGGAATCCTCCACGCACAACCAATTCGCAAAAATGTATCCGCGCTGGAGGCAAGCATAACGACTTAGAAGATGTTGGTCTCGATACCTATCATCACACCTTTTTTGAGATGTTGGGAAATTGGTCCTTTAATGACTACTTCAAAAAGGAAGCTATTACTTGGGCTTGGGAACTTCTTGTTGAGCATTGGAAATTTCCTGCAGAACGTCTCTACGCCACAGTTTACCAACCTGCGCAAGGAGATCCTGCTGCATTCGATCAAGAAGCTCATGACCTCTGGGCGGCTCTTTTTATCAAAGCAGGCCTCGATCCTGCCGTGCATATCGTCCCTGGAAATCGCAAAGATAATTTTTGGATGATGGGCGAGACTGGCCCTTGCGGCCCTTGTTCAGAGCTGCATGTTGATCTTACGCCTTATGGTGACACCAAAGGCGCCTTGGTTAACAAAGGAACAGCCGAATGTATTGAAATTTGGAACCTCGTCTTTATTCAATTTAATGCAAATGCCGATGGAACTTTTGTTCCTCTCCCCACGCGTCACGTTGACACCGGCATGGGCTTCGAGCGGATCTGTTCCATCATGCAAGGAACAAAAGGATTTCAAGAATTTGGAAACGTCATCATCTCGAATTATGAAACGGATCTTTTCCGTCCCATTTTTCAAGAATTGGAAAGAATGTCAGGACTCTGCTATCGCTCGACCCTACCTCAACCGAGCAAGGAAAGATCTCTTGTTCCCCAGACTGAACAAGAAAAAATTGACGTCGCCTTCCGTGTTATTGCTGACCATTTGCGAACACTTGGCTTTGCCATTGCAGATGGAATTTTACCTGGCAATACCGATAGAAACTACGTCCTGAGACGAATTTTGCGACGTGCTGTACGCTACGGTCGCACGCTCGGTTTTCGTGAACCTTTCTTTTACAAGCTTGTTCCGATTTTTACAAACCTCATGGGAGAAGCTTTCCCAGAGGTTTGCAAACAAGAAGAATCGATCACCAATGTTCTTCGTCGTGAGGAAGAGGCTTTTCACAAAACGCTTGATAAAGGTTTAGCGCTCTTTGAAACCGAAGCTACTGAGCATGGAAAGATTTCTGGAGCTGCTGCATTCCGACTTTATGACGAACAAGGCTTTCCACTAGACCTCACAGAGCTTCTCGCACGAGAACGTGGCCTTAGTGTTGATACTAGTGGCTTTGAAAAGTTGATGGAAGAGCAACGTACTCGCGCTCGCGCTGCCCAGAAAAAGGAAGTCATCAGCGTTGAATCCTTTCAAACAAAAGAGCCAACACGCTTCATCGGATTTGACCATACAGAAGCAGAAGTGGAGATCTTGGAAATTGTTGCGATAAAAAATCGGACGGCATTAATTTTCAATCAATCAGTTTGCTATGCTGAAATGGGAGGACAAGTCGGAGATCAAGGGGAACTCATGATTGATGGAACAATTTATCCTATCGTTGATACGCAAAAAAAAGGAGATCTCTGGCTGCATTTTATTGAGAGCACTAAGGCTCCCATGTTACACAACAAAGGACTACTTCGTATCAACATGACGCGTCGTGCTGCTGTTGCTCGACATCACACGGCAACACACTTGTTGCACCACGCCCTTCATAAACTCGTCAGTCCTGAAATTTCACAAAAGGGTTCTTTTGTTGGAAGTGATAAATTAACTTTTGATTTTAACAGTGCCCCCCTCACCGAAGAGCAACTGCAAAAAATTGAATATTTCATCAATGAGGAAATTCTCCGGAACTTCGCTGTTAGTTGGGCAGAATTTCCTTACAGCGAAATTAAAGAACGCTCCGACATCATGCAATTTTTTGGCGACAAGTATGGTGATCGCGTGCGCGTCGTTCAAATTGGTGGCATTCCAGGAGCACTTGATGGTTTCTCAATGGAGCTTTGTGGAGGAACTCACGTCAAAGCAACAGGAGAAGTTGGTTCCTTCCGTATTGTGAGTGAAGGTGCTATTGCTGCTGGCGTTCGCCGCATTGAAGCAGTTGTAGGACTTGCCTCTCATACTCATTCACTACAAGAAACAAAACTCCTTCGCTCCCTCGCAACACAACTGCAAACTCCTACAGCTGAGCTCGAGAAAAAAATTTCTTCACTTCTCTCACGAACAGCAAATTTAGAAAAAACCATTTCTTCAATCCAAGAAGCACAGGCAGCCTCGATTGCAAAAGAATTGTTAACAAAGCAACAGCTCTTGAATGAAGTTCTCTTCATTTTAGAAAAAGTTTCAGAGTGTGACGCAGCACAACTACAACGGATCATCACACATCTTCACAAAAATTTCTCAGGCATTGTGGTGCTTGCTGGAAGCAGTGGAGAAACTGTTTCGCTTTCTGCTTTTGTGGCAGAACCACTACGCAAACAATTCCCTGCTGGCAAACTCATTCAAGCTATCGCCCCGCATGTCGATGGCAAAGGTGGCGGCAGTGCTGATATGGCTCGTGGTGGTGGCAAGAATCCTGCTGGCATCGAAACAGCGCTAGCAGAAGCTAGGATTTTTATTTCTTCCCATAAGCAGTAACCTACATCCTATCATTCTGCTCCCATGCCCCTTCTTTCGTGCACTCTCCCCGACATCAAAAAAATCCGCAGCGGCAAAGTCCGAGAAGTTTTTGATCTAGGCGATCATGTTCTTTTTGTAACAACAGATCGTATTTCTGCGTTTGATTGTGTTTTTCCAAATGGCATTCCAGGAAAAGGAAAAATTCTGAATCAATGTTCTGCTTTTTGGTTTCGCCAGTTCACTAATATACCAAATCACCTAATTACAACGGATGTTGAACAATATCCAAGTGAGCTGAAGCCTCATTTAGAGCTGCTAGCAGGCCGCTCGATGATTGTAAAAAAAACAATACCACTTCCTGTGGAGTGCGTCGTCCGTGGTTATCTTGCAGGAAATGGTTGGAAAGAATACCAAGAACATGGAACTCTCGCAGGCATGCCTCTTCCCAAAGGGCTCCGCAATGCAGAAGCCTTGCCAGAGCCAATGTTCACACCAAGCACCAAGGCTGAAGAGGGCCACGATGAGCCGATCACATGGGAACAATGCTGCGAGTTGATTGGCCAAGAACAAGCAGAGCAAGTACGCGCGATGAGCCTCCAGCTTTACACCGAAGGAACTCGCTACGCCCGAGAACGAGGCATCATCATTGCGGATACGAAATTTGAATTTGGACTCCTTGATGGAAAAATCATTCTTATTGATGAATGCATGACTCCGGATTCCTCCCGCTTTTGGCCTATTAGTCAATATGAAGTTGGAAAAAATCCACCCAGTTTTGATAAACAATTTCTGCGCGATTACTTGGAAACATCAGGCTGGAACAAGCTACCACCAGCACCAACTCTACCAGAAGAGATTGTGACGAAGACCGCTCACAAATATGAAGAAGCATTGAGTCTCCTTACAGCGTTTTAAATTTTTCATGAACGAGGTTCTTGAAAAATTCTTGCTTTACCTCGCCACTGAGCGCGGACTTTCTACAAATTACCAACTCTCAACGCGTGCATCGCTAGAACGTTTTTTGAATTGGTTAGAAAAAACAACTGGCATTACCAGCGAACAGGCGGTAACCAATAAGCATCTCTACGATTTTCTTTCCTCTGAAAAAAAGCGAGGACTGGCCCCAACATCTCTTAAACTCGAAGTCGTTGCGCTTCGGATTTTTTTCCGATTTTTAGCAGGACGAGGCTTGATCAAAATTGATCCTGCAGAAAAATTACCCCTTCCGCGTCTTCCTCAATCATTACCGCAACCGCTCTCTCCCCTTGAAATGGAGAGGCTCTTAGCGGCCCCGATTGGAAAAGATGAACTCTCTCTTCGAGATCGTGCTATTCTTGAACTTTTATATGCTTCTGGCCTGCGAATTTCAGAGCTCTGTCAATCACGCCTGGAACATCTCGATCTTGAAGAAGGAATTATTCGCGTTACCGGAAAAGGAAATAAAACACGCCTTGTCCCTGTTGGACAATCAGCCCTCAATGCCTTGACTGATTATCTCAGCACGGCACGTCCTAAGCTTCTCTCACCGAAATCAGGAGCAGCAATTTTTCTTTCTGTACGAGGACATCCTCTAACACCTGCGCGCATCTGGCAACTGGTGCAGCATTATTCAAAACAAGCTGGCCTTGCTGAATCTGTTCATCCCCATCAACTCCGACATTCTTTCGCAACCCACTTGCTCAGTGGAGGCGCAGATCTCCGCATTATCCAAGAAATGCTCGGTCACGCCAGCATTGCTACCACTCAGATCTATACGCAAGTTGACCGTTCTCAGCTCAAAAAAATCCACCATCAATTTCATCCGCGAGGATAACGCGCACTCTGCATCAGCAATGCTCTTTGGCAACAATTTTTTCCTAGAGCGTTTTAAAAAATATGATAGCTGATGTAGTGCCAGAAATGAGGAGAGCAGAAACGCAGCGTATATCTCATACTCGAGGCTTCAAGCACCGGAGTGATGCTGCAATGCGCAGCTATAGAATTTTTTAACATACACTATAGTGTATTAAATTGAAAAGGGGACGTTAGAAGCGCCGCCATTTTTTCTTAGGACAAGGCCAAAGATCGAGACGCTATCTGAAGATAACGTAAGAGCTGAGAACGCAGTCCTAGGGAAAAAGAGCAAGCTTATGGCGTGCCCTTTTTAATTTAATACACTATATAGTCCACGGCCTCTTTTTTTCGTGACATAACCCTCCTTCTCTCGCTTCAATATTCGTATGAATTCTCAACAACCTCTTAAAGGAAAAATCGGTGTCGTATTTGGTGTAGCAAACAAACGGAGTATTGCTTGGGCAATTGCAAAGGCCTGGCATCAAGCGGGAGCCACGCTTTTCTTTAACTATCAAGGAGAACGAGTCAAAGAAAATGTAGAAGAATTGACAGCAGAATTTGGATCTCAGGTTTTCCTTCAACCTTGTGATGTTTCTAGCGATCAAGAAATCGCAACCTTTTTTGAAAAAGTTCGGGAGCATACACCTAAGATCGATCTCCTTCTTCATTCGGTTGCTTTCGCTCCGAAAGAGGCTCTTGAAAACGACTTCATCACCACTTCTCGTGACGCTTTCTTAATGGCTCACAACATCAGCGCTTATTCACTTATTGGACTCGCTCGCGAAGCTGCTCCTATGATGACTGATGGAGGGAGCATTGTTGCGATGAGTTATTATGGTGCCGCTAAAGTTGTGCCTCACTATAATGTCATGGGCGTTGCTAAAGCTTCTCTTGAAGCAAGCACACGCTATCTTGCTTATGACCTTGGAAAGAAAAAAATCCGCGTTAATTGCATCAGCGCAGGCCCTGTTCAAACCTTGGCTGCACGTGGTATTTCTGGACTCTCTTCCATGATTAAGCATTATGAGGCTCATGCACCACTACAACGGAGTTGTACAACAGAAGAACTCGGTCACACCGGCGTCTTTTTGGCAAGTGATGGAGCCAGTGGCATTACCGGTCAAGTGCTTTATGTCGACGGTGGCTACGAAATCATGGGAATGTAACGGGTATCTCACCCATTCTACTGCGATGGCGAGGAGCTACGTTGTTTCGTTGCTCCCGCCACTGAGTGTTTCCAATACTCAGTTGCCGTGCTCCGATGAGCTTTGTCTCTCATCGATCTCTGCGAATTGATAGCACATTAGACGTGCTGATATTTTTTTTAGAGCGTTTTAAAAAATATGATAGCCGATGTAGTGCCAGAAATGAGGAACGCAAAAACGCAGTGTATATCTTATACTCGAGGCTTCAACCACCGGAGTGACGCCGCAATACGCGGCTATAGATTTTTTTAAAACGCTCTAAAACAAGGCTACAGTTCGAAGCATTGTTTAAAGGTAACACAACAACTTGAAAATAAATTTGTAAGAAAAAGAGCGAGTATATGACGTCCCCTTTTCAATTTCATGTGCTACATTGGGAATCCATAATTTGCAGGAGCTGTTTCGCACCTCAGTAAATTAAACGCTATTCATTATCTTCATGAGTCTTTCCGCAAGCAAAACAACAACTCAAACACTTAAGCATGACTTGCTAAACTTGCTAAGTGATCCAAGTTCTATTATTGAAGATCTAGATCGGCGCACGTTACTAGGAAAAGATGAATGGTTTGCAGCAGCAGTTCCTGACATTGCCGTAGCACCAAACACAGCCCAAGAAATTGCTGCGGTCTTGGCGTATGCGAACAAGAACAATATTCCGGTTACCACTCGGGGAGCTGGCTATGGCTACGTTGGCGGATGCGTTCCTATAACAGGAGGGATCTTGCTTTCTACAGAACGCCTCCATGAAATTTTAGAAGTTCACGCTGGTGACTTTGTTGCCGTAGTTCAACCTGCAGTCATCACAAGTCAATTACAAGAGGCCGCAGAAGCCAAAGGACTTTTTTATCCGCCGGATCCTGCAAGTCGTGAGCATTGTAGTATCGGAGGAAACATTGCCACTAATGCTGGAGGACCACGCTGCCTCAAATATGGTGTTACCCGAAATTATGTTTTAGGATTAGAAGTTGCTTTAGCAGATGGTTCACTGGTGCGTCTTGGTGGCCGTACGCACAAAAACAAAACAGGCTTTGATCTCCTTGGAATGTTCATCGGCTCTGAGGGATTACTTGGGGTGATTACTGAAGCCACACTACGTTTGCTTCCAATGCCACCTGCCAGAGCCACCCTGTCTGCAGGATTTACAACAATGAGAGAGGCTGCCGCAGCTGTACAAAATATTTTTCATGCAGGTTATCTTCCTGCTGCTATTGAAGTCGCTGATCATTTTACATTGGAGGCAGCACGTCGCGATCTTCCTTCTGAAATAAAAAATGTCATCCCTCCTGGTGCAGCGCATCTCCTTGTTGAAATCGACGGTCAGGTAGAAAGCATAAAAGGTGAATCTCTTACTCTCAAAAAATTGCTAGCAGAAAATAAAGCTATTCAAGTTGAGCATGCCATCACGCCTGAAGAATGCGATCGCCTATGGAATTTGCGTCGCTCTTTTTCTATGGCATTACGAGCAACTGGCCTCATCAAACTCAACGAAGATATTGTTATTCCACGGAGCCGTCTTGTGGACCTCATTGATTTTGCAGAAAAGCTACAAGCTCAGAGCGGCTTTCCTATTGCTTGTTTTGGGCACGCAGGAGATGGTAATATTCACGTCAACATCATGGTCTCCCAAGAACAGCAACGAGAAGAAAAGGCAACCATTGAAACATTCTTAAACCTCCTTTTCACTCAAGTTCTCGATTGGGGTGGCAGCATTACTGGAGAACACGGAATTGGACTTGCCAAGCTTCCTTGGTGGAAACAAGCGACGACACCTGCCGTGCGAAACCTTCACACTCAACTAAAAAGAGCTTTAGACCCAAACAACATTCTTAACCCTGGGAAATTTGTATAATTTTTATGAAAAATATTTTTTTATTTTCGATGTGCGCTCTCTTACTTACGGTAACCTCAAGTATGGCGCTGAGTTATTCTCAAGAGCCTCTTCAACAAAGTGACACCTCATCAGAAAATATTTTATCCAAGGGAATCGAAGAGAAGCCTATTAACTCTAACGACCCCACTGTAGATGAAACCTCTTCTCAGGAAACAAACTCTCCTTTACCCCCTTATCAAACAACCAGTTTCTCTTGTGACGCTTCTGGTGTGCCTACAAACGCTGTTCCTCTCCAAGCGAGCAACTCTCTCCCTGCAACAAAATATCCAATAGAGCGTAAATATATCAAAGGGTTTGCAACATATTGCGGACTTGCCGTTGCTTCGGTAGCGGCAGTTAAAGGAAGCTCTTATGCTGCTGCTTACGGACTCTCGCCCTTACTTGTTACCTCAATAGGTATCGGTAGTGGCCTAGCTGCAGGCATCGTATTTACTTATGTCGCATGGAAGCTCTTGAATTATTATTTTGAAAATTGAATTTCCTTGCGCCAAATTCATTTTCCGTCATCATAAGACCCGCTTTCGGGCCTTGTTAGTAAAACCTGCTTATCGAGAATAGCTTCCTTAGGCTTAGGAATTTGACTGATGCCATCAGCTTTTCTATCGATAAAAGTTGGTTCTACTTGTTGTTCGGTCTTTACAGTGATTCACGTGAGGTGCCGCGTAGCATGATCCAGACGAGACGGATAGTAATTTGAGGGCAAGGCTATTTTCATATACCCTTCCAAGCTCAAGCAACGTCTTCTCCAATCTGCATCAAGCTCTCGCAAGCCATAACAAAATCACGGTGAAACATTCAGGCAACCTTAATCAAAAGACTGTCTTTAACAAACATCCTGAAAATTTACTTATTATTAACATTGGAAGAATCTCTATAAAAAAAGATTGGTTCGTTGATCATTTCGATGATCTTTTTATGAGGATCTTCTCTCACTCCCTTACTTATTATGTCATCCAATTACTCTTCTTCTCGCCGTGGTCCTCGTTCTCAAGGAGGACGTCGTCGTCGCCCAGCTTCCGGAGCTCCTAAAAAATCAGGACATTCCACTCCAGCAACTCCTGCTAAGGCACCAAAGGTCGGGTTCTTCAAAAAATTATTGGGCCTCATTGGTCTTGGTAAAAGTAAACCTACCAAAAAACACACTCCGAAATCTGGTGAAAACCGCTCTACTGCTAGCAGAGAGCGTCATCCTGCTAAGGCTCGTACAAGCCGTAAACCAGAACGTGTAGAAGTAACAAGCCCTCGTCTGTACATTGGCAACCTTTCGTTTGATGCTACTGAAAGTGATCTCTTTGAACTTTTCAGCGGTGTTGGTCAGGTCCAAAACGTTGAACTTGTAGCTAACCGCGAAACGCATCGTTCCAAAGGCTTCGGCTTTATTCAAATGACAACTCTTGACGAAGCAAAACGCGCTGTTGAAGAGCTTCACGACAAAGAATACATGGGCCGCAAATTAGTTGTTAGTGGTGCAAAAGCGCTGCCTGAGATGCGCTCAGAACGTTCTGCGGCTCCTGCTCAAGAAGCTGAGACTTGCTGCTCAGAAGAAAATCACTGCCACGCAGAAACAGCTGAACAAAATACTGCTACTGAAAAAGGTCATGAAGGCCACTGCTGCCAACATGATTCCAATGAGTCCAAGGAATCTTGCAGTTTGTATTAGTCTCTCTTGAAATTTAGGAAAGGGGCTCCAGATTAGGAGCCTCGTTCCTCATCACTCAGCCGTGGTTTTCTACTGAGGCAGAAATGGAGCAGGCAGCGTAGAGAGCAAGTGATAAAAGCTCTAAGAACGTTCGATGAAACTTTGTTTTATAACTTCTTATAGTGTATTAAATTCACATCGACCATCTTTTGCATGACTGCCTTCAAAGGAATAAGATCACGTTGCACCGTTGAATTGCATTGAAATTTTCAACCTCCAGCTTTCACACATCAGTCTTAGCCATTGTTGGCCCAACTTCCGCTGGCAAATCAACACTGGCCCTTGAAATGGCTCGCCAGATTTCTGGAGAGATTATTGGAGTTGATGCCTTCCAGCTTTATCGCGGTCTGCCTATCTTAACAGCGCAAACTTCCTCCCAAGAAATTCCACAGCATCTTATCGGAGTGCTTAGCCCTACTGAAGAATGCGATGCAATGCGGTATCGTTCAATGGCGCTACCACTGCTTCATGAGATTGCAGAGCGAAAAAAAACGGCTCTGTTAGTCGGAGGAACTGGGTTTTACTTACGCTCCCTGCTCTCTCCACTTGATCCACTTCCCCGAGCAGATTCCGAGTTACGAGCACAACTGGCTTCATGCTCTCACCATGAATTACTTGTCCAACTGAACCAGCTCGATTCAAATGCTGCGGCTCAAATTGACACCAATAATCGCCGACGAGTGGAACGCGTTTTGGAAATTCTTTTTCTCACAAAAAAACCACTCGCTGAAATTTGGAAAAAAGAAATTTCTACTACCATTCCTCATCAAGGACTTTTCTTGACTCGCGATCGAGGTGATCTGCATCAGCGCATCGAAAAAAATGTACACTCCATGTTTGAACGCGGCGTCCTTCAAGAGGTAGCTTCTCTTGGTTCCCTGAGCCGCACTGCCTCAATGACGCTTGGTCTTTCTGAAATTCAAGCCCATCTTCGAGGAGAGTTATCGCTCTCAAAAACGATGGAAACGATCATTCAAAAAACAAAACGCTACGCCAAACGCCAAATGACTTGGTTTCGGAATCAACATTCTTTTTCCGAGCTAAACCTAAGTTGTTTTTCCTCTCTTGAAGAAGCAACAGAAAAAGCTCTCCAGCTGCTTGCAGAAGAACATGCGGTTCACTAGACTTCTTTCAAAACTCGCTTATGATGAGGAGGCGTTTGAAGCCTTGGATGGGAGAGGCTGAGCGCACAATAATATATAAAGCAACTCAGTTATTCCCAGTAGAAGTAGAGTTTTTAAAAAATCTCATGAGTGAAAAAACAATTTTAGTAGGCCTCGAACGCCCCAGCATTGCTCGATGGGAGCTTTTGGAATCATTAGAAGAGCTGAGCCAACTTTCTCTCACCGCAGGAGCCGAGGTTGTTGCTACGATTACGCAACGCCTAGAACGCCCGACAGCGCCTTACTACATTGGAAAAGGAAAAGCCGAAGAACTTGCGCTGCTCTGCGAAGAAAAAAAAGCAACCTCCATTATTTTTGATGACGAACTTACCCCGGCACAAGGACGTAACTTAGAGTTACTCTGTAAGCGAAAGGTTATCGATCGCACACAATTAATTCTCGATATTTTTGCAGCTCGCGCTCGCACTCGTGAAGGCCGATTGCAAGTAGAGCTAGCACAGTTGCAATATTTGCTCCCACGCTTGACGCGCATGTGGGGGCACCTTTCTCGACAAAGCGGCGGTATTGGTACACGGGGTCCTGGTGAAACACAGCTTGAAGTTGATCGTCGTCGTGTACAGGAAAGAATTGCTCGCTTAAAAGGAGACCTTCAAAGCGTTCGAAGAATTCGCCAAACACAGCGTGAAGGACGCTCTCGCCATCAATGGCCTCTTGTTTCACTTGTCGGCTATACTAACGCAGGCAAATCTTCGCTTCTCAATCTCCTCACAGGATCCGCTGTCTTTGAAGAGGATCTTCTTTTTGCCACATTAGATCCTACGACACGTCAACTTGTCCTTCCTAATCACCAAAAAATTCTGCTCACGGACACCGTAGGCTTTATTCGCAAGCTTCCTCACACATTGGTAGAATCTTTTAAAGCAACGCTAGAAGAAGTTGAGTTGGCCGATCTTTTATTACACGTTGTTGACCTGAGTCATCCTCATTACCTCGAACAAATCGATGCGGTTAATGCGATCTTAAAAGAACTGGGGGCTGCCGATAAACAATGTCTCCTTATTTTTAATAAAATTGATCGCCTTCCGCACCCTGACCTTATTCAACGTGAATTGATGCGCTTTCCTAATAGCATTGCCATTTCTGCTCGTTTTGGATTAGGAAAAGAAACGTTTCTTACCCGCCTAGAGCAAGAACTTTCCTCGTTGCGCGTCGAAGACTCTTACCACTTACCCCCAGCAGCAAGTGCACTCCTGGCTGAAATTCACCGGGTCGGACATGTTTCTTCTCTCCATTACGAAGATGAAATCGCTGTAGTAAGAGCTTCCGTTCCTACCTCTCTCGCTCAACGACTGGCAGCATTTAGAGCACGTTAAAAAATTCTATAGCCGCGTATTGCAGCGTCACTCCGGTGCTTGAAGCCTCGAGTATGAGATATACACTGCATTTCTGCGCTCCTCATTCCTGGTACTACATCGGCTATCATATTTTTTAAAACGCTCTAGAGTTTGCGAACAAAAAGCTTGAGTTAGCCTGCAAGACAACTGGAAGCTTGGTCAATAAAACATGAGAAAATCCTTCCGCGCTTAGCTCTCAGCATTTAACCTTTAATCCATGTCTAAAAAATCTTCTCTTCGCCCCTACAAGAAAAAAACCTCCTCCAAGCCGCTTGTCTCCGATACGACAGGCCTTACGCTACTTGGTTCTGGCTCTCTTCCTCAAGCAGAAGTTCCTTCAACAGCTCTCTTAGAAACTTTTGTCAGTCCAGCTCCTAACCGACAATATAAAATCTCTTTTTCTACGGAGGAGTTCACTTCGATGTGCCCGATTACAGGACAGCCTGATTACGCCACCATCATCATTTGTTATGTTCCCAAAGATCGTTGTATTGAAAGCAAAGCGTTAAAGCTTTACCTACGCTCTTTTCGCAATCAAGGCGTCTTTGCAGAAAGCATCGTCAATCGCATTTTGGATGATCTTGTTCAAGTTGTTAAGCCTCGTAGCATGACAGTTGTTGGAGATTTCACACCACGAGGTGGCATCGGCCTTCGCGTTGAAGCTAGCTACCAAAAGAAATAATGAAGACTGTTGTTCTTTTAAGCGGTGGTCTTGATTCTACAACAGCTCTCTATCACACGCATCAGAATCATGAAGTTATAGCATGTTTAAGCTTTGATTATGGCTCCAAACATAATCATGTAGAATTGCCTATGGCAGCTTATCATGCTCACAAGTTGGATATTCCTCATGTCATCTTGCCGTTAAACTTCATGAATGCTTACTTTCATTCACATCTCCTCAAGTCAGGCAAGGAAATTCCTGAAGGTCATTATGCAGCAGACAACATGAAACAAACTGTTGTTCCTTTTCGCAATGGCATCATGCTTGGCATTGCTGGAGGTTTTGCAGAATCTCATGGAGCGGTAGGGATCGTCATTGGAGCTCATACAGGTGATCACTTCATTTACGCTGATTGTCGTGAAGAATTTTTGAAATCAATGAGTGATGCCTTACGCGAAGGAACCGATACACGAATAGAAATCCTTCGCCCCTTCATTAATATGAACAAAAGTGGCATTGTTCAACGCGGCATGGAACTTGGTGTTGATTATGCTAAGACATGGTCATGCTACAAAGGCGAAAAACTGCACTGTGGGCTCTGTGGGACTTGCGTAGAGCGCCGTGAAGCGTTCCACCTTGCTGGAATAAATGATCCGACTGAATATCAGGCAAAGTAACGGATAACCAGTCCATACCAACAAACAAAAACAATAAGTCTGCTTCAGTTAACGCATCACTGTGCCCCCTTTATTCGGAATTGACGAAGGCAACTAACTTTTACTCATCCTCCGTTGCTCGTGATACCATCATTCATGGATTAGAGCCTTTTAAAAAGTATTGCAGCCGATGTAGTGCCAGGGATGAGGAGCGCAGAAACGCAGTGAATATCGGCATACTCGAGGCTTCGAGCACCGGAGTGACGTCGCCATACGCGACTATAGAATGTTTTTAACATGCTCTAGTTGGACTTCTGGCGTCTGATAAGGCGGAAGATCGAGATACTACCTCATGCTAACGTAAGATCTGAAAATGCCTTGCTAGGGAAAAAGAGTAAGCTTATCGCGTGCCCTTTTTGCTTTAATACGCTATATTTCTTCCCGATGTTTCTTTCCGAAATTTTTCACTCACTCCAAGGGGAAGGATTAATGATTGGGGTCCCTTCTATTTTTATCCGCACCTCAGGCTGCAACCTACGCTGCCGGTGGTGCGATACACCCTACGCTTCCTGGAAGCCTGAAGGAGAACAACTCAGCATTGATGAAATCATTAAAAAAATTTCCCATTATCCAGCTCAGCATGTCGTTTTAACGGGTGGAGAGCCGATGATTGCCCCAGAACTGCCTGAGCTTGCTCAGCGTCTGCGAGAAAAAAAATATCATATCACCATTGAAACAGCTGGAACCGTAATGCCAAACGGCATTGCATGCGACCTTGCTTCTCTCAGCCCAAAATTAAAAAATTCCATACCTGATTTTTCTACCGCAGGAGCGTGGAAAGAAAAGCATGAATCTACTCGTTATCAACCAGAGATCTTGCGTACGTGGATTCGGAATTATGATGTTCAACTAAAATTTGTCGTCTCTTCAGAACAAGAAATTCCTGAAATAGAAACTATCTTAAAAGATTTAGACGCTATCCCGCGTGATCGTATTTTATTGATGCCAGAAGGGACCGATATAACAACATTGCGAGAAAGAGCTTCTATTGTTGAAAAAATCTGTCGTGAGCGAGGGTTTCGATTTGCTCCTCGACTTCAGATTGAACTTTATGGAAACATTCGTGGAACGTAAAAAAAGCAACGAACATCCAGAAATACATATGAAATTTTTTTCCCTGACTCTTTCTCTTGTTTGTCTTTTTGCTCTCTTAACTTCGCCCAGAGCAACAGCCTCTCGCTTTATCATCATCGATAATGAAACGGGCTGTATTTTGGATCAACAAGGCTCTAATGACCGTGTTCCCATTGGAAGTCTAACTAAAATTGCTGTTGCCATCACGCTACTTGATTGGATCAGAACAAGCGGCAGCAACCTTGACACAACGGTAGAAGTGCCTTCTCCAGCAGCGCCTCAAGGACAGGGCAATCCTTTAGGACTTCAAGCAGGAGACCGCATAACGCTCCGTGATTTACTTTACCTCATGCTACTCCCTTCGGATAGCGAAGCCGCAATAACAATTGCAAGCTATGTCGGGTCCAAACTTCCTAACCCTCAAAATTTAGATAGCGTCGGTAATTTTGTTGCCAACATGAATGCTCTTGCTCGAGAGCTTGAAATGAAACGAACTCTCTTCCTTAATTCTCACGGACTTCCTATTGCTAGTGGCCAGCAACCTTACTCCTGTGCAGCTGACCTTGCTCGACTTACACGCTATGGTTATTCAAAGCCTGGTCTTGCTTTTTATGTCGCTCAAAAATCACGCGATATTCACATTCAACGAGGAAATAAAACGTTAGGCACCACCGTTAATAACACCAATAATTTATTAGGTGTTAATGGAATTGATGGTGTTAAAACAGCACGCCTTCCATCAGAGGGAGAGTTCGCAGTATTAACTAGCGCTCGTGATCCAGAGGTAAAAAAAGAAGGAAATACCATCTACACCACTCCTCGTCGCATTATTGTTGTTCTCCTTAATGCAGACAATCGCACAACAGAAGGGACCACTTTAAATCAACGTGGTTGGGAGTTATACAATGCTTGGGCGAGCAAAGGTCGGCCTACACGTTCAAGTCGATTTTTATAATGTATGAACAGACTTCCTTCCAATCTCCATCCTGACGATAAAGCACCAGGATCTTCTCATGAACGCTCCTCCATTGGAGATCAAAAAGTTCTAACTGCGAATAACGAAGCCCCCTCTCCGTTTAGCGTAGCTGCAGAGTCTCAAGAAAAGCCGAAAAAACGCATTGGCGTTCTTACAAGCGGGGGCGATTGCCCTGGCCTCAACGCTGTTTTGCGCGCTATTGTTTGTGCTGCTACAGAACTTCAGTGGGAAGTCGTTGGCTTTCGCGATGGTTTTGAAGGAATGCTACTGCCAGGAGATTACTACATCTTAACGGAAGCTAACACCACAGGCATTATGCAAGTGGGAGGAACAATTTTAGGAACAACCAATCGAGGACACTTCACTGCTAAAGTTGGCGCAGGAAAAAAGAAAAAAATCCCTCCAACTATTCTTGCTCAAGCCTTAGAAACCTCTCGCAACCTTGGCTTGCACGCTGTGATTGTGATTGGAGGCGATGGTTCTATGAATACAGCTTTGCAACTTCATGAAGCTGGTCTTCCCGTTATTGGTGTTCCAAAAACCATTGATAATGATCTCGAGGCAACAGCCATGACCTTCGGTTTTGATTCCGCCGTTGCTTGTGCAACAGATGCGCTAGATCGTCTTCACACAACAGCTGCAAGCCATAAGCGCGTCATGATCCTTCAGGTTATGGGACGTCATGCCGGTTGGATTGCCCTCTGGAGTGGGTTAGCGGGCGGCGCCAATATTGTACTCATTCCAGAAATTCCTTTTACGCTAGAAAAAATAATTGCCACCATCCGTCAGCGGGATCAAGCAGGTCATAAAAGCACCATGATTGTCGTTGCAGAAGGGGCTAAAACAGCTGAAGGCCATCAATGGCATCATGCTAGCACCCAAGGGGAATGGCGCCTTGGTGGCATCGGCGACATGCTTTGCCAAGAAATTGAGAAGCATACCGAAAAGGAAACGCGCGTTTGTGTGCTAGGTCATTTACAACGTGGCGGAGATCCAACTAATTTGGACCGCATCTTAGGCATGCGATTTGGAGTGAAAGCCGTTCAACTTGCAGCTCAAGAAAAATTTGGAACCATGGTCTGTTATCAAAACTACGACGTGCAAAGCGTTCCGATCAGCAAAGCAGTTCATTGCCTTAAAAGGGTTCCACCACAGGGGCAAATGGTGGAGACCGCACGCGCCGTTGGGATTTCCTTTGGAGACTAGAAGTTTTTTAAGGCGCTATAGCTCTAGAACCTGTTAAAAAGTTACAGCCGGCCAAGGAGACCATTAGACGAACTGACGTTAGCAAGCAGCAAAGTAACGCCATCATCTACGACTATAACTTTTTGAAAATGGTCTAGCCTGTTTGTCGTTTTCTTACAGGAGCTCTGACTCGATCTCCACAAGCACTTGCTGCAACAGTGAAAAAAGTTGTAGCTGCAAAATAATTTTCCCTCGTTCGTTACTTAAATCAGGTGCATCGTTGCTGCTAATTTCTTCCTCTGTTAATCGGTTTCGCGCTGCTAAGGAGAGACGAGCAACATTGAGAATACGCAGCCAAGCCTCTCGATGGGAAGCGGGGATGAGAAGCCTTAATAAAGCAGCATCTGGATTCTGAAGTTGCTCTCGCTTCATTTTTTCTAAATCCGTTAAAACATAAGCATGAGCAGACTTCAATAGCGTCAATAATCCTGGCTGTACATATTCTTTCCAATCCTCAGAAAAAGGAATTTCTTCAGCAAGGGGAGAGGCCCAAAAAGAGTCTGCCACACACTCCCATTCCTCTTCTTCTTGCCGTATTCCTTCGATAATTAAAAATGCTAAAAGAGGATCCACATCGGAAATTTCCAGATCTCCATTTGCTTGCTGATGAAAATTCATACTTGTTCCAATGTTGCTAACAATAAAAAACTGTGAAGCCGTTCCACATAAAACTCAGCTTCTTCACGCGCACCAACCCAAACAATAGAACGTCCTTGGTTGTGAACTTCCATCATATGTTTTTCTGCAATCTCTTTTTTAAATCCAAAAACTTTTTGAAATACCATCGTTACATAACTCATTAAATTGACGGGGTCATTGTGAACAATAACCTGCCAAGAAGCAGCTAAGAGCGCCTCCTCTGCTATTTCTGGCCTTTCCAAAAGTTCGGCCTTAGAAAAAACTCTTCCGCTACGAAGCTGATGCGTCACAGTCATTGTTACCGATTTCTGTTTGTTAATAGAAAATTCGTATTTCATAAATTTGGAATTCCTTAATCTATAATCTCTCTTTGATATCGCACAAATTTTCTTTTTAAAATGAAGCTACGAAACAGATTCTACGGCATATTGCAGCACAGAGTCCTGCACTTGATGCATGAGAATACGGTCTGTTTCTTTGATGTCATCATAATCAAGCAGATGAAGTAAACCGTGAATCACACACAGTGCTATTTCATGCTCTAATGATTGATGAAACTTCTTGGCATGGCGTGCTACGGTGGGAACACCAATCAGAATCTCTCCTAGTTCAGGGCTATGTCTAAATGTGATAACGTCAGTTGGTGTTGGGTCATCACAAAAATCAGCATGAACTTTGGTAATAGCACGATCATTCAACAATGAAATTTCAACCATTGCTGGGAGCGAACTAGTGTCATAACGCGGCCTTGCAAGGCACTCTGGAAGAGCTGCAGCAGCTAACGCTTGAATATCATTTTGGTTGATGGAAATAGCACGTTGTCGTGAAAACCAGAGAAGTTGAGGAAGCATAGAAAAGCTTGCTCAAAAATGAATTTTCTAGGCAAGCCAAAATTATAGAATTCAGACTGCAGCTATCGATTAAAGTTCTAGTTTATTAAATGGAAACGGCGCACTAAGAACCTTGCGTGATCGTCGTCTCAACACGATAGCGTATTAATTTGAGAAGGGAACGCTAGAAGCGCAGCAATTTTTCCTAGGACAAGACCGAAGATCAAGAAGCTATCTCAGGATAACGTAACATCTGAGAACGCCCTCTTGAGCCAAACGTGCAGCCCTCTATCTATTTAAGACGCTATAGCATTATTTAAATACGCTCTCATTCATGAACCATGAATTTTTTCTGTAACCTATAACCTACACCCTGTAACCTACTTTGACTCTGCCATGTCCAAACACCATTCTCCACATTCGCTGCGTAGCAAGCTTCATTTTTTGGCTCGTTTTCTCATGAAGCCTCATGCCGTTGGCTCCATTTGCCCAAGCTCTCGGCACCTTGCTAAGGCTATGATTGAAGATATCGACTTCCAACCAGGTGATGTCGTTATTGAATATGGCCCAGGAACAGGCCCTTTCACGCATCTCCTCCGTCAACATTTACCACAAGGAATTCGTTATCTTGGGATTGAGTATGATCTTCACTTATGCAAAGCGTTACGCCATCGATTCCCTGAAATGCTCTTTCACCATGGTTCCGCAGAAGACGTCGATCAACTTTTAAAACATTATCAGCTTGGACCAGCTCGCCTAATTATCTCAGGACTCCCCTTTGCTAATATGCCAGCATTCTTACAAGAGCGCATTTTAACTGCTACCCAGCAATCATTGAGCCCTAATGGAATTTTTAGAACCTTTACCTACCTCTGCTCTGGCATTAGCCCCCGCGCACGACACTTTCAAAAAAGAGCCACTACTCACTTTGAAAAAGAAGCGAATCACCGCATTGTTCTTAACAATCTTCCACCAGCAAGGGTCTTAAGCTATCGAAGAAATCTAGCAGCAGAGCGTGCATAAAAGCGCTTGAAGCAACGAGCACCGAAGTGACGCCTTAGCTCGCCAAGCCAGCAGCATCAACAATAGCCAAAAAAATATCGTCTGAAATTCGCTGAACTGGATGAAACACAAGAAACTTC
>CAYOAN010000005.1:34429-142332 GCA_964402065.1 uncultured Chthoniobacter sp. | reverse complement strand
TGCTGAGCGTATAGTAATACGTGAAGCGACGAGCACCGAAGTGACGCCGTAGTTCACCAAGCCAGCAGCATCAACAACAGCCAAAAAAATATCGTCTGAAATTCGCTGAACTGGATGAAACACAAGAAACTTCGGCGCACAGATGCTGAGCGTATAGTAATACGTGAAGCGACGAGCACCGAAGTGACGCCGTAGTTCGCCAGATCAGTAGAATTTCAGACGATATTTTGGCTGCCTTGCATAGATTTGAACTATGACAAACAGATTCAGAGTCTGCTGTGCTACCGTTACACCACAAGGCAATAGAAGGGAGATTTACTCCATCCGGTTTAGGGACAAGAAGCCGACTGACTAAAACACTAACTCCTTTTGAATAGGAGCTGAAGGGTCTTCGATCACTCCTCCAAATTTTGGATAAACAAATTTAGCAGCCATGCTGTTTTTACGAGTCATCCCAAGAACAGAAGTGATTCCAACTTTAGCAAATCGCTCTAGGGAGTGCCATAATAAGGCCGTTCCAAGCCCTCGATTACGATATTCAGAAAGAACCCAGGGGCCAGTAACTAAATGATTAATGGCTTCTGGGTTTAAATCCAAAACAGACGTGGCAATAATCCTTGCACCGTGAGCAGCGACAAGACAGGAGGGTTCTTTTTCTGAAGAAAAAGATTTTTTGACAGCAGCTTCAATTAATTCTTGAACTTCACCAGTTGCATCATGCCAATCAGTATTCATGGCAAGTGCTAGGAGGGCTACTTTTAACACAGCATTTTCTTCGGCAGGAGTAGCATTCCGAATGATTAAACGCGAATCAAATTTAGGCAGGGAAGGCAGTGTTGTTGTCTTCCATTGAAAACGAATCCAAGCTGGTGATATCATGCTAAACAGGTTACAAGGTACAGGTTTTGGGTTACAGGTAAAAATGAGTTTTTTAAAAAAATTTCTAGATGAGGTGCCTCAAAAAGTCTTCTCTCTCAAATAGTGTAAAATCCTCAATCCCTTCACCACTTCCTAAGAAAGCAGGCATGATACCAATCTCTCGCGCAATCGCAACTGCTACACCTCCTTTTCCTGCACCATCTATTTTGGTGAGGATTAACCCTGTCAGCCCTATGACTGAGTGAAATTCTTTACTCTGCATGAGAGCATTGCTTCCCGTTGTTGTATCGGTTACCAATAACACATGATGAGGAGCGGAAGGGTCTAATTTGGCAACGGTTCGTTTTATTTTCGCTAATTCTTGCATCAAATTTGATTTATTCGCTAAACGTCCTGCGGTATCACAAATTAAAAAGTGAGCATGTAAACGTTGCGCTTTTACAAAAGCATCATGGCAAAGAGCTGCTGGATCAGCACCATACTGACTTGCTACTACTTCAATACCAAGACGCTCTCCCCAAGTCTGAAGCTGCCCAATAGCAGCAGCGCGAAATGTATCAGCAGCAGCTAGAACAATAGAATGCCCTTGCTGTTGCAAATAATGAGCTAATTTTGCTGCACTGGTTGTTTTTCCAGTGCCATTAGCTCCCACCAAAAAAATCACAACAGGACCTTCAGCACGAGGAATAAGTGGCATAGCCCGTTCGGGCAATAATGTTCCAATTACTTCTCTTGTTGTCTGCAAAACAGTTGCAGCATCAAAGGTCCCTTTTTTTTCTCGAAGCTGTGTCAAAACCGAGGCGACAACACCACTGCCCAAGTCCGCTTGCCACAATGTTGCTTCTAGCTCGTCCCAATCGACTGGTTCTCCTTGTTGAAAACCAAATTTGTTTAATAAGTTTGTTAAAAAGCCCATGGTAGAAAAAAGTTAGACGTTTAGAAAATCTGAGAACACGTATGTCAGGAGTTAGATTTTTCTAGCCCTGCTAAGATCATGCATTGACCTGAGCAACAAGCGCACGCTGCACCTGATCCAGCACTCCATTCACAAAACGCCCTGAGTGTTCAGTACCATATTTTTTGGCGATGCTAATTGCTTCGTCAATAATAACAGGGACGGGCGTCTCTTCACCCGAAAGAAGTTCATAAAGTGCTAACCTTAAAATATTGCGGTCAACAGTTGAGAGTCGGTCTAGCTCATAATTTTCAGCATACTGTTGAATAAGCTTATCAATTTCTTTTATTTTGTTCGGCAATATTCCATCAACGAGTTTTTGAGAAAAACGCCGTGCGGCAGGACTAATGCCTCGAAATGCATAAAAGTCTACAAGCTCTTCAGCTGTTAAAGAACCCCCTAGGTCATATTGATAAAGAAATTGAACGGCAGCTTCACGCCCCTCTCGACGAACACCCATATTTTTTATTGCGGTTGAGTAGAGTTAATAGCTTCAAGCGCTACAAAAGCTGCTCTTGCAGCCTCAACTCCACGATTAACAGATTCTGAAAGGCAACGCTCCATCGCTTGTTCTTTGCTTTCCAACAAGAGAACTTCATGAATAACAGGAATCCCTTGGTTTATTGAAATTTTCATGAGCGCATCAGTAATAGATGTTGCAATAAGTCGCGCATGCGCTGTTTCTCCTTGCAAGATCACCCCCAAAGCGATGATAACATCAGGCGCGCGTCGCATTGACACGATGTTCGCTAGCACAGGAATTTCAAAAGCTCCTTGAACACGGGTCACTTCAACGTTTGTATTCGAAGCAATAGCCAACAGTTCTTGCTTAGTCTGCTCCAACATCACATCAACAAAAGCGCTGTTATAACGACTTGCAATAATACTGACTCGAGCAGGACGCAGAAGAGAATTAATTGGACGTTCTGGAAAATAAAGAGACATAGATACAGACTACAGGTTATAGAAAAAACATCATTATAACAGATGTCCCATTTTATTTTTCTTTGTTATAAGATATTTTTCGTTGTGAGGGTTACAGGATGATTGAAGCGGGATGCGCTCCACAACCCTCATTCCAAAGCCTTCGAGCCCGACAATCTTTCTTGGATTATTTGTTAAAAGACGCAGTTGCCGTACTCCCAAATCAAATAAAATCTGTGCTCCTACACCATAGTCACGCAGATCCATAGGATAGCCGAGCTTTGCATTAGCTTCGACTGTATCAAGTCCTTCTTCTTGCAATTTGTAGGCATGAATTTTAGCTGCAAGCCCAATCCCTCGTCCTTCCTGGCGCATGTAAACAAGAACTCCATGACCACTCTCTTGAATTTGTTTTAATGCCATGTGCAGCTGATCACCACAATCACATCGCTGTGATCCAAAAACATCTCCCGAAAAACATTCGCTATGAACCCGCACCAGTGCTGGTTTAAGAGGATCAATCGGGCCTTTGACCAACGCCAAATGCTGCTGCTGATCAAGCGTTGTCCGATAAAGAAAAAGCTGGAAATCGCCATACTCCGTTGGCAGAAAAATTTCTTGCTCGCGAACGACAAGCCTCTCGCGTTGACGTCGATAAGCAATCAGATCTTGAATCGAACACATTTTGAGCCCATGTTCTTTTTTAAAGCGAAGCAACTCAGGAAGACGCATCATGGTTCCATCATCATGCATGAGCTCGCTAAGAACAGCACCAGCACGAAGCCCTGCCAGCTGCACCAAATCGATAGACGTCTCCGTATGACCGGCCCTCTTTAGCACGCCACCATCAGCCCCTCTTAAAGGAAAAACATGGCCAGGACGACACAGATCTTCTGGAGAACAATCAGGTCGAATGGCTGTTAAAACAGTACAAGCACGATCGGCAGCGGAAATTCCTGTTGTTACCCCAGAAGCAGCTTCAATACTGATGCTAAAAGCCGTTCCAAACTTGGAAGTATTTTTCTCCGTCATTAGAGGCAGCTTTAATCGATCTGCAATTTCATTGCTCAGCGGCATGCAAACAACACCTCCCGTATAGCGGATCATAAAAGCCATTTTTTCAGGCGTCATTTTCTCAGCTGCCATGATGAGGTCCCCTTCGTTTTCACGATCTTCATCATCAGTCACGATGACCATATTCCCTCGCTTGATTTCGTCGATGATTTCTTCAATAGGATCAAATGAGGAAACGGAGGTTGAAGAGTTATTTTTCATTCACGTTTTTAGGTTAAATAATGTCGTTTTGAAATCCACCCTCCACCAACAATGAGTTCTTCATCATAAAAAACTGCAGCTTGACCAGGAGTCACTGCTCGCAACGGTTCTGCAAGACGGACTAAAGCGCGGTCATGATCAAGTACTGTTATCGTTGCCGCAGCTCCTTCGTGTCCATGTCGCACACGTACAGAAAGAGTTTTGGCTTCATGAGGAACTTCTGCTAGCCAATTAAGGCGATCGACTTCAAACGACTCACAAAGCAAATCACTCTCACGTCCCAAAATCACGCGCCCTCCGGATGCGTCGATGTCCACAACATAGAGAGGGTAAGGCGAACCGCCTGGGAGGCCTTTGCGTTGACCAACGGTAAAAAGTTCAATTCCCTCGTGTGGCCCTAGATCTTTTCCTTCCGTATCATAAAATCTTCCTGGCTGAAAAACATCACCGCGACTTTTTAAAAAGGCCTTATAATCTTTTCCAGGAACAAAACAAATCTCTTGGCTATCTTCCTTCTCTGCCACTTTCAGACCAAGTTCACGAGCAATGTCGCGAATTTCTGCCTTCGTCAAATTTCCTAAAGGAAACAAGGCGCGCTTTAATTGTGCATCACGCAGACTAAACAGAAAGTATGATTGATCTTTTGTCTCATCAATTCCTTTTTTCAAAATAGCTCGCTCGGGCGTGTGCTCGACAATCGCATAATGCCCAGTTGCAATATAATTGGCACCAAGAGCCGTAGCCTTATCCCAGAGGTTGCCAAATTTTAATTTTTCATTGCACATCACACATGGATTCGGAGTCCGTCCAAGTTTGTATTCTTCAGAAAAATAGTTGATCACCTGCTGCTCAAAAGGCAGCGCTTCATCAATAACATAATGGGGTATGCCCAATGCATGAGCCACACTCCGCGCATCAGCAATTGCTTGTGGCCCGCAACATTTATCCTCAGCGCGCGTCATGCAATCTTGGGGCCAAAGCTTCATCGTTACACCAATAACTTCCCATCCTTGCTGTTTCAGCAAATAGGCAGCCACACTCGAATCGACACCACCGCTCATGCCGACAACGACTCTTTTATTTGAACTATCCAGAACCTCACTCATAGAGGGGCTACTATACGAGAGAAAAAGAGCTCCGTCAAACAGCGCTTACTTTATCCTTGTTGCCTGAAGCTTTCTATAAGGCATCATCTGTGCAAAGGAGTTGTTTAATCCTTTCATTATTATCAACGATGGCCTGTTTCCAGTACTCCTTTACAGAGTCGCTGACAATAGAATTTTCTTGAAAGCTAAGGCGCATTGAAAGTGGCAAATGCTTTACTAACGATGGCTTATTCGCTACTGCAAAATAATAATAACTTGTTGCACAATGCTCATAAGCATCAGCCAATTCCTGGTTCCCTAATTTTAAGCTTTCAGCAGCACGCATTAAGTTCAAAGAAGCATGACCCAAAGCAGCCGCTATATCCTTATCTTGAGCAGGGACGATCTCTAGCTCTTTTGCCGCTATCTCACTATATTTAGCAACAGATTTTAAAAGCTGGATAACACTATTATGTTGTTCTGAGTTTTTTTTATTCTCTTGAACCATGCTCAAATAAGCATCAGCTGCCTGCACTAAAACTGTAGCCACAACTTTGTCATCAGCTTTAGCAGCATCGTTCATCAAGTTTCCTGCTTTCGTGTAAAAGAGCGCCGCCTCTTCCTGCTTTGTTTCAACGTGAATGGCCGCTTCTCTATAACATCTTGCTGCCTTTTCTAAAAAAGGTGCACGATCTGAATTCGTCGCACTATTCAATACTTCTTTCCAGCACTCAGCTGCTCGAAAGCATAATTCTGGTATCTTCTGCTCTTCTTTTACCAGGGCTCTCCCTGCCATATAATAAGCATCTGCTAGAGATTGGAAACGCACCCGATTAACTCCTTGCACCGGTGTGCTCGCCTCCTCTTCTAAAAAACTAAAAAGTTTGGGTAATAATTGTTCTGCCTTTTCAAGAGAACTGAGTGCTTCGTTATTTTTTTTAAAAATTGCATCTGCTTTTTCTCGCTGACAACGTCCTGCAAACTGGTGAAGAAATGCTAGTTTTGAGAAGCCTTCTTCTATGGCCTCAGCAGCATAAACAAAACGATTACCAGCTTGATCCAACGCTTTAATTGCCTCGAACATTTCTGAATCTTGAGCTATAAGCGAAAGCTTTTCAGCAATACGTTGAAAGCATTGTTGAGCTGCATCGTACAGGTGAAATAACATAGCCTTTTTTGATTGCAGAGCACAAATAGCATTGAGGGTGTTATTTCCGGAGAGAATCCAATAATTTGATACCTGCTGATGGTAAAGCTCCTCTGCTGGCACTCGGCTTGTACCTACTTCGTTGGCTTTCCGAAGGAAGGTTCCGGCTTGCTTATAAAGCTCTGAAACTTGCCGCTCACCGTTATGACCCGTTATCGCAGCTGAAAAAAAGCTATCGCCAGCTTCTTCCAATGTTTCATCTCCAAAAGAGCTTCTTTCAAGCGCTTCTTGATAACAAGAAAAAGCATTATAAAAAAGCTGCTCTTCTTCTTTATTACTACTCTCTTGTGCTTCCAATAATTTAAATTTTGAAAAGCATTTTTTTGCTAAACAAAGATGAGCAGGAGCATTATCTAGATTATCTTTTTTAACATCCGCAACGTAGTCGATGTAATATAACAATGATTCTGCAGCCTCGCCCGCTGCTCCAGTATAAGATCGTTCTTTACCCTCAACTCTATTAGCAACCTCTGTCTCTCTATATATTTTGAGGTCTTCGGCAACTTTTATCATGGCATCTACAGCCGATGTAATTTTTTCAATGGAATTTGTTTTCTGTACCGAAATGATAGAAATATCCTCCATCACTTTTAGAATAGACTGGAGATTGTTAACATAGCGTTCTTGTCCCTCCTCCAAATGGTGTGATGTTTTTTGAGAAAAAGAAAAGAGGCCTTCTTCCGCAACCTTTATTTTTTCCTTCAAAAGAGAACAACGTATGTCGATGCCTTTGAAATCAAGCAATTGCCTCTGACTTAGCGCAGGACTAGAAGCTATTGAAGAAGTGTTTTCTGTTGCCAGTGACTCCATTGAAGGGTGAACTTGTACAAAAGAATGAAGCGGTACATCACTACCTCTTTGGTCTAGGAAAGTTACTCTTCCAATCTCTTCATTTGTCAGTGATGAAAAATTTTTTGAATGCTCTTCTTCCGTAATTTTTAAGCCTGCTAATTCTCCCACTAATGGAGTCTCTTCCAAAGCTTCAGCTGATAGGGTAGAAGAGGATCCCTCTGTATTGATTTCTGTACTTGATCGAATATCGTCCATAATTGCTTTTAAGCTAGTTGGGCTTTATCTCATGTCTTACCGTAATTGTCTAAAACATTATTTTCCTTAAGAAGTTGCAGTAATGCTTCCCCGTTCGAAGGACGAGATAAGATCGCTAGGGAGTTTCCACTCTATTTAATTAAAAGATATGAGAACGCAGTCCTAAGGAAAAAGAACAAGCTTATGGCCTGCCTTTTTCAATTTAATACACTATAACATGGACATTCAACTTCCATGGAAAAAAGCCACATCCAACAAGAAAAACGGAACCTCCGCAGCGACATGCGTCGCACGATGAGTATGGGCCAAAAACACAACGAAGAAACAATCTTGTGCCATCAACTCCTTATTCTTCCCGAGTTGCAGAGAGCCCACAGCATTTTAATTTATTCCCCTCTTCCTCATGAACCCAATTTATTAGCGCTTTTAAAAAAAGCATCGCATAGATTTTTTTTTCCTCGGATGAATGGCGATGAGCTGGAAATATACGAATGGTTTGCAGAGGCTCCTTGGATCATAGGTCGTTACAGTGTTCATGAACCAGATCCACAAACATGGAGATTAGCTTCTATCTCAGAAATCGACCTTGCCTTGATTCCAGGAATGGCTTTTGATCCCCAGGGTCATCGCCTTGGCCGAGGGGCCGGCTACTTTGATCGCTTGTTAGGAAATCCTGCATGTCGTGCACGCAAAATAGGCATCTCCTGGTCTTGGCAAATGATAACAAGCCTTCCCAGCGAAGAGCACGATGTACCGATGGATTTGGTGGTAACGCCAGAAAGAATTTTTCAGGCTGATTGAGCACCGTCCTGCCGAACTTCCACTGCTTCACAAACTTCACGCCACCCTGGAAAATTCCACCCATTAGGAAAATCACGACATTGCTGTGGCTTCACCTCTTGAACCGCACAATCTTTTCCTTTTAAAAAAATGCATGATCCATCTTCATGATCACGTAACATGAGGCCCTGTCGATCGGGGCGTAAGCCAGTGTAATGTTGTACAAAATCAAACTCAGAGCACCTTAAAAAAGCTGCGATCTCACGAATTTCTTTTTCTCCAATGCGAACTAATCCCGGCCAACGGCAGCAATTGGTACAACGTTGACAAAGGTAATAAGGAGCGGTCATGAATTTTAATATTTCTTTAAGGCTTTCTATAATTCATTGTTTTAAAAATTAATCATAGGAATCGCATTAACGCATTTATTTCATCATGAGTCGTCTTGAAACACCATCACCTTTTCAACGCAAAACTTGCTGGAATGCCATCACTGCGTTAGCCATCACGAGTATTGCTTGTATCACCATTTTTGTTGGATGGCTCCTCATTAAAGGAGTTGCTTTGTTGCAGCCTGTCTTAATTCCTTTAGGAATAGCGATCATACTAACTTACCTTCTCAACCCCGTTGTTGCGTGGCTTTGTCAGCGAGGCCTTCGTAGAACTTGGAGTGTTATTACTGTCTTTGCTGTTTTTCTTTTTTGTGTTGTAGGACTTGCTTGCTGGATTGGCCCAACCTTGCAACGCCAGGCAAATACATTAATCAAAAATCTTCCGACATATACTCAACATGTCCAGAACTTGATCACGACAAGTTCAGACTTTATTAGCAATTTTCTAGAATCATCTCAACGCCGCGACCAAGCCCAGCCTAGCAATATTCATGATTACGCTGCTAACTTAATTGCAGAAGGAATCCAATGGCTCCAACAAAAAATCCCAGTCATCGTTAATACTCTTGGCCATTTTTTAAAAAATAGCATTGGCGGTGTCTTTGGCATTTTTGGAACATTAGCAAGCCTCATCCTCGTGCCCATTGTTCTCTTTTTCCTTTTATTAGAAAGCCCTGCTATCAGGGTTCATTGGAGCAATTACATTCCCCTCCCACCCTCCTCGCTCAAAGAAGAAATTGCGTCGCTTCTTCTCGAAATCAATAACATCATTATTGATTTTTTTAGAGGTCAGCTTCTGGTGAGTCTTGTTGATGGGGCAATGATTGCCGTGGCCCTCATTATTTTTGTGCACCTCGATTTTGCACTACTTTTGGGTTTAATGGTTGGAATTTTAGGACTCATTCCCTATGCAGGGATTATCATCTGTTGGCTTCCTGCGGTGCTGATTGCTGCGGCTCAATTTGGAGATTGGTGGCACCCTCTCCTCGTCACTTTTGTTTTTCTTATCGCTAACAACATTGATGGAATCTTTGTTTCTCCTCGCATTGTTGGCCACTCCGTTGGCCTTCACCCCCTGACTATTATCCTCTCGGTTTTTACATGGAGCATCTTATTAGGGGGCCTCTTAGGTGCAATTTTAGCGGTTCCTCTGACAGCATCACTCTTGGTCTTACTACGGCGTTATGTCTGGAAGAGTTCATAAACACTTCCAACGCCTCGAGAAGAAACAAGTGCCGCTAACCCTAGCTCCAATGAGCTTAACAGGGCTTCTCAACAGAAACAGCCAGGAGACATTAACAGTGTTTCTACAAGCCAAGAAAAGCCTGATATAGTGTATTACACGACGTTAAGCCTCTCTCTTTCCGCTTCTTCAACTGCCGATCAAACTCAACATAGGAGTTCCATTCCAGTTAAAAGAAATAATACTGTTTCATACTACTTCAATCTCTCGTCCCTTCAGTCCACTCTATCACTAATTCATAAAGTTGAGTAATCGTCTCTCTACTTGAAGAGCAGGCGGTTGAAAGATGCGCATCTGGAGCTGTTGGAGCTTGATAAGGAGAGGTAATTCCAGTGAATGAGAGTAGTTCACCTCGCCGTGCTTTTTGATAAAGTCCGCGAGGGTCACGGGCTTCACACACTTCTAGCGAAGCATCAACGAAGATTTCCTTAAACAAAATCCCATCTCGTAAACAGGAAAACCTCACACGTTCTCGATCGACACTCAACGGAGAAATCAAAGCACAAATGGTCACTAGTCCTGCTTCTGCAAAAAGCTTAGCAACCTCCCCCGTGCGTCGGATGTTTTCGCTCCGATCTTCTAGCGAAAAATCAAGATCAGCACACAATCCATGCCTTAAGTTATCACCATCTAAGATCATCGTAGCCATCCCTTGTTGATGCAACAATGATTCCAAGCCTCTTGCAATGGTGGACTTTCCAGAGCCTGACAATCCTGTCAACCAAAGTACGATTCCAGGATGTCCAAATTGTTTTTTCCGCATCGATCGATCAACGGCACTCACGCTCCATGAAAGATGATTACTTTTGATAGCCCTATCAGCAGTCATATTTTGATGAGAAGCAAGAACAATTCCTCCACCTGCTAGACGTTCTTGTATGATGATGGCAAAGCGTCCCATAGGAGCAATCTCCTCGTAGCAATCATAAATTAACGAATGAGTAAGGTGAATTTTTACATCTACAATGTCATGCTGACTTATAGATTTTTTTTCTGAGTTTAAGATCTCAATCACCCTCCCCTCTGCTTGCTCTGTGCCAAGCTGAAACCTGACAGCCTGATTTAACGAGAGCTCCTCCGAATCTAACCAAAAAATCTTCGCATTGAGTTCGCGACTTTCTAAAGGCAATTCTTTTTCGTCACTTCCAATATAACCTCGCTCCACAAAAACTGGATCCTCTAATGTGATAGCAACAGATTTTCCAGCAACTGCAGATTGTGGTTGTTGAGGGGTTGCCCAGTCCTCAATTGATTTCACTCGACTTTTTTTCCGACCTGGCCAAAAAACAATATTTTCTCCCACCCTCAATATGCCTGATTCAACACGCCCAACAACTAACCGTCGTTCATCGAAGCGATAGACATCTTGAACCATTAATCGTAACGGCTTTTTTTCAAGCGTTGGCACGGTCATTATTTGTCCCAAAGCTTCCATCAAGGTAGCGCCTTCATACCAATTCATTTTCGAACTTTTTACAGCTACGTTTTCTCCAGCACTCGCAACGATCGGGATTATTTGTTTGGGCAGCACACTATTTTGATGAAATAATTTTTTTATTTCCTCTGCTCTTGTTTTAAAAAGTGCTTCGTCTCGATCAATGAGATCCATTTTGTTCACAAGCACAATCACCTGCTTGATTCCCATCAAACTTAAAAGCTGAAGATGCTTCTGCGTTTGATTCTGAATTCCTTGAGCTGCGTCAATGAGAAGAAGCGCTGCATCAGCGCGAGTAGCGCCTGCAATCATGTTTTTAAGAAATTCTTCATGCCCTGGAGCATCAATCATCACGTAATCTCGTTGCGCAGTACGTAACACTAACTGTGTGGTATCAATGGTAATATTTTGCGTTTGCTCTTCGAGAAAAGCATCAAGAACAGAAGCCCATTCCACAGGCTTCCCGTCAAGCGCTGTTAGTTCCAATGCTTTTCTCTGTTCGTGAAAAAGTGAATCTGTATCGTAAAGAAGACGTCCTAACAAAGTCGACTTACCATGATCAACATGACCAACCGTGATGATATGAAGAGGCGTAGAATGATTCATGATTACAAAAATCCTTTTGCTCGAAGCTGCTGCATAGCATAGCGCTCTTGATGATCTTGAACACGACCAGAACGCTCAGCGGTTTTTGTCAGGTGTAACTCTTCAATAATTTCTTCAATCGTCGCAGCGGAGCTTTCCACTGGCTTTGTAATCGGCCAGCATCCGAGAGAGCGATAGCGCTTTCCCTCGCGCGAAAAATACATTGTTGGAATAGGAATTTTTTCTCGTTCAAGATAACGCCAAATATCAACTTCCGTCCAATCTAGTAGAGGCTGGATGCGGACATGTTCTCCTGGAGCTAATTTTACGGAACCTTGATTCCAAAACTCTGGCGGCTGATTTTTATAATCCCATTCGAAAGTATTTTTTCGGGGAGAAAAATAACGCTCTTTGGCACGCGTTGCATCTTCGTCTCGTCGAATCCCAGTAATCAACGCATCAAAATTTTGTTCATTCATGAATTGCTTTAAGGCTACTGTTTTTAATTCATGCGTTACTCTCATCGGATCGTGTGTTTCATAGCCAATCGATTCAGAGTAAGATCCCAAGCCATTCCTAGCGTCATGATTGATCTTAACCATAAGCTCAAATCCATAGTATTTTTGTGCCCAAGCCCGAAACTCGAGCATTTCAGGAAACTCGTAAGTAGTGTCAATGTGAAGCAACGGATAAGGAACGTGCCCTGCAAAAGCCTTCTTGGTTAACCACAGTAGAACATTGGAATCTTTTCCCATACTCCAGAGCAAGCAGAGGCGGGGAAAGAGATGATAGGCCTCTCTAAGGAGATAGATACTTTGAGATTCAAGTTGATCAAGATGATTCATTATTCTTTCACAGCAGTTGCAGTAAAAAGTTAGAATACCTCTCTCTTGTGACAAGCTCTAAGTTATTGAAAGTCACAAAAGGTACATTTTAACCAATCATTTAAACGATCGCGCAACAGGCAGGTTACAGCTTGGAGCTTACAGGTTACAGAAAAACTTTTTCTTGGTGACGTTCTTTTTTTCTTTATGATGCTAATTCTTCATTTTTATTACCTTCATGATTTTTAAAAACGCCGATATCCTGTCCATCGATCAATTTGAAAAAGCTGATATTGCTGAAATTTTTTCAGTAGCAAAAATCATGGAGCCTTATGCTCAACGTAAAAAATTTACACGAGCACTCGAAGGGGCCGTATTAGGAAATATTTTTTTTGAACCAAGCACCCGCACTCGCATGAGCTTTGCAACTGCTTTTTACCGGCTTGGCGGAGCAGTTTATGAAGTCGCAGATCTTGCTTCTACCTCAGTTGTGAAGGGAGAATCCCTTTATGACACAAGTCGTATTATGGAAAATTATGTCGACCTATTTGTGGTACGCCACCCAACGCAAGGAGCCGTTCAAGATTTCGCTAAGGCCACAAGCTGCCCTTTAATCAGTGGCGGAGATGGAACGGGAGAGCACCCAACACAAGCGTTGCTTGATCTCTATACGATCATGAAAGAACAAAATCGCAGCTTCGAAGATCTCAATGGTCTTTCTATTGCGATGGTTGGCGATCTCAAGCATGGGCGCACCGTTCACTCGCTAACAAAATTACTTTCACGATTTAAAAACATTCATTTCACATGGGTTGCGCCAGAATCGTTGAAAATGCCAGCAGCTATCTTAGAAGAAACACGTCAGCATGGCCATCACGTTCACCAAACAGAAGATTTTAAAACAGGCATTGCCAGTGCCGATGTGATTTATATGACACGCTTGCAAGAAGAGCGTTTCTCGTCTCCTGATGAAGCCAAAAGCTATCGTGGCCGCTATAGTCTTAATCGTGCAACTTACGAACAATCCTGTCTTCCTGGAGCACTCATACTGCATCCTCTTCCACGCGATCAACGGGCCAATGAAATTGATGTTGATCTTAATGACCATCCCTCCTTGGCTATTTTTAGACAGGCAGCTAACGGCGTGCCTATTCGAATGGCTCTCTTTGCAATGATTCTTGATGTGGTAAAAAATTTGGCTCCCTAAGGAGCTTTTTAAAAAAGATAATAGCCGATGTCGTGCCAGAAACGAGGAGCGCAGAAACGGAGTGACGCCGCAATGCGCGGCTATAGAATGTTTTTAACATGCTCTACCTCGTGATAGCATAAAACTACGGAACACACTCCCAAAGAAAAAGAGCACGCTTATCGCATGCTCTTTTCGATTTAATACACTATCGTTAACATGTTCCAGCGAGACTAAATAAGTCCTTAGCATTAACAGCAACTAGAACAATCTTAATAGAGCTTATCCGACTGATGGCATTGTTGAAGAAGCTGGAGGTACAGCACTAGCCAATGCTGCCGAGGCTGTTTCAGGAGTAAGCGTAATACCTGGAAGAATATCTCCTTCTGTTGTTCCGACACCTTGTTTGCGACGCTTAGCAATGCGATCTGGAGAAATGCGAACAACCTCTCGGACCAGTCCAAGCTTTTCTAATGCTCTAATGATCCATGCAGAAGGATCAATTTGCCACCACTTCATGCCGTGAAAAGCAGAACGAGGAAATGCATGGTGATTATTGTGCCAGCCCTCTCCAAGAGCTAAGATACCAAAAATAAAGTTATTTCGACTTACATCTGTTGTTTCAAAATCACGACCACCAAAAGTGTGACAGATGGAGTTAACAGACCAAGTAACGTGATGATTTAAGAAAACGCGAACCAGTCCTCCCCAAAGAAAACCTTCCCAACATCCTTTTTTAAAACCTTCAAGCCCTCCGCCGTGGAGCGACAAAAGCCATCCGCAAACTAAGGTAGGAACAAGAAATCCAAGAAAAACCCAAACCAAAAAGGTTTTGCTCATAAATACAATCAAACGATCTCTTAAGAGAGGTCCTGCATACTTTTCCACATCAGGTTGAAAATCATCTAAAATCCAACCAACATGTCCATGGAAAAAACTACGCAAAGGACTATGGGGATCATTATCATCATCAGAGTAAGCGTGGTGCTGGTTATGGGTTGCTGCCCAATTAACAGCTGGTCCCTGAAGCGTCATTGATCCTAAGGCTAAGAAAAAAGCTCGTATCCAGTCAGGCGCCTGAAACGATTTGTGTGTGAGCATTCGGTGATAGCCAATCGTAATTCCAAAACCACCTAAGATGAACATGACTAGCATCACAAGAAGTGCAGGGAGATCAACCATGCGGTTCCATAAAAGGACAATAGCATAAACAGTCGCTAGAAGAGGCACCCAAACAACAATAGATAAAATGACTTTGTTCAGGATCGTAGATTCTTTTTTACTCATAAGACCTAAACTCTAATTCAGAACACCATAAAAAGCAAGGAAGGGTTATTTATAGAGGAGGCTCAAAAAGTCTATTACTTTTAACTAATACTACTTTCAATAATTAATTAAGCTTTAGCTAAGCAATTTTTAATATTACGGAACGAGATTGTTAACACTACAACGACGTGATCTTGCTCATAAAATGTCAGCAAAATATCACCACGAAAAAGATGCAAGAAAGAAGATATATCTCCTAGCCATACACCTTGCAGCAAGTAGATCCTATTTTGATCAGTCAAAAGACCTCTTCTTTAAAGCTGCTAAGCTCAGCTTGGCTGTTTTAGCTTTCATTGCAGTTATCAAGCTTCTGGCTTCCTCATTTTTTTAAAAAAAGTTAGCGCACCTCCTAAATTTGAAGTAGCTTATGCCCACAAAATGAAAATGAAACCCTCCCTCCTTCTTCTTTTTTTATTAACGCTTTCTTCATTAGAGGCAATGGATTTTACCTCGAAGCAAAGAACATCACCAGAGGCAGCTAGTAGAGCAGGTGAAAGCGGCAGAGGACGGGACATAGAAAATCCCTATCCCTCTGAAGGCCAAGAGGAGAGCCAGCTTAACTCAGATGAGACTACAGTAGTAGAAGAAGATCCATCTAGAAAAGAGGCCTTCTCCAAGGTGATTTTACAAATCAAGACTGAGAGTGCTAAAAAAGAAACCCTTGCTCTATCAGAACACTATCGTGCTCTGAGGGATGATCCAGAAAACAGATTATTGGCTGACCGTTATAATAAGGCTGCAGGGAGCGCTGCACTGGCAGCAATCGATTTCCAGGATGCAGCTAACACTCACATACCAAATAAAAAAGCGGCCTTGACTCGAGTTGGAAACTTCAAGCTTCAGAGCGCCACTGCACACGCAGATGGAAATACTCAAATGGCTGACTATTACCATCAGGCAGCAGCAAGAGCCCTAGTTGCAGCAATCTATTTCCAGAATGCAGCTAAGCTTGGCATATCAGAAGATGAAGAAAAGGCCTTGACTCTAACTGGAAACTTGAAGCTTCAGAGCGCTATTGCAATATCGGATGGAAATAGTGAACTCGCTGAGACTTATAATCTAGCAGCAGCGAGCGCTGCACTCGCAGCAATCAATTTCCAGGATGCAGCTAACACTAACATACCAAATGAAAAAAAGGAGTTCTATCAATTAGGAAAGTTTCACTTTCAGAGTGCTGATATATTAGAAAATAGAGATCTTCAAGTGGCTCCGCTTGATGAGCAACAAAGAGCGAGCCTCCCAGATGAAGTTAAGACTGACACACCAGAAGAAGAAAATCCCGGGACTCAACCTCACGACTTTGATCCTCAGAACCCTAATAGATCAGCAAGCGCACCACTTGAAACGGCTGATAGCCATGATCAGGCAAACTCGACGACCACTGATGCAGCAGTAGCGTTAGGTACTACTGCAAAGTAGATCCTATTTTGATCAGTCAAAAGACCTCTTCTTTAAAGCTGCTAAGCTCAGCTTGGCTGTTTTAGCTTTCATTGCAGTTATCAAGCTTCTGGCTTCCTCATTTTTTTAAAAAAAGTTAGCGCACCTCCTAAATTTGAAGTAGCTTATGCCCACAAAATGAAAATGAAACCCTCCCTCCTTCTTCTTTTTTTATTAACGCTTTCTTCATTAGAGGCAATGGATTTTACCTCGAAGCAAAGAACATCACCAGAGGCAGCTAGTAGAGCAGGTGAAAGCGGCAGAGGACGGGACATAGAAAATCCCTATCCCTCTGAAGGCCAAGAGGAGAGCCAGCTTAACTCAGATGAGACTACAGTAGTAGAAGAAGATCCATCTAGAAAAGAGGCCTTCTCCAAGGTGATTTTACAAATCAAGACTGAGAGTGCTAAAAAAGAAACCCTTGCTCTATCAGAACACTATCGTGCTCTGAGGGATGATCCAGAAAACAGATTATTGGCTGACCGTTATAATAAGGCTGCAGGGAGCGCTGCACTGGCAGCAATCGATTTCCAGGATGCAGCTAACACTCACATACCAAATAAAAAAGCGGCCTTGACTCGAGTTGGAAACTTCAAGCTTCAGAGCGCCACTGCACACGCAGATGGAAATACTCAAATGGCTGACTATTACCATCAGGCAGCAGCAAGAGCCCTAGTTGCAGCAATCTATTTCCAGAATGCAGCTAAGCTTGGCATATCAGAAGATGAAGAAAAGGCCTTGACTCTAACTGGAAACTTGAAGCTTCAGAGCGCTATTGCAATATCGGATGGAAATAGTGAACTCGCTAAGACTTATAATCTAGCAGCAGCGAGCGCTGCACTCGCAGCAGGCTATTTCCAGAATGCAGCTAACACTAACATACCAAATCAAAAAAAGGCATGGAATCAAGCTGGTAACTTGATGCTTCAGCGCGCTACTGCACTCAAAGATGAAGATACTGCCAACGCTGAGGTTTATTATCAGCAAGCAGAGAGAGCCGCCATGGCAGCAGCCCATTTCCAGGATGCAGCTAACACTGACATATCAGAAGGAGAAAATCTCTGGACTCAATCTCAACACTTTGATCCTCAGAACCCTAATAGATCAGCAAGCGCACCACTTAAAACGGCTGATAGCCATGATCAGGCAAACCGGAGGACCACTGATGGACGAGCAGCAACGTTAGGTACTCCCGCAAGTAGATACTATTTTGATCAATCAAAAGACCTCTTCTTTAAAGCTGCTAAGCTGAGCTTGGCTATTCTAGCTCTGATTGCACTCATCAAGCTTCTGGCTTCGTCATTTTTAAAAAAATCAACCTAACAACGTAAATAAAAATGAGGCAGTTTATGCCAGAAGTCCAATTTAGCACTGGTTTATATACCAGCTGCATAAATTAGTTGGTCTATAAGACACCAAGAAGAACAAGTCCAATAGTCCAGATAATGAGGGAAGATGGGATTTACATCATCTTTATCTCTTAGATCCTGTCCAAATGCTACGACAGAGGCGCAGGACTGCGTCACTCTGGTGCTAGCCTCGAGTATGCACTATGCACTGCGTTCCTTGTCCTACATCCCCAGCAGCGCAGTTGAACTAGACTCTTGACTTCTTATGGCGACACTATTTTTCAACTTCTATTCAATCTGCGTCTTTATATTTTTATTTTGTGAACTTCAAATCCTCTTCCAATCTCACTCAAGCCATGTTTGGACAGAGTCGATCTTAATCTTAGGAAATATATTTCTCCTTAAGCAGAATGTTCATTTACAAACTCAAAACAAAATCAGCAATATTACGACTCGCTGCTGGGTGAGCAATCGTGTTCAAACGGTCTCTCCAACGGCGCCATATAGCTGCATCATGAGCTAACACTTCAACGACAGAAGCAACGATGTTGACAGGGTAATGCACAACTAACCTTCCAATGTCGAGACGCTCAATGAGTTCGATATTGCCTTCCTCTTGTCCAGGAACAACATGACTAATCAATAAAGGACATTGTGCAGCCATCGCCTCATGAACAATAGCTCCACCAGCTTTTCCAATGTAGAGATGGTGAGAAGTTAATAATTCCGGCATCTGATCGGTCCAACCGATGATCTTCACCTTTTCCCCATCAATGAGCGATGACTGTTTTAGAGCGGTATGTAAATTTTCCAACCGACCTGTCACCACCGTTACTTGAATGTCAGGCACCTGGCGCAACTCGTGAAGCACTGCTAACGTGTGGTCTAATTTTGAAGAAGGAAGATAAAGAATTTTCCAGGGCGGCGAGGCTGGCGGTGGAGTCATCGCAAGTGTTGCTAAACGAGGCGCTACAGGGAATCCTAAGATTTTTATTTTTTCAGCTGTGATGTGATCATGCTTTAGAATTGCAGCTGTTTCTTCATCAGTAACAACAAAAAAATCATTGGCAGGACATCGATACCAGGAAGTATTAACAGCGGTAGAATCAGTAATAACAGTTACCAGAGGGGCCTGACAGGCAGAGTGGCAGTCTTGACGCAAGGCATCCATTAAAAAAGCGTAGAAAGGATACGTTGAAATGAGAATATCAGGCTTATATTCACCAATGACCTTGCCAAGCGCCCTCTTTAAATGGCGTGCCATGAACATGGTTTTTTCAATACTTCCAGGCCGATTAATAAAATTAAAAAAGAGCTCCCATAAAAATGAAAGTTTGTTGATGACAAAAACGTATCCTTTTTGAAGCACTTTATTGAGCCGAGGATGCGTCAATGTATAAATGTCAACAATACGAGCCTCGACATCAGAATGCTCCTTCAAGGCCTCATCAATATTGCGAGCTGCTGTGTTATGCCCTTCTCCAAATCCTGCAGTGAGTATTAAAATTTTTTTCATAATGAATAAAGTGGCGACGTTAGTTCCAAATAGTTATGAGGTCGCGTATAGAGAAGCTGCACCATCGCTAAATCGCGCGTTGCAAAAGCAGCTTCTCGATAACAGAGATAATAAAACCATGTTTTAAGAAGCGAGATATCGTGACCTTGTTCCTGTAACAAAGAAAATGCTTTCATAAAGTTTGCTCGCCAGGTTTTGTACGTCAAGGCCGCTGCGGCTGTTCTATCCTCCATCTCTAAAAGGAGCAAGTTGCTGGTAGCATCCATTGCCTCCGTAATTCGGCGCAATGAAACAACTTCAGATCCTGGCTCCATATGCTGTTTGACAAAGTCAACACCATCGCGTCTCAGTGGGTATTCATTATCACTATAAAGGGCTGTTTGAAGCAGCATTAACCCACGTGGGGCTAATAATTTTTCGACTTTAGCAAAAAAAGTTTCGATGTATCGCTCTCCAACATACTCCAGCATTTCCACAACAACAATTTTATCAAATCTTCCGCTCACATCACGGTAATCACAAAAATTCACTTCTACTAACTCAGCAACTCCTGCTTGTTCTACACGTAGCGCAGTCTCACGAAATTGCTCTTCAGAAGCCGTCACTACTTGCACACGGCATTGATACTTTTTAGCAGCATAAATAGCAAACTCTCCCCACCCGCAACCTAGGTCCAAAAGATGATCGTGTGATTTTAGATGTAACTTTTGACACAACATCTCCCACTTTGTCTCTTGAGCCTCTTCCAGAGTTTGACTGGCAGCTGTGTAATGAGCAGCTGAATAGGTCATCGAAGGTCCCAACCACGCTTTAAAGAAAGGACTTCCTAAATGATAAAAATCAGCCCCCCCTCCTCGCTGTTTCTTTTTCCGACTAACTCGGAAGTAATATTTCCACTCTCTAAAGCATTTTAAAAAATCAATTTTGCGACCTTGGTTTTTTTGAGTTGCCACCGTTGAAAAAACTTCTCGATTAAGAAAACACCACGCAAGCACATGTGTTAACTCATTCGTCTCCCATTCATCGTGGAGATAAGATTCAGCAAAACCGAGTGCGCCATACATAACACAACGGCGATAAAAATTTTCATTCTTAATCGTCAGCTTCGCTTCTAATTCCTTGCCTAATCCACCAAAAAGTCGACAAGCGCCTCCGGGCATCATGACTCTTAATTCCCCATATTTCCCCCGACTGAACGCATCGAGAACAAGTTGGCGGTAAAATTTCGAGAAAGAATCTGCGAGCATGGTTTTAATACTTCACAGCGCTCTGCCGCTTCGCAGCAAGCCCGAGCGCTTCTAGGTTATTATGGCTAAGAAGGTAATAGGCATTTTGCGCTTGTGATAATAAAGCGAAGCCTAGATAACTCAAACTCAAACTTCTTTACCTCAACTTCCTCACCGCTTCGCGACCGCAACGGATGGGGAGAGATTCGAACTCTCGGTACCGATTAAGGTACACACGCTTTCCAAGCGTGCGCAATCGACCACTCTGCCACCCATCCTAAAGCAGGCTGCAGATTACAGATTACAAGTGGCAGGGTAAAGGTAAAAGCGTTGAAGAATTAAAAAGTTTGCGAATCAAATTTCTGACAGCAATGTGTTGAAATCCTTTTCGCTCTTCTTTAGACTTCTTCGAATGAGTTCTACCGCAAGTCCCTCACCGATGATCAATGTCCAAATTAATGGAACCTGGAAACAATTTCCAAAAGGGACACGTTTAATTGAGGCTTGCATGAAGAGCGGTGAGCATATTCCTCACTATTGCTATCATCCCATGTTGAGCGTCCCTGGCAATTGCCGTATGTGCTTGGTAGAAACAGGCTCTCCCAAAATGACGCCAGATCGCAAGCCAGAACTCGGACCTGATGGGTATCCGATCATTGCTTGGAGTCCACGCCCAGCCATTTCGTGTGCATTAGAAATTTCTGAAGGAATGGCTGTTCGCACTAACTCTCCTCTCGTCGAAGAATGTCGCAAGGGCGTTATGGAATTTCTGCTTATCAATCATCCACTAGATTGTCCTATCTGCGACAAAGCAGGTGAATGTCGCCTGCAGGAATTTTCGGTTGAGTATGGTCACGGAGGCTCTCGATTTGAGGAAGAAAAGGTTAAAAAGCCAAAGCATGTTGATATTGGAAAGCATATCGTCCTTGATGATGAACGCTGCATTCTTTGCTCCCGTTGTATCCGATTCATGAAAGAGGTTGCACATGATGATGTCTTAGGCTTTGTCAATCGAGGAGGACATTCAACATTAACTGTTCATCCTGGAAAGCGCCTTGATAATAACTATTCTCTTAACACCGTTGATATTTGCCCGGTTGGCGCGCTCACTTCCAAGGATTTCCGTTTTCAAATGCGTGTTTGGTTTTTAAAAGAAACCAAAACTATCGACGTAAGCTGCGGCACCGGCTGCAATATCCTAATTGGCAGTCGTGAAAATAAAATTCATCGCATCACGCCGCGCCAAAATGAAGAAGTCAATTCCTACTGGATGCCTGACTCTCACCGCCTCAATTACAAATATATCGATCGGGAAGATCGACTAGTTCAACCCAGCATTAATAGATCTTGTTCAAAATTTGCTTCTGTGGACCAAGAGCAAGGATCGGCAGTTTATCGAGACGTTGCCAAGAATTCTACTACATGGCATGAGGCTTTAGAAGAGGCCTCTCGAGGTCTTCGCGAAGCAGCACCAGGATCAATTGCCATGATTGCTTCGGGCCGCATGACTAACGAAGAACTTTTCTTGGCGCGCCGTCTTTTAAAAGAGCTTTCAATTGAGCTTGTTGATATTCGACCTCGCCCACAAGAAGGAGATGGATTTTTAATTTCTAACGACGGAAATCCCAATACACGTGGAGCTCAACTTCTTGGCCTTACTGGCACAGTTCCAGGCTCCCAGCTTGCAACAATTGAAGCAGGAATCTCCTCCGGAAAAATTACCTCTCTCATCTGCCTTCATGAAAATGCCGTCTCTTGTGGCATTGCAGAACACTTGTTAGCTAAATTACAAAATCTCATCGTTCTCGATGTTCTTCCTAACGCGACCACCCAACTTGCTACTGTTCTCTTGCCTGGATCAGTGGCTGCGGAAAAGCGAGGTTCGATGATTAATATCAAAGGCCGCTTACAACGCCTTCACCAAGCATTGCAGCAGCCAGGCTCTGCGCGTGATGATTGGGAAATTTTAAAAGAGCTCTTGCGCCTCTCAACCGGCACCGTAGGCCCAGCTACAATTGAAGGTCTCTTCAGCGAAATGGCAGCAGAAATCACTACTCTGTCAGGACTCAGCCTCGGAAAAATTGGCGACTTAGGAATTTCTTTGGAAATGGAACACTGTTCAATGTAGTGGTTCATGGATCATCGCTTTATTTATTTCTAAGCAACAAAAAATTTATTTGAAAATAAATTAGCCATCTTGCTAATAGAGTTTTAAAAAATATGGTACCCGAGGTAATGCGAGGAATGAAGAGTGCAGTAACACAGTGCATATCTCATACTCGAGCCTGCAATCCATGGAGTGACCCCGCAATAGGCAGCTATGGAATTTTTTAATATTCTCTAGATGATCTTTGGTCTGATTCTTCTTCTGCTGCTTGCTCTCGATTAAAATCGGTCTGTTCCTCCGTGGTTAAGAGCGGTCTACTCTCTTGCCGTCCTCTACTCAACAAGCTCTTTGGAGCAGCAAATACGCCCTTCGTTAAAAGAAAAAGGAAGAGATTTAATAACAATAAACGCTTAATAGATTTCATGGGCTACTGCAAAAAGGCCATGAAGAGTAGTTTTTGAAATTAAAAAATCAATCAAACTTTTCTTTAGCGCTGTGCCAATCGCTTTGCTGCTTCAAGAATTTTTTCTCGGCTATTAAATGCTGACATTCTAAAAAAGCCTTCTCCTGCTTGCCCAAAGCCGCTTCCAGGAGTAATCACAATTTGCTGATCATGCAACATGCGATCAAATGTTTGCCAACTACTTTCACCTACTGGCCCTTGAATCCAGAGATAAGGAGCGTTGGTACCACCATAAACCGTAAAACCGGCCACCACTAAAGCATCACGCAAGATTGCAGCATTCTTCATATAATACCCAACAAGCGTTGCTACTTCTTTTTTCCCTTGCTCGCTATAAAGGGCTGCCACACCGCGCTGTGTGATATAACTCACGCCATTAAACTTTGTTGTAAAGCGCCGATGCCAGAGAGGGTGCACTGGATAAGAATCTCCAGAAGCTGTAATTCCCATTAATTCTTTTGGGACTACGGTGAAACCGCAACGCACACCAGTAAAGCCTCCATTTTTTGAAAAACTTCGAAACTCAATTGCACATTGGCGAGCTCCAGGAATTTCATAGATCGAATGAGGAATTGTCGGGTCCTGAATATAAGCTTCGTAGGCCGCGTCAAAAAGGATCAATGCCTGATGTTGTAACGCATAATTTACCCAAGTGGTCAGCGCTTCCCGCGAAGCAACAGCTCCAGTTGGATTATTTGGGTAACAGAGATAGATGACAGAGACTTTTTCGTTGGGAAGATCAGGAACAAAACGATTTTCTGGCGTGCAGGGAAGATAGACAATTCCTTCGTAGGAACCATCTGCTCTCGCTGGCCCAGTATGCCCCGCCATTACGTTCGTATCAACATAGACCGGATAAACAGGATCCATGACAGCAATGGGATTATCACTTCCTAAAATATCTAAAATATTTCCTCCATCACATTTGGACCCATCAGAAATAAAAATCTCATCCTCTTCCACCTTGATACCTCGGGCACGATAATCATTTTCCACGATTGCTCGACGTAAAAATTCGTAACCTTGTTCAGGACCATAACCATGAAAAGTTTCACGACTTCCCATTTCATCAACTGCTTCATGCATGGCTTGTCGTGCTGCTCCTGGCAAAGGCTCAGTCACATCTCCAATTCCGCAGCGAATCAAACGAGCCCCCTCGTCAGGATATTGCTCTGAAAATTCTTTAACGCGCCGAGCAATCTCAGGAAAAAGATAACCAGCTTTGAGTTTGAGGTAATTGGAATTCAGCGAAAACATGGAAGAAATAGATGCAGTTTATCTGAGTGAAATTTTAAGAACGATCTCCAATAAAAACAGTAAGCTCCAATAAAAGAAGACTCTCATTGAAAGATTAGCTTTTTATCCCTTCCATCATTTCCAGCCCTGTAGATCTTTTTTTGCTGTCTAGAGCGTTTTAAAAAAAATTATAGCCGATGTAGTGCCAAGAATGAGGAGCGCAGAAACGCAGTGTATATCTCATACTCGAGGCTTCAAGCACCAGAGTGACGCCGCAATACACGGCTATAGAATTTTTTTACATGCTCTAGCCTTGCGCGTAATTTTTCATCGCTACGTCCCAATTCACAACACTCCACCAAGCCTTCAGATAGTCTGCACGACGATTTTGGTAGTTAAGGTAGTAGGCATGCTCCCAAACATCATTCCCAACAATTGGATACTGCCCTTCCATAATCGGAGAATCTTGATTCGGTGTAGAAATAATTTCTAAAGCACCACTTTTATTTTTGATCAGCCAAACCCAGCCACTTCCAAAACGTCCCAATCCAGCAGCTTCAAATTTTGCTTTAAATTCTTCAAAACTTCCAAATGCTTTATTAATTGCCTCAGCAAGCTCGCCAAGAGGAGCTGCAGCACCACCTGGGGTGATCAATTGCCAAAAAAAAGTATGGTTTGAATGCCCTCCACCATTGTTACGAACCATCGTCCGAATAGCCTCAGGAACGGCACTGAGATTAGCAATCAGCTCATTAACCGGCTTTGCTGCTAATTCAGGAAGATCTTTAAGCGCTTTATTAAGATTATCAACATAAGCAGCATGATGTTTTCCATGATGAATCTCCATGGTCTTGGCATCAATAGCAGGTTCCAACGCGTTAGGGGCAAAGGGAAGTGATGGTAAAGTGTGCATGAGAAAAAAATAGTAAGGAATGAAGGACGGGTAAAGAGTTTTTCAATATAGTTTTCACGAACGAGTTTTTGAAACAAACCAAAAGTAATGACGTTCCCTTTTCAATTTAGTGCCTTATGTTCCGTAGAAGAATATTCGCAACAAAGCGTGGCCACGGGCCCATCTTTTGTTTAATCTCACAAGGCTTTGTTCTTATCATGAAAAAAATTTCTGTCCTCTTTTTTCCGCTCTTTCTTCTTCTTTTTTCAGGCTGTGCTGTTTTAGAAACAAGAGATGCTAGGCTCCACACTTTTCACACCGTTATTCTTGACCCGGGGCATGGAGGGTATGACTCTGGAACTCGTGCCCAGAAAGGGATGAGTGAAAAAATGCTAGCCCTGGATGTAGCACAACGTTTAAAGCCACTACTAGAAAAAGAAGGTTGTCAGGTTATCATGACACGTGATCGTGATTGCTTTACTTCGTTGGGAGAACGTGTGGCCTTAGCCAACAAAAGTAATAATGCCATTTTTATCAGCATCCACTTCAATGCCTCTCCAAAGCGCTCAGCTAGAGGCGTAGAGACATATTATTATTGCCATAGTTCAGAACCTCTCGCGGCAACGCTTTTCCAAGAATTATGCGCTCAACGCCGTTGTCCCCGGCGTGGAGTCAAGCGTGAGGTCTTCTATGTGCTAAGCCACAACCATTGTCCTGCTACACTCCTCGAATTAGGGTTTGTTTCCAATCGTCAAGAAAATGCATTTTTACAAACTCCACAAGCACGTGAGCAGATTGCCCAGCAGATTGCTCGAGGAATCATGAAGCTCAAAGAACCTCATTAACAAAATCTTTTAAACGCTCTGTAAAACTGCGATGTAGCGGTGTGTTTTCTTCGCCGCAGAGTTGAGAAAAATGCTCGAGCGCTTGACGTTGTTCTCCATTGAGTTTTGTTGGAACTTCAACTTCTACTCGAACATGAAGATCTCCTTTGCTGGCACTTTGAAGAATCGGCATCCCATGGCCTTTAAGGCGGAATGAAGAAGCGCTTTGTGTTCCAGCTGGAATTTTTAATGCAACAGGCCCTTTCAAAGAAGGTACCTGCACTTCACCACCAAGAGCTGCAACTACGAAAGGAATTGGAATTTGGCAATACAAATGAATTCCATCCCTTTGAAAAATAGAATGATCTTTGAGATGGATGATCACATAAAGATCTCCCTTTCCGCCCCCACGTACGCCAGCTTCCCCTGCTCCCACCGAACGCAAACGTGAAGCATCCTCAATGCCAGCGGGAATTTTTAAATTAATTTGAGATGTTTTCTCTATGCATCCTTCGCCATGACATTTTTTGCATGGTTTATCAATGGTTTGACCAGCACCATGACATTGAGGGCATGGTTGCACAACTTGAAAAAAGCCTCGCGCCATCGCTACTTGACCTCGTCCATGACATAGCGAACAAGTTTTTGATTGGCCTCCTGGTGCCGCACCGGAGCCATCACAATCGTCACAGGTATCTAGCTTGCTAATTTCAATCTCTTTTTCGCATCCTGTGAAAGCTTCTTCCAAAGTGATTTCAAGATCATATCGAAGATCAGAGCCTCGTTGCTTGCCATGATGCTGAGAGCCTCCCTGAGTTTGTCCAAAAAATTGTTCAAAAATTCCAGCGCCAGCTCCACCTTGTCCGCCAAACATTTCACGAAAAAGATCGAAGGGATCATGAAAGCCCGCAGCATGTCCGCCACCACCATTTTGAAAAGCAGCATGCCCAAAACGATCGTAGGAGGCTCTCTTTTCTGGATTTCCAATAACATCGTATGCCTCAGCAAGCTCTTTAAAAAGGGCTTCAGCTTTTTCATCGCCAGGATTTTTATCAGGATGATACTTCACCGCAAGCTTGCGATAAGCCTTCTTGATCTCTTCCTGCTGAGCTGTTCGCGAGACGCCCAAGATTTCGTAATAGTCGCGTTTAGTCATGAAACAGATTACCTTACTAAGGTCATTATTGCCCCTTGCTCACGACCACGCTGGCTGGTCTAATCAAGCGATCAGCTAGGCGATACCCCCGCCTCACTTGAGCGATTACACTTCCCTCAGGAACCTGAGCGTTTGGTTCATGCCCAATAGCTTCATGAAGCTTTGGGTCAAACGGTTCACCAATAGCTTCTACCGCAACCACTCCATGGTCTTTGATAAAATCAACCAGTTGACGCTGTACCATCGAGAGGCCTTGGGCAATGCTAGAAGCGCTTGCATCAGGAGTTGTTTTAGCAACATCAAGTCCTAATTCAAAGTTGTCCAAAACAGGAATTAATTTTTCTAACAACGAAACATTAGCGTAACGAACAGCCTCTTCTTTTTCACGGATCATTCGTTTGCGGAAATTTTCTAAATCAGCAGCGGCACGCAGAGATTGATCACGATATTTGTTAACCTCGGTCTGGAGGGTAGCTACGAGATCGTTAGGGAGTTCTTCAGAAGCAGAAGATGCTGCTTGAGGAGAAGCTGGCGTTTCCATTTCAGCGTGATGCTCGTGATGATGGCAGCACTGACCATCATGATGGTGGTGATGAGAAGAATGGTTATTATGATTTGTTTTAGTCATGAGAAAAATGCAGGTTATTATTTGTTAGCATCAGCTTAAGAAACAGATTTCAACGTGCTGTTGCCAACGCGGGCTAAGAAAAAAAGTCAGACTAGGGAGTGTATATGAAATACTCGATGAAGCAAGCATCGGAATGATCTAGTCGTGTGCTGTAGAAGTAGCATTTCAACCTAATAACATGAATGGAAATGAGAAAGTCTGCGTCGAGAGTCTAATTAAACCTGGTTGTTATAGCGTACAATTTTTTATTTCTATTCACGTTATTAGGATTAAGAAGCTCTTAAAGTTTTCGGATAGCAATCAAAGTGATATCATCATATTGCGGTTGATGAGCTACAAAATCTTGAAGTTCCTCCGTTAGGTTTTTAAGGAGTTCTGAAGCGCCTTGAGGTGCATTTTTTTTCAAACAGTTCATGAGACGTTCAAAGCCAAACTCACGACCATCAGCATTTAGGGCTTCCGTAACCCCATCCGTGTAGAGCAAGAGACAATCTCCTTGCTCAAAATGAAACGGAAAATCAGCACAAACTCTGTCGAATACTTCTCCATTATCAATTCCAACAGCCATTCCCTTAGGATTAAATTTTTCTACAGCTCCATCACTAGCACGGTAAAAAAGAGGGGCATCGTGCCCGGCACGAGCTAACAGAGCCGTGTTATTCATATAATCAAGTGTCACATAGGCCATGCTGACAAACATATCTTCTTTCATATCAGGATAAAGTTGCCGATTAACAAGCCTGACTACTTCAGAAGGAGAAGATTTGCCTACTGCTTGAGCGCGAAGAACACTGCGCGCCATCGTCATGATTAAAGAAGCAGGAACCCCTTTCCCAGAAACATCTGCAATAGCAATACCAAGATGATCTTCATCAATTTTGATATAATCGAAATAATCTCCACTCAGCGCACAAGCAGGAATATTGATGCCACTAATTTCATAGCCAGAAATCGTTGGTGCCTCCGCCGGAAGCAAGAGCTGCTGAATATCGCGAGCAATATTAATGTCACGATCCATGATTTTTTTCTCCCCAGCCTCGTGATAAACCGTCTGATGATAGAGGGCAAAAGAAACTTGCTCCATGATTGTTCGAAATAGTTCTAATCCCCCTTTTGAAAAAGAAGTTCGAGGCGCGTTTCCTAGCGCTAAAACTCCAACGGTTCTATTTCCATAACGGAGTGGACTGATCAACGCCGCATTGAGACCTTGTTCAACTAATTCCACAGCCAATTCCTCTCGCCCTAATAGCCTTGGCCCTGGCCAATCCCAAGCGCCTCCCAAAAGTCCCTGCCCTCGCAAAACAGTATGGAGCCTTAAAAAGCTGTGAACTGAAGAGGCAGTTCCTCCATGATCATGCTCCGCAGCAGGAATTAATTCTTGCACCATGTCAGGAACGTTGACAAAGGGAGGAGATTTTTCTGTTAAAAAACAAGGGATCAACATTTTTTCATCGCGATCCACAAAGTAGAGTCCTCCACCAGTAGCCGCTAAAATACGCACACACCCTTCCACTATCAGGCGATACAATTCTTTTGGCCTCACTCCTTGCGAAGAAGCCTCTCCGAGACTATGCAAGAAATTGAAAACGCGATTTTCTTCTAGTTGAAGTTCTCTTCGCGTTTTTTTTAATTCTTTAACGCGCCTGCGCTGCATCCAGAGCAAAGCTCCTAAAAGAAAAATTACTAGTGAAAAAAAAAGTGTGCCTAACCAAGGGCTAAAAAAAATGAGACACATGAGGGCAAAGCATCCTAAAGCAAATCCTCGCTCAACGCTATCTGATTATTTCAAGTAAACTCTGAAATTTTGGCCCATTGGCTTTATTGGCGATGATAAGCGCCTCATGCGCTGAACGAACTGTTTCTTGCACAGAATCTTTAGAAATGGTAGGAGCAAGGGCTACTTCAGCAAAAACCTGTTTAGCCGCCTCAGAGGGAAACTCTTTCCCTTCAGCAATGGGACGAATAGGAAAAAGTTGATCCAATCCTAAGTTCTCCATTAATTCTTTGTTACTCTCACTCACATTAATGACGCGCATACTCCCCTCTTTTTTGTTTTTGAGGCATTGTGCAATCCCCGTCAGCGTCCCCATGAAGGTCGAATCTAACTGTTCACACTCTCCCAAATCGATGGTGTAATCATGAGGACCCTGTAACACTTGATCTTGTACGATTTTCTTTAAACAAGGACTGCATTGAAAATTGCCGCGTCCGATAATCTTGATCCAAATATTTCCATTTGTGCAAGCCAGAGAAACTACAGGTACCATAACTTGGAGTTACCTTGGAAATCGCTTTTTGAAAAGAAAAATTTATTTTCTCAATTTTCCTGATTAGACTTTCGTCATGCCATTTTCTCTTTTTAGCCCACCATTTTTTGCTAGCGGAATTGTCTACGCCTTTCTCGAGGCAACCTTTGAAGGAAAGCTTGTCTTACTAGTACTCTTCATCGGTTCTATTTTTAGTTGGTCTGTTATGATTACAAAAATGAGGATGCTGCGATTTGCAAAAAAGCAATCTGTATACTTTATGGAAGCGTTTCGAGAAGATCGCCAACCATTGCAAATCATGGCACAAAATAGGATCTTTGAAGGATCGCCACTTTATCACATTTACGAAGCGGGATGTCGTGAACTTTGCTTTCAACTTCTTGGATCAATGGAAGTTGATGAAACCTTCGCTGCTCGATTGCAAATGGCACCACGCATTGCTGCTTCTCAAATGAGAGCGGTCACTGCCGCCATGGAACGAGCAGTGGGAGAGGCTTCCCTTAATTTAGAATCAAAAATGATTATCCTTTCAACAGCTGTTAGCGGCGCCCCTTTTGTAGGACTTCTCGGAACAGTTTGGGGCGTCATGGATGCTTTTGGAGGCATTGCTGCTTCAGGAAGCGCCAGCCTTGCAGCAATGGCACCTGGTGTCTCCGGGGCGCTGATTACAACAGTCACAGGTCTTCTTGTTGCTATCCCTGCAATGTTTGGTCTTAATTTTTTAGTCACAAGCTTACGCGCCATGATTATTTCTTGTGACAATTTTGCCGCAGAACTTTCTTGTGCTCTCGAACATCGTTATGTCTCACATGAGAATCTTTCTTAAAATTTGAATATGCGTCGCTATTCCGATCGTTATGCTAGCAGCATGTCACTGCATACCCTCAGTGACCTCAATGTAACTCCACTCCTCGACTTGGCGTTTGTCCTGTTGATCATTTTTATGATCACCACACCATTACTTGAAAATAGTGTGGACCTTGTCGTCCCTTCCAGCGCGACTGCCAATCATCAAGTCAATCCTTCGGAGGTTCAAACTATTTCAATTGATCGCAATGACATCCTAAAACTCAATCAAGACATCATCACATCATCGGATCTTTTATTAGCTTTAAAACAATTAAAAGCATCTCAACCTAACGTTGCCGTTGTTGTTCGCCCACACCGAGACTTACCAATTCAAAAATTTATCGCCATTATGGATCTCTTACAACAAGCCGGCATTGGAAAAGTGGGTGTAATGACTCAACAAGAGAAGTAAATTTTGTTCATGAAAAAAAAGGAGCCTTCTTTTCGTCGCTCTGTTGTTATCGTAGCGCTCATTCATTTAGGATTTTTAGCGCTCCTTATTTTTTTGATCAAACCGACAAAAAAAACAGCTGACCAAGTTACTTGGCTCGAGCCGGGCTCATTTGCTGCTTCCTCTGCTACGGGAGAAGAAACAGCTACTTCAAAAGAAGAAGCATTAGCGGAGCAAGAACAGCCCGCCGTTGTGAATGAACCAAAAGAGGCGCCTACTCCTGCTCCAACTCCAGAAGAAGAACATCCAGATCCAACACCAGAACCAGTTTCAACACCAGAACCTGCCGCAACGCCCCCTCCAACAGCAGACTCAGAAATTCCGATAGCGACCCCAACGCCGCAACCATCACCAACAGCAACCCCTGAGCCAACTCCGAAACCAACTCCGAAAGCAACGCCAAGACCGACCCCCAAACCCACTCCGAAGCCAACTCCAAAAGCAACACCAAAGCCAAAACCGAAACCTTCTCCAAAAGAAAAAGACGAAGAGAAGGAAAAACCTAAATCCATCGCGAAAGCAAAGTCAAAAAGTATTGCTTCTACCTCTTCTAAAAAGAAAACCACTTCCTCTTCTGTTAAACCTTCCGAAAAAAAAGGCGATGGTGATCATGGAAAAGAGGGGCTCAAAAAAGCGTTTCTAAACAGCAAAGGCGGAGGAGCAGGCAACGGAACAGAAGGCTCTGGAAACGGTACAGGAAGCCACGGAGAGGGTGTTAATGCAAATGTTCTCGCGGGCTACCACGAGCTTATCCACGACCGTTTTTATAGCCAGTGGGAGCAACCAACAGCCATTCCAACAGAACATCGTCATGATTTTGTTTGCACCTTGCGTCTCACAATTGAACGTGATGGAACAATCTCGAATTTTTCTTTAGCTAAGCCAAGCGGTAATCCCGTCATGGATGAATCAGTCCTCGCTGCTGCTGCCAAGGTCAAACAAATCGCCCCGTTGCCAGAAGGCTTGAGTCAGAGCGCTCCTTATACGGTAAATATTAATTTTGAACTGGAGTAATTTTCAAAACGCTTTCTCCTACTGCGCAGCAGCAGAAAAAACGGGAGGCCTTTTTAGACGAGGTCAGATCAATGCCTTTTGACTATAGCTTATTAAATGGAGAAGGCCGTGTTAGAAACATAGAAATTTTTTCTAAGAACAAGTCTGATTGTCCAGCTAATGAGGTAGTGTTCAGAAAAAAGTACAAACCTATAACGTGCCCCTATCGCTTTAAAAAGCTATCTATTTTCTACCTCTCCCAAATGTCGACCCGGAACCAAATAATTCCTCACATAATCACTCACGGCATCTTCTAATGCCCAGCATGGCTGCTGATATCCGGTAGCAAGTAATTGTGAAATATCTGCGCACGTATAATACTGATACTGCCTCTGGAGATGCTCTGGCATCTCGATAAACTCAACAACTGGCTCGCGATCCAAGGCAGCAAAGAGGGATTTTGCTAGATCGACCCATGTACGCGGGGTAGCAGTTCCTACATTAAAAAGACCTCCCACATTTTTAGAGAACGCCAAATGCAACGTCATCGCTACTGCATCTTTAACATAAACAAAATCACGTTGCTGTTCTCCATCTCGATAATCAGGACGATAACTTTTAAAAAGCCTAACCTTCCCTGTTTCTAAAATCTGCTCATAGGCTTTGCAGACGAGACTTCGCATCTCTTTTTTATGTCCTTCATTTGGCCCAAAAACATTGAAATATTTAATTCCAACAATGCGATCAAACCAGTTTTGATCGCGTGCATGTAAGTCAAAAAGATGCTTTGACATTCCATAAAGGTTGAGCGGTTTTAATTGGTCAAGATTTTCAAGACCATCTTTCATACCTTGACTCCCATCCCCGTACGTTGCTGCTGAGCTCGCATAAACAAAACGGACCCCTCTCTCTAATGCCCATTCTGCAAGAGTCTTCGTATATCCAAAATTATTTTCCATCAAGTACTCTCGATTGGTTTCCAATGTGGAAGAACAAGCTCCTAAATGAAAAATTGTTTTGATTGCAGCAACTTCCTCACTTCCCGATTTTAATTTTTGTAACAGCTCTGAAGCTGAAAGGTAGGCTGTGTAAGAAAGATGTTTTAAATGATGCTGCTTTTCTTCATCAAGAATCTCATCTGTTACTAAAATATTTTTTTCCCCTCGCTGATTGAGTGCTTGAATAAGTGCACTACCGATGAAGCCAGCCCCTCCTGTTACCAAAATTGTTGATTGCATAAAAGTAAAAATTCTAAGAATTCATAAAAATGACCGTGCTAGAAGGGATAAAAAAGTTACAGCGTATTTGAAAAAAATTTCTGAAACGTGTTATCAACGTCTATTTTGACCTCATTTAAAAAGTGAAACGCAGAAAGAATCTTCTCATTCTTTCTGCCGTTTTCATCCATGTGGATTTTCTATTCTTCTTTAACGCAGCTTCTTTCCGCTCCACTTGGACCACCAAAGCACAATGGGAGAGGCTACAAAAACGGAAGAATAGGTTCCCACTAAAATTCCAAGTAAGATCGCAAAAGCAAAATCTTTTAGCACAGCTCCTCCAAAAAAGAAAAGCGCAGAGACCGAAAGGAAAGTAAGGCCTCCAGTTAGCATCGTGCGACCCAGTGTTTCATTAATACTGCGATTCATGAGCGTTTCAATGCTTCCTGTTTCACGATGACGAAGCCCTTCACGAATCCGATCATAAACAACAATCGTATCGTTGATGGAATAACCAGCAATAGTCAAAATAGCACCCACCATTACTAACGACAACTCCCCGCCAAGTAACGAAAAGAGTCCTACCGTGATGACCACATCATGCAGGAGGGCCACTAAAGCGCCAATAGCAAATGAAAGTCCAAATCGAGCTGAAACATAAAGCAGAATTCCTAACATGCCGAGACCAAGAGCAAGAAGTGCTTTGCGAGCAAATTCTAAACCAATTTGACCTCCCACCTTTTCTTGTTGCTCAGGAACAATTTTTCGATCAGGAAATGCCGTGTGAAGTGCATTCAAAATTTTAAAAGAGGTATCTTCCGGGCTACGAATCGAAAGGAGTTGTTTTTCTCCAGCTTGTTCATGTTGTAAAGCCACATCATTCAATCCTAAGGGAAGCAAGGCTTGACGAGCTTCTTCAATTTTAAGGCTAGGCTTCACATCCAACACCAGCAAGTCACCGCCGCGAAAATCAATTCCAAAATTATTAGCACCTCTTTTTGCAAAAATCACCATGGATCCAACGAGCACTGTCAATGAAAGGCCAACAGCAATGACGCGATGTTTGAGGAATTGAAATTCTTTTTTTGGAGCAAGATTAGCCATTGTGAGGCGTTTTAATCCTCCCCTAGCCATCATCCAGCGGAATGCTGTGCGGGTAAAAAGAATCGCTGAGAACATGGAAGCAACCACACCTAAAACCAAAGAAATTGAAAATCCTTTGACAGGACCAGTAGCTTGCCAGAAGAGGATTCCAGCAGTGATCAGTGTCGTGACATTGGCATCAAAAATGGCACTGAAAGCCTTACTGTAAGCTCCATCCAAAGCAGGTCCGAGCGATTTACCATCTGCGATCTCTTCCCGGAGACGCTCATAAAGAAGAACGTTTGAATCGACGGCTAGACCAATGGTCAAAATGATACCAGCAATTCCCGGAAGCGTGAGGACAAAATGGAAAAGTGTCATCATTCCAAAAAGCAAAATGATGTTGATCCCTAATCCAAAAAGCGCAACAAATCCGGCCAGACGATAGTAACAAAGAACAAAAAGCATAACGAGCGCAAGCCCACCCAAGCCAGAAAGAACACCGGCACGGATAGCATCACCACCAAGCGTTGGAGAAACACTCCGAGTTTCCTCAATGGCAACAGGTGTTCGAAGAGGGTTTTCTAAAGCGCTGGCTAACTCCCGTGCTTCTTTTTCTTTAAAGTGGCCTGTAATCTGGGCTTGTCCGCCACCAATTGCATTTCTCACTTCCGGAGCGCTCTGAATTTTTCCATCCAACAAAATCGCAAGTCGTCCCCGTGTTGGCGCCAGCGCAGAAGTGATCTCAAAAAACTTGGCAGCACCTTCATGATCAAGAGAGAGAGAAACGCCATAACCACCTTGATCGAAGAAAACAAAGGCTTTTGTGACATGATCTCCCGTAAGATCTGCTGTTTTTTTTACAATCAACCGTGGCAAAGAATGTTCGTCAATCGTCTCTCCTTTTGGCAATTTGGGCATCACATAACTTTTAATCTCGTATCCTGGTGGTAAGAGCGCCTCTCCTCGTTCGATCTGCGCAATCAAAGCCTCATTGCCGGGATAAACTTGTGCAAATTCTAATTTTGCAACGCGCTTGAGTGTTTCACGGGTTGCTTCAATCTGCGCTGGGTCAAGCCCTGGAATTTGGACCAAAATACGCTCTGAACCTTGAGGCGCAATGACTGGTTCTCCCACACCAAATTGATCAACCCGCTTCCGAATGACCTCTACAGCCTGTTGCAGCATATCAGTTGTAATTTGCTGACCCGGCTGCGGAATAAGACGAAGCAAGAAAGAAGTTCCTCCTCGCAAATCAAGTCCCAACCTAATTTTTTTCGAAGCAGGCGTGGCTAACTCTACGCAGTAACTCACCAAAAGAAAAGTGAGGACCAAGCCAAGCCAACGTTTGCGCCCCTCTTGATCGGTCACAAAGTACCAAATAAAAAGAGCAAGAGTAAAAAGGCCAGCAAAGAAAGTGAAAAGAGGATTCATGACGCAGGGTTACAGCTTACAAATTGTAGGTAACGGTTAAAAATTCTTAGTGCTATTTTGAATCGCTTTCCTTTTCAACACTTGTAATCGCGGCTTTATCAATCTCAATTTTGACATTATCAGCCACTTTCAAAAGAACAGTTTGCTCTTTGATATTTGCAATCATTCCATGAATACCACTATTAGTGACAACCTTATCACCTGTCTTAACGGCAGCCAGCAAAGCCTGGTGCGCTTTCCGTTGTTTTTGCTGTGGGCGAATAAGGAGAAAATAAAAAATAACTCCAATAAAAAAAAGAGGTGCCATCTGCACTAAAAAATTGGGAGGAGTGCCAGCAGGAGTTGCTTGGGCAAGAAAAAGAGAAACATTTAGTAAATTCATAGTCGCTCTTTTTAGCCGGATTAAAGATCTCAGACAAGCCTATAAAATAAAGATGATCTATGGTGCTTAGAGCGCTTTTAAATAAAATTACAGCCGATGCAATGCCAGAAACGAAGAGCGCAGAAGCGAAAAAAGATCACGTCAATTTTTTGTAATCTCAAAGTAATTTGACTATATATCTCGTACTCGAGGCTTCGAACATCGGCGTGACGCCGCAGTGCGCGGCTGCAACTTTATTTAACATGCTCTAGTACAAGTCTGCAAGAGCACCATGAACACACAAGCCTCCGATCACGCATGTGGACGAAAGCCATATGTGACTTTCATTCAATTTCAAAAACCCTCTACTCTTCGCCAAAGCGTGACTGCACGAGTTGTTCTAAAGCAACAACGATCTCCTCTGCATCCTCCCCCTCTGCAATCAATCGCAACACTGAGTCCTTGCTTGCTGCTAACATCATCAACCCCATAATACTTTTCCCATTTACTCGTTCGCCTTCTTTTTCAATCCAAATCTCTGCTTGAAATCGATTCGCAGTTTTTACAAAAAGTGCAGCAGGGCGCGCATGAAGACCATTGCGATTATTGATCACAACATCTTTGACGATACTTTTTGGTAAAGCAGGGGAAGTCTGAAAAAAATTTTCACTCATACTAAACTCCAATACGTTACTTGTTTTGCATCACTCGGAGCAATCGATTATTAAATTCTTCGGCGGCGTGATGTCCCATTGATTGTAATTTTTGATCAAGTGCAGCAACCTCAACTAGGCGCGCTAAATCGCGCCCTGAACGCACCGGAATCGTAATATGAGGAACTTTAACCCCAAGAATCTCGATCATTTCTCGATCAAGCCCAGTCCTCTCAATGTGATCGACATCATTCCAATCTTTAAGCGTCACAATAATATCAAGCCGCTTTTCAGGACGAACAGCTCCAATCCCAAAAATAGCAGCGACATTGATCACGCCAATGCCTCGCACTTCCATATGCAAGCGAGTTAAATCACTACTCGATCCAAAAAGTTCGCGCCCTCCAAAATTTCGAAAGCGCGTGATATCATCACTAACAAGGCTATGTCCCCGCTCAATCAACCCCAGTACACATTCACTTTTTCCAACACCACTTTTGCCCTTAATCAAAACGCCTATCCCTAAAATATCAACCATGCTTCCAAACTCAGAAGAATAAGGAGCAAAAGAATCTTCTAATGCAATTGTTGCGGCATTAATAAACTCCATCGTAATCATGGGTGTTCTAAAAACCGGCGTTTTACTATCTTCAGCAATTTTTAACAAGCCGCCTGGCAATGATTGATCGCGCGAAATAATGAATCCAGGAATTTTTTTTGAAAACAAAGCTCTCAACCTCATTTCACGTTCAGCTGCAGACAAGCGACGAAGGTAACTCAACTCTGCATAACCAGCAACCTGCAAACGCTTATATGCGAAATAGCGAAAGAATCCGGCAAGAGCCAGGCCAGGGCGATTGATCGTTGGCTCCTTAATCACACGACTTTTGCCTTGCTCTTTGCCCATCAATTCTAGCTTTAACGTCTTTCCATACCTGTTGAAAAAGGTTTCAACACTGATACGTGGTGGAGTTTGCTTTTGCATGAAATTTAATTAATCACAAAAATAGAGCCCCTGGCAAGCGCTGGATCCCATATCACCAGTCCCCCAAAGAAGCGCCAATTGTGCTGCCTCAATAGAACTGATAAGGCCATTTTACATCGAGAAGCCTTCTCCGAGATAGAGCTTCCGACTAATTGGATCATGCAACAGAAAATCTTTATCTCCTTGACTCTCGACACGACCTTCAAAAATAAGATAAGCGCGATCGGTAATGGCTAATGTTTCACGCACATTGTGATCTGTAATAATGATGGCAAGCCCCATTTTTCGAAGGTCTGAAACAACTTGCTGCACATCATAAACAGCAATGGGATCCACCCCGCTAAACGGTTCGTCTAACATTAACATCGACGGGTTGGTTACCAACGAACGCGCAATCGTGAGGCGGCGCTTCTCTCCACCGCTCAAGGTGAGAGCTTCATTTTTAGAAAGATGATCAATACCAAAACGAGTGAGCAGTTCCTCACAGCGATCTTTTTGTGCCTTGGGAGAGAGCGACGTCGTTTGTAAAATTGCCATGATGTTTTCTTGAACGGTCATCTTGCGAAAGATCGACTCTTCCTGAGGAAGATAGCCCATTCCAAGACGGGCTCGTTTATACATCGGTTCATGAGTGACATCCACACCATTAAAAAAAGTCCGACCTCCATCAGGTCTCACGAGCCCCACAATCATATAGAATGTTGTCGTTTTTCCAGCACCATTCGGCCCCAACAAACCGACAATCTCGCCAGGCTTTACCTGGATATCGATTCCATTGACAACAGAACGCCCATTATAAATTTTGACAAGACCCTCGGTCTTTAAAATGAAGTTTTCAGAACTCATGAATTAAAAAATAGCCGCAAAAGAAGATAAAGAACACTAATAAATAAAGCCAAGAAAAGCTGTTGAAACTATTTTTTTTCTTGGCTTGGTGCATCTAAAATCATGGTGCGTGTTTGTCCTTTTGTACGAAAGGTCCCTTTACTATTGAGGATCATAATTGTTCCTTCTTCAGTAGCGACTTGAAAATTTTTTCCTTGATGAACCTGCGGCCAATTTTTGAGTGTAATGTCTCCCGTTGCGGGCTCATAAATAGCGACTCCAGCCTTTCCTACCGATTTTACCTTTTCCCCAGAATCACTAGCTCCCTGCTGTTCAATATTGACATTGCCTGTAGCCGTAACCATTTGAAGCCCCTGTCGATTTTTGTTCATCATAACATTTAACCGATCACAAGTTAATGTGAACTGAGGATCGCGGACTACTACTTTTCCAAAAAATTCTACCGTATTGCTAGTATCATCAAACCAAGCTCCATCCTGAGCATCAATCACGGTGCGTGCATCCTCCGGTCGCGATTGTTTTCCAAAATTAAAATTCCAAGGACTTGAAGACGCAGGCGTTGAAACAGCATTAGTACTAGCTTCCTGGGCATAGACCGAAGAAAAAGCGGCCATAACAGAGAAGGCACAACACAAGCACAACAAAGATTTTAAAAAAGAAGGCACCATGAAAAAGTAAAAGAATTAGGAACGTAAAAATATTATAGCCGATGTAGAGCCTGGAATGAGACGTGCAGATTCGCAGTATATAAAAGCCATTCAAGGGCACGAGCATTGGCCTGACGCCGCAATACACGGATATAGAATTTGTTAAATTGCTCTATTGTCCTCATCTCAGTTTATCAAATTATGTTATCCTTTTTGTTACTTCCACCTGTGCAAATTATTCGCTCTTTGGCGCCCCATTTCGAATCTCAGTGTGCACATGGCCTTTCATCGTCCCAAAACGCTTCGTTGTATCAAACGTAGCACTATCGCCAACCATTAAAAAATCTTCTCGCTTAATCGTTGTTGGCACTTCCGTAGAGAGGAGTGTTGTCGCCAAGTTAAAAGTCGCATCAGGAACCATCACCGTAACATCCTTTCCCTCTTTTTCAAAAAACTCAACCTTGAGACCACGAATCGCAACATTATGTTCATCAGTTTTATGAGCCGCCTCACAACTCAATTTCATTTTTAATTTTCCATCAATATCATATTGCGGAATCGTAATTCCCTTCATCTCCTCACCAACTGGAGCAGGAAGGTCAATTTCGTCCGATTTTTTTTCCTTAGATTTTGAAGGAGAATCTGTAGATGATGTGACTGAAACTTTCTTCACGTCAGGAGCTACAGTTGGCTCAGCAAAAGAAAATGAAGCTAATAAGAACAGAAAAAAACCAAAAAAGATAAAACGCATCACTAAAAATCAGAAGAATAAAAATTTAACGTCAAAGAAGATAAAAGCAAAAAAGTTTTAGTCATTGCTTTCAACCTGGCCATCCTGAAGCACTCGCTGAATCGCAATCAGAGAAGCCAGAACACCGCGTAACTTAGCATGTGGAATTTGATTAGGCCCATCGGAAGGGGCCTCAGCCGGATTAGCATGAGTTTCAATAAAAATGCCATCAACACCTGCAGCTACCGCTGCGCGTGCTAAAACAGGAGCCAAAATACCATCTCCTGTCGTGCAATCACCGCCTCCACCAGGCCGCTGAACAGAATGGGTCGCATCAAAAATCACGGGATAACCTGCCTCACGCATCCAATAAAGCGAACGCATATCAACAACAAGATTATTGTACCCAAACGTCGTACCACGCTCCGTGAAGAAAAACTTTTTGCAACCAGCCTTGGTTAATTTTTCTGCAATTGGTTTCACATCCCAAGGGGCAAGAAACTGGCCTTTTTTGACATTCACAGCCCGCCCCGTCTCACCAGCAGCAACAATAAGATCCGTCTGACGACACAGAAATGCTGGGATTTGCAGAAGATCAATAAACTCTGCAGCAATAACAGCCTCCTCCGGAGAATGAACATCAGTTGTAACCGGGACACCAATAGCTGCTCCAACCTCTGCCAGCATCTTGCACCCGTCTCGAGCACCAATCCCACGATACGACTTCGCAGACGTACGATTGGCCTTGTCATAAGAAGCCTTGAACGTGAAGTGAATTCCAAGCTCATTACAAATTCCTTGAATCACCTTTGCATCGTGCATCAACTGCTTCTCACTCTCAATCACACACGGCCCTAGAATAAAAATAGGGGTCAGTCCCTGATATTGCGTATTTTGGTGCCAGTTCATGATATTTTTTCTTTTTTATATTTCCTTAACGCTAACGTTAACGTGCCCGGCATACCAGCTTTTAACTCATGGGCTATCCATTTCAATGGTAATGTGGTTTGTGCTCTGATGAATTGGGCTATTTCTATTTTCGCAGGATCTGTATACCGCAATGAATCAAGATCAGCGTGTTTTAATTTTAGCTCTTTCAATTTTTCTTGGATCAATCTGCGCCCCTTGATTTCCATTGTTTCGCACACTTCAACAGACAAATGATTCTCTTTTTTAGGGCTGGACCCCATTTTTTCATACAAGCGCTCTACAAAGTCTTTCGCTCCAAACTTCCAACTACGTCGAATAATTCTGTAATCAATCTCTCCACCTAACCCCTCAGAGACGCAACGATCATTCATTAAGGTTGCAAACGCTCGTCGCCCTGCTGCGTCATCTTTTTGAATACCATGCTCTCCCAATAAGCGATCAACACGCAGCCAATGAACTCGTTGATAGGATGGTTTGAGGTATTCAGTAAAACTACTCCAAGGAAAACTTTCCAACAAAGCTCCATTTTTGAGAAGGTGAGCTCGTGCCGGATTAAGATGCACATAATCACATACTCTGCGAAGGTAGCTGTGATCAGAACCATCAACAATGAGTGACTTATAGCGCCCGGCAAAAAGATGTCCCAATTTTTGATGACGTACATTAAAACGCTGTGTGTAAACTCCAAGCAACCATTTCATTCCATCAATCAAAGTTGGTTTTTGAGTTTCAACAACAAGATGAAAGTGATTTTTCATCAAGCAATAGGCATGCACCTGCCAATCGGCTTTGATACAAGCTTCCCCGAGCGTTCTTAAAAACCGTCTCCGATCTTCATCATCAAAAAAAATGTCTTCCCCTCGATCCCCGCGATTCATCACATGGTAAATCGCACCAGCATATTCAATACGTAGTTGTCTTGGCATCGTGTGGATCTACCACAAACCTAACCAAAGCTCAATTTCATTCGCCTTCCTAAGATAAAAAAAGAGTGCCAGTTCATCAGCAAATAGCCAATAAACTGGCACTAAATATCATGAACTGGCACCAAAATACGCAATATCAGGGACTGACCCCTATTTTTTTTATTCTTGAGAAACAATGAGCTTAATCACGTCCTCAATGGTCTTAAAAAACCGCAGAAGCTTTTCCGTTTCCCCCGAATAGCTTAGCATCTCATTTCTAGAAATCGACTTTGCATTGACCCTCCGGTCGTTCACTCTAGAGGAAACTAGATCTTTTAAATTAGTAGCTATCAATAATTGCTGCGTTTTTGAATCTCCTGCCGCTGCTTTAATTGCTTCTGTTAAGCTCTGTTTGTCTACTAAACCCTCAGAGTTTGTTAAAAAAGAACTAAAAGAAACTAATATTTTTTTTGCAGCATTAAGCTCAAATTTTTCAACTTCAGTCGCAGATGTAAGAGAATCTAGTTCAGGGCTAAAAAACCCCTCTGATTTTGGCTTATAATCTTCTCCTTGGACAACAGGTTTATTACCACTCTTTCTTAGAGGTTTCAGGTTCTTAAAAATAGAGTCACGAGATGAAGATACTGACTCATTATCTAATTTTTTTTTTCTGACTCAATAACGAAAGATATCTGATTATTTTCGGAATTGTACGCTAAGTGATGAGCCTTTAATTTGTCCACCATTTCTGGCTTAAAATCATAAGCTATTTTAGCACTACTCAATGCTTTCAATTCTTCATTGCATTCTGTCAATAATTTCGATTGCAGCTGTTTAGGTTCTTTGCGTATCTCGCTACTGTTGTCATGGATATCAGGATGCTCTGATGCCTGAATAAGTGCTGTTAAACTTGTTTCAAATTGCTCAATTTTACTGTCAGCTTCTTTCACTCTCCTCTCATTAATTGCAGCTCGATTATCTAAATTCTGAAGTTGTTCATTAGCGTTTTCAGAACGAAATTTGGCCGAAGTCATGTTTATAGCCTCCTCTGCATCACTTTTCCATTCTTCTGGCAAAGAAGCAAATCTTCCATTCATATCTTTGGAACCCCCAACATTCCCTGATTGCTTTGAGGAAAACCATCCACCTTTCCAATATTTTCCAGTGAAAAGTGCTGAGACGGAATCGTAAGCTTTTCGAAAAAACCAGTTTCCTGTTTTACCGTAGTCGCCACTCAATTGTCCCATTCCAGTGATAGACTCACTTGATGTGGGCTTATCATTTTCAGTGCGAAAGGGATTGTAGTTGTTACCAGAAGGTCCTGAAACGTTCATTATATTAGATAAGTTGAGTGTGTTTTCTGATTTTTAAGCGTAGTTTCCTACAGCAGGAGCAGGGACTGGAGTGGCTTCAGCAGAACTTACTGGGGCTGATGCAGCGCCTGCTGCTGGAGAATGTTCAGAGTGAGGCGGTGTTTTGCCATCTGCTTCGTTTCCGGCGAGGCGGTTGTTCCAAAAAAGGGCTGTGTCGCTAAAGCCTTTAAGCAATTCTTGAAAGCGGAGGAATTCCATTCCTTCCATTTTTTCTTGATAGCACATGAAGACGCTGAGCGTCGCAGGATCAACCCCGAGCGTTGCTCCACCTGTACCAGCCCAAAGCAAATTGGCCTCGAGCAGTTCGGGATAAAATTTCTCTGTTTGATACGGCAGTAATGTTCCAACAACGCTTGAAAAAATCAATGCCCCTGTTTCTTCGTTTGCTTCCAGATCAATGGTCACGCGATCATCGAAGCGCAAGGAGCAGAGTCCATCATTGCTTGGCTTTAAATCAGGCAATCCAACGCTTTTTCCTAAATCTTTTAGCAGGTCATTGAAATGTTCGATGGACATAATTTTTACAGAGGTAATTTATTGGAGTCTTTTATTCCCTTAGAAAGCTAGCACCCGAAGTCCCAAATGCAACTTTTTTTTGAGCGCTTAAAAAGTTCCTTTCTCCTTGACACGTGGTTCCCCAAATGAAACTTTCACAAGAAAAAAATCCCCCGTCATCCCTTTAACTTATGGACTTCTCATCATCTAACTTTAGATCGCTCAGCAGAGGAGCAAGCGTTATTGGGGATCAAGAGTTCACCCCTGATCCTCTCAAGCAATTTCAAACAATTGCCAAAACGCATCCAGAGGCTGATCGACTTATTATGAGTGAAGATGGTCTGGATATCACTCCTGCTCCAAAGCCGTTTTTTGGAATTTCAGTAGAAATTATTTTTGGCAAGTCTGAAAAAGATGCCACGCAAAACCAAGCGATTTTAGCAAAGTTTCAAGAGGCCCTCATCAAGCATTACGGAACACGCGTGACCGACTTTGCGTTCCCCGATTTGAATCAACGTCTCTTGCACGGAGGCAAGCTTGACGCTAAGACAATTCAGCAAGTTCTCAAAGACGCTTCTCTCTTTGAAGAGATTTTTAACAATGAGCCTTTGAATGACACGATGCGCCTAGCTGTTTCTACTGATATTGAGGCGATGGCAGCTTGCGCTGATTTCGAAAAAACGTCGGAAGAATACGATGCTGCATATGCGACAGCACAATCTGCCCATAAAAACAAAGAAGCTGCAGCATTAGCTATCACTGACTATATTAAAGGCAAACTGGGATTATCGGATCTTCTTCCAAATGATCCCAAGCGCCACGAGTTACAGGAACTCCAGGTGCTTTGGCGTGCGGCCTCATTGGAGAGCCCTGAAAATCCTGACGAAGATTTAAAAATTTTTAAAACTGCTGCTCACGAAGTAGATCCTATCAAACGAGATCGCCTTGTACTTAATCGAGAAAAGACCCGCTTGACTGCAGCTCCAAGACTGGCTCAGGGCTGGACGGGTACAGCTGTTCAATGGATCGCTGGGCGGACAGAAATTTCAATGGCTGAAAATCGACGAACCATTGAGGGATTTCGGCGCGCCTTAACTCGAAAATATGGTCATACGATTACGAACTTTGCTTTTTCAAGCTCTCAATCACGGCTTGAAACTGGATCACGCCTCAATTCAGAAACAATCCAACGAACATTAGAAAAAGCAGAACAAGTCAGCAAGCTCCTTCGGGATCACGAATTAGAAGCTCTTATGACTCGATGGACCTCTTCTGTTCGTGAAGCAGAAACTACAGAAGCTCACTATCGAACTGTTAAAGTCACGCGAGATGACATCGGCCGTGATAAAGACAATAAATTGACCAGTGCTGAACATGCTTACGGTCAAGCTGACACTAAGATTCTCAATTATTTAGTAACACATGCCATCACTAAAAATATTACGATCGCTCAAAGTGCTCGTTTGCGTCATCTCTGGTTTGATGAAGCACGTGCTCGCTATAAAGCAGCGCAAGTTGAGCGCTCCCCCTCAGCCCCGCAATGGCCCAGTACCCATCAACCATCTGCTACTAATCCAAACTATCAGAACAGCAATGATAGCGACTCGATGTTTGAGCAATCGGATCACCTTGTTTCCGCTATTCCTATTGCTCAAGTCATATCAGAAAAGTCTGATTTTAGTACTTAAAAGAGGCTAGACGCTACTGATGACTCATTACGAAATACCTGCACTTTTCTATGCCTCTTTCGATTGATCACTTTAAAACAGCGGCAACTCAGTATCCTGAGGCGGAAGCTTTAATCTCCCTTTCCGAAGAAAAAGGCATCACCAGTGCCAAAGCTCCTCGAATGGGTCTACTCAGTATTTTTGGGATAGGCAGCTATTTTGATGACTTGGAAAAAAGCCGCTCTATTGTTAAGGACTTTAAGAGCGCACTCATAGCAAAATATGGCAAGGAAATAACTGGTTTTGCCTTTCCATCCGAGCTTCAAGCAGAAGCTGCTACCTCTAGCCTTAAGAGTCATGCAGTAGCCATTGCTTTAAAAAAGGCAGAGTTGCTTGATCTCCTTACACAAGCCATCACAGATTCAATCACAGAGGAAGTTAGAGAGCCAGAACCAGAAGATTCTCCTTTCCAAAACATACCGGGCTTAGGCCAACGCATCTTTCCCAAAGAAACCATCGAGAGCATTAAAAAAGCTTACTATGATGGATTGGAAGAAGCTTCTAAGTTGATTTTCGGAGAAAGCAACCGATTTCATTTCTCTGCTCTGCCATCAGTACAAAGGTCACAACGCTTTATTCAAGCGGATCTCGAACGAGCAGGGCTTGGTCAATTTTCATTTTTAGTTTCAGAGCATTTCCCCTTAAAAGCGATGCGTGCCGCTATGGAGACTAATAGTGAAGTCCGGGAAATTATTGCCGCTCCGCTGAAACCTCCTGTTAAAGCACAAGTAGCTTATGCGGACTCGCCGTTGCAGTCGCCCCCCATGGTTACTGCCACAATAACTAACTCCCCTCATTCCTCTCCCCCCGAAACACAAGCCGTTCGACTTTCTCAACCTCAAACAGCCATGCGCATTCAGGACCCTGAATGGCATATTTAACTTTCTCTTAATTATTGACCATGCGTTCTTTGCTTCTTTATTTTGTCTTAGCTGCTTTTCTGCTCTTTTTTTCAGGTTGTGAAACGGTTCAATTCCAAAACGCTGGTGAACGTCGCAAGGTTGATGCAGCCATCGCTCAAGAAAAACCTGGAAACTACTATATCGGCCGTCGCTACTATAAAACTGATTATCACATGTGGGGTTGGGTGAAAAAGCCAGGCGAGCCATGGAAACAAGCCCAACTTGTTATGATGAATGAGCAAAAGACGCTCGTTCCAGGACGTATTGAGAAACAGATGGGGTACGACAATGACTACGAATATTTTCTCTATGGCTTTTATTCAGGTGACAAGGTCTATGAACCAGCTAGCGATCACTTCTATCCTGAGTTTGTGTTAACAAAAGCTGTTCTTGTTGACAAAGCCCCTCCATTGATCTATCCCGATAGCCGCTGGAAGGATCCAACCATGCGATTTCTTTCTGGTCCGGAGTATTAAAAAAGAAAGCATTTGTCCAGAGCACGACCGTCATATCAATCTCATATGAAAAAAAACCTTTTCCTCTTTTTGGGCTTCCTCTCGCTCTCTTCGTCGATTTTTGCTCAATTCAAGATGGAGTCTGTTCTGATTGATATGATTCCTAACACGAAAAATCCGACCGAGACTCCTTCGTTCTATATTTCAGAACAACCGGTTAGCCCAGAGGCCTATTGTGCTTTTCTCAATGCTGTAGCTTCTACCAGTGACCCTCATAGGCTTTATCACCCTGAATGGAATGACCCGGTTCATTTCCCGAATCTTTTTTGTATTGCTCAAAACGGTGACGCTCAACACGGTTTTAGATATGACCTTGTTAATCAGGAGACCAATGTCGTATTAAGCACAAACGGCATTCCTATTACAAAGATCAATCCCATTACACAAAAATCAGAAGTCCAATTTAAAACATTAGCTAAGAGAACGATGATGAAGGGAGTTCCCATGGCTGATGCCGCACGTTTCTGTAATTGGATGTCTCAAAACCAACCAACTGGACAAGAAGGAAATAATACCACCGAAACAGGATCGTATACTTTTTCTGAAACAAATACCTACGGAACAAATGGCATGATTCTTTTGGTTCAAAAAAATGGAAATGATACAACGACTCGCGAATTGAAAGAGGTTTACAAGAGCGTCAATCGTACTCCCAGCGCAACCTGGCGTCTTCCCGATGAAGTAGAGCTCACTGATGTCATTAATAATTGGGGAGAGATCAATATCGGAGAAGTTTTCTGGTGTTGGACCGATGAAGTCTATCCTCATTGTTGGAAAACACAAATTGCTGGTATTGCATTAAACTTTAATGGCGCTGGTTATCGTCGTATTAAAAATAGCCCTGAAGTTTTTACGGACAGAACAAAACTTTATCTCTACCAAGACCTCTTTGTCTCTGACACAGGTTTTCGCGTTGTCTTCACTCCAGATAGCCCCCCAGCTGGAGGGTATCGAGTTTTTGTTCCTTCTACAGCTCCATCATTCACTTCAAATTAATAACAACTATGAATAAATCCACACTTCAACTTTTAAGTAACTTTTGTTTCGTTTGCGGCTTTCTCTCGATCCTTGGATCGATTTTAATTTGGTATTTGCTTGCCGGCAATAGCTCCATCGATTGGACTAATGCGGCAGACTGCGCTCAACGAGCCTATGGAGAGCGTTTTGGTATTTTTGTTGGCCTGTGGTCTCCTACCTTTTTTATTCTCTCTAATCGCTTTTATAACTACGCAGAGAAGGCCAATTGACTTTTCCTTTTTAAAGGCTAGTTTCAAAATATAGTGTATTAAATTAAAAAGGGCACGTTAGAAGCGCCTACATTTTTTCTTAGGACAAGGCCGAAGATCGAGACGCTATCCGAAGATAACGTAAGATCTGAGAACGCAGTCCTAAGGAAAAAGAGCAAGCTTATGGCCTTCCTTTTTCAATTTAATACACTATAGCGTCAGTTAACCAAAACATCAACAACCCAACATCTATGAAAAAACAACTGTTAGCTTCGTTACTCTCATTACTCCTTGTTGCAGGCCTAGCGCCTCTTGCAATGAGCGCAACTACAGACAGTCCGACACCGTGCTGTTCTGGATCCAACGACTGTCCAATAGATAAAAGTACTTCATGCGCTTATAAAGTTTTAACTAAAGAAGAGTGTGAACGCTTCTGCAAGGCTAAGACAGCTGCTATTGCGAAAGATCCTTCTCTTGCAAAACCGGAAAACAAATGCAAGCTCTGCCGCGCTATTGTTAAAGCAGATCCAAGCATGAGACCCATCTGCATGAAACTCAGAAAAAATTGCCGTAAGATGAAAAAGCATTGCATGAATTCTTCTAGCGATCAAAGCCCTGCTCCAGTGAGCGCTCCTCAAGCAAGCTCTGCTCCAGCCTCCTCCAGCAGCGCTTCCGATCAGCCATCAACTACTGCTAGTTCTAGTTCTGCAACAGACAGCTCCATTGCTACCCAAGACGCTTCATCAAGTGGAGCTCAGCAATCAAGTGCACCTGCTACGAGTGCTAACTAATTGAAAAAGTTACTACTTTTATTAGAGCATTTTAAAAAATTTTATAGCCGCATATTGCGGCGTCACTCCGGTGCTCGAAGCCTTGAGTATGAGGTATACACTCCGTTTCTGAGCTCTTCGTTCCTGGCACCACATTGGCTATCATATTTTTTTAAAACGCTCTAATTCTCTAAGACCCGGGATAACCTCCCGGGTTTTTTTATTTTGAGAACTGTCAATGACCAAGGCTCTATCACAATAGACGCTCCAGCAGAAATTAGTTCCCGCTGCGGAGGCTTATTTTTAGAGGGAGCGCCGTTGGGGCCATCAGCGTGCCATTGATAATTTTTGGAGGAATAACTGATTTTTTCTAGAGGACCTTGATGCTTCAAGAGAACTTGGTATGAGGTTGTTGGATTTTTATTAATAATTAAAAAATTCCATTCATCCGCATATTTTTGATGAAAGGCATATGCTATGAGATCTTGCTTAGGGCTTTTTACTAAAAAAATTTCTGTTCCTTTTTTAATCAAACCAGCCATCATTTGAGCGCTGTAAAATGTTGGCAATGGAATCAGGAAATCGTTTTTTTCTAAAAACATCATTAAATTTCCCCACGAACCATTAACTCCACATTCTAGGTTGTTGGGCTCATATCCGTACAAATAGGCCGTCGTTCCTCCCGAAGCAAGGAACTCAGCCATCATCTCCGCATTGAGGAGCGCTGCCTCTACCTTCACCTCAGGCTCACCTGAAAAAACAGAATATCCATACTCGGTAATTAGCATTGGCATTTTTTTGGAAACACCACCATTCCGTAGTAATGTCATAGCTCGACGCAGGCTTCCCGACTGCTTGCAGAGAAGCTCAGGAGCAGGCAGCAAAAGATCATCAAAGGGATACCACTCAAAGCTTAAAAATTGAAAATCTTTTTCTCGATGATGATGCCGTAGTTCTTTCAAAAAAGGTTTTAGCCAAAGCCGATGATCAAAACGATAAGTAGTGTCCTTCGGCTGATAGTCAGCTGTTACAAAGCTGGGGCCACCTAACATAGGCTGCATCTTGGATGTTATCGGTTGCAGGTTCCGAATTTTTTTTACAACCTGACAATATAGCTCTCCAAAATCTTTGGGATCGATATGTTGTCCATCAGGTTCTTCGCCAAGTTCGATTCGCTGATGAGGCTTAAGATTATTTCGCTTTTTGAGATAATCAACCAAGCTAGCTGCATTTTCTGGCGTGTCATAAAGAACAGGGAGAGACCAGAGAATTGGCTGATCATTTCCCAAGCCTGATGAAACAACAATATCAACTCCGGGCTGCTCTGTTTTTGAATCAATATCAGAAGCTCGATGCCACGGATCCGTCGAAGAAACAGTCATCATCGTCTGATGTTGATCAGGAGAGTGAATAATATGATCTTGAAAGATCCCGTTCTGCAAAACCCCCAGCTCCACTTCTTGTAATGCATATCCAACATGATCACGCAAATCAGAAAAGGGGTCAGTCCCTGATAATGCGTATTCCGATTTTAATGCTTGCATATTCTGATTGAGCATCAAAACACCCTTTGCCAGGGACTGATTCTTTTTCATTTCAGAACTTTCGGTCATTAAAATTCTGATGAATTGAACATGTTCAAGCGCCCCTAAATCAAGCAGGGGAGAGCCTCCACGCCCATCATTAACTTTTCCACGAGGAAAATCATGCCACGGCTTATTGTTTCCAAAATAGATGGCTCCCTCATGAGCATACTGGATGCGAAATTTTTTGGCATAAGGATCTTTCCAATGCAATCTTGCTGCATTGATCCAAACTTTTTTTCCAAAATCAACAATAACCCACTGCGGATGTTTCCAGTCTGGTTCTCCCGTGTAATAGGAGGTGAGGTAAGGATTGCTTTTCCAAAACGTATCGGGATTCGCGTCATCGAGTCGCGAATAACCATCATTGTTAGCCTCGTCCAGCGTGTCTCCTCGCCGCGGAAGGCGATAACCATAACTTACTTTTATTGGTCCCTCCATTTTAGTTGCAGAAGTCCAGTAGCCACATTGATTTGTTGCATCACTCCAATTTCCATGAGGATTCCAATGCCATGCTTCTACACCAAGCTCCGTTCGAAGGCGATAAGCCAGCGGCTTTAATCCTGATTGCAACATTTTCTCCACGCTTTTGGGAGATAGTATTGCTTTCGTACTTCCCTGTTCATGCCCATCAATTGAACCGCCGAGCGCAGCAGTTGCATTGGTCATTAGAACAGAATGAGCCACCTCAATCGATAACCTCATCGGTTCCGTTGGTTGCTGTGCAGCAGCAGACGCAAAAATGGCTAAAAAAGAAAAAAAGAGAATATCCGTTTTCATGAAAATACTAATGACTATAACCGAATGACTTTAAGATTATAGAAAAGAACGCAGAAGTTTTTACAAACGACAGGGACGAGGACAGAGTGCCATCCGTAATAACGAGGAGGGATGGGCGCGCAATTTTTTCCTAACAAGGTCAAAATAATTTGGCTATAGCTTCAAAAAATCAAAGACCACAAAAAATTACCCTTTGCATTTGCTTCGTTCTTTTGAGGCATATCATTTTCTTCTGTCTTGAAAAAAAGTTTTAGTTTACGCTCTTAGCGATCGTATGGATGCTTTTTCCAATTTCATCAGTCATTTTTTTTCACCAGCTACTTGGGCATTTTTGAAAGTCATCATCGATGCATGCATGACTCCAACTGGTTTTCTCATTTGGACAACCTTGCTTAAGTCAGCCATTTTACTCGGCATCATTTTAGGTCTTGTCTCCTACACTGTTTATGCAGAACGCCGTGTTAGCGCTTTGATTCAAGATCGCCTCGGTCCCAATCGTGTTGGATGGCAGGGCCTCCTTCAACCAGTTGCAGATGCAGTTAAGCTCCTTCTGAAAGAAAATTTCACTCCAAAAAACGCGAGCTATTTTTATTTTCGTTTAGCGCCGAAGCTTGTCATGATCCCTCCGATTCTTGTCATGGGAGTGATTCCTTTTGGCAGCTCTCTGTTTGGAGTTCCAATGACGATTGCAAATATTAATGTTGGAGCGATTTACGTTTTGGCCATTTCTTCGATTTCGGTCTATGGGATTGTTCTCGCAGGATGGGCTTCTAATTCAAAATACCCTTTCCTCGGTGGTATTCGTTCAACGTCCCAAATGATTTCATATGAGTTATCGCTGGCTCTTTCGATCGTCCCAGTCTTTATGATCGTTGGGTCTTTGAACCTCAATACAATCGTCCAATATCAAGTGGAACGTGGATGGATGGTTGCTCCTTTTTGGCCTCAAGGCTTGAATTGGCACGCCCTTCTGCACCCAGACATGGCTTGGAAAGCCATTCTCGCGGGGCTCAACTTGCGCCACCTTTTACTCTGGGTACCACTTATCATCTCCTTTTTTGTTTTCTTTGTTTCAATGTTTGCAGAAACCAATCGTCTTCCTTTCGACCTTCCTGAGGCTGAACAGGAGTTAATTGGTGGTTACCATACCGAATATTCCTCGATGGGATTTGCTCTTTTCTTCTTAGGTGAATACACAGCAATGATTGCAGGAGCCAGTGTTATCACGACGCTTTTCCTTGGGGGGTGGAGCTTTCCTCTCATTCCTGATGGTTCTCATGGTTGGATCTGGGGCTTGATCAATATCGCTGTTTTCTTCGCTAAAATCACAGGGCTTCTCTTCGTCTTTATCTGGGTTCGTTGGACACTTCCACGATTCCGCTATGATCAGCTGATGAAGCTCGGTTGGTACTTCTTTTTTGAATTAGCCGTTGTTAATATTTTCTTAACCGCAGCAATTTTAACTTACGTAAAATAAATTCCGCTTTTCTTTCTCATGGCTCTTGTCGTTAACAGAAAAAAACTGACCCTCGCTGAAAAGCTCTATCTTCCCGCTATCCTTAGTGGACTTGCTATTACATGGAAACACATGAAGCGTGCTCTTTTTGGAAAGGGCGTGATTACCATGCAGTATCCAGAAGAAAAGTGGGACAAAAACCTCCCTGCCTGGTACCGCGGGGCTCCAACACTTGTTAAAGATGAAACAGGCCGCGAACGTTGTGTCGCCTGTCAGCTCTGTGAATTCATTTGTCCACCACGAGCAATTACGATTGAGCCGATGGAAATTCCTGAGGAAAGCCGCTGGCGTAAAGTCGAGAAAAAGCCTCGCTCATTTGATATTGATATGACCCGCTGCATCTACTGCGGCCTGTGTGAAGAAGTTTGTCCAGAACAAGCTATCTTTTTGCGCAAAGATTATTCCATTACTGGCCTTTCTCGTGACCAGATGGTTCATCATAAGGACAGACTCTACGAAATGGGAGGTGTTATGAATGGACTGGTTATCAAATGGAATGAAAAAAAATAATTTTTTATGCAATTAGCACTCTTTTGGCTTTTCTCCCTACTTATGATTGGATTTGGAACTGGCGTCATCGCCTTTCGTAATCCTGTTGCTTGCGCTCTTTCACTAGTGGCATCTTTCCTCTCACTCGCAGCGCTCTTTATTACATTAAACGCTTATTTTATTGCAATTATTCAGGTCCTTGTGACAGCGGGAGCCGTAATGGTTCTTTTTCTTTTCATTATCATGCTTCTCAATCTTGGTGCAGAGGAACGCCGTCGCATCAAACTTGGAGCTATGTTAGGAGGAGGATTAATTCTTGCGTGCTTCGTGAAACTTCTTTCCGACACGCTTTCTACTAGTCCTGTTTTTTCTCAACCAATGCCACCAATTACTGAGCCCATGCAATCCGATGTGACGATGATGGGGCTTACGTTATTTCATTCTTTTAATCTTCCTTTTCAAATTATTGGCGTCCTACTCCTGGTAGCAACAGTAGGAGTTGTTTTGTTAAGTCGTCAGACCCTTAAGTAACTTTTCAACTACACCCTGCCACTTCTTTACCTGCTTATGCTCACACTCTCTCATTACTTAATGGCCAGCGGCATCTTGTTTGCTCTCGGACTTGCGGGCGTCATGCTTCGCCGCAATATCATTATAGTTTTCATGTGCCTTGAAATGATGTTGAGCGCTACCAATCTTTCTCTCGTGGCTTTCTCGCGCTATGGCCTTGTGGAAGGTCATGCTAACTATCATGCTCAAATATTGGTCTTTTTTATCATCACCGTTGCTGCTGCTGAAGTTGCCGTTGGCTTAGCTATCATTGTTGCTCTTTTCCGTGCAAAACAAACAATTCATACAGAAGACCTGAATAGTTTGAAGTTTTAGGAAATTAACCACCAAGAATAGCAATGTTATCTTTTTTTAGTGCTGCCTGAATTTATGAGCTCTTCCCTTTTTAATACGATTGCTTCAGTCTGTAGTCTGTTGCCTGCCACCTGCAACCTTCAAACACCAAACACCCTTCTCTGGTCGATTTACCTAGCTCCTTTGGTTGCCGCTGTGACGATTTTACTCATCACTCGTAGCAACAAACCTGCAGCGGCAGGATTGGCAATTACAGCAGCAGCCGTTACCTGCATCGGCAGTTGGATTTTGTTTTTACAGAAAACCGATATCACCATTCCTGGTTTTGCATGGGTTGATTTTGGAGAAGCACTAACTATTTCCATCGGGATGATGGTTGATCCTTTGACTCGCACAATGCTGGTCGTTGTTACGACAATTGCGACGCTTGTTTTCATCTATTCGATTGGCTACATGCGCCATGAAGAAGGTTTTGCTCGCTTCTTTGCAGGATTGGCATTCTTCCTTTTTTCTATGCTCGGCATTGTCCTGGCAAACAATTTTATCATGATGTTCATCAGCTGGGAACTTGTTGGATTTAGTTCTTATCTCCTGATCATGCATTATTTTAAAAAGCCTGCTGCTGCTGATGCAGGCAATCAAGCCTTCATGGTCAATCGCATTGGAGACTTTGGATTTTTATTAGGCATCTTGCTTCTTTGGCTCAGCGTCGGCTCCCTTTCTTTTGACAAGGTTGTGGCCTCCGTTCCTTCTTTTGCCAACAATGAAGTACTCCTCGCTGTCTCATTAGTATTAATTTTTTGTGGCACGATTGGAAAATCAGCACAACTGCCACTGCATGTTTGGTTGCCAAATTCGATGGAAGGCCCAACACCAGTCTCCTCTCTCCTCCATGCTGCAACGATGGTTGCTGCAGGCGTGTATATGCTAGCTCGAATTTTTCCACTCCTTCACGCTTCGGCAATGGCTAGCAATGTGGTGATGTGGATTGGCGCCTTAACTGCGTTAGCAGCAGCCTTGATGGCAACGCAGCAAAATGATTTCAAGCGTGTTTTAGCCTATTCCACCATTTCTCAACTTGGTTACATGGTCACCGCTGTCGGCATTGCTCCTTCTGCAGGGGTCCCTATGTTTCACCTTTTCACTCATGCTTTTTTCAAATGCTTGCTCTTCTTAACATCTGGATCAGTTATGATCAGCATGCATCACGAACTCGATATTTGGAAAATGGGAGGCTTACGGAAGCGGATGCCTATCACTTTTATTACTTTCCTCTGTGGTATGTTTGCTCTCGCTGGCTGCCCTTTCTTTAGCGGAAGCTTTAGCAAAGACTTAATCATGAAATGCGCTTTTGCTACACATCCCACTATTTTTTGGATGTTAGTCAGCGCCGCTGGGCTTACTGCTTTTTACATTACACGCGTCTGCATTGTTGCTTTTTTTGGAACAGCTCGTACCGAACATGCTCGCACAGCCCTTGAATCACCGCTTGTCATGACAATACCACTTGTGCTGTTGGCTATTCCTGCAGTCGGAGCTGGCTATTCCTGTTTTGAAAAAACTTTTATCTCACCATTAGGAACACTTTCTCTCATTCATGAAACGCCCGAGTATCTTGAGTGGATTTTTATCGGATTCTTTCTTTTGGGCACACTTGGTGCTTTTTTAATTTATCGCAATGCTGCTAAGGACCCCTTGGTTATTCCTTTCTTTGCCAATCGTCTTTACATCGACAATCTTTATAATTGGTGCGTGAAACATCTCCAAGGCGGCCTTGCAAAAGCCTGTGCTTTTTTTGATCGCTGGGTTATCGATGGCCTTTGTGTTCAAGGTTCCGCCTCGATCGTCTGGACAGTGGGTTTTGTCCTGCGCTTCCTTCAAGTTGGAAGCTTACAAACTTATGCTATCTTCCTTGGCGCAGGCGTCATTGGAATGATCCTACTCCTATTAAAAATCCATTAAGAAAATTAAGAGTTTATCCATAGAGACGACAAAAAGAATTTTTTATAAAAATTCTTGGCGTTATAACCTAACAACATCTTCTTTAGTTTTAAAATTTTAAAAATTACACTTTTTGAAAAACAAGCGCCTTTTTATGGTTCATGTTTTTCTTACAGCCAACACCCCGTAGCCTCCAGCATCTCTTCTCGTGAGCCCACTTCTCTTCCTCATCCTTATCCCTTTTGTTGCTACCATCTTTATCATGGTGGGATCGCCTGCACGATTCACTGCACTACTGGCATCTGCTCTGAACTTGATGCTCTCATTGGTCCTGGTACTGCGTTATGATCGCGTTGCAGCAGGATGGCAATACCTCCAACAAATGTCGGTCCTTCCAAGCTTAGGCCTTAACTTTTCTCTTGGTGCTGATGGACTGAGTCTCACCATGCTACTATTGACAACTCTCGTTTCGTTTTCAGCCATCATCGTCTCTCCAAAGATTGATCGTTTCCCAGGACTTTTCTATAGCTGTCTCTTGCTGATCTCAACAGGACTTGTAGGCGCCTTCTCTTCGCTTGATGTCTTTTTTCTTTATGGCTTTCATGAAATCGCCCTTATCCCAGTTTTTATCATGATTGGTCTTTGGGGATCTGGTGATCGCCAGGCTGCTGCTTGGAAAGCCACTCTCTACCTCGGAGCAGGAAGTTTTGTTGTGTTACTTGGAATCATCGCTCTCTACCTCTCAGCTCCTAGCGGCTTGCGAACTTTTGATCTTCGCTTGATGACAGAAATGAGCCAAGCAGGTATTTCTCATCCCTCTTCAACCATTTACCTTCTCTTTTTGTTAGGATTCGGAACTCTCGTTTCACTTTTTCCATTTCATTCATGGGCTCCTCAAACTTACTCTAGCGCTCCACCCTCTACGGCAATGTTGCACGCAGGAGTCTTAAAAAAATTCGGACTCTATGGCTTGCTCCGCCTTGCACTTCCTCTTTTTCCTGAGGCTATTTTTACTTTCTCAACATTGTTATTGATCTTACTAACCTGCAACATTCTTTACGTAGGCTATGTTACGATCGCTCAACGGCGCCTTGATATGACGCTCTCCTATTCTAGCGTGATGCACATGGGTTATATTTTCTTAGGCCTCGCAGCCATGAATCTCATCAGCCTTCATGGAGCTGCGCTCCTCATGTTTGCTCATGGCGTTTCCGTTGCGGCACTCTTTGCTCTTTGTGGCGCTCTTCGTCGCCGCACAGGAACACTTGAATATCAAGATTTAGGAGGCCTTGCTGCCAAGATGCCTGTTATGTCAGTTCTTTTTGGATTTGCTGCAATGGCCTCACTTGGCCTTCCTGGATTTGCAAACTTTGCTGGCGAAGTTTTAATCTTTTTTGGCACCACTGCTGCCATGATTATGAAACACACTTCGGCGGCATTGCTCCTTGCACTCATCGCTGCTGTGTGGGGCGTTGTCCTTTCTGCTATTTACATGTTACGAGCTTATCGTTCCATTTTCTTTGGTCCTTTATCGAGTCACCAAGAACATTTTTCTCTTAGTGACCTAACTTTTTCTGAACGTTGTGGCATCATTTTTCTTATTGTCACTCTCCTTATCGTCGGCATTCATCCTCAATTCATTTTGAACCTAGTTAACACTGCTATTTCTTAACCCCGTGAATTACCTCTACCTCGAATCCTTCGTCGTTATTTTAGGCATCCTCCTGCTGATGGGAGATGCATTCCTTCCTAATCTTCCCAAAAAATGTATCGCTTATGCAGGCGCATTGGGGCTCGCTGGAGTATTAATACTGACGTTCATGCCGTTGCAGCCATTGCAGGGCCCAAGTGCTGACTTTTATGCTACTGATTTATTAGCTCTCTTTTTTAAACGGTTCATGCTCGTCATGACTATCATCACGATACTGATGTCTCTTGATTTCATCCCAGCAATCGAGCGCTTTGTTCCTAGTGAACGACGAGGCGGCGGGGTTGGAGAATTTTTTATTCTTCCAATTTTTGCTTGCGCAGGATTGATGTGGTTGGTCTCTGCCATTGACTTCATCATGCTCTTTGTTTCATTAGAGTTGATGTCTGTCGCTCTTTATATTTTGGTTTCTTACCTTCGCAAAAACCCGTTGTGCTTAGAAGCTGGCACTAAGTATTTAATTTTAAGTGCTCTTTCTGCTGCTTTTCTTATTTATGGCATTACCTGGATTTTTGGAATTACAGGGACAACAAGTATTGAGCATCTTTCTCGTTACTTAACAGGTCTCTCGATGACTTCTCTCCAAGCGCTACTCTTTGGAGTCGCCCTCTGCTTGGTGGCATTCGCTTTTAAGATCGGCGCCTTTCCTTTTCAATTTTGGCTTCCTGATGTTTACCAAGGTGCACCAACACCGGTGACAGCTTATCTTTCGACAGCCTCCAAAGCTGCAGGCTTTGTTGTTTTACTGCGTCTCTTGGAGCAGCTCATGACCATTTCTTTGCTTGGAAAGAAAATGATCGCTATCATCACGCTTCTTGCAATCGTGACATTACTCTTTGGAAATCTCGCGGCTTTAGCACAGACCAATATGAAACGCCTCTTGGCTTATTCGAGTATTGCTCACACAGGCTATCTCTTAATGGGCGTCGCAAGTCTTGGTAATGTCTTAGCTGGCCCTGCCATTGGATTGTATCTCGTTGCTTATTTGGCGATGTCATCATTGGCGTTCCTCATTCTAATGCTTGTATCAGAGGCTTCCGGAGGCGAAGAAATTTATCGCTTTCAAGGACTCTATCAGCGTTCTCCATTCCTTGCGATTGCCATGGCGATTGCGATGCTTTCCATGGCAGGACTACCTCTCTCTGCTGGCTTCTTTGGAAAGTTTTTCATTTTCTTGGTCGCCCTCCAACAGGCTCACTATGGGCTTGTAGCAGTTGCCTCCATTAGTGTCGTGGCCGGCTTTTATTATTATTTCAAAGTCATCCGGGCAATGTATTGGCAACAACCAGCAGAAGAAGCTACTGCTATCACTGTGACTAACACCACTAAATGGCTGATCGGAGTGCTTATCGCTACGATTTTAATTTTGGGTGTTTATCCAATGCCTATTTTGGAAATGTTGAAGTAGAGAATTAATAGTCACAAAAAAGCCATCATCGAAAAAGGATTTTGAAACTCTCCTTTCACTCCATGCCTTCGAGTCGCTTTTTCTTTACTCTCTATTGTTTGCTCTCCGGCTTCGGCCTCCATTCTGTTTCTGCGACTGAATCTACCTCTTCTTTTTTTCACGTCGCTGTCTGCGAGTCTCCACCATATTGTTATGAGGAAACATCTGGAAAATGGACTGGCGTAACCGTTGATCTTTGGGAGCAGATTGCAAAAAAGTTAGATTACCACTACGACTACATCAAACTCTCTCCTAACCAAGTCCTAGAGGCCCTTCATACAGGTAAATGTGATCTGTGCGTTGCAGAAATGGCCCCTTCCATTGAAGCAAAAAATCTGATTGATTTCACAGACCCTTATCTAGCAAGCCATCTGCTTGTTGCATTACGTAATTTTGTTTTCACTCAAGAAATTTTAGAATTTTCCTCCTCTTTAAAAAACAACGGTTTTTTAGAAATCTTTTTCTTGATGCTCTTAGGCCTCTTTGTTTTTAGCATCTTGCTTTGGTTGGCAGAACGCAAAAATAATCAAACCCACTTTAATACCTTGTTACCTCACGGTGTTGGCTCTGCCTTTTGGTTTGGGGCTGTTACCATGACGACAAATGGCTATGGAGATAAGGTCCCTGTGACTTTTTGGGGACGCTCACTGACTTTTGTTTGGATGTTGGCAGGGATGATCTTTATTGCACTCTTAACGGGAACGGTCATCTCTTCTTTGACTGTTGCGGCAGAACATACATCCGTGCGTCACATCGAAGATCTGGCTCGCTACAAAGTTGGTGCCTTCCGTGGGAGCTATGCCGCAAGAACGTTAAAAATCAAAGGAATTCCTACTAAAAAATTTGAAAACATCAAGGAGGGCTTAGACTCGCTTTGCAACAAACAAATCGATGCTTTTGTTGGTGATAGTATCGGCCTCCAATACCTCGTCTCTCACGATTATCCAAGCAAACTACGACTTGCTTCAATTCCTTCTGGGACGATCTATCGTTCGATTGGACTGCGTCCAAATCTTCTTGAAAAAAAAGATATTAATAATGCACTGCTAGAGATAACAAGCCCGCCAGAATGGAATGATAGGATTCAGCAGTGGGTAGGCCCAATGACATTGGGCCGCTAGAGGTTCAGAACAAGTCAAACTGAAGGTTGTACGCTATCTTAGCGATAACACAATGGATCAAGAACATTGCTTCTTGTGAACAAGCTCAACCCAATGTTCTGTAAGAGTAAAATACTAAACTAGCAGGAAAAATAATCTTCTAAAGCAGCTCTCTTCTTTACCCATTTCTTTTTTCAAGCTAGGTTTTTACTATGTCTAGCATGTTTTCTTCTTTCAAAAAAAGGGTTCCCTCTTTTGCTACACGCAAAAATATGGATAGCGTTGAAGAATTTTCTGAACAAGAGCAAAAATTTTTAGACGTTTGCTCTCTTTCTCCTGATCAAGCTTTAGAGGCTCTTAATAGCTCTGAACAGGGACTTACGTCAGAACAGGCCGAGGAGCACTTCCTGACATGGGGACCTAATGATCTTGGCAAAAAAAAGCATCAAGGTTTTTTAAAAGAAATTCTCATTCGCTGTAAAAACCCCCTTGTTATTCAGCTCCTTATTATTTGCGTCGCTTCACTTCTCATGGGAGACCCGCAGTCTGCGACAATCGTTGGCTTCATGGTTATCTTAAGTGTTGGATTTTCTTACGCTCAAGAACATCGCTCAAGTAAAGCCGTTGAAAAATTGCGTGCGATGGTGCAAACCAATTGTCATGTGCTGCGTGATGGACAAGAAGTGGAGATTCCTATGTTGCAGGTTGTCCCTGGAGATATTGTTTCCTTACAAGCTGGATCCTTGATTGCAGCAGACATCAGGCTCATTACGGCTAAAGACTTTTTTGTTAGTCAATCTTCTCTCACCGGAGAATCAATGCCGGTTGAAAAAACTGTGGAAGCAGGAAGTACTGCTGATAACAAAAAGCGAACCGTCATTGAGCTTCCCAACGCCGTATTTCAAGGAAGCAATGTTGTCAGCGGTAGCGCCAAGGGAATTGTCGTTAATACCGGCGTCAATACTCATTTTGGCGCAATCTCTCAAAAACTAGCGGGGGCACCTGTTCTTACAAGCTTTGACCGCGGTATTGCAGGTTTCACTTGGCTCATGATTCGATTCATGGTGGTCATGGTGAGCATCGTTTTCTTAATTGTCGGCATCAAAGATCACAGTTGGGGCCAAGCCTTACTCTTCGGCCTTTCCGTTGCTGTTGGTCTCACGCCAGAAATGCTTCCGATGATTGTTGTCGTTAATCTTTCTAAGGGCGCGATTGCTATGTCGCGCAAAAAAGTCATCGTAAAACGCCTTAATGCGATTCAAAACTTCGGGGCGATCGATATTTTGTGTACTGATAAAACGGGGACGCTCACGCAAGATCGCGTTTTTTTGGAAAAGCATGTTGATGTTACTAATCGCCCTAGTGAGGATGTTTTACGCTATGCCTACATGAATAGCTACTACCAAACAGGGTTGCGTAATTTGCTAGATGCGTCCGTTCTCTCACACACTGACCTTGATGTAGATCGCGGCTGTCGGAAGGTGGATGAAATTCCTTTTGATTTTCAACGAAAACGAATGTCGGTTGTTGTCGATTACGAGGGCGATCACGTCCTCGTCTGTAAAGGAGCTGTTGAAGATATCTACAAAGCTTGTACACATTACCAAGTAGATGATGAAGTTTACATGATGATTGACCTCATCAAAAATGATCTTCTTGAAGAATATGAAAAGCTGAGTCGCGATGGTTATCGCGTTCTTGGTATTGCCTATCGTGAATTCCCTCAACATAAGACAACTTTTTCTGTAGCCGATGAAAGTGAACTCATCTTATTGGGCTATATTGCCTTTCTCGATCCACCAAAAGAATCAGCGCTTAAAGCCATTGCTTCTCTCAAAAATTATGGTGTTGCAACCAAGATTCTAACAGGTGACAACGCATTAGTGACGCGCAAAATTTGTAAAGATGTCGGGATTGATGCAGGAGAAGTGATCACCGGCGACCAGCTCTTATCGCTCACAGAACAAGAAGTCGGAGATCTTGCAGAACAACACAGCGTTTTTGCTCGTCTCTCTCCTGCACAAAAAGAGCGTCTCATCTTGGCTCTGCAACAACGTGGCCACGTCGTCGGCTATATGGGTGATGGCATCAATGATGCGCTCTCAATGCGCGTTGCTGATGTTGGTATCTCGGTTGACACTGCAGTCGACATCGCCAAAGAATCTGCTGATATTATCCTCTTAGAAAAGAGCCTCATGGTTTTGGAGGATGGCATCCTTGAGGGGCGCAAGGTCTTTGGAAACATCATCAAGTACATTCGTATGGGAGCAAGTTCCAACTTTGGAAATATGTTTAGCGTCTTGGGAGGCGCTTGTTTCCTACCATTCTTGCCGATGGCTCCAATTCAAGTTCTCGTCAACAATCTCCTCTACGATATTTCCCAAATTGGAATTCCTTCTGATCATGTTGATGCAGAATATTTGCAAAAGCCACGTCAATGGAACATCGGCAACATCGGGCGTTATATGGTTTTCATTGGTCCGTTGAGTTCCATTTTTGACTATGCAACTTTCTTTTTGATGCTTTATTTTTTCCACTGTCATCTTTTTACAGCTGCTGGAACGAGTCCCGAAATGAAAACATTTTACGAAAAACTTTTCCACACGGGATGGTTTGTTGAATCGATTTTAACACAAACGCTCATCGTCCACATCATCCGCACCTCGAAAATTCCTTTCTTCCAAAGCATTGCCAGCCCCTTCCTGTTAGCCATGACATTCTTCATTATGCTAATAGGGGGCATCATTCCCTACACGCCACTAGGTGCTTATTTTGAAATGGTACCTCTCCCGGGTGTTTACTGGGCTTGGATTGCTGGCTTCTTGCTCTGCTACGCCACGATTACTCATAAGGTTAATGTTTGGTGTATGAAGAAGTTTGGAATTGATTAATCGCCCCACAACTAGAGTTTGAATATTTGTAGTTTGAGTTTGAGTTATCTGAGCGTCGCTTTATTATCACCAAGCGCGAAGCGCCTAGCAAAACTCAAACTCAAACTTTCATTAGTTTTAATTGAGGTTATCAAATTTAGATTTAATAACCGCTAAAACTTTTTGAACCCTAGCCACTCTCCATGAAAGCCCTGCTCACCGCACTCCAAGAAGGTCGTCTTGTTGAACTTCCTGATAATGATAAAACTGATGCGCTCGAATTTCTTGCAGCTCTGATTGAAGCTATTCCTGAAGTTCAAGTAGAAGATCAAGTTACTGAAAAGGTCATTGCTCGTGAACAGTTGCATAATACTGGAATTGGCAAAGGATGGGCCTGCCCCCACGCAACAACATTGCGCGATTCAGAATTGCTCTGTTCTGTGGGATGGAGCCCTAATGGCATCTCTTATGGAGCTCCTGATGAAGAGCCTGTGCGGCTAGTCGTGATGTATTTTGTTCCTGAGTCACAAAAAAATGCTTACCTGAAAGAGATTTCTTCTCTCGCAAAAGCCATTCATCAAACAAGCGCTTTGCAACACCTTCAAAGTCTGACAGAGCTTTCTGAAGTTCGTCACACACTCCTTGACGCCATTAGTCATGCGCTAGAATCAGTTGGCCCTGAAGCTCGAGCTCGCATGATTCAGTTAGAAGTGCGTCATGCTGCTGCTGAAATCTTAGCACCTACAGCCCAAAAGCTGAACGATCTCGTTCATCATCTTATTCCCGTTTCGGTGTTAGCCATTCCCGGAACCAACCCTATTATTCTTGCTCAAGATCAGACGCTCGTTAAAAACTTGGAATCTTTTGAAAGCCTCTCTCAACAACTTGTAGAACGCGGCTTTGTTGAGCATCAAGGATTCAGCATTGCACTTCGCTCTACAGAGCATTTTTCTCTCGATCGGTTACTTCATCATTGTCTAGCGGTAAGAATCCCATAAGAGGCTGGAGTTAGACTGCAAGGCGAGTTGAGGCTTGGACAATCAAGATAGATCAACTTCTTGTTCAAATATTGTGCTTCAAAAACTTCGTTAGAAGCAGCATCGCTGCACTCGTGTTCCAATGCCCGTTAGCAAATGCCATGAGATTGTTCCTGCTTTAGTCGCTAGCCATATCGCGCTAATCTCCTGATTTTTTTGTTTTCCTAAAAGAACAGCCTCATCTCCCACGGCCACTTTTCCTGCACGTGAAACATCAACCACAATTTGATCCATCGTCACACGCCCTAGCAATGGACAACGTCGTCCATTAATTAAAACATAGGCTCCCTTATTAGAAAGTTGCCACGGATAGCCATCGGCATAACCGACAGGAAGCACTGCCACCGTCAAGTTACGAGGAGCCGTAAATGTTTTTCCGTAGCTAATAGTCGTTCCCTTTGAGAGGGTTTGAATCAAGGAAACATGAGCCTTCCAGGTCATCACAGGCCGTAGCAGCTTTTGAAAAGCAGCAACAGGAGAGATTCCATAAATTATTAATCCAGCACGAACAGCGCAATGAACTTCTTTGGAAAAGCGAAGTATGCCTGCCGAATTGAGAGCATGAACTTCAGCGCAAGGAACTACTTCTCGAAGCGCTGAAATAATTTTTTTGAAAAAGGCTAATTGAACGCGCGTCCCTTTCACATCTTCATCCGCAGAGGGAAGGTGCGTGGAAAAACTTTGTATTGTTAAGGGAAGCTGAGCAATTTTTTTGACCACGTTAATCGCTTCTCCAGGAGCAATCCCAAGACGTCCCATACCCGTATCAATCATAACGTGGATAAGAGCTCCTGCTGGTGCCACTGCTGCAAACATCTGTGCCTCTTCAAATGAAGAAATGGTAGGAATGAATTTTTTTTTAGCAATAGTCGCATATTCACACGGAAGCGCCGCGCAGAGAATCATGATTGGAACATTGGAAGCCACTTTCCGCAATCGCAGAGCCTCTTCACAAGAAGCGACTGCAAAGCAATCAATATCGGACGACAATGCCTCGCCTACTTCTTCTAACCCGTGCCCATAAGCATTGGCCTTAACAACAGCAATAACCTCAGCATGCGGCATTCGTTTTTTAACAACACCAAGATTGTGTCGGAGTGCAGCACGGTCTAGCTCAAGCCACGTTCGTAGACAACGACCGGAGCTTGAAGATTGAAGACTGGAAGCAGCTAATTTGTTACCCATGTTAAAGACGGTTCGTTTGCAAACTTAAAAAAATATCAAAGCTGTTAGAGCGTTTTAAAAAATATGATAGCCGATGTAGTGCCAGGAACGAAGAGCGCAGAAACGCAGTGTCTATACTCGAGTCTTCAAGCATCGGAGTGACGCCGCAATGCGCGGCTATAGATTTTTTAACATGCTCTAGCTTATTGTACCAACCAACAAACCTATAAACTTATTAACAATTTGCAAAATGGTTTTTAGATAGGAACTCTTTTTTCCTTATGCTAATTTAGACCGCATGAAAATTGTTGTTACTGGAGGAGCTGGCTTTATTGGATCTCATGTAGTACGGGCTCTTCTTCACAAAGGAGAAACCGTTACTATCATTGATAATTTTGATGATTTTTATAATCCTGCCATTAAGCAACGCAATATTGCAGATTTAGATTGCGAGATCGCTCCTGTTGACCTTCGTGACGAACAAGAAATTCATCAACTTTTAAAGCGAATTCAACCAGATGCCATCATTCACCTTGCGGCGCGAGCAGGCGTACGGCCTTCCATCCTCAATCCTAAGCTTTATTTGGAGACAAATGTTCAAGGAACATTGAATTTACTTGAAGGAGCACGCGCGAGCGGTTGCCCTCGTTTTCTCTTCGCCTCAAGCTCTTCTGTTTATGGGCTTTCTAAGGTTGTTCCCTTTCACGAAGCATTGCCACTGCCTCAAACATTAAGTCCCTATGCTGCTACAAAGCTTGCTGGAGAGCAACTTTGCGGCAATTTTTCTTATCTCTACGGAATGAGAGCAATCTGTCTTCGCTTCTTTACAGTCTATGGCCCAGGACAGCGACCAGACTTGGCTATCCATCGTTTTACTCATGCCATCAGCCGCGGAGAACCTATCAAACAATTTGGCGATGGATCAACACGTCGTGATTACACTTACATCGACGATATTGTTCAAGGCGTCCTAGGAGCGATGACATACGACCGTGAATCATTTGATATTTTCAATCTTGGAGAAAATGAAACTACGACACTTTCATCGCTCATTGCTATGATTGAACAATCGGTGGGGCGCCAAGCGATTATTGAACATCTGCCTGAACAGCCAGGTGATATGCCCCTCACCTCTGCTGACATCAGCAAGGCGCGCCACTTACTTCACTATCAACCTGTCACGCCGCTTGCAATAGGCATTCCGAAATTTGTGGAATGGTACAAGCAGCTTGCAAGATCCAGGTAATGAGTTTCAGAAAGACCTTTTTGAACATGAATTTTCTTTTCCTTACTTTTTTTTCCGCTTCTCTCTTAGCAACGCCAAGCCCTTCTTACGACACACTCATTGTTCCAGAGCATGGCGCTTATACAGGAGCGTACGTTGACTTTGGAGAAGGAGAAGATCATGTGACGCTGGAAGCGATGGAAGATTTTGAAAAACTTGTTCACAAGCATCAGGCCATCATTGGACTCGGTTCGTTTTGGGCGCGACAAAAATTTCCAACAGAACAAGTCAACTTGGTACGTTCATACGGCTCCATTCCTCTTTTATATTGGTCTCCCTGGGACATTCCTTTTGATAATGGACAAGACCATGGTCCTGACAAATTCGCACTCGATAAAATTTTAAAAGGTGATTGGGACCACTATATTGATACTTGGGCTGATGAGGCCAAAAAAATCCCTTGCCAGTTTTTTGTTGCCTTTGGCTGTGAAATGAATGGCACATGGTTTCCTTGGTCGGGATACTTTTATGGCAAAGGAAAAATCATGGGTGATAAAAAGGCAAAACAACCTCTTTATGCTGGCCCTGAAAAATATAAACAAGCTTATCGCTACGTTGTAGACCGTGTTCGAGCACGAGGCGCAAGCAATATTCTGTGGGTGTTTCACGTCAACAACTATTCTTATCCAAATGGAAAATGGAATCTTGCTGCTGCCTACTATCCGGGACCAACTTATGTTGACTGGTTAGGCATGAGCCTTTATGGAAAGCAATTTGATAAAGAGGACTGGGATCTTTTTGAGCCTCTCTTGGAATGGCCTTATAAAGAGCTCTGCTTACTTGACCCAGCTAAACCAATACTCTTAGCAGAATGGGGCGTTGCAGAGCCACACGAACGCGACTTAAAAGGAGCTTGGTTTCGAGAAGCCTTTCAAGCTATCACCGAGAAAAAATACCCTCGACTTAAAGCTGCCATCGTCTGGCACGAGCGTTGGGAAAATCCTGATGGAACATTCAGCAACCTCCGCATTAACTCCTCCGAATCTTCTCTTAAGGGCTATCAGGAAGGTGTCGCTTCACCGTATTGGATTGATCGCCCTATTTGGAAAAAATAATGGTAGCGTCTCAAATTGAGAAGGGCCCTTTAGAAGCGCAAAAGTTTTTTCTTAGGGTAAGCCAACGATCGAGACGCTATAGTAGCGATGGAAAGAATAAAGAGAAAATCCATCTTTACTTCAGAAAGTAAAAACGCCCTCAAAAAAGCAGAAAGCAATATTCTGAAAAATAGATTTAGTGATTCGTTGAGGCACAAAAAACAAGCTACCGAGGAGCTCAGCAACGATCGTCTTCAACGCCTCAGTAGAATTAACGAATCCGTTTTAGTCGAACATGAAGACGATGTAGATAGAAAACAAGAGGAGATGTACAAACCCTTGAAACGCATTTGTCTCACCTTGACTAAAAGTAATGATGCAACTAGCGAGCGTCATGATTAGGAGCGTGATGTCAGCAGCATCCAGTCCTAAGTGAATCGGATGGCCAATAAAAAGGCTAATTCCAAGGGCAGCAGGCACAGTCAACCCAATAGTAGCTAACACAGACCCAAGCAAAATATTCACTGATCGTTGCATTTGGTTTTTTCGAGCCGCTTGAATAGCAGCTAGTCCTTCTGGGGCTAAAATCAAAACGGCAACGATAAATCCATCTAGCGCCGTTCTAATGGACTGGCTTAAGAAAGGAGTCCCAGTCACTGCTTTTAGAGAAAAAAGAAGCGCTAATTTCTTGGAAAGAAAAATGACTACTGGAATGTAAAGAAGGAGCATCACTGTATGAAAAAAGATCACCAGACTCTCTTTTCGAATAGCGCGAGAAGTGATTGTGTGTTGGTTCTTCTTTTTGTTGAGATATAGAATCGAAGATTCGAGAAAAAACTCGGTATGCCATTTTGTTTGCACGGCTAAAAAAATGCCGTAGATTACGGTCGAAAGAATCACAATCGACATCGCGTGCAGGTTTGAAAAAAATCCATGTCCTCCCGTTGTAAAATTCGGCATAACGAGAGACAAAACAGTCAATGGAATAATCAAACTTAAAAACGCTTTTCCTCCCTTGAGGTTGAATTGTTGTTCATGAAAACGAAAACCTCCAATTAATAAGCAGAATCCCAAAATTCCTCCTAGAAGAATCATCACGACGGAAAACATCGTATCACGTGCTAACGTTGGACTCGTATCAGTCAACATCACCGCAGAAATCATCATCACTTCAATGCCCGTGACAGCCAACGTGAGAACCAGCGTTCCATAAGGATCTCCTAATTTTTCTGCTAAAATATCTGCATGATGCACCACTGCAAAAGAGGCCAACATAATAGTGATGAAGAGCCAAATAAAAAGGCCCACCTTTGTTACACCAACGGTCCCCTCAATCCAGTTTCCTCCTTTAAAAAATAAAAATAAGACTGTTCCATAGCCTAGCAGAAGAACAGATTCACGAAGTCTAGATTGTTGAGCTTTAGAGAGCATAAGAAATTTTAAATTGCAAAATCAGTGGAACAAGCGGGAGAAACTTTTACTATTTTTAGCTGTCTTGTAGAAAGACTAGCGGTTTGTTTTTATTTTTCCCAACGCTTCCTTTTAAATTTTTTTTAACTTCCCGATATAGTCCCAAAGTCGGTCTTGCTCATCAATAAAGCCGCGTGCAGCAACATAGAGATCAGGACGAATTAAGATCCAACTAGCACTCGTCACCCCAAAATGCTGATGAGCCTTTCCTTCAGGATCTAAAAAATGACTTGCCTGCAAGGGACTCACTGGAATCAATCCATGCCAAACTGCAAGTGGTTCTGGAGCTAGTTTTAAAACTTCCTCATGCGTCAATAACTCTTCCAGGAATGCTCGTCGTTCATCAGAAAGATGCTGTCCTGAAAAAAGAAGCAGCGTGTGCTCTGTTCCCAAAAACTCCTTCCACAGCGAAACTTCTTCTCCCGTTGCTTCCTTGATGACAGGAGAATTGTAAGCGCGCCACCCTGCTTGGTATTTCCGCTTATCAACGCTTAAAGGATCATGTTCAATCAATGCGCTGTTAGGATAATGAATATTCATCTCGGAAAATTTTTCCGCTAATATTTCTTGTAACGGTGGCGCATGCAGAAAAACTCCAATAATAAGATCTTTGGCAAGGCGGGCTAATTTTTTTCCGGTAACTCCAAGATGCAACAGCTTGGTGGTCTCTTCAACAAGAGCTTCGGCAACAGGATATCGTTCTTGAAAATAAGTTTCAGCAATCATTTTTGGATCACTGTTTCCTTGGATCATCCACTTAAGCTTCCATCCCAGATTAAAAGCATCCTGAATTCCTGTGTTCATTCCCTGACCTCCTGCAGGACTATGGATGTGACATGCATCGCCAACAAGAAAAATACGACCTACATAATTTCGGCTTGCAACGCGTTCGTTGATGTTAAAGTGAGAAAGCCACTCAGGGTTATAAAGTCGGAGATGCCCAATGCCTGTTTTTTCTAAGTAACTTTGCATTTCCTCAAGTGTTGGCACACTCTCGTCATCGAGATTTTTGCGTTGTGTGAACATTCTAAACACTCCAGCTTTAATAGGAAAAAATGCGATCGTATAGTCTTCATCCCAATTAATGAACACTGCATCTTCTGGCAATGCTCCTTCAACCTTTGCATCAATAAGAACAAAGTTAAGCTTTTCTGTTTCTCCTAAAAACTCTAGTCCCAATCCATGACGCACGCTGCTTCTTGCTCCATCACATCCTGCAAGATAGCTCGCTGTAGTTGTTTCACAAGTTCCATCAGCATGCTGTAACTCTACAGTGACACTCTCGTCATCTTGCGAAAAACTTTTTAAGCTGACCTGTCGTTCAACCTTTACCCCTAAAGAAGCAAGGCGACGTTCTAAAATTTCTTCCGTTTGACTTTGAGGCAAGATAATGGGTGACGGATAAATAGAATCAACACCTCGGTTAGAAGGAATTTTATTTAGCACTTTTCCGTGGTCCGCAAAAATTAAATGTCGGACAGGTAAAGCAATTTTTTGGAATTCATCAACGACGCCCATTGCTCCAAAGCATTCCAGGGTACCACTCCAAATAGCTAAGGCTTTTGATTGAGTAGAGTGAGCTGCATTGTGATCCACAATCCTCACGGGAACACCATGGCGACAGCATTCGATGGCTAAGGTCAATCCGGTTGGACCAGCACCAACAATCAAAACTTCTGATTTTTTCATTACCGTTGAGGCTAGCGGAAATCACGCATGAAAGGCAAGATTGTAGGTTTATTTTCCCCTAGCAAGAAGCTCTCCAGCTAAGGCCTCAAGCTGATATGCACGAGGCCCAAATATTTTCAAAGCCTGATGTGCTTTTGCTGTTAATTTTGCAGCCTCTTTTAGTGAGGCTTCCAGGCCGATCACCGCAGGATAAGTTGCCTTTTTTGCAGCAAGGTCTTTACCTGCGCTCTTACCAAGTTGCTGACTCGATTGTGTCACGTCCAAAATGTCATCGATAATTTGGAAGGCAAGTCCTAGAGCTTTTCCAAAATCAGTCAATGCTTTTAATTGCTTTGGCGTTGCATTGGCCATCATTCCTCCAAGCCGGAGAGAAAGAACGATCATGGCGCCCGTCTTACGCTCATGAATGAAGCGAACGTCTTTTAGTGTCACCTTTTTTCCTTCTGCCTCTAAGTCGGCCACCTGGCCTGCAATAAGCTGCTGACTCCCTGCAGCAACACTCATTTCTTGTAACAATTGTGAAAGCGGATAACGCTTGGGAGGAACTACCTGTAAAAGCAACTCAAAACTCTTTGTCAGAAGCGCATCTCCAGCTAAGATTGCCATTCCTTCTCCAAACATTTTATGACAGGTTGGTTTTCCACGACGGAGATCATCATCATCCATAGCAGGAAGATCATCGTGAATGAGCGAATATGTATGCAAGCATTCGAGTGCACAAGCAATCGGAACTACTTTTTTTGCAATGTCAGCATGAGCACTACAAGCCTCCGCTGCCGTTAAACACAACAGTGGACGAAGCCGTTTTCCTCCGGCCAGAAGGCTGTACCGCATGGCGCGGTGGATCGTTGTTGGCTTCGATGTTGTTTTGGGAAGGACGTTTTGAAGGGCTCGCTCGATAAGCTTGAGATGAGGGAGGAGGGTCATATTCGTTGAAAGCAAAGAATCTATTTTCTAATCAGACATTGCTATGTTTCCATCGGTAACACTTGTCTCTCCTCCAACCCTTATCCTTCCGCCTGATATAGGCCACCTGGTGGTCTATATCGTCTTACAGAAATTTTCCAAGCGATCCATGCCTTCCTTAATGATGTCTAAGCCAGTCGCATAGCTCAAGCGAATGGTCTTGTCATCACCAAAAGCAATACCAGGAACGACAGCAACATTAGCTTTGCTCAAGAGACGATCAGCAAAGTTAGAAGAAGAGAGTCCTAACTTTTCAATCGAGGCTAAAATATAGAAAGCTCCCTCTGGCTTCACTGCAGTAATGTTTGGTATGTTGGAGATGCGTTGGAACATATATTCACGACGAACATTAAATTCTTCTCGCATATCAGCAACACATTGTTGGCTTGAAGTGAGAGCGGCAAGAGCTCCCTTTTGTGCAAAGGAACAAGGGCCTGAGGTGCTGTGGCTTTGTAACGAGTCGATGGCTTGCGCAATTTTTTTAGGAGCACCAAGATATCCAAGGCGCCATCCTGTCATCGCATAAGCTTTGCTAAATCCATTCACTGTAATGGTCAGGTCGCGAGCTTCCGGAGTGAGAGAAGCCACGCTAACGTGCTTAGCATCATCATAAATGAGATGCTCATAAATTTCGTCGGAAAGAATTAAAATTTCTTCATCAGCAGCAACTTCAACAATCGCACGCAGCTCATCCTTCGTGTAAACAGCTCCTGTCGGATTGCCAGGTGAATTAAGAATGATCATCTTAGTGCGTGGTGACATCGCATTTTCAAAATCCTCTGCTGTGATTTTCCAATTGTTTTCAGCTGTTGTCGGAATGATCACTGGTTCTGCACCTGCAAGACGAACCATTTCAGGATAGCTCAGCCAATAAGGAGCAGGAATGATGACTTCGTCTCCCTCGCCTACACAAGCCATAATGGCATTAAAACAACTTTGTTTAGCACCATTGCTTACAATAATTTCACTTGGTGCATAGTCGAGATTGTTGTCTGTCTTAAATTTATGAGAGAGAGCCTCGCGCAACTCAGGAATGCCAGCGCTCGGAGTATAATGTGTAAAATTTGACTCGAGAGCATTGAGAGCAGCTTCCTTAATGTGAGCTGGCGTCTCAAAATCAGGTTCACCTGCAGCAAAACTACAGACATTGACACCTTGCGCAAGGAGAGCTTTAGCTTTGCTGTCGATAGCAAGGGTCAGAGAAGGTGTGATATTAGCGAGGCGAGGTGAGAGTTGCATGAGAAGATGGAGTGGCTAGTTGAAGTTGAAAAATGGAGAAGTTGAGAATTTTACCTCAACTTCATAGCTCCATTTTTATTTTTTAAGATGGTGTTCGATGACTGTTTTAAAATTATTGTCGTTAATGCGAATGATAGCTGTTTCGCGTGTTACACTCTCCAGAGCGTCAGAAGCATGTGCAGCATTCACCATGATATCTTGACCAAACTCTTTGCGAATGGTTCCGTGAGGCGCCTTGGAAGGATCTGTAGGCCCGAGTGTTTCACGAATTTTACGAACGGCATCAACGCCCTGATAAATCAAAGCCACACAGAGTTCACTGCCAGCTTCCGAGTGACTCTCTTCGGGACACTCCGAAGGACGACGACCTGACATAAAAGCAACGATCGACTCCCAGTGCGAACGCCCATCTGGAAGTTTCTTTTCCAGAACTTCGAGCACAGGACCGTAAAATTCCTTTGCCTCCGCTACACTCATACGATGCACCTTGCAACCAACAATTGCCAAGCCGGTACGAGCAAGCAGGTCAATGACACCACCAGGACGTGTGCTTGCAAAGCGGAAGTTGTCAGGCTTAATGAGAACTAATGTTTTTTCTAAAACAGCATCTTTTGGGAAGGTCTCCTTCGCATCTAAAATTCCTCCATCTTGATCAGAGAATTTTTCAAGGGCTTTCAAGCCTTCCGTTGCCTCTTCAAGATTTGCCGGGGCAATCGCAGCAGGCTCAAAGTAAAAAATGCTAGGATTCTGGTCATTTTCTCCTTTTTGAATCATGAAATGATCGCCATAGGTATCACGGATCGTTTCACCTCGGCCGTGCATTTTTTTATCATCTCCAACAATAGCACTCACTTTATTGACTGCATCTTCTCCATGAAAAAGGAGCACCATCGTGTGATCCTGAGCTGGTTTGAAAGAGTTTTTCAAAAAGTCAGCACTGAGAGCCTGGCTCTTAAGGCTAGCACTAAGCTCTTCGCGAAGACCCACGCTTGGCATAAACATACGAGCACCAATGAGCTCAAGCCCAGAGCGAGAGAGAAGGCGAGAAATAATATTCCCAGTGCGAGCTTTAAATAAAGCCTGCGGCGTGATTAAAACGTAAGTAAGTTGATGAGACACAAAAAAAATAAAATCATCGCCCCCTCAACAAGTCATCATTAAAAAACAACGATCCTTAGCTTCAGCAAAGGAAGAAGGCGGGCGTTAACTCTACGCAAGCTTCCCTCGAGAGTCAATTTGGTTTTTGGGAAACTTTGCTATCTTTCCCTCTTCTTATTTTCGTCTACAGCAGCAGGAACGCCACGTTATTCAGTTTTATTTTTTAGCACATTCCATTTTTTAACAAGAAGCTCTTCACCACCGTGGCTTGTGGGAATGTAATAAGAACGAGGCGCCGTGAGATAATCTTGTTTCACGTAACCACCAGGAAAATCATGAGGGTAGCGATATCCTTTCCCATGCCCCAAATTTTTTGAGCCCGGATAATGCCCATCTCTTAGGTGCAGCGGCACAGGAAGCGACCTGCCAGAATCAACTTCCTTTGCCGCACGTTCGAAAGCAAGGTAAGCGCTATTGCTCTTGGGCACGAGCGCCAGATAAGTTGTCACATGTCCCAGCGTAATGCGGACCTCCGGAAGGCCAATTGTTTCGACAGCTTGTTGTGCTGCAACAGCCAGCTGCAAGGCCTGAGAATCAGCCAAGCCGATATCTTCACTTGCTAAAATCACCAGCCGTCGCGCAATAAAACGAGGATCTTCTCCTGCTTGCAGCATCGTCGCAAGCCAGTACAGCGCAGCATCAGGATCGCTTCCACGAATACTTTTAATAAAAGCACTGATCACATCATAATGCCCATCTCCCGTATGATCGTATACAACTGCTTTTTGCTGAATACTCTCCTCAGCAATTTGTTGCGTAATCACGATACGACTTTTTGCATCAAAAGGAGTCGTAGCCGCAGCAACTTCCAACGCATTGAGGCACTTTCGTGCGTCTCCATCGCTTGCCGCAGCAAGGTGCAGAGCGGCTTCGCGCTCCAAGATAATTGGCAACGCCCCCAGCCCCCTTTCTTTGTCTCGGAGCGCCTGTTCCTGCAAAGAAATAAGCTCCTCCTCTTGTAATGGCTTAAGTTGAAAAACTTGGACACGTGACAAGAGCGGGGCAATCACTGAAAAAAAAGGGTTCTGCGTTGTGGCCCCAATCAACAAGAGCGTTCCGCGCTCCACATCGGGGAGCAACACATCTTGCTGTCCTTTGTTCAACCGATGGATTTCATCAATAAAAAGGAGCGTCCGTTTTCCAATCCTGGCCTGCTGCGAAGCTGTTTCCATCGCTTTACGCAAATCAGAAACAGAGCCCTCGACGCCGCTGAGCTCAACAAAGTGCCGACTACTCTGGGCTGCAATCACCCGCGCAAGACTCGTTTTGCCAGTCCCTGGTGGCCCATAAAAAATCATCGATGATAGCCGATCTGCATCTAGAGCTCGTTGCAACAAACTTCCTTTGCTCAAAAGATGCCTTTGCCCCACATATTCCTCCAAGCTCCGAGGCCGCATCCGCGCTGCCAACGGCGCATCGATCCCTAAAGAACCGGGACGATGAGCAGGCATTAATTGATCTTCAAAAAAGTCATCCATTTTCACCCTTTTAAAATAAATATTCATCATGGAAATACGAAGCATTATTTGCGCCTTCCACCATATTGATTGAAAAACTTAGAGAGTTGAAAAAAGGCCCTGCTTGGAAAAATATATCAGCTTCATCTGCGCCGTTTACTTTTGATAAGAATGCTCAACTTCAAACTATTTTTCCTTCTCTCTTTCAAAAATTTAACATACGATTGCCCCTATGAAAACAATCCTTGTCGCTGTTGATCTTAGTTCTGGCAGTTCCAACGTCTTGAAAGAAGCGGTTAACTTAGCTGAAGACCTTTCCGCCAAGGTTGTTTTACTGCATGTCATTCCTCCCGTCAGCTCTGCGCTTCCAGTTGGCTCTTCCATGGAAATGGTTTCTGTCCCACTCCCACTTTCGGTTGAAGAAATTGCAGAAGTTAAATCGCGTCTCGACCAGCTTGCAGCCTCTTTCGCTTCTCCAAAAGTCACAATGGAAGTGATCGTGAAAGAAGCTCTTCCTGTAGAAGAAATTAAACATCAAATCGAAGTAACAGGCGCCTCGATGTTGATTGTTGGCTCTCATGGTCATGGCGGACTCTATCATCTTTTCAATGGAAGCGTTGTTACAGAATTGCTAAAGCAAGCTTCCAAACCAGTACTGGTTGTTCCTGCCAGGAATTAAACGCAAAAACTGCATTCCCTAAAAATCAGTTGCTCTAAAAACGCTCCAGGAAGTCCGTAGAGCCCTTTTTTTTGAGCGAGCGCTGCAATCCATCACGGAAAGATAGCCTTGTTTCATTTTTGCATTTCTTGTGCCACCAACATGTTACAGCTAAAGCTTCCGCCCTTCTAGTTGCTAACCTAGTGCTTCTTCTCTGTAGAATCCAGCTAAAAAAGGCTGCTCCATACCAAGAAAGCCAATCAGTCAGCTGTTTTTCCTTTTATGATAGCATTTTAAAAAACAGCTGCTAGAATCCACCCCCATTTTTATGTTGAAAAAAATTTTTCCTCCCATTGCCTTTTCCTGTCTTTTTTTAACGCCGCTCGTAGCGATTCCGATGAGCGACCACGAAGTGAGCAACAGCTTGATCTCTAGCCAGTTGCAATCTCCAGCCCCAAAAAAAGCCCAACAGCGACGCCGCAGCTCGTTACTTCCTGAGCTCCCTCAAACTGCCACACTCTCCAAAGCTGATATATCTTCCGAATCATCTTTGCAACACTCAGAAAATGAAGAAAATTTAGATTGCAGCGCGGGGATGAATGATAGTTCTTTTATTGAGCGGGAATTAGACGGTCTTGCCGAGAAGTCATCTACCGCTCGAAAAAACTTTGAGGCTCTAGTACAACAAATAAACGCAGCTCATGCCCCTTTTACTAAAACTAAAAAAGTGGCCGATCTTTCAATTCATTATAGCCCAGAACACGATCTCTCTTATTCTCCTTATACCAACGAAGACGGCAGCAACTTTTTTTCCCCTCCATTAGCAAAGCATCAAGATCATCCCTCTCTTACTGAAAACACTGCCAATCTTTCACCGATCTCCAGCAGCTCTGTTTGTTCTGCCTCCCAAGAAGAGATGCCCCATGCAGCAACCTCCCATGAATCCGAGGTCAGTCATCCCCCTTCCACCCCACCCCGTTCACCATTAAACCATGACACTTCCTTCCAGCAACCTAATGAAGAAAATGACGCTTTGTTTTCCTCTTTATGCACTGCAAAAGAAGAGGTTATCTTACAAACCTATTGGTTTACGCTCGATCAGCTTAACAAGGTCATTTCCTTTGAATTCCAGGATGCTAAGCGCGCCTTTTTGTATAGGTCAAAGATTGTCGAAGAAACAAAAGAGCTCATTACCTGTTTAGAACAATATCAAAAGCTCATTCCCAATAGTGAAGATCAACAGACTTTAGTCGATGATGTTAGATTTCAAATCCTTTTATATGGAAGCAGGCTCGCCGAATATGAAGCCGAAGCAGAGTACGCAGCGACGCTCCTGAAAGATGATCCTGATTCATCCTTTACCTCCTCAAAAGAAGCTTCAGCTATGCAACAGCCTTACACTATCACCCTTCAAGGGAGTCTCGCTGTTTCAAGACTTGCTGCTCTCCCTTATTCTTTTAACAGGGCCGGGAAAGAACATCGAAGCTTTGCTGAAGAAGTGAAGGATGCAGATCCTGAGATCGCCTCTCTTTATAAAATGATGGCTCTTTTTTGCGAGGCTCGTGCTGCGGAGCTGACTGTTACCAGCAGGGACTTCATTGCTAGCATTGATCAGGCCCCCAGGCCGGCCAGCACTTTAATTGATGAGGCCATAAAAAAATATGAGCTTGTCACACAAGCTTGCTCGGTGCTCCTGAAAACATTTGAGGAGGATACATCCGAATATCTAGAAACCAAGCGCTACGAGGAGGAAGCCTCCACTAGAATTAACCTTCTCAAGATGGAGCTTCAAAAAAGAAAAATTGCCGATCACTTGCTTATAGTAAGCAACAGCAATGCTTCTGAAGATGAAAAATTTTCATCCCATCGCCAATTATCATCTCTACTTCCAACGTTTCTAACACACTTACAGGCTAATCAAAAGAAGACTCCTGAGCGCCTTCAAAGCCTCTGGGGCAGGTTTGATCGAACAGAGATTGATCATTTGATTTCAACAACTACCACACAACTAAGAGAAAAATTTTCTCAGCTGATCCAAGGTGCTGTTGAAACCAAGAACTCGCTTTATGAGCTGGCGAACCAAGCTCCGAAAAGCCCCTCATCACGAAAGAGTTCCTTAACACCTGATGATGCAGGCATCACAGCGCCTTCTCCATGGCGTAACGTTATTTCATCAGGAGAGGCTGCTAAACAAAAGATTGAAGCTATTCTGGATGTAGGAGAAGACCCCCCCAAGGTATTAGCACAGGAGGATCTTAATACTCTTAAGGATCTCTACTATTATTGTTCTATCATTTCAGCAATGGCTAGTTGTTTTGACAGTCAAGCCGAAGCAGACTTATTGTTCGAATCATCAAAGGAATCTGTAGGAAAAACTAAACTCCGCTTTTTGCAACAAGCCTCTGAAAAAATTCAGAAGTCTCTTGATTCTTTCAATCACGTTGCCATTGAGAAAGTCCGCATTCAAAGGCCCGCTTTAGACAATAACATCGTCTCAATGCCTTACAATTTGAATCAGAGCGTCCAAAAGGATCTTCGAAATAAGCAGACTGAAATTCAGCAAGCCCTCAACGAAGCTCAAAAACCATCCTGGTATTCTTGGTTCTGTTCCTTTTTTAAAATACCTAGCTGGTTGTATTTTTGGAGAACTGCTCCAGTGGCTTAACCAGAATATTCCTTGGCAACTTGAAAGGAGGCTTTGCACAAGTCTTCTTAGCTTTTATAGGAAGCGTTAAGGTTAGAACATGTTAAAAAAGTGATAACGTTAGCACTAGGGAGAATACAGCCGCTCTTCCTGGATGCGCTTTTTCAAGGCAACCCCGCGGGAGCGAGCAAGTTCAACCGCAGATCTGGAGTGTATTCTTAGCCCACGAGGATGCAAGCACTGGCGTGACGCCATCATGCGCGGCTATAGATTTTGAGAATGCTCTAGAGCGTTTTAAAAAATATGATAGTCGATGTAGTGCCAGGAACGAGGAGCGCAGAAGCGCAGTGTATATCTCATACTCGAAGCTTCGAGCACCGGAGTGACGCCGCAATACGCGACTATAGAATTTTTGAGAATGCTCTAGAGCGCTAGCAGGGGCAACCTCAACATCAAAAATGCTTAGACCGCACTAATTTCCCGAACCAATGTAGGTTGCTGAGGCATTCCCTAAATTTGCCTTTCCTCCAACAGCAGGCACTTGTTTCAAATCATAAACATCTTGAGAAGCTGATCCAGTCTGCGTGTCGTAGAGCATTACAGAGCTTCCTTGTGCCTGTGGTGTGTTGGGCACATTCACAGCAAGATAACGCTCTGCATTATGTTGCTGTTGTTGATCTAACTCTGCGTAGTACAACCGCGCCCGAGCCTCTGCTATCCGCCGCTGGTCAACCGTCGCGCGTTGCTTGGTGTAGACATAGGCTCCAGCCCCGGCCAAGGCAGCTCCACCAAGAGCCACAGGAATAGTGATTCCAGGATTCACTCCCGAAGCACCAAGCGCAACGCCAGCTGCTGTCCCTACAACGCCTGCCGCAATCGCCGCATTCTCTCCCGGCGTTAAATTCGAGCAGCTCGTGAAAGCAAGTGCGAGAATGAGAATTGAGGAAAAAAAAGAGCGTCGAAGAGATGTCATAGATTCAGACTAAAAGCTGAGGGCTGAGGGTTGAAGGAAAAAATATCCATACAAATTTGTAAACTGCGTTAAAAGTTCGCTGAGGCTAGCGAAGAGTAAGGCGCCTCGGAGCACAGACGCTGAGCGTATATCAATACGTGAAGCGGCGAGCACCGAAGTAACGCAGCTATTCGCAGCATCAGTAGAACTTATAATGCAGTTTTACCATTGAATGCCAAACAGGAGCAGCCCTTCGTTTCTTCCCTCTTCATCTGGATCTTTTGAAACATTATCTTCTCCAGTCCCATAGGAAGCCGGCGCCAGAGGGCTCACCATTTGCCAAGGTTGCTTTGATTTAACGGCCTTTGTCAAACTTCCATCTAGTTTTAAAAGCGATTCTTGCTCCGTTTTTTTAGGTGGTGTTCGCTTTAATTTTTTGGGCGCAACAAACTCTATGTCAGGCTGACGTGTTTGCTGAGCGTGAGCATCAGCAAAAGAAAAAAAGAGGCCCAGAAGGGCGATAAGGGAAAAAGAGAAGGATCTAATCGACGGCATCCTGATATTCGTAGCTGGAGCATTTCTAAATGTAAATCGGTTTTGGAAATGATTTCAGAATTATTTTTCTGTAACCTGCAACCTACAATCTATAGCCTTGTAGCATGAATTATCTTGAACGAGCACGTCGCGTTCTCACTATCGAAACAGAGGAACTGCAGCGCCTCTCCGCGCGCCTCGACCACCATTTTGATCAAGCGATTGAGTTAATGCGCGCGACCATCGATCGTCGCAATAAAATTATTGTCTTGGGTGTTGGAAAGTCAGGCCACATCGGCGAAAAAATTGCGGCTACGTTGACCAGCACAGGAGCTCCTGCCGTAGTCCTCAATTCACTCAATGCTCTTCACGGAGATTTGGGTGTCGTTGCAGATGGGGATCTTTTTTTACTTTTGAGTTATAGTGGAGAGACTGATGAAATTTTGACACTTCTCCCAATTCTTGCTCGCTTTGATGCAAAGCGGATTGCAGTCACAGGAAATAAGAACTCTACACTAGCAAAAGAGTGCGACGTTTTTCTAGATGTCCATGTCACTCAAGAAGCTTGCCCTCACAACTTGGCTCCAACATCAAGCACTACAACAATGCTAGCACTTGGCGATGCCCTTGCCATGGTCTTGCTCGAAGCACGGGGCTTTACGCGTGAAAACTTTGCGCGCTTCCATCCTGGAGGCCAACTCGGGCGCTCACTCCTGACACGAGTCAAAGATATCATGAGTCAAAAAGAGGATGTCGTTATGATTCCCCCGGACACGCTCGTCACGCATGCTTTAAAACAACTTATTGCGAAACGCTCTGGCGCTGCCATCGTCGTGACTCCAGAAGGACTCCTTGCTGGTATTTTTACACATGGCGATTTTGTCCGTCATTTTGCTGCCAACCCAAACATCGGACAAGAAACTGTTGGAAGGCTGATGACTCGCCAGCCTATTACTATTGATGCTGACAAATTAGCCGTAGAAGTTTTAGTCATTCTAGAACAGCATCGGATCGATGACCTGATTGTCATTGATCATGATGGCCGGCCTCTCGGCATGATTGATTCACAAAACCTTTCTCGTTTGAAGATGTTGTAGCGCACCGCCGCATGGGGCGGATTGCAGAAAAGACCTCCGCTCTTTCTAAAAAGCGTTTAAAAGAGAGCCAGCTAAAGCCTGCTTAGTATCTACAGGATAAGAAAAGAGCCCTTTTTTTAAAGGGCTCAAGATTACTTGCCTATCTGATCGTCGATAGAAAATGTTAAGATCTTCTACTCGTTGTAAGGATTAGTCTCAAAGGGGACAACTGGCGTTGAAACGGAGAGAATCGCTGGTCTGTGAATTTCACCTTGAGCTACAGCTGTGTAAGTAATGCTATGGCTTCCGTGAGCTGGAATAACATTTTTACTGATCGGACTGGATTGGAAATTATAAGTAGAGTTATTTATTTTTGACCTCAAGCCTGCTCCAAAAAATTGTGTTATTTGGTCTTCCTGATTAACGATAATATTCCAATCTTGAATATCATTGCAGGTATTATTAACAATCGTCAACATGGCATTGTACATGATTGGTCCAGCCTCGTTATTAGCACCAGGGCTAGCTATTACATTAATAAAAGACCATGTTACAGTTATGCCACTCCCAAAATTCCAGCTCCTAGCGGAAGTCTCTGTGCTGTTAACTCCTTGTTGAGCTAAAAGCGTCGTTGCTGATAAAAAGGCCATGACGGCTAAGAAGGGGAGAATTTTTTTCATAAGGGGAGATAAGGTATAGTACTTTTACTCACATTGCAAAAAATTTTTCTTCCAACACTCACCCCTAAAACCTTAAACTCTCTGGAATCCCTGTTCCTGGTCACCAAGGCTGAGGAATGACAAAAAGTACCTGCGCGTAAGAACTGAGTCTAGATCATAACACTCCATGTTCTGAGCACTGATGCGATAGAGTCAGTCACAGCTTTGAGTAGAACATGAATATGGATTTTATCCTTCAATTTTCCAACCCTTCACTCTTTTTTCTTTTATGGCTCTTGCAAACGATCTTCGCAAAGGAATGGCAATTAAATATAACGGCAATGCTGCTATCGTCCTTGAAGTCACCCATCGCACCCCAGGAAATCTCCGCGCTTTTGTTCAATGCATCATCCGCTATATCGGAACAGGAAAATCAGCTGACATTCGTTTTTCCTCTACTGAAAAAGTAGAACTTGTTGATGTTAGCCGCAGCCAATTAGAGTTTAGTTATAGCGATCACGAGGGATATCACTTCATGGATCCAGAAACTTTTGAGACCATCACGTTGCAAAAAGATTTTATTGGTGATGCCAAAGATTATCTCACCGAAGGAATGAGCGTTGAAATTCTCTACGTTGAAAGCCGTGCAGTCTCAGTAGAGCTTCCTTCTTCTGCGAATTTAAAAGTAGCTGAATCTCCTGAAGGCGTCCGCGGTGATTCTTCCAGTAACGTCATGAAACCTGCTGTTTTGGAAACAGGCAAATCCATTAACGTCCCTCTTTTCATCAAAGAAGGAGAAATCATCAAGGTCGATACTCGTACAGGCGAGTATATGGGACGAGCTTAGAGTTGAGTGAACCTCATCCTTGTAACAAGTAAAAGGTAACGAGTTTTTCAAGAGCAGAAATTTTCTGAGATTAGCGACCGTCTTTTTTAAAAAAGCCCCATTATAAAAGCGCCTAAAAAGGCCTCGCTCTTTGTAAAACGTTTGCGACTCGTTACCAGTTACTCATTACTTTAAAAATCATGATCCCAAAAACCTGGGTCAAATTTGTCGTTGGTATTTTCCTATTACCGCTAGCTTGGCTTTTTACAAAAACTTTTTTTGACACGCTACAAACCTCTCTCCAAAACGGTTTGCTGGCCACTCCAGGATTTCTTTTTTTCACTGCTGGCATTGTGCTATGGGGGCTTTTCTTTTGGCTGTTACCCCGCTCATGGTTCTTTTTTCTTTATGTTTATGGCCATGAATGCACCCATGCTCTTTGGGCAAAATTATTTCGCGGCAAAGTTGCTGAAAAGTTTTATGTAAGTCAAGAAGGAGGCCACATTCTCACCGACCGCGTTAATACTTGGATTGCGCTCTCTCCTTACTTTTTTCCGATCTACACGGCTATCGTTGTTTCTATTTACCTTGTTGCACGGCTGTTCACGTCTGTCGTTTCTTTGGAATGGGTTTTCTTTTTGTTTCTTGGCTTCACCTGGGCTTTCCACCTCACGTTCACGTGTATCCTGATTTTAAAAGGACAACCTGATTTGAAATATGGAGGAACTTTTTTCTCACTCCTCATCATCTACTTGATCAATCTTTTTATGATCACTGCTCCACTTTTGATTTCCGGGCCTGGCGTGGACTACCTTCATTATTGGAACGATTTTTGCTCTAACGGAACGGACTTCGTTTCCTTTACTAGCCTTGTTCTTCAGCAGATTGAAGTTTTGTTAAGGCCTTTGCTAAAAAAAATTGGCTTATAGAGTTTGCCTAGCACCAACCGCAGAGAGAAAGATTATTGATCGGTCAAAAAAAAGACTCTCCAACGAAGTCCTAAGAGCAAGGACCCACCGAATGATGCGCCCGGCTTAGCGCGCTTAAAAGCAGCGCTTGGAGCGGGTAGAGGGAATCGAACCCTCCTGGCCAGCTTGGAAGGCTGGAACATTACCACTATGCTATACCCGCAGAAGAGGAGACAGTGTAGCAGGCTATTTTAAAATAGTCAATCCACAGAAACACCTAAATCAATCAATGCTTTTTTTAAAACAGTTTGAGATTTTTTGCGGCACCATGATTGTGACTGTTTCCAGACGTCAAGCACCGCGATAATGATTAAAAAAACAATGACACTCTTTTTAATCACGATAATTTCTTTTTCAAAATATCGCCGACAAGAGCTGGATTTGCTTTTCCTTTGGAAAGCTTCATAACTTGACCCTTCAAGAAATTTAACGCCGCTTCTTTGCCCGCTTTAAAATCAGCAACAACAGCCGGATGGGCTCCGATCGCCTCATCACAAAAGGTTTCAAGAGCTCCTGTATCGCTGACTTGTTGCATTCCTTTTTCTTGCACAATAGCAGCAGGAGCCTTGCCACTGATCATCATCTCAGCAAAAACTTCTTTTCCTTGGCGGCCACTAATTGTTCCTTTATCGATCAGCGCTGCAAGTTCAGCTAAGGATCCTGGCGTTACAGGTGTCTCAACAAGTCCTATTGAAGCAGCGCCCAAGGCACTCAACAAATCATTGATCACCCAGTTAGCAAGAGTCTTTGGCTTCGCTGTTCCTGCTGCCGCCGTCACGGCTTGTTCAAAGTAGTGAGCCAAGTCACCATCTTCTGTTAGCACCGCCGCATCATAATCACTAATTTCATAATCACGAATAAAGCGGTCCCGCTTCGCCTGCGGCAATTCGGGCATACGTCGGGTTGCTTCCTCGATTAATTTTTCTGTGTGTACAGGAAGCAAGTCAGGATCAGGAAAGTAGCGGTAGTCGTGCGCGGACTCTTTGATTCGCATGAGCGTAGTTTCACCGCGCACATCATCCCAACGTCGTGTTTCCTGTGCTAACGTTCCACCCGAAGAAACAATTTGAATTTGTCGTTCAATTTCAAAAGCCAAAGCGCGTCGAACGCCACTGATGGAATTGAGATTTTTTAACTCGATTTTGGTTCCAAATTCTTTCTGCGTCTTCGGTCGCACTGAAATATTCACATCGCAGCGCATTTGTCCCTTTTCCATATCGGCGTCGCTGATATTCCCGTAAACAAGAATCTGTCTTAGCGCCGTTAAGTAAGCAAAAGCCTCTTCGGGCGAGGCGATATCAGCCTCAGAAACAATCTCCATGAGAGGGGTTCCTGCACGGTTAAAATCAATACCGCTCGTTGATTCAAGGTGAAAACTTTTGGCAACATCTTCCTCCAAGTGAATACGAGTAAGGCGAATTTTTTTCTCTGCCGCAACAGCTGTTTTCTGCACATCTTTGGGATAAGCCCGCTCGTGAAGTGGCACAGCTCCGCCGAGACAGAGAGGTTGATCAAATTGAGAAATTTGATAATTCTTCGGCATGTCGGGATAAAAATAATTTTTTCTATCAAATTTACAAACCTCTGGAATACGGCATTCCAGCATCATCCCAGCCAGTGTTGTGAGATAGAGAGCCTCATGATTAATAGTTGGCAATGCTCCTGGCATTCCAAGGCAAACAGGACAGACATGCGTATTGGGATCAGCGCCATACTCAGCCTTACAAGCGCAAAACATCTTGCTCTTCGTTTTAAGTTGAACATGGACTTCAAGTCCAATCGTCGCAATAAAGGCAGGTTGAGCGCTGGAGGCTGAAGAGTGAAGGGTGTTTTGCTCGGTCATAATCAATCAACAATTATTACTAATTCAAAATAGTACAGTACACACAAATTTCACGCACCCCTTACAATTTCACTGCTATCGCACAAATCTCAACATCCAAGCTAGCTTCTGATTTTCAGCTGTCACTTTTTCTGTAACGCGTAATCAAGAGCCTGCGTGAGATCAAACTGCTTTAATTGTTGTATCATTTGTGAATCATGCAGCAGCGCTTGGACATCAGGATTGGACCAAAATGCAGGGAGATTTCCCATTTTCAATTCTTCTTGAAGCTTTTGATTGCTTAAAACCCGATTCAGCTTGGGATCCATCAAAAGGCGCTCAACGTTTGGCGCCTGCAGAAATCGTTGAAAAGCTTCGGGATCTTGCATCACTTTCATGCTTTTTCGAGTGTTGTCATAAAAAGCAGGTGTGAGAGGATCTGTCGAAACAAGAAACTCCCCCATGGGGCCCATTTCTAAAGACCTCTCGAGACGAACAAGATTACAAGCAAGCGTTTGATCTTTAATTGACCATCCTTTGCGTTGCGCCTCCATTAACCGCATCTCTCCCACAACCCCCAAGCTCCGAACAAGAGAAATGCCTCCCCAAAGAAAAAAAAGTCCAAAAAACAACCCGCAACACGCTCCACCAATCCCAAAAACGGTGTGTAATACCCCATGATGATGGTCTGTTCTTTTTAGTAAAAACCCTGCCAAGAATGTTCCCAAAAAATAAATCACAAAACCAACTAGCGCGGCAACAGCTGTAGGGATTGCCGTTGAAGGCGTGCGAAAGAAAATAGCTAATGCAGCACTTGTTGCTGCAGCGGCAGCAGAAGCCCCCATCCAAGCGGCAACCAAGAGAAAAATTTTCACGATACCGCGAATCATTCCAAGGCGCCATCCACGCCACATTTCAAAAAGAAGCCACGCAAGAGCTGCTATAAAAATCCAATGCTGCCATTCAGAAGAAGGTTTGATGATCACACGCCGCAGGCTACAGAGTGCAGGCATCAGGATCAAGGCAATATCACAGAGCCTTTTCAAAAGAGATGGGCGCGATTTCTCAAGACGCTTTGAAGCTGCGAGAATAAAAATAGATAAACTCCATTTAACAAAAAACGGTCACTGTCGCTGATCGCTTTTATGAACAAGAAGCAAACCTGTCTTATGACCTGATTAGACACTTGACGCTAAGCATAATAAAATCTATCAAAGAAGACTTGCTTTTTTTGGTTTAAAAACTGAATCCTTTTCTCCCTTTTTTTATGTCGCTTTTTCACAAAATTTTCGGAATTTTTTCTACAGACATTGGCATTGATCTTGGTACTGCAAATACTCTTGTTTACTTAAAAGATCACGGTGTTGTCTTGCGAGAACCTTCGATTGTGGCTGTCAAAGCAGGAACAACTCAGGTACTTGCCGTCGGAGAGGAAGCAAAGCGCATGCTAGGACGGACTCCCGGCAATATTACTGCTATTCGTCCTTTGAAAGATGGTGTTATTGCTGATTTCGAAATTACCGAAGCGATGCTGCGCCATTTCATTACTAAAGCTCACGGCACGCGTCGCCTGATCCGCCCTCGTGTTGTCATTGCTGTTCCGAGCGGGATTACAGAAGTTGAAAAACGAGCCGTAAAAGACTCTGCCTTGCATGCTGGCGCTCGCGAAGTTTATCTCATCGAAGAGCCGATGGCTGCAGCGATTGGCGTTGGCCTTCCGGTCACCGATCCTGCGGCTAACATGATTGTTGATATTGGAGGCGGCACAACGGAAGTTGCTATCATCTCACTTGCAGGAATTGTCTTTAGCCGGAGCGTTCGCGTAGCTGGTGATGAGCTCGATGAGTCTATCGTTAACTACATCAAACGGAGCTACAACATTCTGATTGGTGAACGGACAGCCGAAGATATCAAGCTACAACTTGGCTCTGCCTTTCCTCTTGAAAAAGAACTCTCGATGAATGTCAAAGGCCGCGACTTAGTTGCAGGTCTTCCTAAAACGGTAACAATTACTTCTCAGGAAATTCGTGATGCTCTCATGGAGCCGATCACAACAATTTTAGATGCTGTCCGCATTACCTTGGAACGATGCCCGCCCGAGCTCTCTGCTGACCTTGTTGATCATGGCGTAGTCCTAGCAGGCGGCGGAGCCCTTCTTCGCGGCCTCGACCAGCTGATCGCTCGTGAAACAGGCCTTCCTGTTCATGTGGCTGAAGATCCTTTGAGCGCGGTTGTAGAAGGAACTGGCCGCGCACTTCAAGAAATTGAATTCCTCCGTGTCGTTGCGTCTCAAGATCGGGTTCGCGTGTAGCTTAACGGCGGCTTGGCAGCCCTACTGCTGCCAAGAGTGAAGAGTAAAAGATAAAGAGCATGAAACAAAATTCTTCTTTGGTCTTTTTGCCTAAAACCCTGTTCTAATAAAAGACGCATTCCGAAATAGTATTTTCATTTCTATTCACGTTTTTAGGATATTACTCTTTACCTCTGACTCTTTGCTCTTCACTGTTTGTCCCCATGCCACGCTCTCGTCTTTTTCTTTTTTCAGCGTTATTGCTTGCGATCATCTCTGTTGCTTTTTTAAGCACTCACTTCGCGCAACGAGCACAAGGTGTAACGCTCTCTTTTTTTTCGCCACTTTTTAATTCCAGCGCATTTTTAAAAAAGCAGCTGGGAGGCCTTGGGAAGCATCTTATGACCCTTGATGAGTTAGATGCAGAATACCGCCGCCTTGTCTTGGAAAACAAAAGACTTCAATCTGAAAACGATCTCTTGCGAGGCTTAGAAGAAGAAAACATGAAGTTGCGAGCCACTCTCGACTACCGCGAGCGCTCAGCTTTTCGGCTCTTACCTGCTACTGTCATCAGCCGAGACCATTCGGTCTGGTGGAATACGATTAAAATTAATCGCGGTTCAAAAGATGGTATTACTCCTGATATGCCAGTCATTACAGATCGTGGATTAGTCGGAAAGACTACATCCGTTACTGATCATTTAAGCGTGGCCATGCTGGTAACTGATGAAGATTGCAAGGTGGCTGTTAAGGTTGAGGGGACTCGCGAGCAAGGCATTGAAAGCGGCTTGCGCGCCTCAACAGGGGATCTTCAGCTTTGCTTTTTAGATAAATTAGCAGATCTTAAATCAGGACAAAAAGTTTACACCGCTGGCGTCAGTGGTGGCATTTTTCCTTCTGGCATTGAAGTTGGCACCGTCAAAAGTTTTCAAGTCCGCGAACTTGACGGACAAGCCATTCTTGACCCTGCAGCTGACTTAAATAATCTAGAAGATGTTTTTGTCATTGTGGGAGCAAAATAAAGTTTCATTTCTTTTCTAGAAAATATTTCTTCCGCTTGTGGAATGACGTCCCTTTTATGAAAATTCTTTTCTCTTTTTTCTTTCTTCTCGTACTGCTCCTCATCGCACAGGTTGCACAGGATACTTTTTCGGGAGCCATTGGATTTTATCAAATCCACCTTTACCTCACGCCCTTAGTTTTTTGTTTTGCTGCACTCATCCTTTCTCTCCCTGCAGCATTACTCTTTGGTTTCATGACTGGAGCGCTCGAAGGGCTCTTGACCCTCTCTTTTAATGCTCATCGTCCAGAGATCGCTCTCGGCTGGTTTATTTTCTTTTTCATAAGTTGGACTTTGTTACTCCAATTCATAACAGAATTGACCGATGGAATCAGATGGGAGCTACACGCATTGGGAGGCGCCTTCTGCACCGCTTCACTCCTGGTGGGAGAATGGATCTTGATCGCATGGCATCATGACTCTTTTAGCATCACCCCGGCAACACTCATGCTGATTGCCATTCCCTCTGCTATTGCGCTGCTCCTAGCTCCCTTGCTCTACTACAGCTTGCAGTTTTTGTTGCCGCCCAGCAGAAAGGCATAGGCTTTACAATGCACCTCATGCTATTCATTAAACCCCTTCAGTCTTCAACCCTTAGCCTATAGCCTCTTCTCACCGTGCGCCAACAATCATTAAAAGCCCATCGTCAAATCCTCATCTTATCAGGATTTGTTGCTGCTGCTTTTTGTATTCTCATTGTTAAGCTTTGGTATGTTCAAATCGTTTGTGGCAGTCGCTACAAAGCCAAAATTAAAAACCACTCCGAATTAACAGTCCGCCTACCTGCTGTACGGGGTGAAATTTGCGACCGAAATGGCATTCCCTTGGTTGAAAACCGCGCAAGCTTGGAAGTCAACTTTTACCTTCCTGACGTTGTCAGAGCCTTTAAAGAACAAGAAGGCTACCTTCCTATGATCCACTATCGTGGGTTTGATCATGGGATGCCCATTAACAAAGAAGAGCCTGACATTGTCAAAATTGTTAACTCGTCGATTATTCCACGACTTGAGAAGTTAGGCCTTGCCGGAGATTACAACACTCGGAAACTTCAAGTTCACTATCGCAACAATATTGAGGTGCCATTTTCTTATCAGCAAGATCTTGACTTTGAAACAATGGCTCGTTTTAGCGAAAACAATCTGGATCTTCCTGGCGTCTCGGTAACCTTGCAACCAGTTCGTCACTATGTTTACGGCGCACTAGCCTCACATCTTTTCGGGTATGTTGGCGTCCCAAAAGAAATTGATCAAAAAGAAGCACGCCAATTTAATTTTTACGAACCTGATCTTGTTGGAAAAGCTCAAATCGAATTAGCTTACAACGACTACCTCAAAGGAACCCCAGGCGTTCGTATTTTAAGACGTAATGCACACGGGCAAATTGAAGAAGAGTCTCAAGAAATTGCCCCCAAACAAGGAGCAACTGTTTATTTAACAATCGACGCACGCATTCAGTATATTGTTGAACAAGCATTACGCGTCGTCGGTCGAGGAGCTGCTGTGGTCGTTAATCCCAAAAACGGGGAAATTTTAGCAATGGCCTCTGTCCCATCGTTTGATCCGAATCAATTTATTCCTGCCATTTCAAAAAAAGATTGGGATGTGCTGAGCAAAGATGAAACCGACCCTCTCACAGATCGCGCCCTGAGTGCTTATGCCCCTGGATCAACCTTCAAGCTCTGCACAGCGCTAGCTGGCATTCGTGCAGGAATTGAGAATCAGCCATTTACTTGCACTGGCGGAGTTCAATATGGAGACAAGTTTATGAAATGTTGGGTGTTGACCGCAAAGCCGCCTCTTCCTCCTCATGGCAAGCAGGAATTGAGTGACGCAATCAAACATTCGTGCAATGCTTTTTTCTATCAATATGGAAACGCGGCAGGCATTGATCAAATCGACACCGTTGGAACAATGTTAGGACTGGGGCAACGGACCGGATTACCCCTTAACAGCGAGGCTACCGGAGTCCTCCCAGGACCCGCATGGCTTGCAGCCAACGCCCCACAAGAACGTTGGAGCGCCGGTTACACCGCCAATGTTTCGATTGGGCAAGGCTTTGTTTTGGCAACCCCTGTTCAAATGGCCATGACAGCTGCAGCCGTCGCAAATAGGGGGAATTGTTATGAACCTTCTCTGGTAGAAAAAGTGGTCGATAAAGACGGCATCATCCTGGAAGAGAATCATCCTAAAATTCGAACTGATCTGAAAAAAGAAGGCTTTACGGATTCCCAAATTGAAAAAGTACGCCTCGGCATGCGCAAAGTGGTCAATGAAGAGGGAGGGACAGCGAGGAAAGCACAACTTAAAAACGTCATCGTTGCGGGAAAGACGGGCACCGCACAGTTCTGGCGCGGTCGCAACAAGGACAATCACACTTGGTTTCTCTGCTTTGCTCCTTATGATGACCCTCAATATGTTGTCGCTGTTTTAGTTCAAGGCGCAAAGTCTGGCGGGGCTGTGGCAGCTCCGATTGGGGCAAAAATTTTAGAGGAAATCTTTGCCATGGATGCGGGAAAAGAAGTTAAAATGACATCTCTTCCTCCTGCACTTGGTAATTTCAAACATATCACTAGCATTGATTTTAAAAATGCCACCCCTTCGAGCTATGGCACTGATATTGATAATGGAGATTCACCAATGGATGCATCTCCTCAAAGCAACCTTTCAAAGAACTCCTCAGCTACTCCTGATATTAATGAAGAAGCAGATGCTCAAGGCCATGTAAAAAACAAACCTCGCCAGCAAGAGGGGCTTCAAAAATTATTTAACTTTTTGGGCGGAGGAAGATCTGCAGCAAAAAACCGGTAATCAGGTTACACCTCGCTGCTAAAACAATATCCGTTACATTGGTAAAAAATTTGTTACAATAAGGACTTTATCCCCCTTTGTATAAATTCAAAAACCTCTTAACTTTTTTTTACCCTTGAACCTCATTGAAACTGTTAAACGCTTTTTAGGAGTCCGCAAGAAAGGACCTAAAGTCAAGCTCATCATTAGTGCTGAAAAGCTCGAAAAACGGGTCGCTCTCTTAGAAGATGGCCAGCTGGAAGAGTATTCTATCGAACGAGAGACCGACCGCAATATCGTTGCTGGAATTTTTAAAGGCAAAGTCCGTAACATCGAACATGGCTTGAAAGCAATGTTTGTTGATATTGGTTATGAAAAAAATGCTTTCCTTCATTTTTGGGATGCCATGCCAGCAGCTCTTGATAGTGGCATTGAAGCTGTTCAGCGCTCTAACACTTCTTCTGCTGCCTCTAAGAAAAAAATCACCGCCAAGGATATTCCTTCTATTTATCCAGTTGGCTCAGAGGTCATGGTGCAGGTAACCAAAGGTCCCATTGGAAACAAAGGACCCCGCGTTACTACAAACATCAGCTTGGCTGGTCGCTACATGGTCCTGATGCCCTTCAATGATCAATGTGGTATCTCTCGCAAGATTGAAGATTCCAAGGAACGTCAACGCCTTCGCAAAATCCTCACCGAACTCTCTCTCCCCGATGGCATGGGCATCATCATTCGTACTGCTGGAGAAGGACAGAAAGCTCGTTTTTTTGTTCGCGATCTATCCATTTTACTTGATCAATGGAAGCAGATAGAAAGCGGCATGCAGGAAAAACCAGCAGCAAGCACGCTGATGCTCGAGCCTGACCTCATTGCACGTACTGTTCGCGATTTTCTCACTGAAACCGTTGATGAAGTTCATATTGATGACTTAAAAGAAGTCGAAAGAATGCAAGCCCTTGTCACTCCTATTTCAAAGCGAGCACGAAAGGCGATCCACCATTACAGTGGTTCAAAACCAATCTTTGATCATTTTGATGTTCAAGCACAGATTGATAAAGCCTTCTTACGCCAAGTCTGGCTTCCTTGTGGCGGCTATTTGGTCATCGATGAAACCGAAGCGATGATCACTGTTGACGTCAATACCGGTCGCAACAAAGGAAATAAGGACATGGAAAAAACATTACTCCAAACCAATCTTGAAGCAGCTGATGAAATCGCACGTCAATTACGGTTGCGCAATATCGGAGGCCTCATCGTTTGCGATTTTATCGACATGAAGAGCCGCAAGGACCAACAGGCGGTCTATCACCGTATGCGTGACCGCTTAAAGCGGGACAAAGCTCGCACGCATGTTCTCCCAATTTCTCCTCTCGGCCTCATGGAAATGACTCGCCAGCGGGCTCAAGAAAGCCTTTCCAGCTCACTTTACAGTCATTGCATTTATTGCGGAGGAAAAGGCGTCGTAAAAAGCGTTATGACCATGAGCGTGGAATTACAACGTGCGTTGCATACCTTGATGAAACGCCATCAAGATGAAGTCCATGAATTCAAAGTAACTGTTCATCCTGATCTTCTCAACCGTTTGCGCCATGAAGATGACGAGCTCTTGGCTGACATTCAACGTCGTTATGCCAGCCGCTTAAGTTTCCGCAGCGATTCCTCGCTTCATATTGAGAAATTTATCATCCACAACGCCGTGACGAATCAGGAACTCTCTGTGTAGTCGTTATGTCAACTTGCTTTAAGAGCTAGTTTCGGAGATTGAGCGTTTGCGACTGCCCCTACCTTCAGCTGCAACGCCGTGCTGGATAACCTCACAATCTCAATTGGAAGAAAGCGCATCCCATTAACATTAACGTGATGGGATGAGAACGCTGCTTTTCCCTAAATAAGATCAAATCAATTTTTTGTCATTTCTAAGTAATTTGACTATATTACGAAGTCAAGAACCTCTCTGGAATTAAGGTTTTTAATTTATAGCGTATTAAATTGAGAAGGTGTGTTAGAAGCGCAGACTTTTTTTCTTAGGATAAGGAAGAAGCTGAAAGGTGAGCTAGCTACCTTAATTAGGTTGCAACACGTTCAGCTCAAAAGCAACGTCGCCCTCGTCATCAAGTTTTGTCGTTGCTATCTTTGATGCTCTTGTCGTGAGCCGGCTTGATCCTCTGCCTTTCACGACGGTGCATCCAAAAAAGCGTTACCCCATACATGAGAAGCGAGAGTGGAATTCCTATTACAATCGATCCAACAAGGAGCGGCAGGCCAACGTCAATAAAGTTATCCCATTGCATGATCTCTGACATGTGAAAGTCGGAGCGCACTAACTTTGGAGCAAAGGTATGAGGATTGCTTAATAACCAATGCCCAATTTGGAATTCCAAGCGAAATAAAAACGGCCACATCCAAAAAAAGACATCGTGTAGTGTCACCCCAACGATCGCAGCAATCGTGTTACAGCGAAGGCAAAAAGAACTTCCTATTGCTAAAAGTGTTTTAAATCCAAACGTTGGAATAAATCCAAAAAAAACACCGATGGATAACCCTCCGGCCATTGCATGGGGGCGATCGCGTTGGGTGATAAACCGAGTCCAAAGCTCCTGAAAATGTTGAAGAAAACGTTGGAACATATGAAAAATTAATAGAACCAAAAGACCGCAAAAAAGAAGGAAGCCCTGCTTAAAAATTAAAAGGACAGCTTGCTCCCTAAGGCTTCATCCTTCCAGCTTTTTTCTTGGCGTTCTTGGAGACCACTCCCTTTTTTAGCAAGGCATCTGGATTAAGAACCTGTAGCGCTTTTGGCACAAACAGCCCATCTTTACGAACCAGCTTTCCGTCAAACCAAATTTCCCCTCCTCCATAATCCTTCCGTTGAATAGCAACCATATCCCAATGGACAGCGCTCTTGTTGCCATTGCCAGCGACTTCATAAGCCTGTCCTGGCGTAAAATGGAACGAGCCTGCAATTTTCTCATCAAAAAGAATGTCGCGCATGGGATGCAAGATCAACGGATGAAAGCCAAGCGAAAATTCTCCTATGTAGCGCGCACCTGCATCAGTGTTAAGAATTTTATTGAGGGCTTCTGTATTATTCGCCGTAGCATGAATAATTTTCCCTTCATCAAACTTAAGATGAATTTGGTCAAAAGCAATCCCACGATAAAGAGTAGGCGCGTTAAACGTAATGTAGCCTTCGACAGAATTTTTTACAGGACAGGAAAAAACTTCCCCATCTGGAATATTGAATTCTCCTCCGCAGGCAACAGCTCCAATTTTCTTTATACTGAAGCGCAAATCTGTCCCAGGCCCCTTGATATGGACGCGATCTGTTTTGTCCATCAGTTTTTTAAGAACTTTCATGCCTCCTTGCATCCGCGCATAGTCAAAGGTGGTGGCTCGAAAATAAAATTCCTCAAAAGCCTCCGTACTCATTTGAGCTTGCTGTGCCATAGCGGCTGTTGGCCAACGTAACACAACCCACCGTGTTTTATTCACACGATGATCAATGGCAGGACGCAACGTCGAAGAAAGGAGCTGCATTGATTTTTCCGGAACATCAGACATTTCTGTGATGTTATGGCTCCCGCGAATCCCTATGTAGACTTGCATTTTTTGGATGCGAGCCAGATCAATCGCTAGCAAGGTCTTTGCTTGCTCTGGAGTCACTGCGTATGCAAGCTCCCGTGAAATACGTCCTGTATGCAACTGCACAAATGGAATTCCTCCTCGAGCTTTAACAGCCTTGACTAAGGCAATGACAAATTCTTCAGGAATGTCATGAGCATCGATGAGAACTTTTTCTCCTGCCCTGACTTTTGTAGAATGGCCAGTAAGAATTTCGGTGAGAGCCTGATAGTGGAGAACAGACATACAGGTTGCTGGTTACAGGAAAAAACGAATCCCGTATCTTTTAGTTTCTTGGCTTCTGTTCTGCGTCATGAAGCCGTTTTAAATATTTCTCAGGATCTTTTTCAAAATCTTTGAGGCAGTCTTTACAACAAAATTGCAGTTCTGTGCCCTTATAATTAATGACTGTCGGTGCTCCCATCTGCCCAAGCTTATCGCCAGAGACGATACAAATTTTCAGAGGGTAAGGCGTCGTATTTTGCGTTGCTGGTTCTGCAGCATGAACCGCTCCTAGGAGCACTGTAAAAACAAAGAAAATATATTTGATCATTGTCGCTGATAATACCTATTTCACTGAAAGCGAAAAGTAATTTTTTGCCTGCAAATTTCTTATTCCCTTAAAAGTTTATTTGCTTACAAAGAGCTGTAACAAAATGAACGCCATGGAAAAGGATGCTCTTAATAACACAAGTTTACCTTTTTTTTAAAAATGTTGATACCATTTGATAGCTTAGCGCGCTTTAAAAAATATGATAGCTGATGCAGCGCCAGGAACGAGGGAAGCAGAAACGCAGTCTATCGTCAAATTACTTAGAAATGACAGCGAAGAACGGTGAGATTTTTAGAAAAGGCAAGGCCGAAGACCGAGCGCTATCTCAACGATAGCGTGATGGGATAAGACCGCTGCTTTTTCCTAAATAAGAGCAAGTCAATTTATTGTCATTTCTAAGTAATTTGACGATAGATCTCATACTAGCGGCTTCGATCACCGAAGTGACGCCGCAATACGTGGCTTTAGCATTTTTAACACGCTCTAGCATCGAAGGGCATTGCTATTAAGTCTCTCTGACTAACACCGTGACATCTCCATGTCATCTTAGTCATCATTTTTTTCTGTAACCTAAAACCAACACTCTGTACCCTGCTTGCATGTTTCGCCGATTACCTTCTTCCTGGATTGTTTTTTTAAGCCTCTTAGTCGCCATCATCGGCTGGGGATGGGCCTGGGTAGGGATTCGCTACGCTATTCGTTATTATACGCCTGGGCAATTAGCATTTGGCCGCTATTTGGTGGCCTCAATGACCCTTCTGCCATTTTGGTTTGCACGCGGAAGGCGCTTGCCTGAAAGCACGCATTGGGTCCCTTTGATCATCATGGGAATAACAGGTTTTACCATTTATAATTTTTGCATCAATCTTGGCGAACAGACTATTACTGCAGGAACAGCTGCTCTCATTGGCGCCTTTCTTCCTATTGGAAACACACTTGGCGCCTCTTTTTTTCTCAATGAAAAACTCTCCCGCTCTCGCTTGACTGGCATTCTCATTGCATTTGCTGGCGTCGCCGTAACAAGTTTAGGAGCAAAAGGGCATTTTGAATTTTCTTTTGGTGCGTTTCTTGTTTTTTTAGCAGTCCTCTCTGCCTCTGTTTATGGAGTTCTTACTAAACATATGGTCAAAACTTACCCTCCACTCGAGGTTGTTTCATGGGCCATGTGGGCAGGCACTCTAGGACTTTTCCCGCTCAGCCATGGGCTCTTTGCCCGTGTCCAAGAAGTTCCGTGGCTCGCTACCTTCAATGTCATTTTACTCGGCATCCTGCCTGGAGCAATTTGCTATGCTCTCTTTACATTTGCACTGTCTCGCGTTGCTGTTGCACGCGCTTCTACTTCCATGTTCTTCATGCCAATCACCTCGATTTTACTAGGATGGCTCTTGTTAGGAGAACTTCCTTCTTGGATTGCAATTACAGGTGGCATCGTAACGATTGTAGGAGCATACATCGTAAATACGAAAAAATAAGAATCCCGGCCGCAAAGGCTGAAAGCCGACAAACCAGCTCCCCCTAGAGCATTCCAATAAAATTAGTAACGTTGGCTCTTAAGCAACGAAGAGCGCAGAATAGCAGCGCAGACAAGATGCGCACCGAGGCTCATCGCCACATGCCGTTTACTTAAGAAGCAATTTGGTAAACTTGCTCATCAGAATCAATACTAGCGCGTTCAGGATGCTATCAATGCTAGTGTTGTTTTTCTTTCACACAGCGCTTCATTTTTGTGGATAGAACGCTTCCCTTGTTAAAAGAAATGGCCTTTTAAATTCTTTTTTAACGCGCAGCCCTTCTACGGTTAGCTACGTCTCTTTACTTTTTCTGTAAGACTAGCTCGTCTTCATCATTGTAAAGAATCCGACCACATTGAGGACAACTAATAATTTCTTTTTCAGCGCGGGCAGCTAGCACGGTTTGAGTGGTTACTTTCATATGGCACCCCATGCAAGTGCTATGCTCAATGGGGACAATAGCGCTCCCTTCTTTGCTTTTAAAGAGTCGCTCGTATCGCTCTAAAAAATCTTTGTCGATCCCTTCTATTAAATGAGGTCGTTGCTGCTTTAACTCTTCTTGGCGTTGCAATAAATTTTCACGACGTCCATCGAGCGTCGAAAGAATTTTTTCAATACGTTTGAGTTCGATATCATGAGCAGCTTGAGCTGTCTCCAAATCATGGGCAAGAGCCTCGATGCTTTCCATAAGGATCAGCTGGCGCTCTTCAATTTCTGCAATTACTTTTGTCGCCACTTCAATTTCATGAATCAGCGCAGCATACTCTTCGTTTTTCCGAGTTTCTAATTGCTGTGTTTTGTACCGAGCGACTTGTTCTCTTTTTACTAAGATGTCGCCATCCAACTTTTTAAGCTCTTTTTCCAACTCACGACGTTGGGATTGAGCTGCCTCCAGGCGCTGCGCGGCTTTAGCAGCATCGCGATCGCAGCACTCTTTTTCTCTTGGCAATGCTTCAAGCGCCAGCACCACATCACGAGCCTGCTGATCGGAATGTTGCAGAACAAGCAGTTTTTCGAGTGCTGGTAACACTTTTTACCTTTTAGGATTTGTAACGCAACCGTTTCTTGTGACGATTTAGCTTCATGCGCTTACGGCGCTTGTGCTTCGCGATTTTAGCCTTACGTTTCTTTTTAATGGATCCCATCTGATGTTGTCCTGCTGACGTTAATAAAAATGTGTATACTCAAAATTTAAATTCAAACTGCTGCAGCAATGGAGCGGGTGAAGGGATTCGAACCCTCGACATCAACCTTGGCAAGGTTGCACTCTACCAACTGAGTTACACCCGCATTTGCGGTTAGGAATACTCATCTGTTCTGCTCGTTCTGTCAATACTATAAAACAGATTACAGCCTATAGTTGCTAAGAAAGTTTTTTTAGAGCATTTTAAAAAATATTATAGCCGATGTAGCGCCAGGAATGAGGAGCGTAGAAACGCAGTGTATATGGGCATGCTCGAGGCTTCGAGCACCGGCGTGACGTCGCCATACACGGCTATAGAGAAAATGCTCTAAACCAGCAAAGAGTATTTTTTAAGGCTCTCTTCAATAGTAAATGGCAAGAGCATTTCATCAGTAATAGGAATAGGATTTAAAAGAACTCGTTTGATTGTTTCTGCTAATGCCGCCGAGGTCAACTCACAGAGGCCTTGCGCAAGAGGACCTCGTAAAATTTCAGAAGGTCCATAAGAACAGTCCGTGCTGATTACTTGCGTCCCGCAAGCAAGTGCTTCGACCAACACATTTCCTAGCCCCTCATAATCCGAGCTCAATATTAGGGCTTCTGAGGCTCGCATATACGCGTAAGGATTGCTTGCAAAACCAACGAAAATGACTCTTTCTAAAATTCCTAATTGCTCTGCCTTGCCTCGGATTACTGCTGTTTCTTGAGCATTTCCTTCGCCAAGTAAAATCAACTTTCCTTGATAGCCACTTTGTTGAAAGGCCTCCAATAAACGATCGTGCCGTTTTTGTGAATGAAAACGTCCAACGTGCAATAAAAATTTCTCATGCTCAAAAGGCGTTGTCGCTTGTGATAGTTCTCGGATTTTTTTTAGGTCAAAAGGATTGTAAACGGTTGTCATCTCAACAGGCCGAACTCCAATCGCTTGCACATCCTCTTGTAGCGCTGCCGAAACGGTAATTAGTTTTGTTCGACTGTATGTTTTTAGAAGCTGCCGCCGTTTTCGCCACCGCCTCAAACCTTTTTTATTGCCAAGTTCCCCAATCGTGAGGGCACAGTGCAGGCACCTCCAAGCCACTGAACTCAACTTTGAAGCAGCCACAATGCGATCTGCTTTTGGAAGATGAGAAATAATAAGGTCAAATTTTTTTCCAGTAGCTTCTATGGCTCGATCTAATGCACGAGCTCGCCGCTGAATTTCTGTTAAACGCCAAAAAAGACCATGGTAACGATCTTCGACAAGCAAATAGTCCACCCCTTTTGGGATTGGGTAAGCACACTCACTCCGCAGTGAAATAATCATTACTTCGTCTCCTTGTGCTGCCATCGCTTCTGCAAACGTGATCACCACACGCTCTGCACCTCCTCCAGCAAGCCCATCGATGATGAAGAGAACACTGGAGGTTTTTTTCATGAAGCCAATAATTCTTTAACTGCCGCAATAACAGGCGCAGTAGGAATATTTTTTAAATAGCGCTCTCGCGTTCCTGTATTCACATCATCTGGATCAAGGACACTTCCATAATCACAAGCATCAATCAAACGATACCGTGTCTGCCACGGGTGCCATTCCTGCACTTTACTCGGCCCAAAAAGTGCAACTGTATCTTTTTTTAAGGCAGCAGCCATGTGCATTGGAACAGAATCAACACCGAGGAAAAGCCGCGCGCCCTCGATCAATGCTGCAAGTTGGTTTAGGGTCAATTGGCCTGCAAGCGAAATAACATGAGGAGCTGAGACATTTTTTAGAATTGAATGAACTAACGCCATCTCCTGTTTATCTGGCGAAGAGGTGAGCAAGATGGGCCATCCTTGATTTGCAAAATGTTGTATTACTTCCGCAAAACGCTCATCTTCCCAACATTTAAAAACCCATCGTGCGGCAGGATGAACCACGATATACGGCGTTACCAAGTGATGCTGTGATAACAAATTTTTTATCCAATTTCGATCTTCCGAGTTAATTTCTAATCGACAACTAATCCCTTCCTCTCTCGGCATAATACCAAGAGGCGCGAGCACTGCTAAGTTCTGTTCGACAGTGTGATGCTTGTTGCTTGGAAATAGCGGTACTAAATGAGTGAAGCAAGAGCGCCAAAAAATATCTTTCCGTCGCGGGTAATCGATACCAACGGATCCTTGGCGCGCGACAAGTTTTGCTATCAACGCTCCTTGCATCTGATCGGAAAGATGCAACACCCAATCATAACGTTGTTTCCGTATCTGAAAGAATACTCGCAGGTGACTACAAATGCTTTTCCAGCCTCGTAGATCACGGTTCCAACTCCAAACATGCCGAAAGTCAGTGTTCGTTTTGACTAATGGCTCCGTTCCCTTGTAGACCAAAAAATCAATTTGAGCATCTGGAAATTTTTCCTTCAACGCACGCGCTACTGGCGTTGCTAAAAGTACATCGCCGTGATGCCTCAGCTTAATGAGAAGAATGTTCAAATTTTTAGAATGCACTCAAATGCTGAAAGGTTTGGAAGCGCTCTTGAATTTCTGTTTCAGTCACTTTTTTTAACCGATCAATGCTGAATGCTTCAACGCTAAAACTAGCCATGACGCTTCCATAAACGATAGCTTGACAGAGATGTTTGAATTCGACTTTTGAACCACTATCTTTTTTTGCTAAATATCCCGCCAAACCTCCGGCAAAAGCATCACCAGCGCCAGTTGGATCATGAATGTCTTCAAGAGGGTAGGCAGGGCAACTGAAAAACTTACCATCTCCAAAAAGAAGGCATCCGTGCTCACCTTTTTTGATAGCTACATACGTGGGCCCCATTTCGCGCAAGCATCGTCCTGCTTTGATCAGACTTGTCTCACCGGTAATTTCGCGCGCTTCGCTATCATTGAGGAGAAGCATGTCCACACGGCTTAATAATTCCATCAAGCGTGGCCGTGCAATATTAATCCAAAGATTCATCGTATCAGCTACTACAAATTTTGGTGACTCAAGTTGATCGAGCACATGAATCTGCAAGTCGGGAGCGATGTTTCCAAGCAAGACAAAATCAGCCTTGCGATAAGCCTCAGGCAAGGTCGGCGTGAAATGCTCAAAGACATTTAAATCCGTCGAACGAGTCTCCCGTGAATTCATATCGAAAAAATATTCCCCTGACCAACGGAAGGTCTTTCCAGGAACAACTTGCAATCCGGTAAGATCGATATTTCGGTTTTCAAAAAAGGCAATATGTTCTTTTGGAAAATCATCACCAACAATACCGACTAACTGTGGTGTTGTGAAAAAACTAGCGCTCACCGCTGCATAGCTAGCAGCTCCACCGAGAATTTCAGACTGCTCTTCAAAAGGAGTTTTAATGGTATCAAGTGCAATAGATCCGAGGACAAGTAAAGACATGCGTGTAGGTTATAGGTTACGGGTTATAGGTTACAGGAAAAAATTTTAGAGCTTCTTGATGTTAGTTTCATAATTGCGACTATATCGCACAAACGTCGAAAAGGCCGTAGCTATCGCAATCCAAAGACCTGGAAACCCATCCAGAAAGCCTTGCTTTAAAAAATAAGCTCGAAAAAACCGCCAGAGTGGCCTTGCGAGGGTTTTCGCTAGCGACCATGATTTTTTAGCAGCTATTTCTTTTTTTAAAAATTCATTAGCAAAAGGATTAATTTTATCGATGTATGCGTTCATCGAAGGAAAAGAATAATGGAGAAGATCGCTCGAAAACGTTGTCACTTTTCCCTGAATTTCTACAAATTCATGAATCGGCTCCTTCCAGCGCCCTCGTTCACGACAGAAAAGGCGGAGTTGAAAATCAGGATACCAATCTCCATGTGTAATCCATCGCCCAAGAAACCACGTTTTACGCGGAAAGCGAACTCCATCAAAGCTTCGATCCTCTCCTTTTCTAAAAAAAGCAACAATCTCTTCTTTTAATGTCGGAGAGACTTCTTCATCTGCATCCAAGGCTAAAACCCATGGTTGCGAGCAGAGATCAAGAGCCATGTTTTTTTGATCACGGTAACCAAGCCAGGGTTGCTCGTGAAGCATGGCTCCGAACTCTTGACCAATCGCTAACGTTCGATCTGTTGAACCTGAATCAACAATAACGATTTCTTGCGCAAGATCAGCGATGCTCTGCAAGCAACGCGCTAAATTGGATTCTTCATTATAAGTAATGATCGCAATGGACAATGGCAGCTGCATTTTTTTATTGCTGTTGATCCCTCTTCAAGAGGGCTAAGCGCGCGGCTTCGAGCTTTTCTTTTTCTTGATCAGTCAAACTATCAAAACCTGTCTCATTAATTTTATCGAGAAGCTGGTCGATATGAATCATCGAGATCCCTTTTTTCTTTTCCTGTTGAAAAGAGGGAGGAGTATTTGTTGAGTGTTGCAGGGTTTCGTTGGGTCTAGATGCAACTAAAGTTGATCCCGTAAAGCGATAATCACCTTCTTCTATTTTGGGGGGCGGCAACGTTACAGGCTTGAATAAAGATGTCTTCATTATTTTTCCAATTTCGTTGGAGGAAAAAAAATAGAGAGGCTCTCGATATCCATGTTTTTTCATAAAAAAAACTGCTGCTGTCGCAAGCGTCAAGAGCTGCACCATCGAAATCCACTGGTGTTCTGCTAACAACTGAAGCAAAGAAAGGCCCAGCAAGAGGAGCAACATCCATCTAGCCGCAACTCCAAAGAAAAAAGAAGCGCTCGGAACCATGGCTACAAAAGCAGCAAAAAGAGCCATCCCCACCATTTCCATGCCATGAATTTCTGTTGCATATCCGAAAAAAGAAGCGAGTTGAAATAAAAGCCCTTGAAGCAAAATTAAGCCTCCGTAAAAAAGAGCAAATGCCCTACTCCCAATGCCGGTTTCGACTAATCGCCCAAAGAAAAAAAACATTCCCATTTCGAGGGCAAACCAAACGCTAGGCGTATTCACAAAAGCGTAGCTGATTAAGCGCCATAATTCTCCATGAGCAACCGCGGTACTGTTGTAAACAAAAAGCTGCATCATGTCTTGTCGCCCCATGGCCAAGAGAAGAGAAATTCCTACCGTCGCAATAATATAAAGGGCTAATAAAAAAGGAACCGTCTGAATAGAGCGGCCGTTCAACCAAAAAAGTGGCTGTTGATTGCGTGAAAAGGAAGACATAGATGACACGTTACAAATTACAGGTTACTAGTTGCAAAAAAAATCTCTCAGTTTTTTGGAATGATGGACTCCAAGCATGATGAATTCATCCATCCTTCTTGTCCTGATATGGTGCGCACATAAGACCAAACTCCGTGCTGTGAGAGCAAGACGAGGCAACTGCCGACTGGAAGCTGCGCTATTGCTGCTCCAGCATCAGCAGGCGTGGCGCGCAAGGGCCATGTTGCAGGCCGGTCCAAATGATTTTCTACTCCTGCTGAAGCCTCTGTTTTCGGGAGCAATACGACTTCATAACGAGCGCGCAAGCGAGGATCAACAATCACTCCCAAAACAGAAATTGCATGCCCCCCAACACAAACAATTAAAACTATCAAGAAGAGCTTCCATCGCCTTGGCTTCTTTGCTGAGGAAAGGAGATCCAGAAAAAAAAGGACAACAAGAACAAATGTTGCACTCCATCCAACAATAGTTCCCAGTAACACAATTTTTTCAGGCATACAGCATGAGGCCACCTTTTGTTGCCATGAAGCTTCCATCGGCAACCCGAGTTTTGACAAGACTTGTTTTAACTCTTGTTGTGCAACAGCGAGTGTTGGATCGAGCACCAGAGCTCGTCGCAAGGCTAGAGAAGCCGCAGGCAGATCCCCCTGTTCCTTTTCAGCAAGCGCCTCATTATAGTATTTTTCAGGCGAGCCGGTGAAGGCTTTTTGCGGAGCGCTCATAGCGGCTGAAGAAAAACCCATTAATAAAAAAAAGAACAAGCCTCCTCGCACCATTCGAATAAAAGGTGAACTGGAAGAGAGCGCTAAGTTATGAGTTTGCTGCCGCAAAAGAAATTTTACCTTCATCAGAATTTTGAAATTTAATAAGTTTGTTTACGTTGAAAATCCAACATTATGTTGCTTGTCTCTTCATAGTTAAGACCTCAATCACACGCTTTTTTTCAAGGGTGGTCAAGAAGGCGCCCCTCGAACCGTAGTGGATTTCATCGCGTCGCTTTAGAATTTCGCTCAAGCCTTCCTCCTCGATAAGATTATCCTTCAAAATTAATTCCGCGGCCTTTGCCGCTCTATCATAAAACTCTATGTCAGAAAATTCTTCTTGTTCCAAGTCCCGTATCAAGGCAGCCAGGCGTTGTTGCGCTTCCTCTCTCGGCGAGCGCACCCGTTGAAGATAAAGCCTCATACTAAAAACCCCAATGACTCCCAATAGTGCTAAAAAGCAAGCTGCCCAGCTCAAGAGCCATTCTTGGCGATGAAGCGGCCCTCTCCAAGGGCGCTCTGTCATTTTCTCCAAGCGCCCTCCAGTCATTGCCGTTGCAGGGGGAGCCGGAGTTGCGGAGGCTCCAGGTGCAGCTGTCATGAGCGTTGTTGAAACAGGAGCTGACGTCGCCCCAATCATTTCAATTGGAAGTGGCTTTGTGGTTAGCGTGACATATTTTGCCACAACTGGATCGAAATAAGAAAAAGAACTCCCCGGTGTTGCTGTGACAGCTTGTTGAGCAATCATCGTGGTTTCAAAAGTCTTCACTCCCTTCCATCCAAAAAGATCCATTGCTTCAAAATGATCTACTGGAGGATAGGCTCGCCATCCCTGCGTCTCCGTTAACAGCGGTTCTTTCAAAGCTTGAAAATTTCCTTTTCCAGCAAGTTTTAAAGAAAGAACCACGGGATCTCCTTGAACTGCCTTTTGTGGTGACACAGATCCTTCAAGTTTGAACTCTCCAATTGCGCCAGAGAAGTCGGCTGGGCGGCCTTCTGCAGGCAGGGGCATAACGTCACAGTGAGTAGCAGTTGTTTTGAGCCTCATTTTGCGCTCATGCACCGAGGGAGATCGTCCTCCCAGAAGTCGCAAAAAAAGATCCGCATCCATACCTGCTGGAATCGCCTCGGGAATTGCTACGACAATATCTAATGTTGCCGCAGGAAGCTCTAAAGAGCCCGACTTTACAGCTGTAAAAAGTGTCCGAAAGGTCGCCACGTTATAAATGGAATTATAACGCTCTTCTTGGCTTCGCTCAGGATCTTTCAAACGATCTGTTAAAATTCCTTCTCCGCCAAAATTTGGCGGTCCTATAGGCGAAGCTTCATAATTAGCATCAACGCAAAATCGGATTTCTACCGGCACAACTTCTCCAACATAAAACTTTTTTTTAGGAATCACTATTTCTGCATAACCAAGACGATCTCGATCAATATTAGTACTGCTTCGCTGAGGTGGTCCTTGAGAAGGAGGCTGTCCTGAACCAATAACCGCCAACGAAAGTGCCGACGTCTTCATGATTTGTCCTCCAGCTCGCACTGTAACAGGCGGAATGGTGAGGTTTCCCGTTTTTAAAGGAACTACAATGTATGAATAGATGATGGAAGAAGAGACGTTAAAGTTGACCATTTGGACCTCTGAAGACTGCCCAGTGAGCTTGATTTGGAGGCCTTCCGCAGCAAGTTCAGAAGGAACATCTGCCTGCTGGGCGCCCGTTACTTTAACATCTAATTGAACAACATCTCCTGCCGCAACATGATTGCGAGACAGAGAGGCCGTAGCGTTGATAGCCCCAAAAGAAGAGGCAGCGCCAACATAGATCACTAAAAGTAAAATGAGTGCCGAATGTTTCACAAAGCAAAAGTAATAATTATTAAGCTAAAGTCAAAAATGATATCCAAGACATGATGCCAGCTGACCTTGGGCTGATGCTAGAGCATTTTAAAAATATGATAGCCAATGTAGTGCCGAGCATGAGGAGCGCATAAACGCAGCTTGCATCTCATACTCAAGGCTTCAAGCATTGGAGTGACGCCGCCGCGGCTATAGAATTTTTGAAAACGCTCTATTGTTATTATGAAAGGAGCCATGACATTACTTGATAGTTTTTGTTAATGCGAAGGATATGTTTTTTTAGCAAATGAAGAAGCTCTTGCAATTTCTAGCTACCAATCTTTGGTGACTTCTTCCATGTTGCCTCGTTGCTGAAATTTTACCTGTTGCTCTTCTTCTTCAACAGATCGAAGTAGGCCCTCGGCTTGATGGCGGGACATTCCCTTGTCATTTTTTTCGTCACTCTCGCTTTCTGACCTGCCTTCCGCCTGATCTCCACCTTGTCCAACTTCTTGAAGAGTCCCGCTCTTTTTTTCACCAGGCGTTGGTTGCGGAGTTACTGGAGTCTCTCCTTTCGCTTGTGGTGGTAAAGGAGCATGCTGAGCGCCTGCTTGCGAAGAAGGAGAGGGCGTTGCCGTTGGAGTCGGGGCTGCAGAAGAACCTTCGCTCTGTGAAGGCAATGCTGGAGTTGGCGATGGCGCACCTTGTTGCTCTCCCTGTCCAGAAGAACCTTGTTGATTTTTTAAATTACTTGGAGATGGTGTTGGGCTTGGCTCAGCACTGCTTTGCTGAGATTGCGACTGTTGCTGTTGTTGCTGTTGTTGCTGTTGTTGCTGCTGTTGCTGCTGTTGCTGTTGATTCTGCTGTTGCTGTTGATTCTGCTGTTGCTGTTGATTCTGCTGTTGCTGTTGATTC
>CAYOAN010000005.1:0-34329 GCA_964402065.1 uncultured Chthoniobacter sp. | reverse complement strand
TGCTGCTGACTTTTATTTTGTGGTGGATTTTTTTCTTCCTGTTTTTTTTGCAAATCCTCTATCAATTTTTTAACAAGGTCGCGGTTTTCTTTAGCATCTTTATTTTTGGGATCTTGTTTTAAAACGGTTTCATAATGCTGAAGCGCATTTTTCCAATTAGAAAGTTTGACCGAACGATCTTGTTGCTGCTCTCCAGCTCGAACAAGTGCATTCGCAAGATTGTAAGTTGCAGCTTCCTGTAGTTTTGGATCAGAAGAAGTCATTGCACTCGTAAAATAATCCTCTGCCTTTTCATACTCTCCTTTTTTGTAAGCAGCGGCTCCTGCATCAAAGCGAATTTCAGGAGAAGCAGGCATTTTTCTGAGCCTCTGCTCAAAGTTTTGAAGCGCGGCTTCATAATTACCTTGTTGGTATTCTTGAATGCCAGGATTAGCCTGAACACCTGCGGACACCAGCATGCAAATGCCAACCCAGCATGTAACAAGCTGCTTCTTCTTGCGATAGCATGACGAAAAGCTTTTTCCATTTTTCAATAAAATCGAAATAACAAGTAGCAATAGCGCTAAACTTGCTGGAATTTCGTAGCGCTCGATTGGCCTTCTCGCACTCATTTCCCCTGTGACACCGGCCTCTAACGGGATAATGCCCTTTTCAACAATCATTCGCCCTGCTTGAGAACTAAAAGGTTCATAGAATCCGCCTGTAACTTGGGCAATGTCTTTTAAGCGTGTCTCATCTAGCCTTGAAAGAACGGGCTTTCCATGTTCATCACGCACAAAATCGCTTCTTCCGTTTTCATTTTTAATGGGAATGAGTGAACCTGCAGCTGAGCCGATGCCAATAGTAAAAATTTTAATTCCTTGTGCAGCCGCTTCCTTGGCGACGACAACAGCATTTTCCTCTAAATCCTCACCATCTGTCATGATGATCAAAGCTCGACTTGTTCCTTCTCCTTTTCCAAAAGCAATCTCTGCTGTTCGAATAGCCTCCGAAATATTGGTCCCTCCCTTGGGAATGAGGGTTGTGTCTAGTTCTGCAAGCGATGTTGTCACTGCATGATGATCTAATGTCATGGGTGCTTGTAAAAAAGCATTGCCAGCAAAAGCAATCAGACCCACACGATCTCCAGGCAACAAATCAAGCACATCTTGTCCCAAAAGCTCTGCTCGCGCCAGGCGTGTTGGCATTACATCTGTTGCCAACATGCTCCTAGAAGTGTCAATGGCGAGAATCACATCACGTCCACGAGAGATCACTTTCTTTTCTTCGTATCCCCATCGAGGCTCTGCTAAAGCGATAACCAGAATTCCCCAGGCCAGGAGCATCAATACCGAAGACGCAGCTCTTTTCCAAGGAGAGATCGATGAAAGCAGCCAAGAACGTAGTCGTGGCGCTATAATCTTGGCAAGCAGTCGTGCTCGACGGCGATGTGCCAACCAAAAAAGCAGAGCAAGAGGTACCAGTGCAAGAAGCAACCAAAGCCACATTGCGCGACCAAAGATGAGCGAGTGATCAACAGCATTCATAAAACTCTTTATGGAATTTTATTCCACTTGGTTTGAGACAAAATCATTTCTAGCGTTAGCAGCAAGAGCGTTAGGCCTAGAAACCACCAAAAAAAGTCTTTCACATCTGTTTTTTTATCAACTGTCACGGAACTTTTTTCAAGCCGATCAATCTCTTGAAAAGTTTTCTGCAAGGAGGCTTCATCAGCAGCTCGAAAATATTTACCATCCCCAATCTGAGCGATCTGTTGCAGTAATTTTTCATCAAAATCAAAGGTTACTTTTTGCATGACCACTCTTCCAAAAGGATCTCGTGCCGGTATAGAAACAGGCCCATTACTTCCAGCACCAATCGTGTAGATGCGGATTCCAAGAGCCTGAGCAGCTTCGGCGGCCGTGAGCGGCATGACTTTTCCGGCGTTATTAGCACCATCTGTTAAAAGGACAATCAATTTACTTTTCGCTTCTTTATTTTTTAAACGAGATGCCGCAGAGGCGAGGGCAGAACCAATTGCAGTCCCATCTTCAACAAGCCCTAACTGAGTGCGATCGAGGTTTTGAATTAACCAGTCATGATCAAGAGTAATAGGGCTCACAAGATAAGGACGGCCAGCAAAAGCAATGATCCCCATACGATCATTAGGGCGCCCCTCAATGAATTGCTGCGTCACTTGTTTTACGGCCTCCAGTCGACTTGCACGCTTCCCTCCAATCACGTAATCCTCTGTCGCCATTGATCCCGAAACATCAAGCACAATCATGATATCAATACCACTGGCTTGAATTCGTGTCGTTGTATTACTCCATTGAGGACGCGCCAAAGCGACAATGAGAGAACCCATTGCCCCGTATAGCAAAGTTGCAAGGACCGCTCCAGCAGCAGATCGATGTGCTTGCCCTAATTGCGCAACCAGCGTTGTTGATGAAAAAATCACGCCTGCGCCTCCCTTTCCGCCCTGCAACAGGCTGAGCAGAGGCAAAAGCAGCAAGCCTAATAAAAACCAAGGGTGCGCAAAACTTATTCCGTGATGGAACCAAGCACTCATGCTGCCTCCTCCATTCCTTTGTGAACAAACTTTTCAGCTGCTTCAATCAATGCCAACCGTTCTGCTGCTTCCGCAACACCTTGTGCAAATTTCAAAACATCCGAATATTGCAAAAAGTTGGTTAAAGCTTCTTGCTCTTGTACAGAAAAAGGCTGCGATCCCTGCAATGACTTTAAAAACTCTTCGGTGGTTTGGCGCGGCGCCGCCAATCCCAACACCTCTCCTAAATAATTTCTCAGCAAGGTTGAGACACGAATTCCAAAATCGTGATCACTCCCGACCATAAGTTCTTTTTTCATTTCAGCCAGCGCTTGCAACATGGCTTCTTTCCGAGTGAGCGGTCGCTGGCGACGGCCCCGCCATATCAAATATCCAAGACCACCTAATAAAAAAATGACGATCATCACAGTCACAAAAACCTGTAGTGTTGTGTATGGAAAAAAGGGCACGGGTCCCACAATGTCATGAATGGGGGCAGGGGAAGGGACTTGGGATGAAGCTTGGCCGACGGAGCTCGGAAAATAAGAGGTAGGGCTAGTTGTCATATCAACAATTAAAGTTATGCTGATCTTAAAAAATCATCATTCAGAGCAGGTTTCATTTTTTCTCAAAGCGTCTATCTTCTTCTTTCTCGGTGAGCAAAAAAAGATCGAAGAGTTGGCAAGTAATCTTCATCTGTTCGAAGAGGAACCGTATCGACATGGTGCGATCCAAAAAGGCGCAGTAATTTTTTCTTTTTTTGCTCAACCTCCGCTTGATAGCTTGCGCTGAAGGAGCGGGCACTAGTGTTAATTTCTATTTGCTCTCCTGTCTCAGGATCTTGAAGTGTGATCACCCCAACATCTGGAAAGTTTTCTTCAACAGGGTCGACGACGGGAAGAGCTATCATATCGTGGCGCTTGGCCGCAACGGTTAAAGGTCGTGAAAAATCACCATCAAAAAAGTCAGAAATTACAAATACAATGGCACGCCGAGTAAGAATTCTATTCAAAAATTCCAGCGCTTGCGCAACATTAGTTTTGCGACTTTTTGGCTGGAAAAAAAACATTTCCCGAATGAGATGCAAATGGTGGAGCCTTCCTTTTTTAGGGGGAATAAAAAGTTCGATTTGATCAGAAAACAGAATCAATCCAACTTTATCGTTGTTATAAATAGCGCTGAAAGCGAGGAGCGCCGCGACTTCCGCAGCCACCTCTCGCTTGCTTTCATGAACGCTTCCAAAATTTCCAGAAGCACTCACGTCCAACAGAATCATTACCGTAACCTCTCGCTCTTCATTAAATTTTTTAATGTAGGGCTCTCCTGTACGCGCTGTTACATTCCAATCAATCGTTCGAATTTCGTCTCCAGGCATATAGGGGCGGACTTCTTCGAAATTCATCCCGCGCCCTTTAAAGACGCTCTGATATTGACCCGCAAAAGAAGATTCGACCAGACGCTTCGTCTGCAATTCGATGCGCCGCATCTTGCGAAGAATTTCTGAAGAAGTTTTCATCACTTTTTACTGCAACCTGAAGCTTAAAACTTGGATCCCATCTAGGGCACAACAAGTCCAGCAAAGACTTTTCCAATCACATCTTCCGAAGTGATAGACTCTGCTTCGGCCTCATAGCTAACGGCAACGCGATGACGCAAGACTTCAACGCCGATTGATTTAACGTCATGTGGCGTTACATATCCGCGGCCATGCAAGAAAGCATGAGCTTTTGCAGCCAATGTTAAGTAAATTGTTGCTCGTGGAGATGCTCCATAGCGAATCATTCCATCTAGTTTTAATTTGTAAGCCGATGGCTCGCGCGTTGCCCAGACAAGATCAACGATGTAGTCTTTGACTTTATCATCCACGTAAATTTGATTCACAACGTCACGCGCTTCTAAAATTTGCTCCTTAGAAATCACTTGGTTGACACCCAAACGTGGAGAGGAAGTAGCCATTGCATCAAGAATAGCCCGCTCTTCTTTGCGAGAAGGATAACCAACCACTACTTTGAGCATAAACCGATCAAGCTGCGCTTCTGGGAGAGGATAAGTACCTTCTTGTTCTAATGGATTTTGTGTTGCTAAAACCAAGAAAGGATCTGGAAGCGGGTATGTCTCTTCACTAATGGTAACTTGATGTTCCTGCATCGCCTCTAACAAGGCGCTCTGGACTTTTGCAGGAGCACGATTGATTTCATCAGCTAAAATGAGATTTGCAAAAATGGGACCTTTGCGCGTTGTGAACATCGTCTCACGCGGGTTGTAAATCAGCGTTCCAATCAAATCTGCCGGCAGGAGATCTGGTGTAAATTGTAATCGTTGAAACGAAGCATCAATACAGGAGGCCAACGTCCGCACAGTTAACGTCTTTGCCAACCCTGGAACGCCTTCTAACAACACATGCCCATTGCTAAGCAAGCCAATGAGAAGGCTCTGAACGAGTCCTTGTTGCCCAATAACAACACGACTTACTTCCTGTACTAAAGGGTGAATCCAAGCGCCTGCCTCTTGCACCCGCCGATCAAGTTCTTGAATCGAATTATTCATAGTTTGAAATTAAAAAATTATCTTACTTAAAAAATACACATCAATTTTATTTTGCAAAAAAATTTCACTCTTTTTTGAATGTTTTTTTTGCCTGCTGCAGCAGCTGTTCGCAGTTTTCTCCCGTAAATGTTACATGCCCCATTTTACGCCCTGTCTTTGCTTCTTTTTTTCCATAAAGATGCAAAAACGTCTCCGGACACCCTGAAAGCGCCTCCCAGTCAGGCTCTCCTTCTTTCCATAAATCGCCTAAAAGATTGAGCATGATAGCCGGCTGTTTTAGTTCTGTTGAACCAAGAGCGTCTCCAACAATCGCATGCACCGCTTGCTCAAATTGACTTGTCACAGAAGACTCTATCGTGTGATGCCCCGAATTGTGTGGGCGTGGCGCCAATTCATTGACAACAATGGTGTCGTCGCGAAGAACAAAAAACTCAACCGTGATCAACCCTACGACATTAAGAGCCTCTGCGATCATGCTTCCCAATCGCTCTGCTTGATCTAAAACCTGCTTGGAAAAACGAGCTGGGGCTCGCGAAACATCGAGGATGCCCCGAACGTGCTCGTTTTCTTGTGGTGGAAAAACTTTTATCTCCCCACTTGTTGATCGCGCAACAATAACGGAACCTTCCGCCAGGAAAGAAATTTTTTTTTCTAACACAGCCCGATTGGTTTTTAAGGATTTCCAAGCCTCTTCCAACGAGCATTCCGAGGCATCTGCTGCAATCGAAACTTGTCCTTTCCCATCGTAGCCAAGCGTTGCTGTCTTTAGAATGCCATCGCTTTTTAAATCCTGAACAGCTCTTGTCAGTTCATCAAGAGAGGTAACAACTCGAAAGGGAGCAACAGGAACTCCTTGCCTTTGCAAAAAGGTTTTTTCAAAAATTCGATCTTGGCAAATACGCACCACGTCTGGTGCTGGATAGAGAGGTTTGAGCGAAGCCAATAATTCCAATGTCGCTGCTGGAATGTTTTCAAATTCTAGCGTCACGAGGTCAACTTTACTTGCAAATTTTTTTAAAGCTTGCTCATCCTCAAAAGGAGCCACAATCATCTCATCCGCAACAGAAGCTGCGGGCCCGCCCGGAAGAACATCATAAACAAGGACGCGATGCCCCATTTTTTTAGCAGCCGCAGCCATCATTTGCCCAAGTTGTCCGCTGCCAAGAAGCCCTATAAAAAAATTAGAATTCATGCGTGCAAGTTATAGCCAAATTACTTTGGGATGACAGAAAAGAACGAAAAAGTTTTCAGAAAAGACTAACCTAAAGACCGCTTGCTATCCTTGATAACAAGCGGAACGAGAGCACTTCTTTTCCCTAGAGCATTTTAAAAAATCAAGCCGATTTTTTATAAGCTCAAGGTAATTTAGCTACACAATATAATCAGATTGACTCGATATTAAAAAACAAGAAACTCCTTAGAAAAACAAATTTCCTCACGCTCTTTAGATTCATAGTGCTGCAAAATGAAAAGGGTTTTTAGGAATGCCGGCATTTCTTAGAGTAAGCCAGCGAGCATGGCGCTAAGAAAAATCAAGCTGATGACATTCTCTTTTCAATTTAATGCACTAAAGCATAGCCTCATCTTTCATATTTTTAATGGACCGTCTCATCTATTTCATTGCACTTCTTTTTGTTTCGCTCATTCGCATGCTACCACTGCATTGTTGTTTTCGCTGTGGACAAGGACTTGGTTGGTTGGCATGGATTCTCCTGCCTCAATATCGTCGCTTAGCTCGAAAAAACTTACAGATTGCTTTCGGAACAGAATTTTCTTCAACCCAAATTCGTCACTTAACGCGTCAAAGCTTCATGATGTTGGGAGCTAATATTCTTTCTTCATTAAAAATGCCCTCCATGCAAGTCGAGGAAATTCGTAAGACTTTTACGATTGAAGGAGCTGACTATTTCGAGCAATTCATTGTCCAAAACAATCATGGCGGCACTGTCGCTGCGCTCAATCATTTTGGAAACTGGGAGCTCAATGCCCAAGCTGTAATCTGCCTCACAGGACGAGCTGCAGGGACTGTTTATCAACCTCTTAAAAATCGTTTTATTGACGATTTAATCAATCATGATCGACGAAGCCGTGGTGTTGCCACATTTGATAGACGCAAAGATTTATCAGCAGCAGCTTCTCTCCTTCGACAAGGCGGTGTACTTGGTGTGTTGACAGACCAACATGCTGGCGACGCTGGGATTTGGGCTCCTTTTTTTAACAAACTAGCTTCCACTTCTCCTCTTGCTGCAACATTAGCTCAAAAGACAGGTGCCGCTCTCGTTTCTATTACTATCAGAACCGTAGGCATAGCACGTTGGGTGATCCACGTTCAGCCTCCAATTCCAACAAAGGACCGCCCTATTGGAGAAATTACTTACGATTTAGGAGAAGCTCTAGCTCAAGAAATTCGACGTTCTCCGACGGATTGGTTTTGGGTACATAATCGCTGGAAATTGCCCAAGCCCGCCTTCTTATTGAGCCGCACGCGTCGTGGATTTTTCCTGCCACCACAAACCAAACCAGAACACCTTCAAAAGCTAAATCTCCTTGTTCGTTCTCCCAACTGGCTAGGAGATGCTTGTATGGCACTCCCCGCTATTCGCTCTTTCAAAACAGATCGCCCTGATCTTCGCCTCACCATCTTGGCACCTGCAAAGCTTGCAGGCCTTTGGAAAGCCATTCCTGAAGTAGATGACGTTATTGAGATTCCCTCGAAAGCCTCTCCATGGACCGTTGCAAAACTATTAAAACAAAAAGCCCTATCACCAATTCTTCCTGCTTTTGATGCTGCACTTCTTCTCCCAAACTCCTTGCGCTCAGCATTAGAAGTCTGGCTAGCGAACATTCCGCGTCGCATCGGTCGTGTTGGGAAAAAAGGCAGGTACCGCTCTTGGCTCATTAACCAACCTTTTCCTGATCAGATTGAAAAACACGCTCACGAACGAGATCAATATTTTGCTGTTGCTCATTGGCTAGGAGCCAATGTCGCACCTCAGCAGAATAGAGCCTTGAAGCTTGAAGCCGAAGACCAGCAAGAAAAAAACAGGCGCGCAAAGCCTCGCATAGCCATTGCTGCTGGAGCCGAGTATGGTCCTGCGAAGCGTTGGCCCGCAGATCGCTTTCGCAACGTCATGGATTTGCTTTCTGCAAAGCACAATATTGAGTGGATCCTCGTAGGCTCAGCTGCAGAGCGTTCGATCGGCAATGAAATCTTATCCACTCTATTTCATGGCCACGTTGAAAATAAAATTGGAGAAACCTCCCTTGCTGAACTGATCGAACTTTTAAAAACTTGCGATTTGCTCCTCACTAATGACACAGGAACAATGCACTTAGCCGACGTTCTTGGCATTCCTACGCTTGCAATTTTTGGGTCAACTGATCCAACTCGCACAGGCCTTCAAGGAGATCATCATCGTATCTTTCAACATGATGTTTCTTGCAGTCCTTGCTTTTTACGCGAATGCCCTATCGACTTTCGCTGCATGCTTGGAGTCAGCCCAGAAGCCGTTGCAGAAGCCCTTGAGGCCATGCTTTCGTAACAGCACCACCGCTCGAATGCCCTATCATTTGTCCTTCGCATAACGATAGGACCTTAACTTTCAAAGGGCGCATTATAGCATCTTCAGGAATTAGCTGGACTATAGGACGCAGGAGTTGTGGCACCTGACAAGGCGGAAGAGCGAACGCTACCTTTTTGTAACGGGAGTGATGACAATACGGTCAGGCTCCAACAAGAACAAATCGGATAGTCTAGGCAATGAGTGAAGATGGTATCAGGAGCTTTCCCATTTTCTGGCTTCTATGACATCGAAATTTATGCTAAAGGGCTTCTCTCTTTTCATGAATCTTTCCCAACAACAGCAACTCCTCGAAGAAGAACAACATTTCATTATCGCGTTAGTTGAAGAAATACTCACACGCGCAACGGAGGCTGGAGCTAGCGATATTCACTTGGAGCCACTCTCCAACCGACTTCGTGTCCGCTTTCGTTGTGATGGAATTTTGAGAGAAGTACAATCGCTCCCACAACTGTACCAAGGGCATCTTCTTAGTCGCTTAAAGATCATGACAGGCTCGATGAACATCGCTGAAAAGAGACTTCCTCAAGAAGGGCGCTTTGAGTGGGCTAACGGCTCCTTTGATGTGCGTGTCGCAACAATAGCTACTACTCATGGAGAAAGCATGGCATTGCGTCTCCTAAATCCCACGCCATTTTCAGAAGGCTTAACAAAACTAGGATTAGACTCAAATGACCTAGCAACCTTACAACAATTGCTTCAGCGGCCTGATGGTTTGATTTTGGTCACGGGCCCTACCGGCTCTGGAAAAACGACCACGCTTTACACCTGTCTCCAAACCTTACTGGCAAAAGGAGCGAAGATCATGACGATTGAAGACCCAGTGGAGTATCGCATTCCAGGAATTAATCAAGTTCAGGTGAGGGAAGAAATTGGTTTAACTTTTTCTCACGCTCTTCGTTCCTTATTACGTCAAGCAACCAATAAAATTATGGTGGGAGAAATTCGTGATACAACAACTCTTGAAAGTGTTTTGCAAGCAGCGCTCACGGGACATTTAGTTTTTTCGACCATGCACACGCCTGATGCACCGAGTGCTCTCGTCCGCCTGAAGAGCATGGGAGCTTCTTCGACAACACTGACAACAAGCCTTCGTGCTGTTATTGCACAGCGTTTAGTCAGGCGATGTTGTGAAATGTGTAAAAATAAAAATTCTTCTTGTCCCTATTGTCATGGGAGGGGCTTTCGCGGCCGCATCGGTATTTTTGAAATTTTAGTTATGGATGAAAACCTCCGCCATCACCTTCATCATGCCACTTCATTAGAGGAGTGGACGCTGCTCGCCCGACAATCCTGTGTTAAAAGCCTTCGCGAAGATGGCATGAAAAAAATTGCCGCTGGCCTAACAACAATAGAAGAAGTTTTAAAAGTCACTGTCTCATGATCCCAGAAGACATTGCTCCACTTTTTAGAGAGTTAGGCTTTACCGATTTCTCTTCAATGACCACTCAAGATTTTTGCCAAGGAGCTGCTGCACTCCTTGGTACAGAAGCCTCCATGCTAGATGGTTTTGAACTTGATTTTTCGTTAACAAAAGATTTCCCTCCAGCACTAGCCGCTCGCTGTCAAGCCATCCCGCTGAGACGAGAAAAAGATCACCTCAGCTTTGCCCTCGTTGATCCTTTTAACAAAGAAGCCACTACCCTCTTGCAATGGACTCTAGCAGAGCCGCTAGAACAGATCGTCGCCCCTCCAGAACGCGTCGAGCAACTGTTGCATTCTTACTGCACCAATAGAGTCGCTTCGCCAACGCCAGTTGCAGACCATGTTGATGCCTTGCTTGAACATGCTGTTATCAACCAAGCAAGTGATCTGCACCTTGATCCTTTGGAAAACGAGTGGAACGTTCGCTATCGCATCGATGGAGTGCTGCAAGAAGGAACCTCTTTTTCAAAATCATTAGGTCTTGCGATCCTCTCTCGCATTAAATTAATGGCTCATCTGAACATCGCCGAACAGCGACGCTCTCAAGATGGACGCTTAGAATATCGCCCCCGCAATAATAAGAAGACCAACGCTCCTAGAGTTTTTCGAATTGCAACACTCCCTACTCAATTTGGAGAAAGCTTGGTGCTGCGACTTCTCGATCGTCATGCAACGGGTCTTAGCTTGGAAGAGCTTCCTTTTTCGCCCAGTCTGCGAACCTCACTTCTCCAGCTTCTACAAGAGCCTCACGGGCTCTTCATCGTGACAGGACCAACGGGTTCTGGAAAAACAACAACGCTCTATTCTTGCTTACAACACCTCCATCACGATGGCACAAAAATCATGACGGTAGAAGATCCCGTCGAATACGAGCTGGAAGGGGCTTTGCAAATTCAGATCAATGAGACAATTGGCCTTTCGTTCACTCGCACGTTACGTTCCCTACTGCGCCACGACCCTGACATCATTATGATCGGTGAGACACGCGATGCAGGCACTGCCAACATGGCCCTCCAAGCCTCATTAACAGGACATCGCGTGTTAACGACCCTTCACACCGCCGATACTGCAAGCACGATAGCACGCCTTTTAGAATTGGGAGGAGAGGCAACAACACTTGCAACCATATTGCGAGGCGTGTTAGCTCAACGCTTGCTTCGAACGCTTTGTCAGTCATGTCGCAAAGCCTACGAGCCAGGAAAGGAAGAGCTTCTTTCTCTAGGGCTTTCGAATGAAGAAAAAAACATTGCTTTTTATCGTGCTGAGGGCTGTGACGAGTGCGAGCAGACAGGTTATAAAGGCCGCCGTCCCATTTTTGAATTATTTTTAGTGAACGCTGAAATTCAAACACTCATTCATCAAGGAGCTTCCCACCTTCTTCTCCAGGAAAAAGCTATCGAGCGAGGAATGCGTACCCTTCGCCAAGAGGCTCTGAGAGTACTTCAAGAGGGACTAACAACCGTTGAAGAAGTGTTGCAGTGGACGTAAATACTCAATCAACCTCACTTGAAAATTGGGAGACTCACTCCTTTATTTTCCGCTAACATCACTACGATTTAGTGCGGCATTGATTAAAGTTTTCACCCTCAAAAATACCGCTTTAAAAACAAAGCTACCTATAAAAAATTTATTAAGAATTGCCCGCCTTAAATTGTTTGAATATCATCGTCACGCTTCATTATGACTCCTGAAACACCAACCTTCACTCCACCTCTCTTCGATCTTTTTTGGGAACAGCACCGCCAAAAAGTTCTCCTTACCCTTGCTGCTCTTCTTTTTCTTGTCATTGCAAGCGGCAGCATCTTGTTTTTGCGTCGCTTGAACCGCATTGCTTCCGAAAACCTTCTTGCCAAGAGTCACGATATCTCGAGTTGGCAAAAAGTCATTGCTTCTTCCCCATCCTCCGGAGCAGCGGCTAGCGCGACACTCTTGATCGCAGCAGCTCAACGCGAAGCTCATGATATTACTGCTTCAAACAAGACCTACGCTCAATTTTTAGAAAAATTCCGCCATCATCCGCTTGCTATTTCTGCAATGATTGGACGCGCCCTCAACAACGACCTTCTTGGAAATGCGGACCAAGCGCTTGATGAACTCCAACAAGCTTCTGTCGCATATCCAAAATCATACGGCGCTCCTTTTGCTCTCTGGATGAGAGCCCGTATACTTGCGCGCCTCGGCAAAACAGACGACTCCAAAAAAACATTGCAGCTGATCTCCACCCAATACCCTGACTCTTTTGTTAACAACATGCTCCTACATCAAGGTATGGGACGCTAGAGCATCTTTATAAGGTCCATCTCCGCATATTCCTACTAAATCTGTTAAAAAAGCGTTGCTTCTCCCCATCATGCTTCTCTAGACTCGAGAGCTTATTGACCCTTGTTTAAGTCTCATCATGTCTCAAAAAAGTCGCACGAAAGAACTCCCATCTGAACCTGTCATTCTAGACGCCTCATCAGAAATTGATGAAGTGCCTGAAAAGCAAGACACCGCTGGTGGCGACACTTACGGAGCAGCCCAGATCGACAAACTCGAAGGCCTCGACGCCGTCCGAAAACGGCCTGGAATGTACATCGGCGACCCTGATGAACGAGGCCTACACCATTGCGTGTTTGAGGTTTTGGACAACTCGATTGACGAACACCTCGCTGGATTTTGCTCGCGCGTAGAAGTTACGATTCACACTGATGGATCCGTTTCAATTCGCGATAACGGACGCGGTATTCCCGTTGATATTCATCCTAAATTCAAAATCCCAGCGCTCGAGCTTGTGCTCACAAACTTGCATGCCGGCGGAAAATTTGGCCAAGGAGCCTATAAGTACAGCGGTGGTCTTCACGGTGTCGGCGCAAAATGCGTTAATGCACTTTCAACTTGGTTCAAAGTTGAAGTCTCCCGTGATGGAAACATTTATTTCATGTCCTTTGCACAAGGCAAAACGACCCAGAAATTAACGGTTCTCAGCGAACTCAAAAATAAAAAACAGACCGGCACATTCGTCTCCTTTCTTCCGGATCCTGAAATTTTTACAATCACTACGGTTTTCAAATTTGAACGCCTTGCTTCACGCCTTCGTGAGCTCGCATTCTTAAATCCTGGCATTGAGATTGTCCTCACCGATGAACGTGATGATGAAACTCACAAACCAAAGAGTGAAACTTTCTTCTATAAGTACGGCATTGCTGAATTTGTCCGTCAGCTTGGCGAAACACGCCAAGTGATCCACCCTAAACCGATTGCCATTTCGCGCAAACGTGACGATATCTTTGTCGATGTTGTTTTGCAGTATAATGATTCTTACAGCGATCAAATTCTTTGCTTTGCGAACTCCATCCCAAATCCTGATGGAGGAACACACTTAACCGGCTTCCGTACTGCTCTAACACGTGCCATCAATCAATATGGCAAAGCAAATAGCATTTTTAAAGAAAAAGACCCTGCCCTCTCTGGCGACGATGTCCGAGAAGGACTTGTTGCAGTTTTAAGTGTTAAACTGCCTCACCCTCGTTTCGAATCTCAAACCAAAGTTAAATTGGTCAATACTGAAATTGATGGCATCGTAAGCTCTGCTGTTTACGAAGGCCTCATGGATTTCTTTGATCAAAATCCTTCGATTGCTAAAAAAATTATCGAAAAAGGCCTCACGGCCGCACGCGCTCGTGAAGCAGCTCGTAAGGCTCGCGAGACCGTTCGTAAGAGCGCCTTAACCGGCGGCGGCCTTCCAGGAAAACTAGCAGACTGCTCTGAACGAGACCCATCTTTGACAGAGCTTTATATCGTTGAGGGAGATAGTGCAGGAGGTAGCGCCAAACAAGGTCGCGACCGACGCTTTCAAGCTATTCTTCCAATCCGTGGAAAATTGATTAACGTGCAAAAAGCCCGTCTCGACAAGGTGCTTCAAAACACGGAAATTCAAACCATGATCACCGCCATCGGCACAGGCATTGGTGATGGAGATCAAGAAGGGGCCTTCAACATCAACAAGCTCCGCTACGGTCGCATCATCATTATGACCGATGCTGACGTTGATGGCTCTCACATTCGCACTCTACTACTCACGTTCTTTTATAATCAGATGCCGCAATTGATTCGACGTGGTCATGTTTATATTGCACAGCCACCACTTTATCAAATTAAGCGGAAAAAGAGAGAGGAGTATGTCGATGACGACGCCCAACTCAACAACATCCTTATCACTCTCGGCGCTGAAGAAATCAAATTGGTTAGCGCCGCAACTGGCAAGGAATTCACAGCCGCTCAGCTTAAGGAGATTTTATCACTCCTCGATCGTCTAGAAAAATATGAAACAGCGATCCGCCGCTTGGGTGGAGATTTCTCAACCTATCTTCAAGCCATTGCTCCGGAAGGGACCTTGCCAAACTATCTTGTCGTTATCAGAACAGGCAACGAAGAGCATGTAGAGTATTTCCATAATGAGACAGCCTTGCGCGACTTCTCAACAGCCAACCAAGACCTCAACCTTTTTGAACATCAACCTCAAGAAGGAGAGGCCCTTCCTATTGGCGAAAAAGCGCCTGAGAAAGCAGCCCCCGGCCGCAAGCGTCGCGCTCGTCTTCTTGAAATTCATGAATCCAAAGGCATTCAAAAGTTGATTGGTGAACTTGCAGCGAAAGGAATGAAGATGGAACATTATTCTGATAGTGCAGAACCGCTCTTCCATTTCATCGATGGTGAAACAACGCACCAAATTTTTTCAATCCCTCGGATTTTGGAAATGGTTAAAGAAGTAGGCCGTCGCGGTGTTCAAATCAAACGATTCAAAGGTCTCGGTGAAATGAACGCAAAAGAACTTTACGAAACAACGATGAATCCTGAACGCCGTAAGTTTCTTAAAGTTGAACTCAACGATGATAACGCTCTCGAAGCAGGCAAAATGTTTAGCCTTCTCATGGGTGAAGTCGTTGAACCTCGTCGCATTTTCATTGAGGATAATGCCCTCAATGTCCGGAACCTCGACGTTTAGTGCGTGTGAAAAAGTTATAGCGCGGATGCAGTCCTAAGAACGAAACTCGCAGACCCGCAGTGTATATGCCGCCTACTCGAGGACGCGAGCACCAGAGTGATGCAGTCCTGCACCTCAGCAGCAGCACTTGGAGAAACTCCATCTAAACGATAACGCGACGGGATAGGAATGCTGCTTTTTCTAGAACATGTTAAAAAAGATCTCGTCAATTTTTTATAATCTCAAAGTAATTTGACTATAACGTACGATCTGAAAATGCAGTCTCTCGCAGGAGCGCTGTATCATGCTCTGGATAATCAAGCGTGTAATGCAAACCACGACTTTCTTTGCGACTGAGAGCTGATTGAACCATGAGGGTTGCAACTGTAACAAGATTGCGTAATTCCAAGAGGTCGGCAGAAACTTTAAAATTCCAATAGAACTCTTGGATTTCTGTCTCCAAATTTTTCAAGCGTGTTGCAGCACGCTGCAACCGTTTTGTTGTTCTCACAATACCCATGTAATCCCACATCAGACGTCGGATTTCATCCCAATTGTGACTAATGACCACGAGCTCATCAGGATCTTGCGCATCTCCTGATTGCCACGAAGGAAGTGCTGATGCAAAAGCAGTTTGAACAATTTCTTCTTTTGCCACTTCTGCAGCACGATGAGCCATTACCAGAGCTTCAAGGAGCGAGTTGCTGGCAAGGCGATTTGCACCGTGAAGCCCTGTGCAAGCCGTTTCGCCAATGGCATAGAGCCCAGGCACTGAAGTACGCCCATGCAGATCTGTTTTTACACCACCACATTGATAGTGCGCTGCAGGAACAACAGGAATTGGCTGGCGCGCAATATCGATCCCATACCGAAAACATGTTTCAAATATTTTTGGAAATCGCTCTTTTAAAAATGCTGGCGACTGATGTGTAATATCGAGAAAAACACAGTCATCCCCTCTCTTTTTCATCTCAGCGTCAATGGCACGAGCCACCACATCCCGCGGAGCTAGCTCCAGTCGGGCATCATAGCTTTTCATAAAACGTTCACCTGCCCCATTGCGCAGCAAGCCACCTTCACCTCGTAATGCTTCAGAAATAAGGAATGATTTTGCTTGTGGGTGATAGAGGCAAGTTGGATGGAATTGCATGAACTCCATATTGGCCACAGAGGCACCAGCACGCCATGCCATCGCAATTCCATCACCTGTTGCGATATCAGGATTGGTTGTATAGAGGTAGACTTTTCCACAACCGCCGGTTGCCAGAACAATCATTTTTGCCGCAAGCGTTTCAATTTTATTTTGTTCCTCATCAAAAACATAAACGCCAACACAACGGTCGTTTTCAACAATCAAATCAATAGCCATGTGATGCTCTAAAAGGGCAATTTTGGGATGGCTAGCCACGGCTGCAAGCAACGTTTTTTCAATTTCAAATCCCGTTCGGTCTTGCGCATGCAGAATGCGCCGCTTGGAATGACCGCCTTCTTTTCCTAAATCGGGCTCACGATGCCCTGCTTCGTCTCTTCTTTCATCAAACTGCATACCAAGTTGCATTAACTCTGCAATCCTCTCAGGCCCTTCTTCTACAATCACTCTTACCACTTTTTCATTACACAACCCATCTCCTGCAATCATCGTATCCAGAACATGTGCCTCCACTGAATCTTCATCACTGGTTACACAAGCAATCCCCCCTTGTGCCCAAGCAGTATTGGAATCAGCCTTGGCTTTTTTAGTAACAATGGCGACAGTGCCTTGTTTTGCTGCTTTTAAGGCAAAGGTTAATCCAGCGATACCGCTGCCGATAACGATGTGGTCGAAAGTTAGCACTTGTTAGAGAAGCTCGGTTAAATACTCATAAAGGAAGGGCCGTCGTTCTTGAGTCGCAGCCCACAAAATTTTCACGCTAGCGCATCATTATCGTGAATCATGCGCTGCATTGTAAATCACCACTTTGGATTTTTCAATAATTTGACGCAGTGGATGCATGGGTAACGCCTTCTCTACTGTACTTTCAAGAATCATTTCAACAGGTCGCTGACATATTTTTTCAAGCGCTACAGTCAAATGAATCAAAGCATCACTGCTATCTTTCTCATTTAAAAATTTCACGAGACAATCGAGATCGCTCGTCTCAGGCGAAAACTTTTCTTTATCGGTCGCAGAGCCAATAACGCTCATACGCTCCAATCCATAGTGCTGACAGAGCGCACGAATCTCAGAAAGGTGCCGAGCAATTTCGGGAACAATCATAAAAAAGCTTTCTATAAAAATAGCGTCGTGATCTAGAGAAGAGAAATATTATCAATCAATCGCGTCTCTCCCAGTTTAATGGCAACGAACATGCGCGGTTTGAAATTTACTAAAGCTTGCTGAAGTGGCTCGAGCGTCTCTTCGTTCATGATATCGATATAATCGATCGTGGCTCCAGGAATCACTTCTAACGCGGCACGCGCAGCCGCTAGCAAAGCAACGACTTTTTTTTCTCCTTCTCGAACATGAACTACCGCTTGTTGAAGAGTTTGATAAATTTTAGGCGCAAGCTTGCGCTCTTGAGCTGAAAGGCGCGTGTTACGCGAACTCAAAGCCAATCCATCAGCTGCTCGCACCGTCGGATATCCAATGACGTCGATGGGAAAATTCAGATCGCGCACCAAGCGCCGCACGATCGCAAGTTGTTGCCAATCTTTTTCACCAAAAATGGCTTTGTCTGGCATGATGATGTTAAATATTTTAGTGAGCACCGTTGCCACGCCTGAAAAATGTCCTGGCCGAGATGCCCCACAGAGGACTTTTGATAACTGCGCTTCCTCCACTTTAATGGAGTGATCTGAACAATAGATTCCTTCTGCGCTTGGATGAAAAAGCAGATCCACGCCTGCCTGCTTGCAAATGGCTTTGTCTGTCTCAAATGGCTGCGGGTAAAGCTGCAAATCTTGAGCTGAATTAAATTGCTTCGGATTGAGAAAAATTGAAACCGCAACCGTTCCTTTTTTCCCAGCCACGCTTCGTGCAGACTCGATGAGAGCAACATGCCCTTCATGAAGAGCTCCCATTGTTGGCACTAAAATTAACGGCCTGCCAACCTGTCGACATGCCTGCTGCATCAAAGCAGGCAACTCGAACACGTTCATAAAATTAATGCGAAGGAACTGGCACGGCCTTTTCCTGAGGCGCTTCGACATCCTTTTCTATGGCAGGAGCTCCCTTTAACAATTGCTTCTGAATAGAAGTTTCTCCGCTAGAGCGCTTCACATATAAAATGGAAATCACCAGCGTTAAGAGAAAAAAGAAGCCCCCAAGCCAAACTGTAAAACGGCTCAACACATTGGTTGTTTCAGCTCCGAAAAGATTGTCGGTCATACCGCCACCAAAAGCAGCGCCGAGTCCTTCACTCTTTGGACGTTGCATGAGCACAACAACGATCATGAGCAAGCAAACAAGAACAAGACAAGCTGTTAAAAAAGGGAGAATGAACCACATAGGGAAGGCAGAGTAACGAGTGCAAGATCAAGAGTAAAGAGTAAAGGGTGAAGAAAACTTAAGATTGAAGTCTTCTCAAAGAATCCGTAGAGTATCTTGATTCCCTTTATCAATTTTAACCTCAACTCTCATACACGTGGAAATTAAAGAAATACGGACGCTAATTGACCTCATGAAAAAGAACGGCTTAGCCGTCTTTAAAATGGAGGAGGGCGATTTTAAAATTACGCTTAAAACTCCGGAAGGAGCTATGGGTGGAACTACCGCACCAACTTTCGTTCAAGGCATTGCTCCTGCTTCAGCGCCCGCCACGATGGCAGCTCCTGCTGCAGCTTCTTCAGCCTCAACTGCTGCACCGGAAGCTGTTAAGGATTGGCAAGAAATCCGCTCTCCGATGGTCGGTACATTTTATGCTGCTGCTTCTCCGGAATCGCCTGCTTTTGCTCAAGTGGGAACGGCCGTCAGCGCTGATAGCGTTGTCTGTATTATTGAAGCAATGAAAGTGATGAATGAAATCAAAGCTGAAATCTCAGGAAAAATTATCGAGGTTGTTGCTGAAAATGGAAAGCCAGTGCAGTTTGGAGATGTGCTGTTCAAGGTGAAGTAACAGCAAAAAAATCAAAGAAATCGTTTCTTTGTATTTTTTCCCCCTCCTTTTCCGGCTATGTCTTTAAATTTTTAGCCAAAAACCGTTTATCCTATGATCAAAAAAATTCTTATCGCTAACCGTGGCGAAATTGCTCTCCGCATTATCCGAGCTTGTAAGGAACTTGGAATTAGCACCGTTGCGGTCTATTCTGAACCCGATATTCACTCGCTTCATGTCCAATTAGCTGATGAAGCTATTTGTATTGGCCGCGCACCAAGCAACGAAAGTTATTTGAAAATTGATCGTATTATTAGTGCGGCTGAAATTTCAGACGTTGACGCCATTCATCCAGGCTACGGCTTCTTGGCTGAGAACGCTCATTTTGCTGAAGTCTGTGCCTCGGCTAATATTAAATTCATTGGCCCTCCCGTCTCCGCCATCAAAATGATGGGAGATAAAAATAGTGCCCGCGATGCTGCTCGCAGAGCAGGGGTTCCCATTTCTCCTGGAAGCGACGGTATTGTTGAAAGTGAAACCGAAGCGTTAAAGATTGCTCGGAAGATTGGATTCCCCGTTATGATCAAAGCCGTGGCCGGCGGTGGCGGACGGGGCATGCGCATTGCGCGCAATGACGGAAGTCTCGTTCAAGGCTATCACCAAGCTCGCACCGAGGCCGAGAAAGCCTTTGGCAATGGTGCCGTTTATATCGAAAAGTTTATTGAAAATCCACGCCACATCGAATTTCAGATGTTTGGTGATCAACACGGCCACGTGGTCCATCTCGGAGAACGCGATTGTTCATTGCAACGCCGCAATCAGAAAATCATCGAAGAGTGCCCTTCACCAATGATGACACAAGATCTCCGAGAGAGGATGGGAGCGGCTTCTATTAAACTCTGCGAAATGGTTGGCTATCAAAACGCCGGCACCATCGAATACCTTGTCGACGAAAAAGGAAATTTCTATTTCATGGAAATGAACACGCGGATTCAAGTCGAGCACCCTGTGACAGAAGAAGTCTATGGCTGCGACCTTGTGAAGCAACAGATCCAAGTTGCAGCAGGAGAGCATCTCTCTGACTATGTCGTGAATGCTAAACCTCGGCTCCATTCCATTGAATGTCGTATCAACGCTGAAGATCCGGAGCGCAACTTCCAACCTTGCCCTGGTGTTATTGAAGCTTACTATGCTCCAGGTGGCCGCGGAATCCGCATTGATTCTCACGCCTATGCAGGTTATCCAATTCCCCCTCATTACGATTCAATGATTGCAAAAATCATTGCAACAGCTTCCACACGCCAAGCTGCTATTAATCGCATGAATCGCGCCCTTGGTGAATATCTGCTTGAAGGAATTAAAACGACGATCCCACTTCAAAGAAGCATCATGCGTGATGTTGAATTCCGCCGAGGTCGCTATCACACCGGATTTTTAGAACGCTTCCTAGAGCATGGTGTTCCAGAGCTAAAAGATTAGCTTCCCTCCTTGCAATCATGGGCGCAATCGATCTAACCATCGATTTAGAGGATGCTGAAAATTCCATAGCTGCGTATTGCGGTGTCATTCCGGCACTTGAAGCCTCGAGTATGAGAGAGACACTCCGTTTCTGTGCGCCTCGCTCCTGGCACTACATCGGCTAATATTTTTTAAAATGCTCTAATCCTATGAGGAATGTCACATCTGCTTCTTTTGCGCCTCCCATTACGCTAGAAGATTGCCGAGAAGCTTTAAAAACTCACGAGTCTTTTCTTTGGGATTTTCTGCTTTTAAAAGATCCGAAACGATTACTACTCTCTTTGCTCCTGCTGCGATCACCTGAGGCAGACTTTGGGAGGTAATGCCACCAATACAAAAAACAGGAAAGGGGACTATTGATTGCACCTTAGCGAGATCAGCAAGCCCAATCTCCTTGTAATCAGGCTTGGTAGGTGTTGTAAAAATAGGTCCGAAACCAATATAGTCCGGTCGTTGCAATACTGCTTCTTCAACTTGCTTCAAAGAATGCGTTGAAAGCCCAATCAGCGCTTGCTCTCCGGCTAACTGTCGCGCCTCGGCTACTGTCATATCATCTTGGCCAATATGTGCTCCATCAGCCCCCACCAGAGGGACAAGATGAGGGTGATCATTAATCAAAAAAATTCCGCTAGCGGCTCGAACATGTGGCAGAATTTTGCGTGCCATTGCAACAATTTCAGCTTCAGAAGACTGCTTTGCGCGCAGTTGCAAAATTTTTATCCCTCCTTCCAATAAACACTCAGCCATGAGCGGCATTTTTTCAGGTGTTACATAGCCGGTATCAAGAATACCGTAGAGACAAGAAGAAGAAAGCTGAGAGCTCACAAAATAAAAAAGCTAGAGCTTACAGCCCGCCATTTTTTCGGGCTCTAGCGCCACCAAATCTAGCTCTTCAAGCAATGCCAAGTCATCATTAGTTTCCGGATTATCAGCCGTTAGGAGCTTATCTCCATAAAAAATCGAATTAGCTCCCGCAAAAAAGCAGAGCGCTTGTCCTTCTCGAGTTAGATGGGTGCGTCCAGCCGAAAGACGAACTCTTGCCTTTGGTAAAACAATCCTAGTTGTTGCAATGAGCCTCACCAGCTCAAAAATATCGACTGCCGGTTGATCTTCAAGAGGCGTTCCTGGCATCGCCATCAAACAATTGATCGGAACACTATCAGGCTGAGGATCAAGATTGCATAATACTTCGAGCATTCGCAAACGATCCGTTTCACTCTCGCCCATGCCAATAATTCCACCGCAGCACACTGACATACCAGCTCGCTGAACAGCTTCAATTGTTTTCAACCGATCATCAAACGTCCGCGTCGTAATAATTTTGGAATAATATTCTGGCGATGTGTCAATGTTATGATTGTAAGCCGTAACACCTGCTTCTTTAAGCTGACTCGCCTCTTCATCGCCAAGCTGTCCCAAGGTAACACAAACTTCCATTCCTAATTTGCTAACTTCACGAATTGTTCGGAGCATTTCATTAAATCTAGCGTCTCCGCTCTTTACCCCGCGCCAAGCTGCCCCCATGCAGAAGCGCGTACTCCCATTTTCCTTCGCCCGCTCTGCCAAGGGCAAAACCTCTTCACAACTCATCAGTTTTTCTGCTTTGAGGCCTGTTTTGTAACGTGCGCTTTGAGAACAGTACCCACAGTCCTCGCTACAACCGCCTGTCTTCACACTTAACAAGGTACAAAGCTGTACCGTGTTGTCCTTCCAGTGCTCTAAATGAACACGCTGAGCGTGATTGATGAGTTTAAAAAGAGGCTGTTGATAGATTGCTTGGAGTTGAGCTAAGGAAAATATTTGAGACATAAGAGAATATTGTAAGTTAAGGAAGTGCTTGTGTTTTGCTAGGCTCGTTGGGGTTATTTTTAATTTCTTGCCGCGATCACTTCCGCAAGCCAGGAAATATCAGTTACTAGCTTGTTAATTCGTTCTTGTAATTCAGGATCAGTAACGGCGTTTTCACTCATTTGCTCGCTCGTTGCAAAAACAAACTGAGGCAAGACATAGCAATGAAAATCAAGCATCAAACTTCCCGTAAGAGGAAGCAACGCCATATAGCTGCCCTTGCCACCAGCAGCAGCAAGGAGCCCTACCGGCTTATCGCGCCAAACATGACCGGTATGTTCAATAAAGTTTTTGGTAACGGCATTGACGGCGTAATTATAAATTGGAGCCGCAAGGAGAATTCCCTTTGCTTGCTTGATTCTCTCTCGAGCTTCTATCACCGAAGGATGCTCATGAGTTGAATGCCCATCACAAAGAGGAAGATCGACATCTCTCAAATCAAAAAAATCGACCTTTTCTCCACTTGCTAGCAAAGCCTCTTTGGCGGCGTTAGCTAAAACACGTGAGCGACTATCGGGGTGATGACTACATGAAATAATGAGAAGCATCGGAGCAGGTTATAGGAGAGAGGGCGACAGGGAACAGCAAAAAGAAATTTGTTTTTTTAAAATCGCTCACCCTCTCATTCGCGGCATCCGTAAAACGGCAACATTCGATCTGTTGTCAAATTTAAGTGCTGCCACCCAAATAGAAATTGCTTCCATTTCTTTTGCCAAAGCTTCATCAACATTGACTCAACTCAAAAAAACGGCCTCTCTCTTATAAAAATTTTAGCTGGGCATCGATGCCTTCATTTGCTTCTGAAACCTGCTGCTGAATTGAAAGCGACACGGTTGTTTTGCACCGCGTTCTTCACACAAAGAAAGAGCATTGTTGTTTCTTAACTTGAACTCGTTTTGTAAATCCGCGATAATTTTTCCCCTTTAACGAAATTGACTGAATGACGACGAAGATTCCATCACAGTATGAAGGAGAGCAGGCCTCCCAAGCTCCCATCAATCAAACACTCAGCTCAGAGCAAAAAATTGCTTTCTTGCGCGACATGATACGAATTCGCCGCTTTGAACAGCAGGCTGATAAATTTTATAAGCAAGGAAAAATGAGCGGATTCCTTCACCTTTACATTGGTCAAGAATCGGTAGCTGTCGCGGCCGCATCCCTCATGAACGGCCAAGATGAAATGATCACAGCTTACCGTGATCATGGACACGCGCTCGCTGTTGGAATGGGCATGGAAGAATGTATGGCAGAACTTTTTGGAAAAGCAACAGGCTGCTCCAAAGGCAAAGGAGGCTCGATGCACTTTTTTGCACCCGACAAGCATTATTGGGGAGGGCACGGCATTGTTGGAGGACAAGTGCCCCTAGGCCTTGGTCTTGCCTTTGCGTTGAAATACAAACAACTTTCCGGTTGCACCCTCTGTTTTCTTGGGGATGGAGCCATCAATCAAGGCCCTGTTAGTGAATCCCTCAACCTCGCTTCGCTTTTTAACATTCCTCTCGTCACCATTATTGAAAACAATGGTTACTCAATGGGCACCAGCTTAGCGCGTTCCTCTTCGATTAAAAATTATTTAGCAGAGCGCGCTGAAGGTTTTGGCATGGCATGGGACATTGCTAATGGAAGCAATCTCTATGAACTGCGAGCCAAACTCCATACTGCAATGGAACGAGCTCGTAAAGAGTCAAAACCACTCCTGCTCGAAGTCGTAACCTATCGCTACTATGGCCACTCTGTTGCGGATGCTAACGCCAAAAAATATCGAAGCCCCGAGGAAATCGAAGCTTACAAAGCCAATCACGATCCAATCAACCTCTGGCAACAACAACTCTTAAAAGAAAAAGTTATTACTGAAGCTGGAATCACGGAGATTGATGAAGCAGCCAAAGCCGAAGCCATTGCTTCTGTTGCCTTTGCTGAAGCCAGTCCGTGGCCAGCCCCCGAAAGCATCTTTGAAGATGTTTATTCACAAATTGACCAAGGAACACATTTTTTTAATTGATACTAAAATATTCCTATAGCCTGTAATCTGCACCCTTTAATCTGCTATCCATGCCTCTCATCACCTACCGACAAGCCCTGAACGATGCCTTCGCTGAAGAAATGACGCGCGACGAATCTGTTTTTCTTATTGGAGAAGAAGTCGCTGAATACAATGGCGCCTACAAAGTAACTGAAGGTCTTTGGAAACGATTTGGATCCAAGCGGGTCATTGATACCCCCATCAGCGAAGCTGCTTTCCTAGGCTTGGGCGTTGGAGCCGCCATGATGGGCCTTCGTCCCGTAGTTGAATTAATGTTTTGGAGCTTTGCCTATGTTGGCTTTGATCAAATTATTAACAATGCTGGATGTGTTCGGTATATGTCAGGAGGGCTCATCAATGTCCCTATGGTGATCCGTGGCCCTGCTAACGGGGGCACCAGCGTTGGCGCTACTCACTCTCATACGCCTGAAAATTTTCTCGCTAACACTCCTGGTCTTAAAGTTGTTTCTCCAGCAACTCCCTACGACGCAAAAGGACTCATGATTTCTTCCATCCGCGACAATGACACCGTCTGCTTCATGGAAAGCACCCTGCTTTATGGCAACGAAGGAGAAGTCCCTGAAGGTTCTTACACCATTCCTCTCGGCGTCGCAGACATTAAACGCGAAGGAACAGATCTTTCCCTCATTGCCCATGGACCGGCCGTCTTAACCGCTCTTGCTGCCGCTGAAATTCTTGCTGCAGAACATGGCATCTCTGCTGAAGTTGTTGACCTACGCTCGATCCGACCACTCGACGAAGAGGCCATTTTAAACTCGGTGTCCAAAACCCATCGCGCCCTCCTCATTGACGAAAACAAACCGTTCTGTGGCGTTAGCGCTCAAATCGCAGCCCTCATTGCCGAGAAGGCTTTTGATGAACTTGATGCTCCCGTTACCCGCGTCACGGCTCTTGATGCTCCAGCCATTTACAGCATCCCTCTTGAAAAAATCCAACTTCCAACCGCAGACCGGGTTGTTGCAGCTGCCCTGCAGCTATTTTAAAAGCGAACCGCCCTCATCTCTTCCATTGACATCATCGTTGTAAATTTTTTCCTATAAACCACCATCCATTTTCTTTTATGCCCGAAATCACAATGCCCAAATTGAGCGACACCATGACCGAAGGAACCCTTCTTCGTTGGTGCAAACAAAAAGGTGACAAGGTCGACATTGGCGATCTGCTCGCAGAAGTTGAAACAGATAAGGCCACTATGGAAATGGAATCTTTCGAAGAAGGAATCCTCTCAGAAATTTTTGTTCCAGCAGGAGCCAAAGTAGCCGTCGGCGCTCCAATTGCTTTAGTCCTTGGAAAAAACGAAACCGCCATCGCTCCAGGAACTCCTTCACAAGCGCCCGCCAAAACAACTTCTCCAAGTACCGCACCAAAAGTTCCTCTATTCTCTGTCCCAATGCCAGGTCGTTCTCGCTCCGCGATTCCAGGAGCAGGCGCTACCTCTTCTGAAAGAGTGAAAGCTTCTCCACTGGCTCGCAAAATCGCAGCCTCACGCGGCCTTTCTTTAGGAAACCTCGCGGGCAAAGGAACAGGCCCCGGAGGACGCATTATCGCGGCTGATGTTGTGAATGCACCCCTAACCACCTCTACTCCAGCTGGCGGCGTAACTTCCAGCGTTCCTGCAATTTTGCCAACACCCATTGCAGGCAACCCTGAAACACAAATTCCGCTTTCCAACATGCGCCAAGTCATTGCGCAACGTCTCCTCGCAAGCAAAACACAAATTCCTCATTTCTATCTTTCAGTAGAAATTGATGCGGCGCCGATGATGGCCTTCCGCAAAGAATATTTGAGCACAGGAACTAAAATCACCTTCAATGACATCGCCCTTCTCGCTGTAGCTCGCGCTGCTATAGAAAAACCAAAAGTTAATGCAGCTTTTGGAAACGGTGCGATTTTCCAATATGAAAGCGTTAACCTTTCTGTTGCCATTGCCGTCGAAGATGGTTTAGTAACGCCAGTTATTCGCGACGCTCAAAAACTAACACTCCCAGAAATCAGCGCCGCCGTTAAAGACCTCGCAACACGCGCGCGCGACAAAAAATTAAAACCCGAAGAATTTTCTGGTGGAACAATTACAGTCTCCAACCTTGGGGCATATGGCATTGATCAATTTTGTGCTATCATTAACCCCCCACAAGCCATGATTCTAGCTGTTGGGGCGATCATTAAAAAACCTGTCGTTAATGAACAAAATCAAATCGTTGTAGGCCATCGCCTCAACTTAACACTGAGCGGCGACCACCGCGTCGTCGACGGCGCTGTCGCGGCCGAATACTTAAGCGCATTGCGCCAATTGCTCGAATCACCGAGCAGATTGTTATTGTAAGCAGGAGAAGCGAACTAACACCCAAGCGCCCTAATGCTTTTCACCGCTTTTGGCCTTGGGTTTCTCTATTTCATCAGTGCTATCCCAACAGCTGTAGCTTTGGGAGCTCCAGTGTGGGCAGCCGCAATCGCAGCATGGGCCGGCTACTCAGCAGGAGCTGCAATGATGATGGTATTGGGAGTACCGGCACAAGAATGGCTACGCCGCAAAAAAAACTTTTCCCTCACGCCTGACTCTACCAAACTTTTTTGGCGAGTCCTTGATCGCTACGGCCCCATTGGCCTTGGCCTCATAGCACCCGTCACCATTGGCCCTCAACTTGCAGCTTTGATCCTCCTTGCCCTACGCATCAAACCTACAAAAATTCTTGCAGCTATTTCCCTTGGCGCCATACCGTGGATCTTACTTTTTTCAGGCATCATCATAAGCGGCTCCCACTTTCTAAAATAAAAAAGGGGTCAGTCCCTGAAAAAAAGGGGTCAGTCCCTGATATTGCGTATTTTGGTGCCAGTCTATGATATTTGGTGCCAGTCCATTAGTTTTAAGACAGTCTCAAATTAATCAATTACGAAACAACCTCTATGTTGCTTGCCGCTCAATTAAAGACACCGCTTGGTATCATGCTCAGCATCGCCGATGGAGAGCATCTGCTTTTTTTGGATTTTGTGAATCGCGAAATGATCACACGTTGGAATCAAAAAATGATGGGAAGCGGCCACAGCCTCGGTCTCTGGGAAATAGAGGAAGAACGTTGGGATCGCGACTCCCCTGCAGCAGCGTTGCGCAATGAGCCGTTTTCTTTTCCAAAATTTGAACGGAAGTTGAAAAAAATCCTTCGATTGCATCCTTTATCTAAGCTCCAACCAGGATCTAACACTCCCTTGCGCTTGATCGAAGAAGAATTGGAACGTTATTTTACAGAGCAACTAGACACTTTCAAAACTCCTTACCGCATGCTTGGTTCTCCTTTTCAACAAGAGGCCTGGAAAAAACTTTTAGAAATTCCCTATGGCATAACGATCAGCTACGCAGAAGAAGCAGCCTCACTTGGCAAAGCAGCTGCAGTTCGCGCGGTTGCCAATGCCAATGGAGCCAACCTCCTCGCTCTGGTCATCCCATGTCATCGCGTTATTGCCACTGGCGGCAAACTTGGCGGCTATGGAAGCGGCTTGCGGCGAAAATCCTGGCTCCTAGAGCATGAAAAAAATCAGGCTCTGCCTACAAAACTCAGCTATAGTGTATTAAATTGAAAAGGACACGTTAGAAGCGCCGACATTTTTTCTTAGGACAAAGCCGAAGATCGAGACGCTATCTGAAGATAACGTAAGATCTGAGAACGCAGTCCTAAGAAAAAAGAGCAAGCTTATGGCCTGCCTTTTTCAATTTAATACACTATAAAACAACAGAGCGATTGACCTTCAATCCCAGTGCAAAAACTAAAGACTGACGCCAAATATCATAGACTGGCACCAAAATACGCAATATCAGGGACTGACCCCTTTTCTGACCCCTTTTCTTTTCATTGCCTCTTTATTTTCATGCATGATGAAACTGCAACTCATAAATATTCCGGTAATGCTCGGAGTTTTTGATAAGCTCTTGATGCGTTCCTTGGGCAACAATGCGACCTTGATCCATAACGACAATCAAGTCGCTAGCTAAAATCGTCGAGAGCCGGTGCGCAATAGCAACAACCGTACGGCCTTTTTCTAAACGTTCCAATGCGATTTGAATCATGCGCTCCGACTCAGAATCAAGGGCAGACGTAGCTTCATCGAGGAGCAAGATAGGGGCGCCTTTTAATAAAGCACGTGCGATAGCAAGCCGTTGTTGTTGCCCTCCGGAGAGAAGGCACCCTTTGTCGCCAACCATCGTCTCATACCCGTGTGGTTGAGCTAGAATAAAGTCGTGCGCAAAAGCCTGCTTCGCCGCTTCCTCAATCTCGTCTCGAGTGGCATCGAGACGACCAAAGCGAATATTTTCATAAATGGTATCGTGAAAAAGAAAGTTTTCCTGGGTCACGATTCCGATCTGATCTCGGAGTGAGTGAAGTTGGACATAGCGAAGATCGTGCCCATCGATAAGAACGCGCCCCTGTTGCGGGTCGTAAAAACGAAGAAAGAGAGCCAGGATTGTACTCTTTCCTGCGCCGCTGGCACCGACAAGCGCCACTTTTTTTCCTGGCTCAATGAGGAGATTGATATTTTCAAGCGCGGCGGCGGCTCCTGGAATTCCATAGTGGAAGGATACTTCTTGCAGCTCAAGACGTCCCTGAGAGCGAGGGAGGGCCTGAGCTTCAGGCGCATCAACTACGGTTGGGTGAGTGGCTAATAACTCGAAAATGCTGGTAGAAGCGCTTAAGCATTTTTGAAGCACCAAATGAATGCGACTCAATTTTTTTACTGGTTCATAAAGCAAAAACATGCCAGCCATTAGCGCTAAAAATTTACCCAAGCCAAGATGTCCGAAGTAGACATAAAAAAGAGCAAGAGAAACACCAAAGGCTGATACAGTCTCAATCATCGGCTGAACGATTGCCGAACTTTTTTGAACACTAAGGCTTGAGCGAAATTGCGTCTCGCTTGATTTGTCAAAAAGATCGAGTTGAAATTGTTCTCGCGCAAAAGATTTGATCACGCGAATACCGGCAAATGATTCTTGTAAAATGACAGACATGATACCGGCCTCATTTTCTTCAGCACGGCCTGCTTTACGGACCTTGCGCCCATAAACAATTAGCGGGACAAGACAAACAGGAAACAGGAAGAGCGTGATGAAACTGAACTTCCAATCAATACGAACCAAGACATAGACCATCGTCATAACGGTGAGCGGTTCTTTGATAATATCACCGGTGATTCCGACTAAAGCTTCCTGAGCCACACGTGTGTCGTTAAGCACGCGAGAAAGCAGACGTCCTGATTGAGAGCGATTAAAAAAATCGAGCGACTGTTCCATCAAGTGTCCAAAAACTTTACGCCTAATATCGCGTAGCACTTTTAAACTGACCCAAGTGAGGCAGTACGTATTGGTATAAGAAAGAAGACTCCTAACCAACATAACGATGGGAACTAACAGACAAATCCAAAGCACTTCTTGAATATCACGATCTGTACTCGGCGTCCCTCCACTAAGCAATTGTGTAGGAGAAAAAACAGACCCTCCTACTTTTTTGATAATAAGAGGCACGGCGCCATTAGCTCCCGCATATCCAATACCAGCCAGTAGCCCCATTACAAGACGAAGACGATATGGTTTTAAAAATGCAGTGAGATCACGATAAGGCCTCCAAACAGTAAGCAACAGTTGCGGAAATGGAAGTTTTTTGGGCTTGGGAGATTCAGACATAAACAGACCATCAGCTTACAGACTGCAGGCCGCATGCTACAGGAAAAAATGAAAAGCGCTCGTTAGAGGCGCAGAAATGAAGCATCTCATGCTCGAGGCTTCGATGACCGGCGTGATGTCGTCTTGCGCCACAGTAGTAGCATTTCGACAGGCTCTAGTTAAAACGCTCTAACAAGGGCAATGTCATGCCAACCCCTATTCCAGAGCGAAAGAGCCAGAGCGCCGCTCCTGCTGCCAGAGCTGGTCCAAAAGGGATGCTTCGCCCGACACGGCCGCGAGTAACCAGCAACAAAAAGAGAGCCACAACAGATCCCAAAATGGAGCCGCCAAAAAGCGCAAAGAGCATTCCTTTCCAACCGAGAAATGCGCCGATGCATCCAAGAAATTTGACATCACCAAATCCCATGGCCTCTCGCGGCAAAGTCACTTCTGTAATTTCAGCATGAAAGGGAAGGGCTTTTTCAAAAGGCCAAGCATCTTGACCAATGCAAAGACCTTGAGCATTTAAGGAAAAGCGTTGGTTCGCAAAACGCTTTCCGGCCACTTCAATCCAGTTGGCATGAGCTACTACGCGGTCAGAAGGGCGGAGAAGTAATTCTTCCAATGCGATTGCTTCTTCACCAAAAAAAAGTAATTTTTGCTCAGAATGACTCATTCTCAGCAAAAGTGGATTCGCAAAAAGCGTCCGTTTTTTTCCAAAAGCTAATTTTCCCAATTCTAAAATCGCCCAAAGCAAACCATATCCGACTGCTGCTGTTGCTGCTGAATAAAGAACCGCCTGCCCTCGAGAGGAAGCCTCCATTAACTCAGGAAGAAATAGTGAGGCCACAATGCCAGCAAGAATGCCTCCAAGAGTGATTTGATCAGGGATGATCCAATGCTGAAGATCTATCACTGTAGCGGCTAATAACAAGCTCACGAAGACAGCATAAGCTATTGCGAGTGGCCATGTGAAAAGATGATAACAACTCCAAAAAAGAAGCCCTGTTGTCAATTCAACAAGCGGATACTGAATGGAAATATGTTGCTGACATCCTGAACAACGCCCCCTGAGCAAAATCCAACTAACAATGGGAATGTTCTCCCACCAAGGCAATGAGCGATGGCAATGTGGGCATCGAGAACGCTTCGGATCGGAAAGGCTGATTTTATAAGGCAATCGAGCAATGACAACATTAAGAAAAGACCCCACAATCATGCCGACGAGAAAACTAAAAATCGAAAAGAGAATGACATCCATAAAAAAACATTGTTGTTATTTGCGCTTACGTTTGGAACGCGGCGCAACGTTTACAGCTGAAGCTCGAGGTGTAAAATTTTTTTTCACTGCTAACAGCAAGTTCGCCCCACCAGCAAGCCCAGATTGAAATTGATATCCTGTGCCAAAGCTCATGGGGCCAGCAAGAAGAGAACCTTGGTAGGCAGCTACAAGGTCAGATTGATAATTTTTCTGAAACAATTCAATTGGCCTTTTGTAATCACCAAAAAGATAAATCGTCCAATCAAGGCTATCAAAATAATGAAAGGGTATACCGGAATCATCTTGTAAAATAGCCTGAGATTGCTGCAGCAAAAAATTTCGAACCTGAGAAAAGTCACCTTCGTGCAGCAAGTAAGAAGCCGCTTTTAAATACGACACAGCAGGCATAAATTGCTGGAGCCACCGTAAAAAAGACCGGTTGTTTCCATTTGATAAATCTTGTTGCGCATAATAAAGCGTTTTTTCAGCGCTGCTCGGAGCGATAAATCGAATGCGTAAGCCTGGCGCGCCTCCAAGAGCAAGCTTCTCAACACTCACGATGTGATTCCCTGTGAGACTGAGCAATGTTAAAAGGAGCGGCAAAACACCTTGAAAAGGTCCACTGGCCGTCTGAGAACGCATCTCTTTAGTAATGAAATAACCAAACTGCAAAGCGGTCTGTGTCGCCTCGCGCACCGTTGCAAGACCTTGTTGCAATTGCTCCGAGGAAAGCTGTTCGGGCGGGGAGAGAAGACCAATTGGCTCCTTTCCGCATAACAGGTAAGTTGACACAGCATCAGGAAAAAGCGCTAAGGGGTTGAGAATATCAGGGCCACTAAAAAGATAACAAACAGTCGATGGCAAAGGGACTCTTGATGGAAGCTCTTGCTGGCTCCATTCGTGCATCGGCAAAAAATAGCGCTGCTCGTACTCAGCCCAAGCTTTTTGGAGCGCGATACAATGCTCTTGATAGCCCCTGCTGCTTTGGAGTGCAGCAAGAGGCGAATTTATTGGCACTGCTTTTCCGGCGAGAAACAAAGCATCTTCCTCATATCCCGCATAAATCGGCCTTACCGGGACAGCTCGTCGTATTTCTTGTCCAGAAAGGCTCGCGAGAAGAAGAAAAAAGAATAACGTTTTCAAAAGCGACATTAACTTTTTGAAAGTGTTGCTGCGTTTTGTTGAAAATAAATCAAAAAAGCATCCGTACAAAAAATTTAATTTTTATAGTCAAATTACTTAGAAGTTACAGGAAAGAACGTAGAGATTTTTAGAAAAGGCAAGGCCGAAAACCGAGCGCTATCTCAACGATAACGCGATGGAATGAGAACGCTGCTTGTTCCTAACTAAGATCAAGTCCATTTATTGTCATTGCTAAGTAATTTGACTATATACCGACAATGAATGATTTTTAGCCTCTTCGAAAAACTGGGTACAATAAGAGCCCAAAAAGAATCACCCCAATACCAATAGCTGATTCAAACGGATTCGTAACCACAGTATAGCCGAGCGCTAACAAACTCACTCCAATAAAAACAATCGAAGGAAGCGGGTAAAGCGGACAGCGAAAAATTTCCTGCGATGATTCTGAACCAGCAACTTGTTTTTTTCGCAGCACCGAAACACCCAGCACCGTCAAAATTTGACAACAAATGAGCGTGAACTGTGAACTCACTAAGACGATTTTAAAAGAAGAAGTCAGGAGCAAAAAAACTACCAATACATATTGCAAGAGCGTGGCACGAACAGGAACATTGCTCGCTGAAACTTGATCAAAGTACGTCAGAGCAGGCAGATCTCTTCCCATCATTTGGGTAATACGCGGGCCAACCCAGATCATACCACTTACCCCAGCCATCAACCCAATCGCAATTAAAGCAGCCATCACATTGCCTCCATGAACACCAAGCAAATGAGTTGCCACTACATGCCCGACATCAATCACGCCACGCAATTCATCACTCGGCGCTGACATCAAAAAGACAGCATTCATGGAAAGGTAAATCAACGTTGCAAGCAACGTTCCGATAATCAGAGAACGCCCAACGGTCTTACGAGAAGAGCTGACATCATCCGCAATGTAGGTAGCAGCACTCCATCCCGCATACGCATAGTAACAAAAAAGGAGCGTTACGCCAGAGCTTGGTGAAAAGAGCTCTCGAAAGGAGGAGGCGGTTGGAAGAAAAATTGCTGGCGATTGTGTGGCATAACGAAATCCGAGGAAAATAATCGTCCCAACAAGCAGAAACTTCAGTGTTGTAATAGTGTCTTGAAAGCCAGCGCTAAACCCTAAATTGATCAAGTGCGTTCCAGTGATAACGGTGACTAAAACGATAGCGATGAGCGTTGGATGATATGATGGAAAAATTCCAGAAATATACTTTGCAAAAGCCATACTAGCCAAAGCCGTTGGGGCAATCATCCCTCCGTATTGAGTCATGATTCCTCCCATGGTTCCTAAGGCTGGATGATAAACACGCGAGAGATAGTAATATTCACCTCCAGAGTGAGGCATTAACGAGGAAAGCTCTGCATAAGCGAGCGCCCCGCAGAGGGCACAAATGCCACCAATGAGCCAGAGCACTAAAACAGCAAAATTGCTAGAAATTGAAAGTAACTGCAACCCGAGATTGGTATAAATTCCATTACCAACAACAATGGCAAGGACAAGAAAGACACACGTGATAAGGCCAACTTTGCGAGTGGAAGGAGGTACAGCTGACATAAAAAGAAAGCTAGACACAAAGCCAATAAAGAAAAACAAAAAAATCAGAGAAATTGTTATTACTATTCCTCAAAAAAAGGGGTCAGAAAAGGGGTCAGTCCCTGACATTGCGTATTTTGGTGCCAGTCTATGATATTTGGGGTCAGTCCCTGACATTGCGT
>CAYOAN010000004.1:11922-228046 GCA_964402065.1 uncultured Chthoniobacter sp. | reverse complement strand
TATAAAGTCGCAGCAGTAGAAGCCAAGCGCCTGACCACCCTTGCTACAAAAGCTTATGCGGATGCTTTTAAAAAATTAAAACTTTATGACGCCGCTAAAACATCATACGACCGTCTGATGGATCGCTTAAAAGCTGCTAGTGCTGTCGATCAAAAAGTTTTTGATGAAATGTTGATAGCAAAATATAAGAGGAAGGAGAGGCAAGCTAGAAAGGCTTCTCAGGCAGCGAAAGAAGTAGCTTTGGCAGAGAAAGACAAAAAGACAGCAGAGCGATACGGGCAGATAGCAGAAGGATGGAGCTATTCAGCAGATTGCTACAGCAACTTTTTCAAAGAAAAGACAAAAGGCAATAATGAAGCTGGAGACGCTTATGAGCGAGCCGCTCGAACATTTGAAAAAGGAGCTCTAGCTTTAGAACAAGGTCATAGCGAAGCTCTAGAGTTATACGGACCAATATCACAAGCATTGATAGGAGGTAGTTATGATTCTTTAGGAGCAGCAGGTTGCTACAGCAAAGCTTTCGAAGAAAAGGTCAAAGGTAATAGCGAAGCTGCCGATGTTTATTATCGGACAGCTCGAGCATATGAAAAACAAATTGCTGCTTTAGAGAAAGGAGATAAAAAAGCTGCAGAGTGGTGCAGGCAGATGGCAAAAGCATTGAATTGGTATAGTCAGTTTTTCGAAGAAAAAACGAAAGGAAACAAAGAAGCTGTCGACGTGTGTCTTAAAATTGTTCAACTACTTGAAACTGGTTTAGATAGAGATCAAAGAGAGGACGTAGAGCAGTACGAAGAGATAATCAGAATACTGGCCACAGCAGTACATGCTTATAGCCTATCTTTCGAAAAAAAGGCTAAAGGTTATAGCGAAACTGCTAACGCTTATTATCGAGCCGCCCAAGCATGTGAAAAACAAGTTGCTGCTTTAGAGAGAGGCGATAAAAAAGACGCAGGGCGGTATAAGCAAATAGCGGACTCATTGGGGAGCTTTGACTTTAAGAGTATTGGAGCAGCTGGTAGCTACAGTAACTCTTTCGAAGAAAAGGTGAAAGGTTGTAGCGAAGCCGCCAATATTTATTATCGAGCTGCCCAAGCATGTGAAAAACAAGTTGCTGCTTTAGAGAGAGGCGATGAAAAAGACGCAGGGCGGTATAAGCAGATAGCAGAAGCATTGGGTAAAGCAGGGTCTGACTACCATATATCTCATCAATACTATGATAGCAAAGCTGGTAACGATTATTATACTTATTATCATCGATCCGCTCGAGCAGCAGAGGAAGAAGCTACTGCTTTAGAGCGCGAAATAGAAGCTTTATCAAAAAAAGAGAAAGATACTACTTCAATAAATACCACTGCTAATACTGAAAGCGAGAGCAACTCATCGCCTGCTTCTCAACAAGAGAAACCAAAAGGCTCAGCTTCTGAAAAAAAAGGGAATTGCACCATTTCTTGAGCTATGATGACTAATGAAGCGCTATTTTACTTTCAAAATATGAGCAGGGTGTTCGGGGCTAAGTTCAACGTAATTTCTAGCTCCGTGCCACCGATAACAATCACCAGTTAAAAGATCTTCTACCGTATAATCTCCATTAGGTGCGAGTCCTAAAGCCTCCAGCGGCATGTCAATCATTCCTGATTGTGTGTGGTGAGGATCAAGGTTGACCACAATGACGAGATGATCTTTTTTGTCTTCAGCATATTTGTGGTAGCAGATGATGGAGCGATTGTCGCTGGGACAAAAACGGAGGTTATTGGTCGTTTGAAGAGATGGGTGTGCTTTTCGAATTTCATTGAGGCGTGTAATCCAAGATTTGATGTTGCTTGGGGCATTCCAATCACGACCTTTGAAATGGTATTTTTCAGAATCGGCATACTCTTCCCGTTCAGGAAGTGCAGTGTTTTCACAGAGTTCAAAGCCACTGTAGATTCCGTAAAGCGAAGAGAGGGTTGCGGCTAAGGCTGCTCTAATGAGGAATCCAGGACGGCCGCTCTGTTGAAGATAAAATGGAAGGATGTCGGGGGTGTTGGGGAAGAGATGAGGTCGGAAATATTCTTTCATTTCCGATTGGGTCAATTCGGTGAAATATTCCTCAAGTTCTTCACGGGTGTTGCGCCATGTAAAGTAAGTATAGCTTTGGGTGAAGCCAACTTTAGCAAGCTGTTTCATCATTGCTGGTGTCGTGAAAGCTTCGCTTAAAAAAATCACATCCGGAAATTGGGCATGTATTTCAGCAATGACCCATTCCCAAAAAGCAACGGGCTTGGTGTGTGGGTTATCAACACGGAAAATAGCAACACCACGCGCTGCCCAAAAAAGAAGAATTCGTTTCAGTTCCTCCCAGAGCTCTTTCCAGGCTGGATTATAAAAGTTCAGAGGGTAAACATCTTCGTACTTTTTTGGAGGATTTTCTGCATACTTAATAGAGCCATCTGGACGATGGAAAAACCACTCAGGATGCTTTTGGACATAGGGATGGTCCGGAGAGCAATTTAATGCAAAGTCGAGAGCCAGCTCCATTCCTCGTTTTTTTATTTCTTTTACCAGCCAGTCAAAATCTTTCAATGTGCCAAGAGCCGGTTCGACGGCATCGTGGCCTCCCATCTTGTTTCCAATCGCATAAGGAACCCCAGGATCGCCAGGCTGACAAAGAAGGGAGTTGTTTCTCCCTTTTCGAGCGGTGATACCGATGGGGTGGATCGGTGGAAAATAGATAACATCAAAGCCCATGGCCTTAGCATCATCGATACGAGCTAAACAGTTGCGGAAAGTCGAACCAGCATCACTTTTTCCTTCAGCTGATCGTGGAAAAAATTCATACCATGCTGAAAATTGAGAGCCAGGTCGATCAATGCGAATTTTTTTGAAGGGCTCATAGATTGCTGAGAGAGAGCGATCCGGAAATTTTCTCATTAGTGATAGAAAAATTTCGTTGGTAATGAGTGTTTGGAATTGAGAAAGTGAAAACTTATTCGCAGAAGCCCCGAGTTTTTCAAGTTCTTGAGCTGCTTGCTGTAGTTTTTTACGTTCACTGTTTTGACTGCTTCGTTCGGCAGCTTTACGTACAAGTACAGCTCCTTCAAGGGCCTCTAAAAAAAGTGCCGTTATGTTGGCGTTTGTTTTTTTAGCAATTTCAGCGAGCCATGATTCAAAAGGATCGCCCCAAGCTTCAATCGTGTATTCTAAAAACCCGGCTGCATCGGCTTGGAAAGAGCCTTTCCATCGATCGTTGCCACGAAATGTCATCGGTGTCTCTTTCCAAGAGGAGTCTCCGATGCGACGCCACTGTAACATCGCACAAATTACATCGTGTCCTTCTTTAAAAATGGTGGCTTCAACATCAATCTGCTGACCTTGGATTCGCTTGATAGCAAAATTGCCATCGCTAATAGAAGGGGAGATGTTTTCAATGATGAGGGTTGGAAAAGGAGGTTTCATCACTCGCTTGGTAATATAGTTTATTAAATTGAAAAAGGCAGGCCATGAGCTTGTTCTTTTTCCTTAGGACTCCGTTCTCAGGTTTTTATATGTTGAAAGAGATCTGTAGGTTATCTTCCGATAGCGTCTTGAGCTTCGGCCTTGTCCTGAGAAAAAATGTTGGCACTTCTAACGTCCCTTTTTCAATTTAATACACTATATTGCCTAATGGAATAGAGGCCACCATTTTTTCTAGCTCTTCCATCCGATCTTCTGGAGAAAGCTTTGATAATACGTCTCGAAGGTTTTTCAAAGCGGGGGCAACATAATCAAGATAGTTTTTCTTGCCATGATGCAGCCCAAGGAAACCATAGCATCCAAGAGCTTGCATGAGGCGTTGAGTAGCGCATTGAAAAAACACTTTGTTAAAGTCGAATGGAAATAGTACGCCGTGTTGCTTCATCTCTTGTTGATAAAAAGCCAGTAACTCCTCCCTCTCTGCATTTGTTAAAACAACATAGGGATCATAAAGTAACGAGGCTAAGTCGTAGGGAGCAAGCCCTGCTCGCATTCCTTGAAAATCAATCAAGTAGGGTTGGTCTTTTAAAAAAATAATATTTTGAGATTGAAAATCGCGATGGATGAGTTGACGCGGCAAGGCTGCTAACGTTGCAGCAAGTTGTTGAACAGGTTGACTCGAGGAGAGTTGATGAATGACTGTTTTATCAATGCCAAAAAGTTCACCAAGGGCATGTTCAAAAAAGTAATTTTGCTCCCAAAGATAAAGCTCTTTGTCAAAAGGCTGTTGCAATGTGATTTTTGAGGAAGCTATCTCAGAAAAAGAAACGCGATGAAGGTGAGCTACTTCTGTTAATGCGGCCTGATAAAGAGGGGAGCGAATACTCCATGGCTTCAAGTGCTGGCTCCAGAGGCTCATCTCGCCTAGATCTTCGAGCCATAGCAACTTTTCTTGCTCCTCATGTCCTAGCATTTCAGGAACGTGAATGCTTTGTTTTTTTAAAAAAAGAGCATGCTCTGCATAGTAGAGGTTTTCAGCCTTTTCAACGTTGTAATGAATGACGATGAGGGACTTGTTTTGAGCATTCTGAACGCGATGAAACTGGCGGGTAAAAGATCCTCCCTCGTAAATCGGTTGTATGGTTGCGTTGTGAAATTCAGGAAAACGATGGGCAGTTTTTTGGAGAAGTTGATCGGGAGTAAGCATGCCTAAATGGAAGATGAAAGAATAATGGAGTGAGAATGGGTTGAGTTCTCTGAAACCCTAGCCCCAGGTAAGAGAATGGAATCCGTGACGTTAGCACCTTGAGCAATGCTAGCGGTAGGACCTACGACAACAGTGTTATGAAGTTTTGCTGTCGGATTAACCTGCGCCATAGGGTGAATGGCTTGTGGCCACGTCATTGCTGCAGGGCCTTGCAATGGGTAATGAAATTTCCAATTAGCCTGAGCAAGGTCAGCATGTGTTTTCAAATACGATTCGGGAGTCCCAATGTCACTCCAAAAGCCACTTCTGCTTACAAAGCCACCAAGACGATGGCCAGCTTTCATTGCTTTTAAAAAGCCATCGATAAGAGAAACTTCTCCTCTAGGAGCAAGAAATTCAAAAATTGCTGGCTCAATAACGGCAATGCAAGCATAGAGAAAAAGAGGATGGTCCGGGTTTTTAAAATGGCCACGAATATCAACGATGTGATTTGACTTTTCATCGAAGCAGACGTTGAGGGAACCTCCTTCTTCGCGCAACAAAAGAGTGGCGATCGCGCCGCTTTTTTCATGCTGTTGAAAAAGCCCTTCGAGTTCAATATTGGTCAAAACATCACCATTGTGAATGAGGAAAGTTCCTTTTTCTAAAAAATGGCGTGCATGACGCAAGCTTCCTCCTGTCTCGAGGTAAGCATCTTCTTTAAAAAAATGAAGTGGATGTCCCTCATAAATACCCAAGTCTATTTCTTCAGGCGTCGTCTGAACTTGGAACTCTTGGTAAAACGATTCCCAAAGATAGCGGACATTAATTCCGATCTCGTTGATGCCATAAGCTAAAAGATGATCGAGGGCAAATGTCAGCAGCGGCTTGTGAAAAATCGGGACAAGTGGCTTTGGGATTTTGTCAGTCAAAGGACGGAGCCGAGTTCCCAGGCCAGAAGATAAAAGGAAAGCGCGTTCAATCACAATAGAGCTAATGGTTTTTGAGACGAAGTCTCATCGGAATCATATCGCTCTCTTGAAATCCGTGGTGCGCATAAAACTTGCGAGCTTGTTTTTCAGTAAAGTCGGTGAGCAAGGTAATGCGTAAGAAATGTTTTTTATCAGCATATTCCAGAGCGTAATCTAAAAGCTTTCCTCCGTAGCCTTGTCCACGATGATCTTTGTGGATGACGAGATCTTCTAAAACCAAAACAAACCCACCCTCAGCAGTACTAATGGTAATGAGAAGATTGATCATTCCTATGATGCGAGGGCCATGGCGTAATACAAAAATACGCCCTCTGCTTGGCGCCTCTAAAATCAATTGCAAGCCTCTCATTTGCTTCGCATGGTCAGGAGCAAAATCAGACTCTTGCGTAAACAAATCAAAGAGCAGTTCTGCTAATTCTGGTAGATCATCAAGGGTTGCTGATTCAATTTTGTAGCCGTCCAACATTATTAAAGATTAATCATAAAGAATAAAAATGACACAAAGAAAAAACAAATTTGAGAAATTAAAAATATCTTTTGTGATGGTCATCGATGAAATCAAATCGGAGCCGACATTAGCTTTTGTCTTCAAGATGACGCTTCTAGCGCCCTTGCATTAGTGCTTTGATCTGCGCCATCGGTATAAAAAATTCTGCGCTTCTAACTAACCATTTTTAATTTAATATCACGAAGCCATGATTCGATTTTTCTTTCTATGTAGCTTGCTCTTGATGGCGCTCTTTCTTGCTAGCTGTGCTCGGGACACGCATCATCGTATTGTTATTAGTACAGCAGAGCAAAAAATGTTTCTGTTGGAGGATGGGAAAAAAGTGGCGTCATACCCCATCTCTACGTCAAAATATGGGCTCGGTGATGCCTTTGGAAGTTGTGCAACACCAGTGGGTCGTTTAGTTGTCTTCAAAAAAATCGGTGAAGGAATGCCATCTGGTATGGTTTTTAAAGATCGCAAACCGACAGGAGAGGTTTTATCTCCTAATGCACCTGGTCGCGATCCTATTGTCACACGGATCTTATGGCTGCGAGGCACAGAGGCTCAAAATCGGAATGCTTACGATCGGTACATTTATATTCATGGAACCACCGAGGAAAAAAATCTGGGTTGCCCGAAGAGTTACGGGTGTATTCGCATGAGCTCTGCTGATGTACTAGAGCTTTACGACCGTGTGGGAAAAGGAGCGCAAGTCGAGATTGTAGAAGAGGACTTGGATGATTATCTTCATGCTTCTCGGTAGAAGTCTTTGACCATTGGACTTTGTTATTCAATTTTCCTATTAAAGCCAGTACAACTTTTTGTCTAAAACATCATTTTCTGCAGATTTTTTACTTATGAATACAGCTCTTTTTCATTCTCTCCAAACAGCCCTTCAAGCTAATGAGCTCCTCCCAGAGGCCGTTGCAAATATTCAACATCTTCTCCAAGGAGCAACGTCATCGTTCGAAGAATCCGTTATTCAAGAACTTGTTGATCGCAAGGAATGGAAAGAACTCAATGATCGTTTTTTTAAAACATTGGCTTTTGGAACGGGTGGACTGCGAGGAAAGACGATTGGAAATATTGTAACATCACTAGAACAAGGAAAGCAGAGCCCTGATGGCCGGCCTGAATTTGCCTGCATCGGAACAAATTGTGTTAACAATTATAATATTATTCGCGCAACCAGAGGGCTTGTGACCTACGTGATGCAGTATCATCAGCAACAAAAGCGATCTGGGCGCCCCAAAATTTGTATCAGCTATGATACGCGATTTTTTTCACGAGAATTTGCAGAGCTTGCTGCAAAAGTTATTGTAGATCATGGGTGTGATGCTTTGGTCTTTGAAGCTCCACGTTCAACACCTGAGCTTTCTTTTGCGGTGCGTCATTGCAATGCGACGGCAGGTATCAATATCACAGCAAGTCACAATCCACCTGCCTACAACGGCTACAAGGTTTATTTTGAAGATGGAGGACAAATCATTGAGCCGCACGCTTCGGCCATTATTAAACTAGTCGACAGCATGGAAGGCGAAAAATATGAGCCGCTTGCTGCATCGGAGCAAGGACTTCAAGTGATGTTAGGCGAAGAGATTGATCTGGCTTATAAAAAGCGCTTAAAGACCTTGATTCTTGAACCCTCGCTTTTTCAAACACAAAAACAACTTAAGGTTGTGTATACGCCACTGCACGGTGTTGGTGGAGTTATTATTGTTCCAATGCTCCAAGAGCTAGGTGCCATCTCGCTTCCCGTCGAATCACAAATGAAACCTGATGGGTGGTTCTCCACGGTAAAGTCACCTAATCCTGAAAATGCCGAAGCTCTCACGCTTGGTATTGCCTTAGCGAACCAAGAAAATGCAGATCTTGTATTGGCAACCGATCCCGATGATGACCGCATGGGGGTTGCTGTGCGCAATGCAGCAGGGGAAATGGAGTTGCTTACCGGAAATCAAATTGGATCTTTACTCCTTTGGTATCGATTAAAACAACTTTTCGCGAAAGGAATCCTCAACTATCAAAATAAAAATCATGCTGTCGTTATAAAAAGCTTAGTCACAACTGAACTTCAAAAGATCATTGCCGAAAAGTCAGGCGTGCGCTGTGTGGAGACATTGACTGGTTTTAAATATATTGGTGCTAAGCAGGAAAAATATGAAAAAGAGTTGTCTGTATCGGTGCAAGCATCGTATCGACAGCTTAGCGAGGTAGAAAGCCGTGAGGCTCGTCTGCACAGTTCCAGCTATTTTGTTTTTGGAGGTGAAGAGAGCTATGGCTACAACATGGGAGACTTTGTCCGGGACAAAGATGGGAATGCTGCCGTCCTTTGTTTTTGTGAAGTCGCAGCCTATGCTGCAAGTCAAAATCTTTCTGTTATTGCGCTCCTAGATCAAATTTATTCGGAGTTTGGAGTTTATTTGGAACGAGGCGAGTCGCTTACTTTTGAAGGAGCTGAAGGAGCTGATAAAATGAAGCGCTTAATGGAGTCCTATACAAAAAAACCATTTGAAAAAATCAACGATATTCGCGTGGTTACGCATCGCGATTTTAATACAGAAGATCTTTGTGATGGTGAAGGGGAGGAGTATCCCAAAGAAGCAATGCTCATGATCAAGTTGGAAGGGGATCGCCAAGTTGTTGTGCGCCCTTCGGGGACAGAGCCTAAAATTAAGTTTTATCTCTTCACAGCAAAAAGGCCGTCAGCAGAGAGCTTTTCTTTGGAAGATGTTCAACAAAGCAAGATAGCGCTCAAGGAAGAGCTAGAGGGACTTTGGGAGTGGTTGAGGGAAGATGTCGAGCAACGCATTAGATAATTTTTAAAAGTCATTCTTGCACTTCTAAGAAGTTCTCCCTATAGTCTGCTTTCCTCCGGGGCGTAGCTCAGCTTGGTAGAGCGCTTGGTTTGGGACCAAGATGTCGCAGGTTCGAATCCTGTCGCCCCGATGTTTTTTTAAAGCTTATGTTCAGTTCATCAGAACCATTGGCAATTGGAGCAAAGCTTCCATCAATCACAGCGCTCAATCAAGACGGGGTGAGCATTTCTCTTGATGAGATTTTTTCCAAAGGAACGACACTCGTTTACTTTTATCCCAAAGCCGATACTCCTGGATGTACCGCAGAAGCCTGTTCTCTACGCGATGGCTGGGAAACCTTACGGGATTTAGCAGGGCAGAAAATTCAAATTTTTGGCGTGAGCAAAGATAAACCTGCAGCTCAAAAAAAATTTCAGCAAAAATATCAACTCCCTTTTGACTTAATTGCTGATGTTGACACTAAGGTAGCGCAAGCCTTTCATGTCCCTCTGATTCCTCTTGCCGGCATGTCAAAGCGCCAGTCGTTTCTGGTGCAAGAGGGAAAAATTATTTGGTCGTCGCTCAAAGCAAAAACAAAAGAAGCAGCTGAGGAAATAGGGCGCGCTTTGGAAAAAATACAAGTGAATGCGTGAGGTATTACGGATCAAAAGGGGTTAAATGATAGTGTGATATCTTGTTCGCAGAAAAAATTACATAAAGTTTTTGCATTTTTTAATAAGATAGTTATTCTAGATCGCCCATTCGGGTTGGTAGCTCAATGGTAGAGCAGTGCCCTTTTAAGGCATTGGTTGAGGGTTCGAGTCCCTCCCAACCCAATTTTTATGAGCAGACCTTAGGCAAGGGAGATCATGGAGCCTTTTTTAAAAATAAAGATTCATTGCTATTTGATGAATATTTTTAATTTCCGTGATTTGTTAAAATTATTTTCTGTAACCTGCTCTCTAAGAGCTTTACCTTTCTCCAATGCCCACTTTTACCTATCGAGCATTTGAGACATCAGGAAATCAAATTTCTGGAACGATAGAAGCGGCTTCTCCTAATGAAGCTTATCGTTTGCTGCGTGAGCGTGGCTTGCAGCCAAGCTCTGTGAAAGGTTCTGGAATTTCCAATGAAGCAGTAAAGAAAAAAGAAACTTCACTCCTCTCTTCCAAAGAAACATTGACGCGACTCAACACAGTGCAACTTCTTTTTTTTACGGAAGAGTTAGCAGAACTTTTGGAGGCAGGATTGCAATTGGAAGGAGCTCTCAAAGTTATTGAGCAGCGTCAGGAAAAATCAGCTGTACGAGGCGTTGCAGCATTGTTACGTACGAAGGTTCGTGAAGGAATTCGCTTTTCTCAAGCATTGCGTGAATGCGGTGAGTCATTTGATCCTCTTTATTGCAACTTAGTTGCAGCGGGTGAGGCTAGTGGGGCTTTGCCTCAAATTTTAAAAAAACAGTGTGCTCACTTAGAAATGGTGCGTGATCTTCGAGGCAAGGTGACTTCTTCTTTGGTTTATCCAAGTATTGTTTTTTCATCAGCTCTTGTCTTGATGTTTGTATTTTTAACATTTTTGGTGCCACAACTCTCCGTGCTCTTGAGCAAGTCAGGACAAAAACTTCCTACAATCACGCAATGCCTCATCACGGTAAGTGAATTTTGTGGCCATTGGTGGTGGGCGATTTTAGCAACGCTGGGAGCTGCCTTTATGGGAACACGCTTGGCAATACAAACACCTGCAGGGAAAGCCTGGTGGAATCGAACAATGTTAGAAATTCCTGTCGTTGGCCCCGTTTTAAAAACAACTTTTTTAGCAGAACTTTTGCAAACATTAGCAACGCTTGTTTCAAATGGTGTAACCATCTTAACAGGGTTACAGCTTCTTCAAGGAGCCACCGGCAATGTTTTTTTAAGAAGTCTTCTGTTTCAAATTACTGAACTGGTGAGTGAGGGAAGTAGTCTTGCTCGTGCCATGAAGCGCGTCGGATTTTTTCCGCCGGTCTTGATTGATATCTTGAGTGTTGGGGAGCAGACCGGTGATATTGCAGGGGCTCTCTCTCGTGCCGCACATCGTTACGATCGCGAGCTCTCTTCCAAAATTCAACATCTTACAACGTTAATTCAACCAGCAGTAATCTTGCTTGTAGCAATTTTTGTCGGTGTTGTAGCTTACTCCATGATTGCTGGTATTCTAACGAGTGTTAATGCCCTGAAAGCTAGATAGAGCTTGTCCAGAGTGCTGCTACTATTCCTTCATTCTTTACTCTTTCCTTTTCATTCTTTATTCTCTCTCGCTTTCTATGCAACTTTTTAACAACAGCGCTTTCAATAATCACGAACAAGTCTCTTTTTTCAACGATCCAGTAACGGGATTAAAAGCTATTATCGCTATTCATAATACCAATCTTGGACCAGCTATGGGAGGATGCCGTATGTGGAGTTATGTTAGTGACGAAGATGCTCTTCATGATGTTCTTCGCCTTTCGCAGGGAATGACCTATAAATCCGCTTTGGCAGGGCTTCCCATTGGTGGTGGTAAGTCTGTGATTATTGGAAATGCTAAAACAGAGAAATCACCAGCTTTAATACAAAGCATGGGCAGGGCTGTTGAAAGCTTAGGAGGAAGGTATATTATTGCTGAAGATGTTGGAACCAACGTTGAGGACATGAATCAAATGAGCGAAACGTGTCACTACGTCACCGGTCTTTTGAAAGACAATCAAGGTTCTGGTGATCCTTCGCCAGTAACTGCGTATGGTGTTTTTATCGGTATCAAAACAGCCGCACAACATCGCCTTCAATCTAACAATTTAAGAGGGGTTAAAGTAGCCATTCAAGGACTTGGTAACGTGGGCTTTCATCTTTGCAAATTACTTCATCAAGAGGGGGCGTTTTTATTTGTTGCAGATCTTGATTCAGAAAAAGTGACTCGTGCAGTTCAAGAATTTGCTGCAACTCCTGTTGACCTTGATAAAATCTATGACGTTGAGGCGGACATCTTTTCTCCTTGTGCCTTAGGAGCTGTAATTAATGATGAGACCATCAATCGCCTTAAAGTTAAAATTGTTGCTGGAGGCGCTAATAATCAGCTTGCTGAAGAGCGTCATGGAGGAATGCTTGCTGAACATAATATTCTCTATGCTCCTGATTATGCAATTAATGCTGGAGGCATCATTAGTGTTTATTATGAATATGCTGCTCGTTGCCAAGGAATCGAATTTAGTCGTGACAATGTTTTTGCTCATACCGATAAGCTCAAAGGGACATTAGAAAATATTTTTTCTCACTCAGAAAAGCATAAAGTTTCTACATCTGCAGCAGCTGACATTATTGCTGAAAACCTATTTTCAAAACGATCGGATGTCGAAAAAAGAAAATAGATCTCTTGCAGAATTTGAAATTCGCGATATCGCTTTTGGAGGCTCTGGCGTAGGGCGTTTGGAGGGCGTGGCTTGTTTTGTTCGAGGTACGATTGATGGAGAGAAAGTTCGTGGGCTTATTTCTAAAGCAAAAGCGCGCTTTGTAGAAGTCGATCTTCTTGAAGTTCTCAAAGCCTCTCCTCATCGCGTTAAGGCACCATGTCCTTATTTTCTTAAGTGTGGAGGATGCTCTTATCAACACATTGATTATTCCCATCAATTAAAAATCAAAGAACAGCAGCTTCGTGAAGCCTTACGTCGCATTGGTGGAATCCAAGAGCCGCCTGTCCGCCCGATTGTTCCTTCACCAAAGCCGTTTCATTATCGCAATCGTATTACAGTCCATGTGAAGGAGGGCGCTATTGGCTTTTTTGCTGAAAAAAGTCGTGAAGTTGTTGAGATTAATGCCTGTTTATTAGCATCCGAAGAAATTAACAACGCACTCCAACAATTACGATTACAGCGTCCTCATGATGGAAATTACTTGTTAGGAGAGAAAAAAAGTTATGGAGGATTTCGCCAAGTTAATGATGAGGTAGCAAAAATTTTATTGCACGAAGTCATTGCTCTTGCGGGTTCTGGAGAGCTATTGATCGATGCATATTGTGGTGCCGGCTTTTTTTCGCATGCATTGCAAGATTCTTTTAAAAAAATTATTGGAATAGAACGTTCTCAAGGTTCTATTTTACTTGCGCGTAAAGAAGCTAGTGAGCATGAAGAATTCTTGGAGGGGGGTGTGGAAGAATTGCTTCCAGAAACTCTACAAACTCATTTTAACGCAGAAAGTCTCTTGATTCTTGACCCTCCATCAGAAGGGCTTTCAGAGCTAGTTAGTGCTGCTATTTTAAAAGCGCCACCACAAAAAATCATTTATGTTTCTTGTAATCCCGCCACTTTGGCACGTGATTTGAAGCGTCTCTCAAGCTATTATCAACTTCAAGAATCCGTACCCCTCGATATGTTTCCTCAGACAGCAGAACTTGAATCTGTTTCGTTGTTACTTCCTCGAAAAGACATCGCTTTTGCCGAGAGTAATATTTAAAATTTCTGACGCTTCATGCGAAAACTAGCATCAAATTTTACATTCATTTATTTTTAATTATGCCTTTCATCAATATATCAAGTTACCAGTTTGCGCCCCTTGAGAATCTTCCATTACTTCAAGAAGAGCTAAAATCGCTCTGCCTACAGTTAGAAATAAAAGGAACAATTCTATTAGCAGAGGAGGGAATTAACCTTTTTGTTGCTGGCACGCGAGAGGCGGTAGATCAGTTGATGGTAAGATTGAGAAAGATTCCAGGATTAGCAACACTTCGAGGTAAAGAGAGTGAGAGTGAAGAACAGCCATTTCGCCGGATGTTTGTAAAAATAAAAAAAGAAATTATTGCTTTTGGAATTAAAGAAATAGATCCAATCAATGCTCCATCACCAAGGCTTGCTCCAAAAGTGTTAAAAGAATGGCTAGATGCAGGGAAACCACTGACTCTTCTCGATACTCGTAATGATTATGAGGTCAAAATGGGAACTTTTCGAGGTGCTCTTCCAGCAAGAATTAACCATTTTCGAGATTTTCCTGAAGCAGTAAGAAAGCTGCCAGAACATCTCAAAGAAGAAACAATTGTGACTTTTTGTACTGGAGGAATTCGCTGTGAGAAAGCTGCTCCTTTTATGGAGTTAGAAGGGTTTAAAAATATTTTTCAATTAGAAGGAGGAATTCTGGATTATTTTAAAGAATGCGGTGGTGCTCATTATGATGGTGAGTGTTTTGTGTTTGATAGGAGAGTTGGCGTTGATGCTGCTTTGCAGGAGACTTCTTCTGCCATGTGTTTTGCTTGTCAAATGCCATTGACCTTCGAAGATCAACGCCATCCGCACTACGAGGTTGCAAAAAGCTGCCCTCATTGTTTTGGGCGAGAAAAAAAGGAAAAGACTCCCAAGACAAGAAAAAGTCGCAGAGTGAAAAAAGAGGCTCTGAAGCACTAAAACTCATGCTCCAAGCCGCATCTTCTCTTTGTAAGTCTTGTGGCCTTTGTTGTGATGGGAGTATGTTTGTCGGAGTGCACCTGCAAGCGGGTGACTCAGCGCCAGCGCTGAAGCAGCTTGGATTTCGCATTCAACATAAAAAAAAGTATGATTTTTTTAATCAGCCTTGTTCTGCTTTTAAAAATAATTGTTGTGCTGTCTATACAGCACGTCCAGTCAGATGTCGTGTTTTTGAGTGCCAACAATTAAAACGCTTATTTCAAGGAGAGACAACAGAAGATGAGGCGCTCAAAAAAATTAAAGAAGCGCAGAGTATGATTGCTGTCATTAAAAAACTTCTTTATAAATTGGGCCCGACTAATTCAAAAAAGCCATTGCTTCAGCAGTATCAGCAAATCATTTCAACGCCAGTAGATCCTTCTACGGAGAAAAAAATTGCTGAAGAAAGAGCTTTGCTAGATCAGGCCCTATTACAACTCAATGCATTTTTCAACCAAGAATTCCGCTGTGCGTAAAGCATTCTCAAAATTATATCGCTTTTTAGCAGCTCATCGAAGGAACTGTGCTTTTTTTTCTTTGCTGATATTGCTACTAGTTGCATTGCAGAGAACCTCCTCTATTCCTAAAACAAGTTTTTTAAATATTTCTGCGCTTAATGTAACAGAGGTTCTTCCTGAACCACCCAGCACTGATTCTAGCCAGCATAAAGATCTTTTCTTTTTAAAAGAAGCATTGGCAACACGGACGCATCAGCAGGTAACTCGTGCTGAAGAAGCTAGCACTGATAGCGCTTTTGACTTTGGACGTGCTATTGGGTCAGGCTTTAATGAAAAAGATCTTCCTGCAACGGCAGCGTTATTCAAAAAAGTAACGCGTGATGCTAAAATAGCGATTTCAGCTGCAAAAAATATTTTTCACCGCAAACGCCCTTTTAGTTGGAGAGATGCCACTGGGGCGATAGCGAAAAGCGGATATGCCTATCCCAGTGGGCATACAACTCGAGCTTTTCTTTGGGCCAGTTTATTAATAGATCTCTTCCCAGAGAAAGAAAAAGAAATTAAACAAGAGGCTCGTCAAAAGGCTTGGAATAGGGTCTTGTTGGGACGTCATTATCCTGACGATGTTTATGGTGGAGAGATCTATGGAAGGTACCTTGCCCAAGAGTTTCTTAAGAACCAGGAATTTCAAGAGGAGTTGAAAACAGTTCGTGAAGAAGTTGATAACTTGAAGAAACGATCTCCATCAGCATTCACTAATCCTAATTCTTCCTCTCCTGAACCAGCTCTACCGCCTCTTCCGGAAGGTGCTTCCTCTTGGTAGATAATTAGAAAAAGTGGTTCCAGATCTAGTTTAATTGAGTACGTATATTCTCTAGCTAAGCTGGTTCTAAATGGAGGGTAATATCTTCAAGAGATAATCCAGCGTTCATAAGATGATTTTTGACTTGGTGAGAAATAGCATGCCCTTCCATGACGCTCATTGCTCCATTTACTCTAATGTGAAGATCTACAATAAGAGAAAGTCCGCTTTTTCGGACGCGACATTTTTCAGCACTTTGAATACCTGAGATCTCGCAAGCCAATCTAATAATCGTTTTTTCCATTTGCTCAGATACTCTTGTATCCATGATTTCTGCAAGGGAAGAACGAAAAATATGAGTGGCATTATAAAAAATAATCACACAGGCCACGAGGGCGGCCCAGCTATCAGCATTGTCATAATTGATTCCAGCAAATAATGAAAGACTGATGCCAATAAAAGCAGTTAAAGAAACCAACATGTCAGAGCGATGATGCCAGGCATCAGCCAGCATAGCGGTACTACCAATTTTTTTAGATTGATGATAGATAATTTTAAAAAATAGTTCTTTTAATAAAATAACAACTATTAAGATTACTAATGTATAAGCTTTCGGAGGATGTGGAAGAACACCATGAGCTGCATTAACTAAGCGATGGATGCTAAAAAGAGCAATTGCAAATCCTAACAGCCAAAGAATGAGGGCATTGATAATGGCGGCTACAGATTCAGCTTTTCCGTGTCCATAGGGATGTTCCGAGTCTGGAGGTTTTGAGGCATATCCTAAAGCAAACCAAGTTCCTAAAGAAGTCATGACATCAAGCATTGATTCTATTCCATCTGTAGTTAACACAATAGAATGGCCAACTAGCCCCGCAGCCGTCTTGATTGTTCCTAAAATTAAATTGAAGACTGCTCCAGCAAGGAGAAATTTTTGTCCCGAAGCGACTTTTTGATGCAGGGTGCTAGACATGATTTGATTTCACATCATTAATATAATCTTTAACAGCTTTTTGAATGGTCAATGCTAAGTCTGCTTTTGGTTTTGCAAAAGAAGGTCGAAACCATGGTTGTAGTCCTAATAGGTCGCTTAGTACTAAAATTTGACCATCACAATGAACGCCACTACCAATGCCAATCGTAGGGATATCTAATTCCTCAGTAATTTGTTGTGCTACGAATGGAGTTACTAACTCTAGAACAATGGCACTTGCTCCTGCCTCTTGTACTTTATGGGCTTCATATAAGAGGCGATCTGCTTCATCTTTTGTTTTACCTTTAATACGGTATTTTTTTTCGACGAGAATTTGCTGACACAGCATTCCTAGGTGAGCTAACACTGGAATTCCTTCCTTAACAATTGCTTTGATTTGAGGAATCATGGCCCCTTCTGGTTTAACCATATCGGCTCCGGCTGAATACAAGACTTGGGAAGATGCTACTGCTTTTGCGACAGTATCAAAAGTATGTATCGGTAAATCGGCCGCAATAATTGCATTTGTTGTTCCTCGGTGTACCGCTTTGAGATGGTGCTCGATATCATTGAGTGTAACCTGCGTGGTATCAGGATGGCCTAGGACAACCATGCCTAAAGAGTCTCCGACTAAAATGAGATCAATTCCTGCTTCATCAATTAATCGAGCGGAAGGATAATCATAGGAAGTAAGGCAGGAAATTTTTTCACCGCTTCTTTTTTTAGTCTTCAAAAAATCAAAAACATCTTTTTTTTTCATTTTTATAAGGTTATAAAATTATTTATTTAAAATCAGTAAATTTTCTCGTGCTGTTTTTTTCCATCCAGGAAGAGTGAGGTCCGGCGCTATTTCTGAAAGTGGGCGAAGAACGAATTCTCGTTCGATGATTTTTGGATGAGGAAGAATTAAGCGGTCCGTGGTGAGTAAAGTCATTCCATGATAGAGAAAATCCAAATCTAGAGTTCTAGGTGTATTTTTGACTCGTTGAAGAGGGCGTCCCGCTTCTACTTCTAGCTGTTGAAGAAGTTCGATTAGCTTATAAGAGGACAGGGGGGTCTCTAATTGGATAACAGCATTTAAAAAATCAGGAGAGCTTGGAGAGCAGTCGACAGGGGCTGTTTTATAAAATGAGGAAACTAAAAATGTCTCTTCAGGACCAATGTGAAATTTTTGGAGCTGGCTAATGGCTTGGCGAAGGATAGAGTTGCTCTCTCCAAGGTTGGAACCAAGAGAAATTCCAACTTGATTAGGGAGGGGGAATTGATGGCTCGGCATTTTACTTTTAACTAATTTTTATTCCTAAAACATGTTGCATGTCATATAGTCCCGGATTTTTTTCAATAAGCCAAGAAGCGCCTCGAAGCGCACCGGTTGCGTAAGCTGCGCGAGTTGAGGCGCGATATGTTAATTCTAGGCGCTCGCCTAATGTTCCAAGGATTACGGTATGCTCTCCAATGCTGTCGCCGACTCTTAAAGCATGTATTCCTATTTCAGAAGAAGTTCGCTTTTCAAAAAGCCCAACGCGACCATGCTTGGCTTCTGTTTCATAATCAAGCGAGCGAGTCTCTGCTATGATTTCTCCTAAACGACGAGCGGTGCCGCTTGGGGCGTCTTTTTTAAAACGATGGTGCATCTCGACAATTTCGGCGTCATACTCGGGGCCTAATAATTCTGTGGCTTTTTGTGTAAGCCAAAAAAGGGCGTTGACGCCGACGCTATAGTTAGGCGAAAAGAGAATGGGGATTTCTTGTGAAGCTGAAAAGATCATAGCTTCTTCTTCTTTGGAGAGGCCGGTTGTTCCGATGACAAGTGGCTTTTTTGCTTTTGTACATTTTGACAAAAGCTCCATTGTGGCTTGGGGGGTTGTAAAGTCGATGATCACATCGGTTTGGTTTATAAAAGGGTCGATGGACTCTTTTGAGGAAACGGCTGTCAATAACTCTAGTGAGGGCTCTCTTGAAAGGGCTTCAAGTAAAGCTTGTCCCATTTTTCCTTTTGCCCCGTAAATAATAACGTTACTCTTTTTCACAATGAAAATTATTTCAATTAAAAACTTTCTACCGCTTTGATTGATGCAGCCAAAACAGCGCGATGTTCTTGGGTCAATTCAACAAGAGGTAAGCGGAATTCTTCCTCTATCATGCCCTTCATTGCTAAGGCGGTTTTAATCGGGACCGGATTAGATTCTATAAAAATAGTCTTAAAAAAAGGAATAAGGAGCTCTTGAAGTTTTTCTGCATCTTCGTATTTTCCGGCAGAGCACAAGGAAACTAATTGGGTAATTTTTGAAGGAATAAAATTAGAGGCGACACTGAAAACGCCAACGCCTCCTGCTTTTAAGATCGGGAGTGTGACAATATCATCTCCTGAGAGAAGCTCAAAGTGAGCTGGTAAGATAGTCTTCAGTTCACGAATACGATCCATATTGCCAACGCTATCTTTGAGGGCAATAATATTTGGGCAATCGGTAGCTAATCGAAGGATGGTTTGAATGGGCATTTCAATGCCGCATCGAGTTGGATTGTCATAAGGAATAATAGGGATTTTGACAGAGGCAGCGACCTCTTTAAAGTGGCGATAAAGTCCTTCCGGAGATGGCTTGTTATAATAGGGAACAACAATGAGTGCTGCGTCGGCGCCAAGTTGTTCTGCTTTCTGGGTCACCTCGATGGTTTTTGCGGTCGAGTTAGAACCGGTTCCTGCAATAACAAGGGCTCTTTTGTTAACTGTTTGAATTGTTAACTCGATGACTCTTAGCTGCTCTTCAGTAGTGAGGGTAGGAGTTTCGCCTGTTGTTCCTGTTGGAAGAATGCCTCGGATACCTCCAGCTATTTGAAATTCAATGAGCTTAATGAAAGCTTGCTCATCAATTTTTCCATTTTTAAAAGGGGTAACGATGGCGGTGTGGGCTCCTGCAAAAGAGGGGTATTTTTGATTCATAAGAAGAGTATCTTGTTCATGTTAAAAATTAAAGAGAAAGGGTTCCTTTAAAAACAAAATCAGCGGGCCCTGTTAAGGTGAGATGATTGATTTGGAGTTTCTGTTGATCTGGAGTAGTTTGAAAATCTACCTGTAGCTTATCGCCTCCTTGAGTAATAACAGAAATAGGGGAAGGGGCTTTAGAAAGTAAATGATGGATGAGGGCGGAAGCCACAATGCCTGTGCCGCAAGCTAGGGTTTCATCCTCAACACCTCGTTCATAGGTTCTAATAGTTAGGAGCTGTTCGCTTTGTGACTCAACAAAATTAATATTTGTTCCTGCTGGTGCAAAGTGATCGTGATGACGAAGGGTCCGGCCGGTGTTTACAACTGGTATGTTAGGGAGGTCTTTTACAAAAATAACAGCATGTGGAACGCCTGTATTAATGCTGTGGAGCTCTATTAGTTGAGTTGAATCTAGGGCGAGAGTTTGGTTGAGCTGTAGATTCAAGGGGGGGCTCATTACAATCTGGACTTGATTGCCTCCTTGATAGGTTCCTGTGATAATTCCAGCCTGTGTATGAAAAGAAATAGGGCCTGATAAGCCTTCTAGCTCTGCAAGGTAGCGTGTAAAGCAGCGAGCCCCATTGCCGCACATTTCTGCTTCAAGGCCATCGGCGTTATAGTAGCGCATACGGTATGGTGGCTCGCTTTTAACGTATTCAAGAACCAAGAGTCCATCGGCTCCAATGCCACGGTGTCGATCGCAAAAAAAACTAATTTGTTTTTGGGAAAGTTGTAATGTGGCGTTGCGATTATCTAGCATGACAAAGTCATTGCCAGCACCATTCATTTTTATGAATTCAAGAGACGGCGGCATAGTTGCAGGGTGATTCTAAGTCAAAAAACGTAAAGGATAAAAATACTTATTTTTGAGAAGAGGTCACGTTAATTTTAATCTTCAACCTTTGTTCGCGCTGTTGTATCAGCATCGTTGTTTGCTTGTTTAGTGCACTGGTTTTTTTCTTGGCCTTGGGTAGAAGTAAGTTTCTACAGGTTTTGTAAGCTTTGGCTTCAGGATAAGAGATGTCTTGAGAGAGCTTCTTAAGGGGTGCCTAATTTCGATCGGGTTAAAAAAAGCGAGCCACCGTTGTTCGATCTGAAAAAACCAAAAAACAGATCGCAGTGGCTCGCAGGATTAAAAAATTCCTTATTGCTCCTTGATGGGAGGCGTTAACTCTTATTTGGGGAGGTGTTTTTTTCTCGCTATGTGTCGAGTTGGACTGCTCAAAGCTAAAAATGTTCAAACTTTTTTAGTTTTTACGAATAATGGAGGTGCGTTTCTTTATTTTAATAACTTAAGATAATATATGTCATGAATAATTAAAGGGTGGAAGTTTCAACAAACTTTAACAAACCTTCATCCTTCTATTATTTCATGACATAGTAGCGTGGAATTGGAAGAAGCTCTTGCTCTAGGAAATAAACCTCCACTTTTTAATTACTTATGACATAGGTTTTTTTTGGAGCAAAATTTAAGCTTTTAGTTGCAATGATCTAGTTTTTTCTATGCTTTTTGGGACTCCTCTACAGAGTGGATTCCCAAAACTTCTCTTTATCTCAACTTGGAAACTAATAGCAACACTTTTATTATCTGATTGTTATGCAGAAATGCTTGAATTCTATTTTCTGAGTATACAAATAGCATGTACCTCAACAAACAAGGTGCTATAGGCAAATGCGAGCGTTTTACGAAGAAGAAGTTTTTAAAAATTTGTGCAAAGAGCATTGAAGCTGGAAAAAGTAGAGCTTGCCTCATATCCTTGGCTTTTATGAAAAAAACTGAAACTGCCTTGGGTGAGCTAAAATTAATCGGTCTGACCTGCCGCACGAGTCTCAATCATGAAATGGATTCGAATAGTGCTAAAATTCCTAGAATGCTTCAGCAATATTTTGAAAATCAATCTGCCGACAAAATCGCGCAACGTTTTTCACCTGGAATCACTTATTGCATCTATACTAATTACGAATCTGATTATACCGGTGAATATGACTATTTTATCGGAGAAGTAGTCAGTTCTTTTAGAGATATTCCCGAAGGTTTTTCCAAATTGACGATACCTGCACAGCGCTATGTAAAAATTACAGCAGGTCCAGGACCAATGCCGGAAGTTTGTATTCATGCTTGGCAAGAAATTTGGGCTACCACTCCGCAAACGCTAGGTGGAGAACGCAATTACTTTGCTGACTTTGAGGTCTACGATGAACGCACAGCAGATCCGAATAATACGACTCTCGATATTTATGTCGGTATTACGACAATGTTGACAGCAAGTTGAGAGAATTTTTTCATCAGTAGAAAAGCATGAATCAACAATCATTTTATTAAAAATCCGTTTTTTACTGCAGCCTCTAACGTTCAGCCTGTAACCTCTATTCTATGACTAGGTTATCCGTCAATATTAATAAAATTGCCACCCTTCGGAACTCACGCGGGGGTAATAATCCTGATGTTATTCAGGCAGCTATCGACGTTCAGCGTTTTGGAGCTGATGGGGTTACAGTTCACCCGCGTCCCGATGAGCGACATATTCGTTATGAAGATGTACGTGAACTCAAAAAAATCATTACGACGGAATTTAATATCGAAGGAAATCCGATAGAGAAAAAGTTTGTTGATCTTGTCTTAGAAACTAAACCTCATCAAGTGACGCTCGTTCCAGATGCATTAGGTCAACTTACTTCAAACCATGGATGGGATACCGTCCAATATCAATCTTACTTACAAGAGATAATACCTATTTTTCAGAGAGCCGGTATTCGAGTTTCTATTTTTGTGGATCCTGATCTCGCCATGGTTGAAGGAGCTAAAGCTACTGGAACCGATCGCATTGAGCTTTATACCGAAGGTTATGCTAGAAAATTTGCAGAGGGAAAACTAGAAGAAGCTGTTGCTGCTTATGTGGCTGCTGCAAGAAAGGCTCAAGAGATAGGCTTGGGGCTTAATGCTGGCCATGATCTTGATTTGAACAATCTCAAATTCTTCAAACAGCAGATTCCCTGTCTTGATGAGGTTAGTATTGGTCATGCGCTCGTTTGTGATGCGCTCTATTTTGGATTAGAGAAAACGGTCCAGCTTTATAAAAATCAACTTATTCATTGATGAGGCTCTTTCCCGCTCTATCGCTTTTCCAAAAAACCCTTCTTTCTCTCATTCCAACAACATTGCTCCTTATGGGATGTTGTTTTTGGGTTGACCCCACTTTTGCAAGGTGGGTTGATCATGAAAACTTACGGCGTTTTCCAATTTTTGATTGGAGTACTCATCTTGTTGATCTGATCGTGATTTGGAGCTTTTTGTATTATTGCTACTTTGCTTGGTCACTTTCTCATCAAAAAAATAAGCCTTTCAATAATCAGGACCTAAAGTTTCAATGGCCCTTTTTAAATGTTGCTAACAGCATTGTGATTGCCATTTTTATGAAGGATGTTTTGAAAGTTATATTCGGTCGGTATTGGCCGAGGACTTGGATCCAAAATAATCCTTCACTTCTTCGCGATCAGGCTTATGGGTTTCATTGGTTTCATAAGGGAGCCATTTATCAGTCTTTTCCCTCGGGCCACACAACAGTAGCAGTGGCTTTTATGGTGGCTCTTTGGCTCACCTTTCCCCTCGGTCTTTGGCGCTGTTTGGGAGTTTTTGTAGCAGTGGCAGTGGTTGTAGGGCTGCTAGCTGATGACTATCATTTCATAGGCGACTGTATTGCAGGTGCCTGGATAGGTGGCATGGTGGCCATTTATGTAACAGCTAAGAGGAGATGTTCCTAATAGCTCGCTTTAAACAATCTATCTTTAACGTTAAGTATCATTTTTAAGTTTTCGGTGCGCGAAGAAGCTGCTTAGTTTTATGATTACAGTTTTATCAATTTTTTAACACACCCTAATATTCCCTAAAATGAATCCGATCGAAAGCACACTCACATCACTCAACCTCACCCTCCCCACTGTAACCACCCCGCTGGCCAATTATGTTCCTTGCACGATTGTGGGATCGTTTCTTTTTATTTCAGGTCAACTGCCCTATGAAGATGGAAAGATCAAGGTTGTGGGACACCTTGGTTCGACTGTTTCAGAAGAGCAAGGCATTGAAGCCGCACGTCACTGCATGCTAAATATTTTGGCTCAGGCAAAAGCAGCGCTCGGCTCTCTCGATAAAATTAAACGTTGTGTAAAGCTTACAGGCTTCGTTAGTGCGACTGCAGAATTTACGGCTCATCCAAAAATCATCAATGGAGCTTCCGATTTTATCGTGGAGGTATTAGGAGAAGCAGGTAAACATGCTCGCGCTGCAGTCGGTGTCTCCTCTCTCCCTCTTGGCGCCGCCGTGGAAGTGGAAGCGATTTTTGAGATTGCTGAATTGTAACAGCAATCATAACGGTGAGGGAGGGATTCGAACCCTCGGTACCTTTTACAGTACGGCGCTTTAGCAAAGCGCTGCTTTCGACCACTCAGCCACCTCACCTGAAAAAGAAAGACGATTCTGCAAGAGAGCGCCTCGAAGGTCAATCTGAAACGACGTTTCGTTCAAAAAAAAATCTACTCGCAGCAAAAGGCACTAAGCGTTATTGCGAGTGGAGCATAGAGAATTAAATTGAAAAGGGTACGCCATAAGCTTGCTCTTTTTCCTTGGGGCTGTGTTTTCAGCGGCTAGTTTTTGGATCTGTAACACTTTCTAAGAAACAATTTCTGTGTTTCTAACGCGCTCTTTTCAATTTAAGAGGCTCATAAAAACTAATTTTTAGTTACTTCACCGTTACCGTGATTGTGAAGGAAGCGACGGTTCCAAATTTTTGGCTAAATGTTGGATTAACACGCACCTTGCCTGTGTCATCAAAGACATTAACAGTTATTTCCTTAGTTCCAGCATCAGAAGCCATAAAATGTAAGGACACAGAATTGTTGCTGACAGTATTTAAGCTTCGTTCTTCTTGAAGTACTGGTAGCTGATAGAACCACTCGCTCCATCCAATTGAAGAGTAAGGATTGGATAAGGTGTAGTAAATAAGGGGATGGAAATCATCTATAAAACTAGGTTCTTCATATATCAATTGATATTGGGAAATATTTTTAATATTAATATGAATAATTAATTCCTGACTTTTTTGTAGGGAAATTCGAGAGGTCTTTCCAGAGAGTGTCAGATGAAGACCTTGACTTGTTAACTCTAATGGAACAACAGCATTTTTAATTGGAGCTGTGATTGGAGTAGATTGAGCAAAGCAAAAGTTAATAGCCATGCTAAAAGTGATGAGTAGCAATAGTGGAGCTTTCTTAATCATAAAATTATATTTCATTGTGCGTTGAATCTATTTAAAAAAACAATTGAAGGTAAATCTTCTTTTTCGCAATCCAAGCTATAATCTTGTTACAACTCAAATCAGATGTGGCCAAAAAATCAAAATTCCAATGATTGCTGCTATGATAGCGGCTATGAGTACCCCTCCAGCAGCTACATCTTTAGCTCTTCCAAGCCGCTCTCGACGCTCTTCCGAAATTTCATCAGCAAGCAGTTCGATGCCTGTATTTAAGGCTTCTGCTGTCCAGACAAGAGCCATCGCAAAAAGCAAGAGACACCATTCAATCCGATTAAGGTGATAGTGATAAGCTGCAAGAGTAATCGAGCTCATAACGACAAGGTAGATGCTCGGATTACGTTCTGTTTTGATAAAGAAAAAAACGCCGCGAGTAGCGTGAACGAAGTTCACAAGGCTCCACCATTTTTTGTTTTTCATAAGTGAAGACAATGAAGCATAAAGAACGCAACGAAGACAAAGAATTAATTTTTCTTTTTTGTATGCTTTATGGTTAAATTCATAGCTCAAGGCCGTTCTCAAACTTTCAACTTCTTTCTTCCTATGTCTCAAAAAACACTCGCCATTGGTCAGACTGCTCCAGATTTCAAACTTTCTTCTAAAACAGCCGAAGGTCTTAAGCACGTTATGCTACAGGAGGCTCTTCAAAGGGGGCCTGTTGTGCTCCTCTTTGTTCCAATGGCTTTTACGGGTGTTTGCACTCAAGAGCTTTGCTCTGTCACTTCAGAAATAAATGCCTACAGTGCTCTCGATGCAACAGTCTTTGGAATTAGTGGCGATAATCCTTTTGCGCAAGAGGCTTGGGCTTCTAAAGAAAAAATTGAAGTCACGCTCCTTAGTGATTATGAGCACAAGGTTGCTGAAGCTTACGGCGTAGCTTATGAAAGTTTTCTTCCTGAGATTGGTCTTGGAATGTCGGGAGTTCCAAAACGTTCTGCTTTTGTTATCGATCGTTCCGGAGTTATTCAATATGCAGAGTCCAACGACGATCCAAAACTGCTTCCCGACTTTGAAAAAATTAAAGCTGTGCTTGCTTCACTTCAAAAACAATAAAATACAAAGAGCTTTGACGTTCATTCTTTGTATCTTTTTCACTAAAAATTTTTACTTTTTATCATGAAACATCCCTTCAACGTTCTTCATTCCTTTGACATTACCTCCTCTCAAAAAGGATTTTTTTACTCCCTTCCAGAGCTTGAAAAACAAGGTTTAGGGCCGATCTCACGCCTGCCTTTCAGCATACGTGTTGTTTTAGAGTCCGTCTTGCGTAACTGCGATGGACATAAAATTACGACAGAAGATGTGAAGCGTCTGGCTAATTGGAATGCTAAAAAGCCGATTGAAGAGGAAATTCCTTTTGTTGTTGCTCGGATTGTCTTGCAAGATTTTACTGGTGTTCCCCTCCTCGTCGATCTCGCTGCGATGCGGAGTGCTATGCAACGACTTGGTGGTAACCCAAGTGCTGTAGAGCCACTCGTACCAGTCGATCTCGTCGTCGATCACTCTGTACAAGTTGATTATTATGGACGTCCTGATGCGATGAATCTGAATTTAGAAATCGAATTTCAACGCAATCGCGAACGTTATGAATTTCTGAAATGGGGACAGCAAGCCTTCAAAACATTTGGTATTGTTCCTCCAGGCATTGGAATTGTGCATCAAGTCAATTTAGAATGTTTAGCTCAAGGTGTACTTCATGCGGAAACAGCTGAGGGAAAAGTTTACTATCCAGATACACTCGTTGGCACTGACTCCCACACCACGATGATCAATGGTTTGGGAATTGTTGGCTGGGGCGTTGGTGGTATTGAAGCTGAAGCTGGAATGCTCGGGCAACCCGTGTATTTCCTCACTCCAGAAGTCATTGGTGTTCATCTTACCGGTGAACTGGCTGAAGGCGTAACCGCTACTGACCTTGCTCTTCATGTCACACAGATGTTACGCGCTGCCAAAGTAGTTGGAAAGTTTGTTGAGTTTTATGGAGAAGGCGCAGCAAAGCTCTCGCTTCCTGATCGTGGTACAATTGCCAATATGGCTCCTGAATATGGAGCAACTATTGCCATTTTCCCTGTCGATGAAGAATCGATCGCTTACATGAAAGCCACAGGAAGGTCAGCGGAGCAGTGCGCTGCTTTTGAGAACTATTTCAAAGCACAAGGGCTTTTTGGAATGCCACGTAAAGGCGAACTTGATTATAGCGTTAGTTTAGAACTTGATCTTGGCAGTATTCAACCAAGTGTTGCCGGTCCAAAGCGCCCACAAGATCGTATTAATTTACCTGATTTAGAAAAAACTTTTTCAACGCTATTAGAAAAAAGTGTAACGGATGGTGGATACGGTATTGAAAAAAATCATCTCGATGTTAAAGCCTATCTTGCAAGGCATCACAAATTGCCACTTGATGAGCAAGAAATGGTTGCTGATCGTCCTACTCCCGATCAGCTTGAGACGATGACTGAAACTCCTTTCCATGATAAAGGCTCGGCCATTGGCCATGGTGCTGTTCTCATTGCAGCGATTACCAGCTGCACAAATACAAGCAATCCTTCCGTAATGGTCGCTGCTGGATTACTTGCTAAGAAAGCTGTGGAGTATGGTCTCACTATCGACAGTTCCGTCAAGACCTCGCTGGCACCGGGTTCCCGCGTAGTGACGAGTTATCTTGAAAAAACAGGATTGCAGCCTTATCTCGATCAACTAGGTTTTCAAACTGTGGCCTATGGCTGCACAACCTGCATTGGGAATGCAGGCCCGCTCCAACCGGAAATTGAAAAAGCTATCCAAGATCACAATCTTGTTACTGCGGCGGTTCTTTCCGGTAATCGTAATTTCGAGGCTCGCATCCATCCTGCGATCAAGGCTAATTTCTTGATGTCACCTCCACTTGTTGTCGCCTTTGCTCTTGCGGGTCGCGTCAATATTGATTTTTCAGGAGAGGCTATTGGTTCTGATAAAAATGGAAAGCCCGTTTTTTTACGCGACCTCTGGCCAAGCCTCAGTGAAGTGCGTGCTGCTCTAAAAAATGCTTTAGAACCAGAGACCTTCAAAAAATATTACTCTGATTTTGCCGCACAAAATCCAAAATGGAATGAGATCCCCTCACCAACTGGTGAGATCTATGAGTGGAATCAGAAGAGCACCTATGTTCAAGAGCCTCCGTTCTTTGAAAATTTCGACAAGAATCCTTCTAGCATTAAAGCTATTGAAGGAGCTCGTCCGCTCGCCATCTTTGGAGATTCAGTCACAACGGATCACATCTCTCCTGCAGGTGCCATCAAGAAGCAAGCTCCTGCTGGTTTGTACCTAACAGAACAAGGGGTTAAACCAGAAGATTTCAACAGCTACGGCAGTCGACGCGGCAATGATCGTGTCATGACGCGCGGTACCTTTGCTAATGTTCGTATCAAAAATCTGATGCTGCCTGGTGTTGAAGGTGGTGAAACCTTGCATCAACCAGACGGCGAGCGCATGAGCATTTTCGATGCAGCACAAAAATATGCTCAAGAAAAAACCCCTCTTCTCATTATCGCTGGTCAAGAATATGGAACCGGTAGTAGTCGTGACTGGGCAGCTAAAGGAACTCAGCTTCTTGGTGTACGCGCCGTTATTGCAAGCAGCTATGAGCGAATTCACCGTTCTAACCTTGTTGGTATGGGAGTGCTTCCACTACAATTCATGGAAGGAACCAATGCCCAAACGCTGAAGCTTGATGGAACAGAAACTTACGACCTTATTGGGCTTTCCGACCAATTACAACCACGCCAAGAATTAAAGCTTCGCATCACCAGAAAAAATGGGGTGTGCGAGGAGATTGCTCTCAAGGTTCGTATCGATACAGCTATTGAAATTGACTATTACAAGCATGGAGGCATCTTACCGTATATTTTAAGGCAATTGATTAACAAAAAATAAGGATAGTAGTATTTTAAAACATCAATTTTTATCCCTTTCACCCTGTGAATCTTTTCTCCGAAATCCAACGCCTCAAAAAAGAACGTAACGCGGTCATCCTCGCGCATAACTATCAAATTCCTGAGATTCAGGAGGTGGCTGATTATGTCGGGGACTCGCTGGGATTAAGTATTCAAGCGGCTCAAACGGAGGCTGAAGTGATTGCTTTTTGTGGTGTTCATTTTATGGGCGAGACCGCTAAGATTATCAATCCAACCAAAAAAGTTGTATTGCCAGATCTCCATGCTGGCTGTTCTTTGTCAGATTCTTGTCCTGCTCCCGCCTTAGAACAGTTTTTAAAAGAGCATGCGGATAAAAATTATTATGTTGTTTCTTACATCAATTGTAGTGCTGGGGTGAAGGCACTTTCTGACGTGATCTGCACCAGTGGCAATGCCGTTAAAATTGTTTCTCATGTCCCTAAAGATCGCAATATCCTCTTTGCACCCGATCAAAATTTAGGAGCTTGGGTTATTGAACAGACGGGGCGTCCGATGGAACTTTGGAAAGGAAATTGTTACGTCCATGTGGAGTTTACCCGTGATAGTATCAATCGAGCTCGGAAAGAGCATCCTGATGCCAAAGTAGTTGCTCACCCAGAATGTCCTTATGCAGTGCGATTACTTGCTGATGAAGTCTGCTCGACAGAGAAGATGATTTCCTATTGCAAAAATTCACCAGCAAAAGCCTTTGTGATCGTAACAGAAGAAGGAATGCTCCATCGACTCCGCCGTGAGATCCCAGATAAAACCTTCATCCCTGGACCAACTGATCATTGCGCTTGCGCTGAGTGTCGCTTCATGAAAATGAATACGCTCGAAAAATTATATCATTGCTTGCGCGATTTGAGCCCAGAGATTGTATTGGAAGAGGAGTTAAGGAAGCGCGCAGAGAGGCCATTGCGACAAATGCTTGAGTGGAGTTGAGAAGCGCTCCTAAATACCGCCTTCATTATCTGGACTATTGGACTAGTTCTTATTGCGTTCTGACGGCATTGTCCTCACTCACGTTACCAGAAGGTAGCGCTTCGGTCTTCCGCCTGGTCAGACGCTAAAATTTCCTCCCTCTTATATCGTTCAATTAAGTCATGAAGATGGTACAAGCCCTGCTACGGAGGTAGTCCTTCAGCACCATCACTTCTAACCGAGGTTGTAATAAAGCCAATAAACAACAAAAAAAATGCGCCACACTTTTCAATGCGGCGCATGTTTAGTTTTAATTTAAGCTATTTTATGAAAGAAGTACTACCATTATAACCAGGCAGACTTCATTGACGAGCCTTTCTCCTCCTTCGGATGCTGCAAGAGACGCGCTCTCTCTGAGTCTTTACGACCGCTTTCATTATCTTTATCAACGGATATGGAAGATGATACGGTTCCTGTATCACCCCCTTTAGTAGGGGAAAAGCCACCATTTCTAACACTGATTTGATACTCTTCCCACCAGTTATCAAGGGTTTCTAGTTTTCCAGAAACAAAATTAGTAAGGCTGTCTGTAGCGTATTTGATACCTCCGATTAAAAAACCTTGTTGATTTTCTTTAAGGCTTTGAACTTTAGTTAGAAGCGGGTTATCGCTCGGATCAAGAACGCTTACTTGCCCTTCAAGAGCTTTCTGAAGTAGTGTTTCTGTTTGAGTTGCTAAGTTCTGTTGTTCTTGAAAGTGAAACGCAAGTTCCGATGGATTAGTTAGTGCTGTATGAGAAAGATGAAGTTCATCTATAGGAATATTAATACCAATCAGTTTAAATGCTGGTGAAAAGAAAGTTCTCCAGTTTGTAGCAAAGCGAGCAAATCTTTCTCCTGTTGGAGAAATATACCCATAAACCATTGTTTTAGCATCTTCACTCACCTCTGTTTTTCTTAGTTTGTCAGTATTGATTCTATTGGTGTTTTCTTGGTTAATAAGTTGTTGAACAGTTTGGTTTGTAATTAAAGCCGTGTGCTCTCCATCAGGAAGCTCTGTAGTCATCGCTATCTTTCTTGCTCTTCCTTCAAATTGGTGTCCGATATGCTCTGCAATGATCGGAACAAGCCCAATAACTCCTAAAGCAAAGGCTGCATTGCCTAAGAGATTCGCTGCTGTATTGATGGTGCTGGCTGATGCTCCTAATCCTAATGATGCTAGGTAGGACATGATAGCGGTCAAAATAGCTTTGTTCTCAAAAACATTATTCGCAAGAGGATGTTTGGTCGCATTTCCTAAAGCTTCATTAATGTCTTTAACCTTCTTTATTTGATTGGGAGTTAAAAGAAGAGCAGCAGTATCATTTTTTGCGATGCTCTTGTTGCCCGAAGCAACTGCAAAAGTGCTTTTGTTCCCTGCTAGCTGACTGCTCGACCAAGTAGAATAAGCAGCAATATCATCTTCGGTGAGGTTTTGTAGTAGTTCTTCGCCTTGGCCTTCCACCGCTTGATAGGTGCGATTGCCTTGAAAATCGATAGCAAGGGAAAGCTGCTCGGGCATCGAATAAATATCATAAAAATTTTGATCTTCATTCGTAGCAGCTAAGTTGTTCAACATGGCTGCATAATTATTTACCGTGATTGAACTTTCTGTAGCCGGTTGCGTTATATTCTGACTCAATGCTGTTGACTGCATTGAAGCCCCAGAAGCAGCCATGACGGGCGTTCCTGGAATCAGTGTGAGAGCGCTCAGGAGTAATGCTCCTCGCGCCATAAAAGAGAAGTTGGACTTTAATTTCATAGTTTTAATGGTTAAGAGTTCGTGTCTATGTAAAGAAAAGTCATAACAATGTAAACAAAAAGCTGTTTTAATAAAATTATTGGCAAATCTATATTCTCATTCTTGCAAGAATGAGGTTTTCACATCATATTTTCTCCTAAAATTTTTTTATGCCTTCTTGTAATTTGCCATCGGCCACTTGCTACCTCTCACAAAACGAACTCTGGGCCGAAGCTCTTCGCTGGATTCCAGGGGGCGTTAACTCTCCTGTTCGAGCTTTCCGCGCTGTTGGAGGTCATCCCTTTTTTACGCAGTCCGCTGAGGGAGCCATTCTTACCACAATTGAAGGAAAAAAACTGATCGATTACGTCGGTACCTGGGGCCCTGCAATTTTAGGCCATGCACCGGAAGTTGTTATCGAAGCCGTTTGCACAACGGCAGAACGAGGTGTGAGTTTTGGGACTTCTCATCCACTGGAGATTGAGATGGCACAAACAATCTGTCGTATGATCCCTTCGGTTGAAAAAGTTCGCATGGTTAATAGTGGCACTGAAGCAACGATGTCCTGCATTCGCTTAGCTCGCGGTGTGACAGGGCGTGATCGGATTATTAAGTTTGAAGGCTGTTATCATGGCCATGTCGATTCACTTTTGGTCAAAGCTGGAAGTGGTGCACTCACCTTTGGATGCCCTGATAGTGCAGGTGTGCCTGCAGCGCTTGCCGCATTGACGACGACCTTGCCATTTAATGATCTTGCTGCGGTTGAGGAAGCTTTTGAAAAATATGGATCAGAAATTGCAGGTCTGATTTTGGAACCAATTCCAGGTAACGCTGGACTCTACATTCCTGAGCCAGGATTTTTAGAGGGCTTGCGTGAACTCTGTACAGAGCATGGAGCACTTTTGATTTTTGATGAAGTGATGACGGGCTTTCGTCTAGCACGCGGTGGATATCAAGAACGATGTGGTGTAAAACCTGATCTGACTGCATTGGGCAAAGTCATTGGAGGCGGACTTCCTGTCGGAGCCTTTGGTGGGCGTGCTGAGATCATGGATCAACTTGCTCCTACAGGCCCTGTTTATCAGGCTGGAACACTCTCTGGCAATCCCCTCGCCTTGGCAGCTGGGCTTGCTCAACTGCGCGAGCTTGAAAGAATTGATGGATGGAAAAAATTAGAAGAACTGGGTGCACTTTTTGAAGCGAGAGTGCGTGATGTCATCAAAAATAAATCCTTCACCTTTCACCGTGTCGGCTCGATGTTTTGTCTGTTTTTTCACGAAGGTCCCATTCGGAATTTGGGGGATGCTAAAAAATGTCGTACTGAAGAATTCGGAAAGTTTTTCCAAGGCTGTTTAGATCGTGGTGTTTTCTTTGCACCATCACAGTTTGAAGCTGGCTTCATCAGTCTTGCACATACACCTGAGTTGGTGGAGAGGACAGCAGAGGTTGTGGCCGAACTTTTAGAAAGTTAACAGAGCTGATAGCGTGTTAGAGTATTAAAAAACATATTCTAGCTGCGGCCGTGCTAGGAACGAGATGAGCAGACTATCAGGGTATCAAACGCGCTTAGACGCTATAACAGGATAGAAGAGATATGATAATCTGATAAAAAAGTGATTTTAAAAATTTAAAAAAGCTTTATTTTAATCCCTTCCATCGCTGTGCATTCTTCTTTCTAATCTTATTCTCGTGACCAACCGTATTTCCGTTCGCTCTAAATTTTTCTTTGAAGGAGAAAAAAAGTTTTTTCTCAAAGGAGTAACCTATGGCCCTTTTGCCCCTGATGCAGAAGGCTTCCAATACGGAACTCCTGAACAAGCTGAGCGCGATTTAACAGCGATTCAAAAAACAGGAGCTAATCTCCTTAGGCCCTATACATCTCCTCCCCGTTGGTTTCTGGATCTTTGCCATCAAAAGGGACTCAAAGTTCTTTTAAGCATCCCATGGATGGAGCATGTTGAATTTTTGAATGACCGCAAAATTCGTGCTTCTGTTGAAGAATCAGTAGTCAAAACAGTTCGAGAGAATCAAGGCCATCCTGCCATTTTTGGATACCTTGTTGGGAATGAAGTTCCCTCTTCGATGGTTCGTTGGCTCGGTGCCAAGCGAGTCACTGAATTTTTAGAACATCTCATTGCTATTGCACGCCGGGAAGATCCTCAAGCTCTCTACTCCTATGCGAGTTTTCCTCCTACTGAGTATCTCCTCCCGCAGAATGTTGACTTTTTAACATTCAATGTTTATTTGGAGCGACGTGATGATTTCGAGCGCTATTTGGCTCGTCTTCAAAATCTCGCTGAAGACAAGCCGCTCATCATGGGAGAGTTTGGAATGGACACCATTCGTAACTCCGAAGAGAAGCAGGCTGAATTAGTAGAATGGCATTTAGAGTCAGTTGTTCGAGGTGGTCTTGCTGGGACTATTCTTTACTCCTGGACCGATGAATGGTTTCGCGGTGGTCAAGAAATTTTGGATTGGAATTTTGGGTTGGTTCGTCGTGATAGAACGCCTAAAAAAGCCCTGCAAGTCGTTGAGCGGTTTTTTAATTCAGAAGGTTCCATCACCCATCAAGCTCGTTTGAAACAACAACCCAAGGTTTCTGTCATCGTTTGCAGCTACAATGGTGGGCAGACGTTGGAAGATTGTTTAGAGTCTTTAAAACATATCGACTATCCCGATTATGAAGTCATCGTCGTTGATGATGGTTCAACGGATCACACTCAAGAAATTTTAAAAAATCATTCTTGGGTTAAAGCAATTACACAGCCAAATAAGGGACTCAGTGTTGCGCGCAATGTCGGTGCGGCTGCGGCAACGGGAGAAATTTTAGCTTATACTGACTCGGATTGCATGGCCGATCCTGATTGGCTTTTTTATTTAGTAGGAACATTACTTTCAGGAAATTATGCCGGCGTTGGTGGACCGAATATTTCTCCACCAGCGGAGAACTGGCACCAGGCTTGTGTTGCAGCTGCTCCAGGAGGCCCAAGTCATGTGCTTCTTACCGACGTGATTGCCGAGCATATTCCTGGATGTAATATGGCTTTTCATCGTTGGGCTTTTGATAAAATTGGAGGTTTTGATCCGGAGTATCGAAAAGCTGGAGATGATGTCGATTTTTGTTGGCGCTTGCAGCAAGAAGGACAAGTTATTGCATTTAGTCCTGCTGCGATTGTTTGGCATTATCGTCGTTTTACACTCAAGGCATTTCGCAAACAGCAAGAAGGTTATGGTGAAGCAGAGTCTTTACTTCGCTTTAAGCACCTTATTTTCTTTGGACCAACTGGAACCGCAAAATGGAAAGGCCAAGTCTATGGCGCTCCTCGCTTCACCTGGCTTATTAATCACCCGGTTATCTATCATGGTATTTTTGGAGAAGGTCTTTTCCAATGTATCTATCCTTCTGCTCAATCCGAGCTTGCAGCCTATTTAAGCAGTATTGAGTGGGTTACTCTCACGGCCTTTATTTTCGTGCTTTCGTGGCCATTCCCTGCACTTGGCATTGTTTCCTTTATCATGTTTGGAGGAACACTCCTTGTTTCTCTTTCTTACATGATTCACGCTAAGTTGGAGCCGCGTTTTGATACTATTAGTGCTCGATTGCTTGTTGCTTTCCTTGCACTAAGTCAGCCTCTTGTTCGTGGTTGGGCTCGCTATTTTACATGGCTGAAATTTAAACGAACTCCTGAGTCGGTTATTTCAACAAAAGAAAAAGACTTTTTACCAAGTCGTATTCATGGAAATTCGCAGTTGAATTTTTGGAATGAAGAAGGCAAAGGACGTGAGACGTTACTTCAAGGAATTATTGCAGCACTCGAAGATGAAGGCTGGAGTTACTCTTTGGATACTGGCTGGAAAGAATGGGATATTCAAATTTATGGTAGCTTCTGGTGGGGAATTCGCTTGCGCAGCGTAACAGAGTACCATGGTGGACCAAAGTGCCTCACGCGTGTTGGCCTTTCAACTCGTATGGTAGCCACAACATTACTAGTCAATATGCTCGTCTTAGGCTACCTGACTTATCAATTTATAACAGGTGCCGCAGGAACCCCGTGGTATCTAGCCTCGTACGTCGCGCTTTTATTCGTTTTCTTTGTGCTCGCTTATCGATTAAAGCGTCGTGTTGCAGAACTTGTAGAAGCAGCTGCACAGCGTATTGGTTTAAAGAGGGTAAAATGAAAATGGATTTCTTTTAATCCAAACAAGGAATAAGAGTTGAAATACTCTTTCATTTAAGAGAACCTCTTACACCTTTTGCTTTTCTATCAAAAAGCCTCATTGTGCACACTCCATGAATCCTGCAACCAAAAAGAAGCTTAGCATTTTTAATTTAGTAATGATTAACGTCATTGCAATTGATAGCCTTCGTACGCTTCCCATGAGTGCTGAGTATGGCTTTTCACTTATCACCTATTATGTTTTAGCAGCACTCCTTTTCTTTCTCCCAACAGCATTAGTCTCTGCCGAATTAGCAACAGGATGGCCAGAGACCGGTGGAATGTATGTTTGGGTGCGAGAAGCTTTTGGACGGCGGTTTGGGTTTTTTACAGTCTGGTTACTGTGGTTCAACAATGCTTGTTGGTTTCCAACGATTATGTCTTTTATTGGAACAACGCTTGCCTATCTCATCAATCCAGAACTAGCAAACAGCAAAACATACATGCTTATCGTGATGCTCTCCCTTTTTTGGGGAGCAACCCTGCTTAATTTTCGTGGCATTCATGCTTCCAATGTGCTGAGCACCCTGGCAGCCATGTTAGGCACACTCTTACCAATGCTCTTCATTATTGTTTTAGGAGTCATTTGGGTTTTTATGAAAAAGCCACTCAGTGTTGAAGTGAGCTGGCACAGTCTTCTTCCAGATTTAAGTAAGATTAATAATTTGGCGTTACTCATTGGCGTTTTCTACAGCCTTGTCGGAATAGAAATGTCAGCAGCTCATGCAGGAGAAGTAGAAAATCCACAACGTAATTACCCTAAAGCCATTTTATGGTCGGGAACATTAATCTTAAGTAGCCTTATTCTTTCATCGCTGACCATTGCCTTTGTTGTTCCAAAAGCAAAAATCAATCTGCTTGCTGGACTCTTGCAAGCTTTTGAAATCTTTTTCTCCTCCTTCCATCTCAGCGGCATTATGCCACTCTTGGCAATGTTGATCGCCTTAGGAGCGATGGGTGGTACGAACGCCTGGATTTCTGGACCTAGCAAGGCCCTTTTAATTGCCTGTGACGATGGTTTTTTTCCTGCAAAACTAGGGTACAAAAATCGTCATGGCGTTCCGGTTAATATTCTCTTGCTGCAAGCGATGATCTTCACCATTTTGTGCAGTCTTTTTGTCCTGATGCCAACCGTTGCAAGTGCCTTTTGGTTATTAACGAACATTACTGCGATTTTAGTCCTCACTGTTTACATTGCTATGTTTGCTGCTGTCTTGAGGCTGCGTTACAAGCATCCGAACGTCCCTCGCCTTTTTAGAATTCCTGGGGGCAAAATTGGACTTTGGATGATTAGCCTTGTTGGCATGGGGAGTTGTATTTTTGCCATGTGGGTTGGCTTTTTGCCACCTGCACAAATTGCTGTTGGCAATGTCGTCACCTACGAACTCATTGTTATCGGAGGTGTCCTAGCGAGCTATATCTTCCCGCTTATTGTTTTTGAGATCCATGAGCGAATGGAGCAAAAGAAGTTATAGTGTATTAAATTGAAAAAGGCAGGCCATAAGCTTGCTCTTTTTCGTTAGGACTGCGTTCTCAGATCTTACGTTATCTTCGGATAGCGTCTCGATCTTCGGCCTTGTCCTAAGAAAAAATGTCGGCGCTTCTAACGTGCCCTTTTCAATTTAATACACTATAAAGTCAAAAGACTAATTTTTGTTTTTGGAAAAGCAAATATCCTTCCAGTAGATAAAAACGCAAATCGCCAAGAGCACCAGATAAATTACGATCATTGCTGAAGTGCTTTGGACAGTAAGAAAGCTGAGCAAAAATGCCGTTAAACTTGTCATCAAGATGTTGATCAAGTACATCATGGCAGTGGCAGTTCCCGTGATGTGACGAAAGAGTGCCATCCCCTTTCCCATGCACATCGGAAAAATAAATCCTGTGGAAAAAAACATCACCACACTAATACCTAAGAGCAAGGTAACGCTTTGATCAAAAAAGAAACTTCCCATCAACGCCAGGAGAGCGATCAGAAAAGCAAAGTGAATAATAAAAAATAATAATTGGTCTACACGATATTTTTTAATGTAGTGGCGGCAGAAAAAAGTAGCTCCGAGGAAAGCTGCTCCTAAGCAGAGTGCCGTATTACCAAAAAAGATTGGAGTGTGATGCAACTTTGTTTGAATTAAAAATGGACCTACTGTGTTAAAGGCAATCATCAATGAATAAACGCCTCCCATGATGAAAACTAAAGCCATGAACTCTTGATGCTGCAAAACTTCAGCCAGATGATGTCGAATTGTTTTTAATTTCAGTTTGTGTCGTCGAAAATGCGTCTCTGGAAGAACGAAGAGCACAGCAATGAAAGCGACTAAACCAACTGCTACAAAAAAGAGAAAGCACGCTTTCCATCCACCATAAAATTGCAAGTACCCACCGATGAGTGGCCCAATCACCGTGCCAATCCCAAACATGCTTCCAATCAAGGTTCCCATTCGAACTAATTTTTCAGGAGGTAAAATATCCGAATAGACTGCTCGAGCAACTACGACAATTGTTCCAATTGTAATTCCCTCAAAAAATCTGCTCACTAATACAGCGATGATTGTTGGAAAAAGCAACGGAAGCAAACTGGCAAAAAATGGGGCTTTTTTACGATGTGGCTTCAATGGTTCAACAACATCCTCTGGTTTCTCACCATCATGACTTTTATTGCTGCAACATTAGCCTGCTGCATCAATCCTCATCTCGTAGACAATCCCATTTACATGTTGATAGTCGTTCTTGTTTTCTTTTGGGGAGCAACAATTGTTAATTTTTTTGGACTTTCCGCTTCTAGCCTTTTGTGCACGACAGCAGCTGTTGTTGGAACGCTTGTTCCTATGCTTTTAGTCTCCGTTTTAGCTGGGGTTTGGCTCTTCACGGGAAAACCGATCTGCCTCCACTTTGATTGGAAGAGCTTTTTTCCTGATTTAACAAACATCAACAATTTAGTCCTCCTCACAGCGATGTTCTATGGATTAACAGGGATCGAAATGTCAGCTATTCATGCAGGAGATGTAGAAAACCCACAGCGTAACTATCCCAAAGCAATTTTTTGCTCGGTTAGTATTATTGTTACCACACTGATTTTTGCTTCACTCGCGATTGCTTTAGTCATCCCGCAACAACAAATTAATATCGTCACTGGCTTATTCCAAGCATTTGAAGTTTTCTTTACTACATTTCATCTGCGTTGGATGATGCCAGTGTTAGCATTCTTAATTGTCTTAAGTTCTGTTGGCATCGCCAATGCATGGATTTTAGGGCCAAGTAAAGGCTTGCTCGTTGCTTGCCAAGATGGTTGCTTTTCGAAAAAATTTGGTTATCAAAATAGGCATGCTATTCCAGTTGCGATTCTTTTATTACAAGGCGTGATTTTTACAGTCTTGTGCACAGCATTTTTTTTAATGCCGAGTGTTAGTAGCAGCTTTTGGCTTCTGACAGATGTTGCTGCCATTTTGCAACTGATGTTTTATTTCATGCTTTTTATTACAGCTATTAAACTTCGCTACAAATATCCAAATGTAGAGCGTGCCTTCACCATTCCCGGTGGAAAAATAGGTCTCTGGATTGTTTGTGGATCAGGCTGTGTCGCGGCACTCTTCACTATTTTTATTGGATTTTTGCCGCCCTCTCAAATTCCCATTGGCAACTTAACAAGATACGAAATGCTAATTATTACGGGTATTGTTGTTTGCTGTAATATTCCTTTTATTCTTTATTATCAAAACTCAAAAAATAGAGCCGCTCTAGCTCAGATTAAAAATAGTCTCCATGAACCAAAATAAACTTACCGTCACTGCAACATTTCAAGCCCGTCCAGGAAAAGAACTAGAACTCCGTGCTGTCTTGGTTGGCCTTGTTGAACCAACTCGAGAAGAAGTTGGTTGCTTGAATTACGATCTACATGAATTACAAGGAACCTCAAAGACATTCTTATTTCATGAAAATTGGGTTAGCAAAGAAGATCTTGATCGACACATGGAGTCGCCTCATATCAAGGCTCTACTGCCACGTGTCGAAGAGCTTTGCCTCCAACTTCCCGAGATTGTTCTTTGGAATCAGATTGCTTGAACAAGTTTATTTTTCTTGAACTGGCAATCTATCGCTTTGCTTCTAGAGCGGTTTAAAAAATATGATAGCCACGTAGTGCCAGGAACGAGGAGCGCAAAAACGCAGTGTCTCGAGGCTTCGATCTCCGGAGTGACGCAGCAATACGCAGATATAGAATTTTTTAAAATGCTCTAGTATCTGTAATGCTCCGGCTTATATGGTCCTTCAATTGGAATATCCAAGTAGGCAGCTTGCTCTGTCGTCAGCACAGTGAGCTTCACGCCAATCTTTTCTAAATGGAGACGAGCGACTTCTTCGTCTAATTTTTTAGGCAAGATGTAAACACCTGGTTTTAACTCAGAGCGCTTTTTCCAAAGCTCGATTTGTGCGAGGGTTTGATTGCTAAAGCTATTGCTCATGACAAAGCTAGGATGTCCGGTTGCACAGCCAAGGTTAACAAGGCGTCCTTCTGCCAGAAGGAAAATTTCATGACCATCAGGGAAAGTAAATTTGTCAACCTGTGGTTTGATGTTTGTTTTTTTGATGCCAGGGAAAGCAACAAGATTATCAACTTCAATCTCATTATCAAAGTGACCAATGTTACAAATGATCGCTTGATCTTTCATTTTTTTCATGTGCTCCAGCGTGATCACTTTGAAATTACCAGTTGTTGTGACGTAGATGTCACCACGACCTAACGTTTCTTCAACAGTTGTAACCTCATATCCTTCCATTGCTGCTTGGAGCGCATTAATTGGATCAATTTCAGTGACAATGACACGAGCTCCTTGTCCACGCAATGATTGAGCGCAGCCTTTTCCGACATCACCGTAGCCGCAGACAACGGCAACTTTCCCAGAAATCATGACGTCAATAGCGCGGTTAAGTCCATCAACTAAGGAGTGACGACAGCCATAGAGGTTGTCAAATTTGCTCTTTGTCACTGAATCATTGACGTTAAAGGATGGAATGAGGAGCTTCTTTTGCTCGTGAAGTTTATAGAGACGATGAACGCCAGTTGTTGTCTCTTCGGAAACTCCCTTCCAATCCTTGACCATTTCGTGCCAGCGGGTTGGATTTTCAGCATGAACTTTTTTGAGAAGATCTTTGATGACTTGTTCTTCGTGATTGCTCGATGGAGTGTTCACCCAATCATCTCCCTCTTCCAGAGCGTACCCTTTGTGCAGCAATAGCGTCACGTCTCCACCATCATCGACAACAAGTTCAGGGCCTTTATTGTCAGGAAATGAAATCGCTTGATACGTGCACCACCAATATTCTTCGAGTGTTTCTCCCTTCCACGCAAAGACTGGAGTTCCAGTCGCAGCAATTGCAGCAGCAGCTTGATCTTGAGTTGAAAAAATATTGCAACTTGCCCAACGGACTGTTGCACCAAGTTCTTTGAGCGTCTCAATCAAGACAGCCGTCTGAATCGTCATGTGCAAGGAGCCTGTAACGCGAACGCCAGCAAGTGGCTTTTCTTGAGCATATTTTTTGCGAATGCTCATAAGACCTGGCATTTCTTGCTCGGCGATAGAAATTTCTTTACGGCCCCATTCAGCAAGGGAGAGATCTGCTACTTTGTAATCGTTTTGTGACATAATCGGTAATGTTAAAGTGAGGTAACTATTTTTTTGTTAAGCAATTTTTGAATTCATTTTTTTCATCACCGAAGCAACTTCTTTTTTTAAGGCTTCCACCTTGTCCGTGCGTTCCCAAGTGATGCTCTGAAGATCATCAATTTTTCCAAAATGACCATAGTTAGTCGTCTTTGAATAAATCGGCCGTTTGAGCTTTAAGGTTTCGATAATAGAAGCTGGCTTAAAGCAGAAAATAGCTTCGACGGCTTTCTTGATTACCTCTTCTGGAACCATTGCTGTTTCAAAAGTGTCGATGTGAATGCTAACAGGATCAGCGCAACCGATCGCGTAAGCAAATTGGACTTCACATTTTTTGGCGAGTTTTGCAGCAACAACATTCTTTGCAACATAGCGCCCCATGTAAGCTGCTGAACGATCGACCTTGCTTGCATCTTTTCCAGAAAAAGCTCCGCCGCCATGTCGGCCCATGCCGCCATAAGTATCGACAATAATTTTTCGTCCAGTAAGACCTGTGTCACCTTGCGGTCCGCCAATAACAAAACGACCTGTTGGGTTAATGAAAAACTTTGTTTTTTTAGTGAGCATTTTGGCTGGGATCACTTTTTTGATCACCTGATTAATTAAGAATTTTTCAATCTCTTTATTTTTTACTTCAGCCGTATGTTGCGTAGAAATCACGATGTTAACAACGTGCGTGGGAAGTCCATTTTCGTATTGCACCGAAACTTGAGTCTTCGCATCAGGACGAAGCCACTTTGCTTTTCCTGCTTTTCGAAGACGTGTTAATTCGCGTCCAAGACGATGTGCATACATGATTGGCGCTGGCATGAGCTCGGGAGTCTCATCACAAGCATAACCAAACATTAAACCTTGGTCCCCTGCTCCTTGTTCCTGAACGACTTTATGATTACTTTTTTTAACATCGACGCCTTGAGCAATATCATCGCTTTGTGATGTGAGGATGTTATTGATAAAGATTTTTTCTGCGTGAAAAACATCATCATCATGCACGTAACCAATATCAGCAACGACATCGCGAACGATTTTATTAACGTTAATGAAATGCTCAATGTTTTTACCTTTGTGCTTAGGAATGGTGATTTCTCCGCCGACAACAACGATATTGCTTTTGGCATAAGTCTCACAAGCAACGCGGCTGTTCGGGTCAATTGCTAAGCAAGCGTCTAAAATGGCATCAGAAATAGAATCACACACCTTATCAGGATGACCTTCACCAACAGATTCCGAGGAAAAAATAAAATTTTTAGGCATAAAAAAGAGCTATGCAGCGTTGAAAGATTAAAAGTTTTAAGAGATAGGGAGCCTAAAATAATTTCTAGAACACATCAAGATATTTATATATATAAATGCGTATGCAATCCATTCTTTCTCTCATGAGTTTGTTATCTGAGCCGACCCGCTTTCGGCTGATTCTCTTGCTGAGGCAAGAAGAGCTCACGGTTGCAGAACTTCAAGAAATTCTGAGCATGGGGCAGTCACGTATTTCAGCAAGTCTTGCGCAGCTGCGGCGTCAAAATTTAGTGACTGATCGTCGTGTTGGAAAAAATAGTTATTATACGGTCGTTGCCCCTTTGCTAAGGCCCTTAGAGCAAATTTTTGATCAAGCTGCGCAGGAGCTTCCTGAGGTCAACAAGGACCAGTTAGCTCTGAAGCTGATCTTAAATAAGCGCCGAGATCGTGCTGCAGAATATTTTGAAAAATTGGCTGGCAAATTTGGACAGGCCTATGTTCCAGGACGTTCATGGGAGGCTTTAGCTCACGGTTTGCTTCGTTTGTTGCCACCGCTTGTTATTGCTGACCTTGGCGCTGGCGAAGGAACCTTATCACAACTTTTAGCCCGAACAGCCAAAAAAGTGATTGCGATCGATAACTTGCCAAAGATGGTTTCCTTTGGAAGTAAGATAGCCAAAAAAAATGGATTTAAAAATTTAGAGTATCGTCTCGGCGATATTGAAGATCCGCCAATCGAGAAAAGGTCAATCGATATTGCTCTCTTTAGCCAGGCTCTTCATCATGCTGTGAGCCCTCAGCGAGCTGTAGATGCTGCTTTTAAAATTCTCAAGCCCGGTGGAAAAATCATCATCTTAGATCTTGTGAGTCATACCTACGAGCAAGCAAAAGAACTTTACGCTCACGTCTGGCTCGGCTTTTCAAGTGTGGAATTACATACCATGCTCACTAAGGCTGGTTTTAAAAATTTGGAAATTCAAATCGTCTCACGAGAGCAACAGGCGCCTCATTTTCAGACGATCTTGGCTACGGGAGAGAAAAGTGCTTCGCGATAGTTTAAGCGACCAGTTCAAGTTAAACCAAAGGAGCACTCCTGCCCTTGATGGATCCTCCCTTACAGCTGGTGCTCTAGTCGCAGATGGCCAGGGGAAACCAAGTGAAGCTTTAATAAAATGCAAGAGAAGTACTTTTCACGTTCAGCAAAAGTGAGGAAAAACCCTTTCGAAAATTAGTGTCATTAGAAATAAGCAAAAAGGGCGTTAATAACGCTAATGACAAGACTCAGCTGTGAGACACAAGGCTACTTTGTTTCTTCTAGCAACTGTTGTTCCGCTTCCTGCCAATCGCTGAGATGATCACCTACCCATCCCATTTGCTGGCGGCGTTCGCTAATGAAGTAAGCACGCATGGCAATCTGATCTTGAGAAGGTGCTGCTTTTTTGGAGGTAGCTTTAGGAGCACGTTTAGAAGATGTTTGGGTGCTAACGTTAGCTTTCTTAGTTAGGTTTGATTGAGGAGTTTTTTTATTCATAGCGTTCTTTTTTATGAATAAGGAGATGTGGTAATGCAAATTCTTTTTTAAAAAGATAAAAATTTTATTTTGGACAAGAACGATTTTTTATCTGTAGGCTGTCATGCAAAACTTCTGATTTAATATTTATGAAAGCAACGCAACAACTTCACGATCTCGGTCAAAGCATCTGGCTTGATAATATCACTCGCGATATTCTCAATAATGGGACGCTTAAAAAATATATTGATGAACTTTCTGTTACAGGATTAACTTCCAATCCTACTATTTTTCAACAAGCTATAAAAAACAGCAGTTCTTATGAGACTGGTATCTGTGAAGCGATGAAAAAAGGGCTCAAGGGAGAAGAGCTCTTTTTTGAATTAGCACTTGAAGATCTCACTCGAGCAGCAGATTTATTCCAATCCATTCATGAAAGAACTCATGGTATCGATGGTTGGGTTTCGTTGGAAGTCTCTCCTCTTCTTGCTTACGACACAGCTACCACAACTAAAGTTGCAAAAGAACTCCATGAAAAAGCTGGACGTTCCAATCTTTTTATTAAAATTCCAGGAACCAAAGAAGGTCTTCCTGCAATTGAGGAGTCTATTTTTGCTGGAGTTCCTGTCAACGTAACTCTGCTCTTTTCTTGTGAGCAATATTTAGCAGCAGCAGAAGCTTACTTGCGTGGTATCGAACGACGAGTTAAAGCTGGATTATCACCTTATGTGCCATCGGTTGCTTCTGTGTTCATTAGTCGTTGGGACGTTGCCGTTGCTTCTAAAGTTCCAGAAAATTTGGTAAATAAATTGGGGATTGCGATTGGAGAAGAATGTTACAAAGCTTACTGTTCCTTGATTAACTCGCCACGTTATTTAAGAGTTCTCAATGCTGGAGCTGTTCCTCAACGCCTTCTCTTAGCGAGCACCGGAACAAAGGATCCTAAAGCTCCTGATACACTCTATATCTCAGGCTTAGCTGCTCCTTTTACAGTCAATACCATGCCCGAAAAAACGCTCCTTGCTTTCGCTGATCATGGCAAAGTTACAGAAAGCATTAATGCCGATGGTGGCTCGTCTGATGCAACGCTCAAAGCTTTCGCTGCAGCTGGCATTAACTTAAAAGAATTATCTGTCACACTTCAACAAGAAGGAGCAGATTCCTTTGTAGCTTCCTGGAATGATCTCATGAAGGTCATTGACTCAAAGAGCGGAACTATTTAATACGATGCGCAAAAAATTAAAGCCAAAGAAGTCTCCTTCTGTAGGTAAAGCTTCTTCAGCTCGTTCAACAAAAGATGCAAAGTTGAAAATTCTTGTCATCGATATTGGTGGAACACATGTCAAAATAAGTTGTACCGGTCATAGTGAAATCAGAAAGTTTCCTTCTGGCTCAAGAATGACACCTACCGTTATGGTCAAGGAGCTTAAGAATCTAACTTCTGATTGGAGCTATGATGTCATCTCGATGGGATGTCCGATGCCAGTGAGAAAAGGAAAGCCGATGAAAGAGCCTGTGCATCTAGGAAACGGGTGGGTTGACTTTAATTATGAAAAAGCTTTTGGCTGTCCTGTTAAAATTATCAACGATGCAGCCATGCAAGCTCTCGGAGATTATGAGGGCGGAAGAATATTGTTCCTTGGTTTTGGCACAGGTCTCGGTTCAACACTAATTGAAGAAGGGATTATCGTTCCCTTGGAACTTGCTCAGCTTCCTTATAAAAAGGGAAATTTTGAAAAATATGTTTGCAATAGAGCGTTGGAAAAAAAGGGAAAGAAAAAGTGGACGAAGGAAGTTTGCAAGGTTATAGAAATTTTAGGTTCAGCTTTAGAGCCTGAAGAAATCGTTCTTGGTGGAGGTAATGCACAACATCTTCAGAAAGTGCCAGCAGGATGCCGGGTTGCTGAAAATGCAAATGCATTCATAGGTGGATTTCGCCTTTGGGGGCGTCCTTCTGAGCTCTTGACTTCTTCGCCAGCGGCGAAGTTGAAACGTAATGAGTAAAAAACTCATAGAGATTCGGTAAGTAATTAAAAACCTTCTAACTAAAACCAACATTATGTTTTCAACGGCATCTCTCTCAACCACGCAGCGCCCAGCTTGGAAAGCCTTGCAAGGACATCGCCATCTCTTTGATCAAAAGTCACTCAAAGAACTTTTTGCCGAAGATGCTCAGCGAGGAGAAAGATTGACTGCTGAAGCTGCTGGGATTTTTCTCGATTATTCCAAAAATCGGATTACAGAAGAGACTATTTCTTTGCTTTGTCAGTTGGCTCAAGAATCATGCCTTCGTGATCGCATTGATGCCATGTTTCATGGCGACAAGATTAATGTTTCTGAAAATCGTGCCGTTCTTCATGTCGCTCTTAGAGCTCCTAAAGGCAAAAAGATCATGGTAGATGGAAAAGATGTCGTGCCTGATGTTCACGCTGTTTTGGAAAAGATGGCTGCTTTTTGCAATAAAGTTCGTAACGGTGAGTGGAAAGGCCATACAGGAAAGAGAATAAAAAACGTTGTCAACATCGGCATCGGTGGCTCTGACCTTGGTCCTGTCATGGCGTACGAAGCCTTGCGGTACTACAGCGAGCGTTCGATGACGTTTCGCTTTGTTTCTAACGTTGACAGTACGGATTTTGTAGAAGCAACACGTGACCTTGATCCAGCAGAAACACTCTTTATTGTTTCTTCCAAAACATTTGGGACATTAGAAACTTTGACCAACGCTCACAGCGCTCGCGACTGGCTGCTGACTCGATTAGGTGGCGACAACCTGGCTATTGCAAAACATTTTGTAGCTGTTTCAACTAACGCTGAAAAGGTAGCAGCCTTTGGTATTGATACGGAAAACATGTTTGGATTTTGGGATTGGGTTGGTGGTCGTTATTCCATGGATTCTGCAATTGGTCTCTCAACAATGCTGGCGATTGGTCCTCATCAGTTCCAAGAAATGCTTGCTGGTTTTCATGAGATGGATGAGCATTTCCGGACCGCTCCTTTTGAAGAAAATCTTCCGGTGCTCATGGGGCTTTTGGCCGTTTGGTATAACGACTTCTTTGATGCTCAAACAGTCGCTGTCCTTCCTTACGATCAATATCTCAAGCGCTTCCCTGCTTACTTGCAACAACTCACGATGGAAAGTAATGGAAAGCACGTTACACTTGATGGAAAAAAAGTTGATACGCAAACGGGTCCTATCTATTGGGGTGAGCCTGGTACGAATGGTCAACATTCCTTTTATCAACTCATTCACCAAGGAACACGCCTGATCCCATGTGATTTTATTACGTTTTATAAAACACTTAATCCCCTTGGTCGCCATCATGATTTACTGGTTTCCAATGTCTTTGCGCAGGCGGAGGCACTCGCTTTTGGAAAAACACCAGGACAAGTTCGTGCTGAAGGAACTCCTGAAAAGCTAATTCCTCACCGCGTGTTCGAAGGAAATCGCCCTTCCAATGTTATCCTAGCCGAAGTTTTAAACCCTAAGATGCTTGGAAAATTAGTGGCACTCTATGAGCATTCTGTCTTCACTCAAGGAATCATTTGGCATATCGATTCTTTTGATCAATGGGGCGTTGAATTAGGAAAAGTCTTGGCTCAAGCGATCATTCCTGAGCTAGAAAGTCCAACAGAACCTGAGTTGCAACACGATAGTTCAACGAATCATTTAATTTCATTGTATCGTAGTAAGAAATAAAGAAACCTGCTTTTATAATCCCTGTGCATCATTCCTCTCTTAAAATCGCCCCCTCAATTCTAGCAGCGGACTTTGCTCGACTTGGAGATGAAGTCAAAGCTGTTGAGGATGCCGGAGCTAACCGCATTCACATTGATGTTATGGATGGGCATTTTGTCCCCAACATTTCGATGGGAGAGCCTGTGATTAGATCTCTTCGTCCCGTGACAAAGCTTCCTCTGGAAGTTCATCTCATGATCAGTAACCCTGATGCGATTATGGAAGAATTTGCAGCTGCTGGCGCAGATAGTTTCATTGTTCATTACGAAGGAAATAATAATTTGCATCGGACTATTCAAAAAGCAAAGCTGCTTGGAAAAAAAATTGGTGTCGCAATTAATCCAGCAACTTCAGCCTCTTTACTTGATGCCGTTATTACAGAGATTGATCTAGTTCTCGTCATGACTGTTAATCCTGGATATGGCAATCAACATTTCTTATCGTTTACGCTAGAAAAAATAAAAGAAGTCCAGCAAATGCTTGCCGGTAAAAAACTCGATTGTGAAATCGAAGTGGATGGCGGAATTAATCCAGCAACAGCTTCTTTAGCAGCTCAAGCAGGCGCGACTGTTTTTGTTGCTGGTACTTCTATTTTTAAATCCCCACTTGGTATCTCCGAAGCCATGCAAGCGTTGCATAAAGCCTAACATTACTTTCAACCACAACTCCTAAACTTCTAATTTTTTAAAATATGAGCACAAAAAAAACAATGCAACTTGGAATGGTCGGTCTTGGACGTATGGGCGCTGGCATGGTTCGTCGTTTAATGCGTGATGGACATCAGTGTGTCGTTTTCGACTCTTTTCAAACAATGATAGACCCTCTTGTTAAAGATGGTGCTATTGGAGCCAGTTCACTTGCAGATATGGTTTCTAAATTACAAGGGCCTCGCGCTATTTGGTTGATGGTGCCAGCTGCTGTCGTTGATGAAACGATTCATGAATTACTCCCCCATTTGAGCAAAGAAGATATTATCATTGATGGTGGAAATTCTTATTATGTGGATGATATTCGCCGCGCTCATGAAATTGCTGCAAAAGGAGTTCATTATGTCGATGTTGGAACAAGCGGCGGTGTTTGGGGGTTAGAGCGTGGTTATTGCATGATGATTGGCGGTGAAAAAAATATCGTACAACATCTCGACCCTATTTTTGTAAGCCTGGCTCCAGGCATTGGTACTATTCCTCGTACAGAAGGACGGCCTGAAAACAAAGGAACTGCCGAGCAAGGATATCTCCACTGCGGCCCGAATGGTGCAGGACACTTTGTAAAGATGGTTCATAACGGTATTGAATATGGCCTAATGGCTGCTTATGCCGAAGGACTTAGTATCATCAAAGAAGCTAATATCGGAAAAAAGAAACATGATATTGATGCTGAGACAACCCCTCTCCGTGATCCAGAGCACTATCAATATGATATGGATCTAGCAGATATTACTGAAGTATGGCGACGTGGTAGTGTTATCTCTTCATGGCTACTTGATCTTACTGCCAATGCTTTTGCAGGTGATGCTAAATTAGAGAATTTTGCAGGGCGCGTCTCTGACTCTGGTGAAGGGCGTTGGACAATCAAGGCTGCTATTGATGAAGGCGTTCCTGTACCTGTTCTTTCTGCTTCACTTTACAATCGCTTTAGCTCTCGTGGAGAAGCTGAATTCCAAAATAAAATTCTTTCCGCAATGCGCTTTGGATTCGGTGGTCATTTAGAGAAGAAACACTAACAAAAATTGTGATTAATGGCGCATGAGTTTTTTTAGAGCAATCATTATTTAGAGCATGTTAAAAAATTCTATAGCAGCGCAGTGCGGCGTCACTCCGGTGCTTGAAGCCTCGAGTATGAGATATGCACTGCGTTTCTGCGCTCCTCGTTCTTGGCACTACATCGGCTATCATATTTTTTAATACGCTCTAGCTTTTAAAAATCCTTTTTTTGCCAGGCGGTTAGTTATACTTTTTCTTCACGTTTTTTGGATTCATAACTTTAAAAACTAAATATATGAGAACCTTGCCTTCTGATGCTTTTGTGTTTTTCGGAGCTACTGGTGATTTAGCCTATAAAAAAATCTTTCCTTCCTTGCAGGCAATGATCAAGCGAGGAAGCCTTAATGTTCCGGTTATTGGTGTTGCAAAAGCCGGATGGAATTTGGAGCAACTTAAGGAGCGTGCCAAAGATAGTCTTGAAAAACATAGCACCTTGGATCCAGCTGCTTGGGAAAAATTGAGTAGCCTCCTTCGCTATGTTGATGGCGACTATCATGACGATAGTACCTATGCCGCCTTGCGCAAAGAACTGGGAGAAGCTGTTCGGCCTGCTCACTACCTTGCCATTCCGCCTCTTCTTTTTGGTTTGGTAATCGAGAAGTTAGCTGGTTCTGGATGCGCTTCCGAACATGCTCGCTTAGTTGTTGAGAAGCCATTCGGAACCGATTTGGAGTCCGCAAAAAAATTGAATCTCATTTTGTTAAAAGCCTTTGAGGAAGAGCGTGTCTTTCGTATTGATCACTACCTTGGAAAACCAGTGGTGCATAACATGCTCTTTTTCCGTTTTTCTAATATCATTCCTGAATCATTTTGGAATCGCGAATATATTGAGAGCATTCAGATTACAATGGCAGAAGACTTTGGAGTGCAAGGACGCGGCAGCTTCTACGATAAGACAGGAACAGTTCGCGACGTGATGGAGAACCATCTTTTTCAACTTTTGACCAATTTTCTCATGGAGCCCCCTGCCCGGCTTGATAGCGAATCGATTCGTGATGAGAAAGTCAAAGTGCTAAAGGCAATGCCGGAACTTTCTGCAAAAAACATTGTGCGTGGCCAATTCAAAGGCTATCTGCAAGAACCTGGCGTTGCTCCTGCCTCGACAACAGAAACTTTTGCAGCCATTAAATTAGAAGTTGATTCTTGGCGTTGGAAAGGCGTTCCTATTTATCTCCGTGCTGGAAAAAATCTTCCTGTAGAATGCACTGAGGTGCTTATTCGTTTAAAACCAGCTCCAAGTAAGTATGCAGGCTCTGGTATGGAGCAGAATTATCTTCGCATGCGCATCAGTCCTGAAGTGACTATTGCAATGGGAATGAATGTGATTAATCCTGCGAATGAAAAAGAAAGCAATGCTGTGGAGTTGATCGCAAGCCATCAACCTAGTGCTGAGGAAATGACAGCCTATGAGAGGGTCCTTAGCGATGCGATTGCTGGAGATCAAACGCTTTTTGCTCGCGAAGACTATGTTGAGGAAGCATGGCGCATTGTTGACCCAATGATTAAGGCTGGAGTTCCTGTCCATCCATATGACATTCATACTTGGGGTCCAAAGGAAGTAGACCAACTCATTCAACCACCCGGCGGGTGGCACAATCCAGTAGCCACTTCGTAGCTATGAAAGTGTTAAGTTAAAGTTTAAGCTTCAACTTTAGCTTTAGTAAAAATCTTAAAAACACGAAGACTCAATACTTCAACTTCAACTCTTAACTTTAACTAAAAATGAATTTCAAAATTGCTAATGACGTAGAATCTGTTGCTAAAATGGCGGCAACCTTCATTGCTAATGAAGCCTGCGCTGCTATTCAAGCACGTGGGCAGTTTGTCATGGCAGTTAGCGGAGGGAAAACTCCTTGGATCATGCTTCGCCATTTAGCGGAAGAAAAACTCGAGTGGAGTAAAATTCATATTTTTCAGGTTGATGAACGAATTGCTCCTGCTGGAAGTGCTGACCGTAATTGGACCCATCTACAAGAGAGTCTGCTTACTAACGATGAGACAAAAGAAGTGCATCTCTATCCGATGCCCGTTGAAGCCTCTGATTTGACGACTGGAGCATCCTCTTATGCAACAGAGCTTCATCATCTCACCCAGGCTCCTCCTGTCTTTGATTTAATTCATCTTGGCCTTGGCGCTGATGGTCATACGGCTTCGCTTATTCCTGGTGACCCTGTTTTAAAGGTGCTAGATCACGATGTGGCCATCACGGGCTTATACCAAGGTCATCAGCGGCTGACGCTCACCTATCCTATCATCAATCGGAGCCGCAAAGTTCTTTGGGTTGTTACTGGAAAAGAAAAGCAAATAGCGTTGCAACAGCTACTCAATAAAGATAGATCGATTCCTGGAGGGAGTATCCTTCAGTTGCATGCAACTATCATCGCTGATGCTGATGCAGCAGCAGCTTTAACAGAAAAAAAACTTCCTCTTAAAATTGGTATCGCGGCAGATCACGGTGGATTTGAATTGAAAAAAGACCTCATCCAACGCCTTCTCTTTGCTGGTTATGAGGTCACCGATTTTGGAGCCAATGAGCTTTGTGCTAGCGATGACTATCCTGACCATGGAATTCCACTAGGGCAGGCTATTGCTTCAGGAGAACTAGACCGAGGAATTGCTATTTGTGGAAGTGGTATTGGAATCAATGTGTGCATGAATAAAATAAAAGGTATTCGAGCTGCTCTCATTGTTGATCACTTTTCAGCACGTCAAGGAGTTGAAGACGATCATATCAATGTGATATGCCTTGGAGGGCGCACTATCGGGCATGAAGTCGCATGGGATTTAGTACAAACTTTCCTTGCCACTTCCTACAGTGACGAAAAGCGCCACTTAAGGCGTATTAGAAAAGTAGTAGCGCTAGAGAATATCTTTTAGCTCCAATAGTCAATAAAGCGCGATAGGCATTTTAAATCAAATGCTGAAGGCAGGCAGGCATGCTGAGAGAGTGTGAGCAATGACAATCCATACCAAGCAAGTTATTAAAAACTGATTTCTTATTGACTACATCGTTTATTAAATTAAAAAAGGCGCGTTAGAAGCGCAGAAATTTTTTCTTAAGACAACGTCAAAGATCAAACCGCTATCCGTAGATAATGCAAAATCTGAGAACGCAATCCTAAGTAAAAAGAGCAAGTTTATGGTGCACTCTTTTTAACTTAAGAAACTATAAATGCTTGCCAAGCTCTTGCTGCTCTTTAGTAGCTATTAATTCTTTTCTTAAAACCTCATGGCGTTACAACAAGAACTCCAGTTTCAACCTGGCAAGAGCTATCCTCTCGGATCGACTATCCATTTTCCTTTGGGAGCTACGCCTCATGCTGATGGGGTGAACTTCAGTATTTTTTCAAAACATAGTACGAGTGCAGAACTCTTGCTCTTTAATGATATTAAAGACACTCAGCCTTCACGCGTGATCAAGCTCGATCCCTGCGCTAATAAATCATATCACTACTGGCATGTTTTTGTTCCAGGATTGTGTGCGGGGCAAATTTATGGATGGCGTATTGACGGTCCCTTTAAACCGAGTCATGGATTACGATATGATGTGACAAAGGTTTTACTTGATCCTTATGGAAAGTGTATTGCATACCCTCCTGGACGTGATCGCCGTTCTGCAGCTTCAGTTGGTGATAATACAGCTAAGGCTTTAAAAAATATTGTCGTTAACGCTAGAAGCTATGATTGGGAAGATGATGCCCCTCCTCGTCATCCTTTTTCCGAGACTATCATTTATGAAATGAATATCGGAACTTTTACAGCTCATCCTAACTCAGGAGTGTCTCCTGAAAAAAGAGGAACATTTGCAGGAGTCATTGAAAAAATTCCTTACCTCAAAGACCTTGGAATTACAGCGGTAGAATTATTGCCCGTTTTTGCTTTTGATGCAGAAGATGCACCTGAAGATTTAAAGAATAGTTGGGGATATCAACCCCTCGCCTTTTTTGCGCCTCACCCTCAATATTCTTCTAACAAGGGCCCCATGGCTGCATTGGATGAGTTTCGGGATATGGTGAAAGCCCTTCATCGTGCTGGAATTGAAGTGATCCTTGATGTTGTTTTTAATCACACAGCTGAAGGAGGCGTTGATGGTCCAACCATATCATTCCGCGGCCTTTCTAATGAAACTTATTATATTTTAGGAAAAGATAAATCAACCTATGACGACTTTACAGGCTGTGGTAATACACTTAATGCGAATGAATCCATTGTGCGTCGCTTGATTATTGATGCACTCTCTTATTGGGTCGAAGAGATGCATGTGGATGGATTTCGTTTTGATTTGGCCTCGATTTTATCACGTGATGAGAATGGTATTCCAATGGCTAATCCTCCTATTTTATGGGACATTGAATCCGATCCTACTTTATCAACAATCAAATTAATTGCAGAGGCATGGGATGCTGGTGGTCTCTATCAAGTAGGAACTTTTCCAGGCGATGCTTGGCATGAATGGAATGGTCGTTTCCGCGATGATGTACGCTCGTTTGTTAAAGGGAATGAAAATAGCGTTCGCTCACTGGCATATCGTATGACAGGAAGCCCCGATCTCTATCTTCAAGAAGAAAGGGAGCCGGAACAGGGTATCAATTTTATTACCTGCCATGATGGATTCACTCTGAATGATGTTGTTTCTTACAATGAAAAGCATAATGAGGCTAATGGCGAAGCCAACCGCGACGGCACAGATAATAACTTGAGTTGGAATTGTGGTGTTGAAGGACCAACAGACGATGCTGAAATTGAAAAATTACGTAATCGACAGATTAAAAATTTTTTAACACTCCTCTTTTTTTCGATAGGCGTTCCAATGATTCTTGCTGGAGATGAAATGAGACGAACTCAACATGGAAACAATAATGCCTATTGTGATCTTGGAGAATCACTCTGGTTTGATTGGTCACTTTTAGAAAAACACAGCGATATTCACCGCTTTGTCAAAGAACTCATTAAAATTCGCGCTAATAAAAAACATTTGTGTGAAAATTATACAGAGACATTACAGGAATTTCTTAAAGAAAAATCAATTGAGTGGCATGGAGTCAAATTAGGGGCTCCAGATTTTAAGTCAAATTCTCATACTATTGCTGCTACGATTCGCCATTTTGATGATCAGATGATGCTTCACATCATGATCAATTCTTATTGGGAGGATTTAACATTTGAAATACCAACCTTCAATGATGATCACGAACCATGGCATCGTTCCATTGATACCTCTTTTGACTCTCCAAATGATATTCTTCCTTGGCGAGAGGCTCCTAAAATCATAGCAGACAGCTATGATGTAAAAGCGCGATCAGTCGTTGTGTTGGTTTCTTCTCCGGTCAATGCCAGCTGAAGTAGAGCCATTAGGAATGGGAAAGAGGCCTTGCTTGTTAGATCGTTTTGACGAAAACGCTTTATAATGCTTGCATTTGTTACAGAGAGAAATCTAAAAAGAGTAATGATCAATGGCGTTGAAAACTTAACGTAACATCTTTTCTTTTTGATTAATGGATTTAAATTTAAGCAAAAATAAAAAAATATTTTTTGATGCTATTTACCCATAGCACCCCCTTCAAAAAAATGCATCCTAGGGCATCCTGGAGCATTTTTAGAATTTTGACTAAGGAATCTCAGAGAGTAGCGCCTCTCTTGAAAGAGGGGGTAAAAAATTTTACTCAATAAGCGCTCACGTGTCTGATCATGTGTCATTCTTATTCAAGAAAAACAGAAAACAGATTTGGTTCTTCCAAGAAATTTTCAACTCTCTTCTTGTCAGCATCTACATTCCCTTCTCTTGCCTTGAGCTTAGCGATGTAGCCAAGCTTATTATCATTTAACAGCGCTTCCTCAATACAAGAGTCAACCCTTTCAGCATTGTTCCAATCGATATCAGGATGCCTTTCAACAATGGAATGTTTCAATTCGTTGATCCATTCCAGCAGATCGGCAGAACTCTGTAACCGCTCGCTCTCCTCAGTAACATCATGCTTAGCCTCTCCTGCAATATCTTGGCTTGAGGTGCTAATAGATTGATGTTCTTCCTCTCTTGATAAATCAGTCGATTCTCTTGCGTCTCCCTGCTCTCTTTCCGGCATCCTTCCTCCTGAGGCTCTCCCCTCCTTGGCATCTAACGAAGACCGTTCCATCATTGGCCACCCTTGTAGCGAAGAGAACATGATCAAAAAAAACGAGATAACGAAAAGAGAAAATCGCTGTTTCATAGGCTTGCTACCTGAAAAGTAAAGGAGTTTAAAAATACACTATAAAAATTTGTTTAAGGAATAAAGAAGAGCTCAGTCTCGGATCACTACCGTTCGCTTGTCACAAGTTCAATCAGAGATTCAGAAAAGAACGAGTTATACTTTTCTTCAATAACTCACACGTCCGCTCAACGGACCCTTGATGGTCTTGTAGTGTGCTCAGCCCGCGCTCCACACTTGCTGTTGCTTCTTTGGGATGAAGTAAAAAATATTCTGCGATTTCAACAATTTCGTGTTGGTTATTAACCTCAGTCACGCCTCGAACTTGACGAAGCTCCGAAATTAGGGGCTCGAAATTTTCCATTGAAGGCCCAACGAGTACTGGCTTTTTCAGTGCCAAAGGCTCTACAGGATTGTGACCGCCATGTGCGCCCCCCACCTCAAGGCTTTTTCCAACAAAAACAAAAGTTGCCACTGAGTACCAAGAGTTCAATTCACCAGTGGTATCAAGAATGAAGGCATCAGTGCATTTTTCTATTTTTTTAGAACGAAGTGCTGCAGCGATATGATATTTTTCAAAAAGCCCCAAGAGTTCTTGGCGTCGCTCAACATAACGTGGTGCAATCAGGATGCGCAGATTGGAAAATTTTTTCCTTAGATCTAACCAAGCTCTCAGCAAAATTTCTTCCTCTTCAAGGTTATGAGTGCTTCCTGCAAAAAACACAGGATCTGTTTTTTCCCAACCAAGACTTTTAAAGACCTGATCAGCATCACTAGGATACAGGGCTACTGGAATTCCATCTTGATCATACTTCATATTCCCCGTGATTTTTAGGCGAGAGGCATTAATGCCCAGCGAAAGCCAACGCTCTTGATCCTTAGCAGAGGGAAGTGTGATCAGATCGAGTTGATTAAAAAATGGCTTTATTAACCAACGAAAGCGTTTCATGCGCCCCTCAGAACGTGGTGAAAGACGAGCCGTTAGTAACGCTGTTGGAATCTTTTTTTGTGTTGCATAAAAAAGTCGCTGAGGCCAAACATCTCCTTCCACCATGACGAGAGCAGCTGGTTGAAATTGATTAACAAGCTTGTTGGTAATGAAGAAAAAATCAATAGGATTACTGATAGGCTCTAACCAATCGGAAGCTTGTTTGTTGGCAATCAGGAGAGCAGTTGCTGTTGTCGTGGAAAGTAGAAAGCGGGCTTCAGGATTTTTTTCTTTCCAGCGATTAATAAATTTAAGCGCGATTAAAACTTCTCCCACACTTACGGCATGGACCCAAATGCGCCCCTGTCCAATGCGGTTTCGTGTTGCTTTATCAAAAATTCCAAGGCGTTGAGAAAACTGATCTTGATATCCACCCCGCTTGAACATTCGAGGGAGGTACTGTGGAAGAATAATAATCAGGCCGAGTGGAAAAAATAAGTTGTAAAAAAGTTGGAAGAGTTTCATGCACTATTTTTTCGAAAAAGGACAACACGAGTTACACCATAAGTGCGATCAATCAACTGTTCAAGTTGTGGAACTTCGGGGATCGATTGTTGCTTTTCACATTCTAAAATTAAAATTCCATCCTCAAGCATTGCTGAAAGGAGCTCTGGCGAAGCAAGTAACTTAGCGATGAAGTCACTCTCTGCATTTGAAGTGTATGGTGGATCGGCAAAAATTAAATCAAACTTCTCTTGTTGATGTTTTAGAAAAGAAATGGCATCGCTTTGCTTGATAGTGGCTGTCAACTTGGTCACAGCTAAGTTTTGACGAATGACCTCAACTGATTTTCTATCTTGATCTACAAAAACTGCAGCCGTTGCCCCGCGGCTTAAAGCCTCAATCCCCATCGCTCCTGTGCCTGCAAAAAGATCAAGTACTCGTGCTTCAGGAACACGTTCTCCTAGCATGGAAAAGATGGCTGCTCTGACTCGATCCATCGTGGGCCGTGTGACGGAAGCCGGAGTTTTGAGAGTTTGCCCTTTAGCTGTGCCTGCAATAATGCGCATGTTAAAACTTCAAAAGCTGACGGATGACTCCTTGCACATTGCTGTTAATGGAGGGAAGTGGTACGTGTTCCAGTAAAGTGCTATGAAGATGATCAAGAGAGCCAGTGATTTCAAATGGAATAGCTACAAAACCAACCTCGCTCGAAGGAACCAACAAGTTGATGGGAAGGAGCCCTTGCAAGCGTGACTGCAGCTTTGCGTTGACCAATAAAAGAGCATTCAGTCGAAGTGTTCCTTCGTAGGAAATGGCTCCCTGTCCGCGAATCATCAAATTGCTAGAACTCAAATTGAAGGATTTTACAATGATTTCACGAGGGGTTACTGCATAAGTAGCACCTGCCTCATTAAATTTGAGAAGTTGAAGCTCTTCAATTTGCAAGAGCTTTCCAATTTGAGCCAAGGGTCCACCCGGTTTAAATTTCATGCCGTTGGCTTCTAAAGTTCCCTCACCCTCTTTTTTTTGAGCATCTTCTAAAATGCCTTTCATGAAAAAAGTTCCTTGTAGTGTTCCTTCAATTGATTCCGTTCCTTTGAGAAGCTCTTTGAGTTCTACCTTAGAAAAAGAAAGGTTAAGTTGATAAGGAGAGCAATTGTTTTCCTGTTGCATTAAAAAAGAGCCATTTAACTGACCTCCCGCAACGTCACTAGAAAAGGGATCGATAACAAAGCTAGCGCTCTTTTTTCTTAAGTGAGCTTTGAAATTCCTTAAAGAAAAATTGTTATTCAAGGTTACCTTACTAATGTGCAAAACACCGCCCCATTTTTTCATTTTGGCAGCTTCCCAAAAGGAAGAGAGCAACGACTTCCAAGATGGCATGAAGTTAACAAAAGTAGCATCGATGGAAGAATGAGCTGTCGTCGTTACCGTTATGTGTGAAAGATGAAATCCTGTAAAAGGATTAAACGAGAGTCTCCCCATTTTGACAGGTACTCCTAGCATTCTTTCTACTTGTTGCTGAAGTTTTCCTTGCACCCCATCCGAATGGATCATGAAATTGACTGATATCGTTATCGCAGTAAGAGCGCTGATAACAATGGCAAAGAAAAGTAGAAATTTTTTTCGAGTGTGCACGAAAAAACTGTAGCCAGATCTTGGCTGATTGGAAGTTAATTAGTTACTCCAGTGAGTTGCAAATGTTGGTAAAAACAAGATGAATTGTTTTTCTGTTTATGTTGACTCTTGATTCTTTGCTCGTTACTTCATTTTGAATGAATTCTCCCTTTGTGATCCTAAATCCAGCTGCAGGAAGTGGCCGAGCTAGAAGTTTTGTGGAGGTACTGCAAGAACTTCCCGGCAATCCTGTGATTAAACTAACTACTTATCCACGAGAAGCTGAAGAGTTAGCTAGAGAAGCTGTTGCACAAGGGTATCAAAAAATTGTTGCTGCAGGTGGTGATGGTTTGATTAATGAAGTGATGAATGGACTGATTTCTAGCTCTGTAAGTGGTACTCCTTTGCCATCTCTGGGCATCTTGCCGCTTGGGACAATGAATGTTTTTGCAACAGAGTTAAAGCTTCCACTCGATTCCCTTGAAGGGGCATGGGAGGTGATTTTAGAAAATCGATTTCGTCATGTCGATCTTGCGTGTGTGACTCATCTTAAAACACAACAACAACGGTTCTTTGTTCAGCTAGCTGGGATTGGCTTAGATGCTGAAGTCTTGGAGGAGACCAGTAACGAATCCAAGATGGCTTTTGGCCCTGTCAGTTATTTTTTCTCCTTTTTAAAACTTCTTTTTAAAAAACAACCAATGTTTCTGCTTCATTGTGAAGAAGCGATCGAACAAAAAGGTTCTTCTCTCTTATTAGGAAATGGAAAGTTTTATGGGGGTGCTTTTCCTTTTTTTCCAGAGGCAGCTCTTGATGATGGCTACCTTCATGCTCTCCTCTTTAAATATCATCATTTTTGGGAGTTGTTATGGAATCTTCCTGCATTGCTTATTGGGCGGTCAAAATCTCTTCGGACGGTCCAATATTTCAAAGCCAAAGAGTTTACTATTACTCCTCAAGATAGCCGTTTTAAAATTCCTTTTGAATTAGATGGCGAGATGATAGCTCATATTCCGATTAAGATTACGATCGAAAAGAAACGCTTAGCTGTTTTAGTTTAAAAAAATGATTTCTCTTAAGGGAAAAACAGCATAGGCTTTGCTTCCATGTTGCCCATTGAAGCAATTTCTGATAGTGACCTCGTCGTCAAAACAAAAGAAGGAGATGTCTCTGCCTTTGATGATCTCATTCGAAAATATCATGGTCGGCTTTATGGGCTAATCTATCACATGACTTCCAATCATGAGGATACTAATGATTTGTTGCAGGACACCTTTTCTAAGGCTTACCGCTCTATTGGAACCTTCAAGGGAGAATCGAGTTTTTATACCTGGATTCACCGCATTGCTGTAAACATGACGTTGAATTTTCTAAAAAAAAGAAAGCGTCGCCAACATTCGAGCATTGATAATACTGAGGAATTTCTAGAAAGTGATCCTGGTTTTTTAGAGGCCGCTAATAAAAAAGATCCCCGCCATTTAATCAACACGCAAGAATTTCAAAAAAAGTTGACCATCGCAATGAGCAAACTTTCACAGCATCATCGAGCTGTTGTGACTCTTTTTGATATTCAAGGTATCCCTCAGTCTGAAATTGCTAAAATTTTAAAAACAACAGAAGGGACTGTGCGATCGCGTCTTTTTTATGCTCATCAACAATTAAAAAACTCGCTTCAAGAGTTTCATGTAAAATAAAACTAAGATCCCTTCTGTTATTACTATTTATGGATGACCAAGTGCTTCAGAATTTATTACGGGTAGCTCATCAGTGTGAGATTCCTTCACCAGATGCAGTAGAACATTTTATTGATGAGTTTCATCGACGCCAAGCACGCCTCTCCATGAACCCTTCATTTTTCGAAAAAATTCAGGCTCAATTTGAAAATATCTTTACTCATTTCCACATTCCAACATTAGCCTATGCAAGTGCTACTGCCATTGCAGTTTTCTTGAGCGTTTTGATTTTACGAGCACCTCGATTAAATCACCAGCAAGAGATCAATCCACTTGTTTCGGAAGAACTGGAAGCGCCCCTGAATTATGTTTCTTCGCCTACTTTCCAAGATCGAATTGAGCCAGTTACTTTTGAGGTAAAGAAAAAAAGTGACAAGACTGGAGATGTTGTATCACCGCTTTCTTTTACGCTCAAAAGAAGAGCAGCTTGTTCATCAGCAAAAACTTTTTAGCACGCTTTCGTCTTGCTAATCATCTTATGAAAAAAAACCTTCTTCATCTTTTTTTTCTCGTTTTTTCTCTGCTTGTTATTGGTTGTCCTTCTAATAAAAAAGTTCTCAAAATTGGAATTAACGCTGAACTGACTGGCGAAGTTCCAGCAGTGGGAGCCTCTTGCGTTAATGCGGCAAAACTTTTTGTAGAACATATCAATCAACGAGGAGGAGTTGATGTTGGCGGTGTCAAAATGCCTGTTTCTTTGATTGTTGGAGATAATGGAGGCAAGCCTGAGCAAGCTGCTGCTGTGGCACAACGCCTTATTTCTCAAGAAAATATTCTAGCTATGGTGGGACCTAACATTAGTTCCTGTGCAATTCCATCAGCGGAAATTGCAGAGAGCCTTCATTGCCTTATGTTTTCACCCTGGTCAACAAATCCTCTCACAACGATGAATGCTAAAACAAAAGTTTTTAAAAAGTATGTCTATCGCGGATGCTTTACTGATGTTCTTGAAATTCCCTCATTGGCTCAATTTGCTAGAAATAACCTGAATCTCAAACGTGCTGCTATTCTCTATGATATTTCTAGCGAATATCCTACGAGTGCAACGGCTCTTTTCAAAAAAGCTTTTACCGAAAAAGGAGGCACAATTGTTGATACAGAAACATACACAACAGGCGATCGTGATTTTAGTGCTCAGCTTACAAAGATTAAAAAAGCAAACCCTGAGCTTCTTTTTTTACCAGCTTACTATAACGATGCTCCCCTCATTGCAGAACAAGCCCGGCGTTTAGGAATTACTGCGATTTTTCTTGGAGGGAATTCTTGGAGTACTCCTGAAATGTTAAAACTCGATTCTGGCCACTACTTAAATGGCTCTTTTCTTTCTAATCATTTCTCAACACAATCTAATGCTTCTCAAATCAAGAACTTTATTACTGAGTATCAAAACAAATTTGGTCAACTTCCCGATGATATTGCTGCCTTAACCTACGATACCATGGGGATTTTGACAGAGGCCATCGTGAAAGCAGGAAAGCCTGATCGGATTGCGATTCTTGACTCAATGGGCACGGTTGACCGTTTCTCTGGGATCACAGGAAATTTTATTTATGAACCAAAGAGTCATGATCCTAAGAAAAGCATTGTTATATTGACAGTCAAGGATGGTGCTTTTGGTTATGTGACAACGGTAGAACCTTAAGAGCGTGGCTCAATTTCTACTGAAGCTGTGGTTACTTAGGTGCTCGTCAACTCACGTTTAATACAACGTTCAATTTCTAGGCAGTGAGGCACCATGCTTTTTACTAGCCTTAGTGGATTTTAAACACGTTCTTCACTTTTAAATATTTCTTCATTTTTTATTTTATGATTCTATCTCTTTTTCTACAGCCCATAGCCTCTTCATTCATGAACTACTTCGCTCAGCAAACCATCAATGCCCTTCAGCTTGGTTCGATCTACGCACTGATTGCATTAGGGTATAGCCTTGTTTACGGCGTCCTCACGATGATTAATTTTGCACATGGAGATCTTTTTATGCTCGGTGCTTTTGTAGCGCTGCTTATTGAAAGTTATGTGCGAGCTCCATTTTGGGCGGTGCTCTTGCTGACCATGAGCCTTATTGCCTTATTGGGCGCTTTAATTGAGCGTTTTGCTTATCGGCCCATCCGCAAAGCGCCGCGAGTTTCTGCGATTATTACAGCTCTAGGTTGTGGATTAATCATTGAAAACATCACGCTTGGATTTAGTCCCTATCCTCGACATATGCCAACGCTCTTGGTTAATACTTCCTACTATGTTGGAGGTGTTACAATTTCCTCGCTTCAACTTACTATCATTGGGATTTCTATTCTCTTGATGGTTTTACTCGATTTAATTATTAGAAGAACACGTTTTGGGATCGCGATGAGAGCTCTTTCTTTTAATCATGCAATGGTTCCTCTTTTAGGAATTCCTGCTAATAAAATTATTTCAATGACTTTTGCGCTTGGTGCAGCCCTTGGAGGTTCTGCAGGGCTGCTCTACGCTCTCGCTTACCCCGTTATTTCTTCCTCTATGGGTATTGTAATTGGGTGGAAAGCCTTTGTAGGAGCTGTGATTGGTGGTATCGGAAATATGAGAGGCGCTGTTCTCGGAGGTTATATTTTGGGAGCAACTGAAATTATTAGCGTTACATTACTCCCTTCAACCTATCGCGATTTAATTGCTTATTCGCTACTGCTTCTTATTTTAATTGTGAAGCCGTATGGACTACTAGGAGAGCCTCCCATCCGGAAAGTATAACATTATTCTTGCGGCCCCTGAAATCCTGGAGAACGTCGTTAAAAAAGTTTAAAACTAATTGTTAATTGACTGTTGTATTTTTAAATGGGAGCACTAATTTTTTCATTCTGACAATGGCTATTTTTTCTTCTACATATTACTCGCGCCTCATTACTCGCTGTGTTGTCGTTCTTCTCAGCATCGCCGCAGCCTTTGTGTTGCCAGAATATTTAAATAATTATCTGGTTTTTATTCTCATTACGCTTTTGATCAATGCCATTTTGGCTCTGAGCCTCAATTTGGTGAATGGTTATATGGGGGAATTTTCAGTGGGACATGCTGCTTTTATGGGGTTGGGAGCGTATACTTCTGCCATTGTCACAGTTCGACTGCTCCCTGGAGTTGCACCATGGATTCTATTTCCTTGTTCCGTCTTAATCGGAGGGAGTGCAGCTTCTCTTGTAGGCATCCCACTTGCTTTTCTTTCTTTTAAAACACGAGGCGATTATCTGGCTATCATCACCCTTGCCTTTCTCATGATTGTTAAATCAGGTTTAGAAAATATTTCTTACGTGGGTGGACCTCGTGGCTTTTTAGGTATTCCAAGGTTGACTACATTGCCATGGACGTGTCTTTTTTTCTTACTTTCCTTTTGGCTAATTCGAAATCTAGTTTACTCCAAATTTGGCCGAAGTATTGAAGCTATTCGTGAAGATGAAATTGCTGCAGAGGCTATGGGCGTTTCAACACGCAAAGCAAAGATGATCGCTTTTGTGGTCTCTTCCTTTTTTGCGGGTGTTGCTGGTGCTCTTTTTGCACATCAAATCCAATTTATCAACCCAAGCTCTTTTGATATCTTAAAGTCAACTGACATTCTTGTCATGGTCTACCTTGGTGGTGTGGCTTCGATCTCTGGTTCTTTTTTGGGAGCAGGAATCTTCACGATTCTCAATCAGCTATTACAGCCACTTGGCGTCTGGCGTATGGTAGTTATGCCGTTTTTGCTTGTGCTCTTAATGCTTTTCAGGCCGCGAGGAATTATGGGATTCAAAGAATTTAAATGGTTGCATCCTAATCCAGCAAAAACCTTAACTTCATCCGAGTAATGGACGCTACCTCACCTATTTTAAAAACAACTAATCTCTCCAAGAGTTTTGGTGGGCGTCAGAGTTTAGCTAACCTTTCGTTCCATATTCAGCCACAAGAATGCCTCGGTATCATTGGGCCGAACGGTGCAGGAAAGACAACCCTCTTTAATTTGCTAACAGGATTCTATACTCCAACAGAAGGAAGTATTTTCTGGCAACAAAAACCCATCCATGGTTCTTCTCCCGCTATCATTGCTCGCCTTGGCATTGCTAGAACTTTTCAAAACATTAGACTCTTTAAACAGCTCAGCGTTTTAGAAAATGTTCGAATCGCTTACGACTCACGTTTGAGCTACACCCCAGTTGGGGCGCTTTTGAGAACACCTTTTACACGCTCTCAAGAAAAAATTTCTAATAAAAAGGCTTTGGAATTGCTTGATATGTTGGGCATGGCTGATGCAGCTGAGCAGCCTGCTGGAGGCTTGCCATATGGGTTTCAACGACGCTTAGAAATTGCTCGTGCTTTAGCATTAGACCCAAAACTGCTTCTACTCGATGAACCAGTGGCAGGAATGAATGAACAAGAAATAGCAAAAGTGCTAGAACTTTTGCGATGGGTGCAACGAGAATTTTCTTCAACCTTTATCCTTATCGAACACCATATGGGATTTGTTATGGAGCTTTGTTCTCGCCTTTTGGTACTTGATTTTGGCTCGCTCATTGCGGAAGGCTTGCCAACTGAAATCAAAAATAACAAACGTGTGATTGAGGCTTACTTGGGGACGGAGTCATAAAATAAAAAATTTGAATTATTAAAAAATGGATTCTGCTTTATCAATTTCAAACTTGAATGTCTCCTATGGCGAGGTTCATGCAGTACGCGGTATCTCGCTAGAAGTCCCTGCTGGTGGCTTTGTAGCTTTAGTTGGAGCTAATGGAGCCGGAAAATCATCCGCTTTGCGTGCTATTGCTGGAGAGATTCCATCACATGGAAAACTTTTTGTTGAAGGGCAACCTATCGATCATCTTCCCGCCGAAGAGCGAGTGCACTTAGGTTTAAATCTTGTTCCTGAAGGGCGGAGTATTTTTGGGAACCTTACAGTCCTTGAAAATTTAACATTAGGAGCGTGGGCAACGCGGAATAGAAAGACATTTAAACAAGATTTGGAGCGGATGTACCATCTCTTTCCTAGGCTCAAAGAAAGAACAAAGCAAATTGCTGGAACACTTTCTGGAGGAGAACAGCAAATGTTGGCAGTTGCCCGTGCATTGATGACACATCCGCGCTTGTTACTTCTTGACGAGCCTTCTATGGGGCTTTCTCCTATTTTGGTTCAAGATATTTTTAATATCTTACGTTCGATTCATGAAGAAGGGGTTGCTATTCTCCTCGTTGAACAAAATGCTAACTTAGCACTTCGCTATGCGAATGATGCTTACCTGCTCGAGCTAGGCCAAATTACTCTTTCTGGAAGCGCTCAAGAATTATTAGCACATCCAAAAATTCGAGATGGATATTTAGGAAAGTAATCTTTCTTTTACTATAACTTACACGCTATAACCTCACTCTATGTTTGATATCGGAGAAAAAGTTGTTTGTATCAATGATACGTTTGAGCCACTTCATCGTAAGCTTTATAGAGATCTTCCCAAAAAAGGAGAGATCTATACCATTCGTGATTGTTCTATTGGAAGAACGCGAACGGGAGCCGCTGATCCAGGAATTAGCTATCGTCTACTTCTTGAAGAAGTCATCAATGATCTAGACCCCTACATGGATGAGGCCTCGGCAGAGGAACTTGGCTTTCGTTCTGATCGTTTTGCGCCTCTTACCAACCTTGAAGAAGAAGAAGAAATGGAAGAAACCATGACGGCAGCGATTGGAAAATTTCTTTGAGAAGTTTTTTATTAGGAAAAAAGTAATACTGCTTCATGCGCTCGCACTAGATGTTGCATCAATTGCTTTCTAGCTCTCACAGGAATGTTTTTTTAGACGAGAGAAAAATTTCTTATTAGCTTATTTTTTTGTGTTCTTTGTGCTCTTTTGTGGCTATTTTCTTTTTTTAAATTTGGGGGCATAGCTCAACGGTTAGAGCAGCCGGCTCATAACTGGTTGGTTCCTGGTTCGAATCCAGGTGTCCCCACTCTCCACAGCCTATAGGTTTCAGTAATAATAGAGTTTCTTAAAAAAAGAAATTGGTGATATAGAGCTGACAAATCTTTTTTTCTCTTTTAGACTTCATACTTTATGACGACGTCTCTAGTTTTTGAACAACCCGATACACTTGCCCGAACGCTTCAGGGGCTGGAAGAAAGTCACGACATGTTAGGTGAAAAAATGACCCTCAACATGGGGCCCTCTCATCCTGCGACGCACGGCGTTCTTCGTTTAGAACTGGAACTAGACGGAGAAATTATCACCAATGTTACGACGCACATCGGTTACCTTCATCGTGGCGACGAGAAAATTGCTGAAAACATGCAATACAATCAGTTTGTTCCTTATACTGATCGACTAGATTATTTGGCTCCCCTCGCCAACAATGTTGCTTACGCTCTTGCTGTTGAAAAACTCATGGGTTGGGAGCTTCCTCCACGAGGTCAGACGATTCGTGTTATTTGCTGTGAGCTTGCTCGTATTTCAGCTCACCTGCTTGGTCTTGGAGCCGCCAGCATGGATATTGGTGCTGTTTCTGTCTTCATGTTCACGTTTGCTGAACGAGAAAAAATTTACAACCTTTGTGAACTCTTAACAGGAGCTCGTTTTACAACAAGCTATACGCGCATTGGTGGCCAAGTTCGCGATCTTCCTGAAGGATTTGCTCCCCAACTTAAAGAATTTTTAAGGACCTTCAAACCTGCTCTTGAAGAAGTCAACAATCTCCTGACACGCAATCGTATTTTTGTTGATCGCACAAAGGATCTTGGAATTATTTCTCAAGAAACAGCAATTGGCTATGCACTGACTGGCCCTAATCTTCGTGGTTCCGGTATAGAACACGATCTGCGCCGTGCTAATCCTTACCTCGATTATCATCGTTATGATTTTGATATTCCGATCGGAAGTGTTGGAGATGTTTATGACCGTTATCTTGTCCGTATGGAAGAAATGCGGCAGAGTGTTCGCATTTTAGAACAAGCAATCAATTCTCTGCCTTCTGGGCCAATTAATGTTGTCGACCCTAAAAATATTCCACCACAAAAAGAAGCAGTTTTAGAAAAAATGGAGGAGCTGATTCATCACTTTATTGTCATGACTCAAGGCATTGATGCTCCTCCTGGTGAGGTTTATTTTGGTGCAGAAAACCCAAAAGGTGAACTCGGTTTTTATATTCATAGCAAAGGTGGTGGCGCCCCTTATCGGCTTAAGATTAGAGGCCCATCATTTATGAATTGCAGTATTCTTCAAAAAATGCTGCCTGGTTGCATGGTCTCCGACGTTGTAGCCATCATTGGAAGCCTGGACTTCGTCTTTGGCGAATGTGACCGATAAAAATAAACTTATAGGGATGGCATCAATGGAAGGGATAAAGAAACTTAAAAAAATATATTTCATCTCAACCGTTGTATTCTCCTCATAAAAAATAATACTTTAACTTCTATTCATTCCTTACACTCCATTCTATCCCTGTGAATTCTCTTCCCCTTCGTAAAACTCGTATTATCGCAACCCTTGGTCCTGCTAGTGAAACTCCAGAACGTCTTCGTGAGATGATGTTAGCAGGAACCAATATTTTTCGCCTCAACATGAGCCATGCTCAACATGATTGGGTTCGTAATATTGTTCCTACTATTCGTAAAATAGCTGAAGAACTTGATCTTATTGTTGGGATTCTTATGGACACACAAGGTCCAGCGGTGCGTACCGGCGATCTTCCCGCTAAATTACAGCTTAAAATTGGAGATATTTTAGAATTCACAGTTCGTGGTGCTAAGAGTAACGAAGAATATTCTGTTGATGTCAATTATGATGGTCTTATTGATGACATCTCAGAAGGAGATGTGATGCTTGTTGACAATGGAGTCCTTCACCTCAAAGTTCTCAGCAAAAAAAATAACCTGATCCGTTGTGAAGTTTTAACGCCAGGACCATTGGGCTCTCGCCGTCATATTAATCTTCCCGGCGTTAAAGTGAATCTTCCCCCACTTACCGAAAAAGATTTGGCTGATGTTGCTGTTGGTTGTGAACTTAAGGTTGACTTTATTGCACTCAGCTTTTGTCGCGAAGCTTCCGATATTTTAGAGTTAAAACGCGTTATTGCAGAACATGGTGGCACAGCACGTGTCATTGCCAAAATAGAAGATCAATGCGCCGTTAGATTTATTAACGAAATTATTGAAACAACGGATGCTGTCATGATCGCACGCGGTGATCTTGGTATTGAATGTCCGATGGAAGAATTGCCGATTATTCAGCGCCGCATCATGAAAAAGGCTATTCAATTAGGACGTCCAGTTATTGTTGCGACTCATTTGCTTGAATCAATGATTGAAAATCCTGTTCCAACCCGTGCCGAAATTACAGATGTGGCTAATGCTGTATTTGAACAGGCTGATGCTATCATGCTTAGTGGAGAGAGCACTGTTGGAAAATATCCAGTCGAATGTGTTCGCGTTATGGATCGGGTTGCACGCCGCATCGAGCGGAGCGGTTATGCTTCTTATGCTAAACAAACAGAGGGAGAAAATGCTCGTCAAAAAACGGCTCGTTCTGGAGTAGCTCTTGCAAATTCTCTTCCCCATTCAGCTCTTGCTGTTTTTACACGTCATGGCTTCATGGTTGATTATACAAGCCAGTTACGCCCGGAAATGGCTCCTGTATTTGCAATTACTACTTCTAAAGTGGTAGCGCATCAACTCATTTTAAATTGGGGAACTTACCCTATTGTTCAACCGTTGCAAGAACCTCAAGAAGAAGCTGTCCGGGAGCTTGAAAAGCACTTGCTTAAAAAGTCACTCCTACAAAAAGGCAATCATCTTATTGTCATGAGTGATGTGATTCAAAATGAAGAGCAAGTTGACTCGATTGAGTTAAGAAAACTTTAGAAATTTTTATTTCATTCTGTTTAGCAACTAAGCAAGCAGGCATTCCCGTTAACAAGCACTGAATTTCCCCTATTATTTTAGTGTTCTTTAGCATGAGAGCTGTTTTTTAGTTCTGGGGATTACAGCCAGTATCAATAGTACTCGGCAAGCATGCTTGGTTTTAAGTCTATTCAAGTGCTGTGTGATAGGCGTCAGCCTAAAATCACTGCGGCACTTGTTTCTTCGGTATAGCAAATTGCCTTTGCTCTAGCTTCTTAGGGGGGGCTTAATCCCTTGGGCTCTCGGTTAGCTTTTTTAAAATACAATCAGCTGTTCCAGCGACAGCTTCCAGAATCGATAGATCAACTTTCCTTTTGATCCAGGCCAAAGGCAGTATGGGCTAATTGTGCAGCCAATACGATGTCTGCTTCATCAACAATCACTGCTATTTTGATTTCAGATGTCGAAATCATTTGAACGTTGATGCCGCCTTGTGCTAGGGCTTCAAAAAGCTTTGCTGCGACACCAGAGTGAGTTCTCATGCCAATTCCAACAACGCTTAATTTTGCAATGCTAGCTTCTTTTCGGACTTCCCCTGCTCCAATTTCTTGAGTAACACGATCCAGTGTTGTTCCAATTTTTTCAAGATCATCGCGATCAAGGGTGAAAGCAATGTTGGTTGTTCCAGGAGCCGAAATATTCTGAACAATAACATCAATGTTTAGTTGAGCTTCAGCAACAGCTGTGAAAATACGAGCAGCACAACCAGGACGATCTGGGACATTAGTAATAATAACCTTCGCTTGATTTCGTTCTACGCTAATGCCGCGCACAACAACTTGCTCCATACATGATGATTCTTCTTTCACGATTGTTCCTCTTTTAAAATGAGAATGTAACGCCAGATTATCAAAACTGTTACAAACTTCAAAGGTAACGCCATATTTTTTTGCAAATTCAACAGAGCGTGATTGCATTACTTTAGAGCCACTGCCTGCCATTTCTAACATTTCATCATAGGAAATAGTCTCTATTTTTTTGGCTTTGGGAACAATGCGAGGGTCGCATGTGTAGACACCATCAACATCGGTTAAGATTTGGCAAGTATCAGCTCGTAGGGCAGAGGCTAAGGCGATAGCCGTTAGATCAGAGCCACCGCGCCCTAGCGTTGTAATTTCACCTTCTTTCGTCTCCCCTTGAAAACCAGCAACAATAACAATCCTTCCTTGTTTTAAATGCTTTTCAATTTGTTGAGGTAAGATGTGATGGATTTTTGCTTTGGTGTGCGATTCGTTAGTGATAATCCCGGCTTGAGCTCCTGTCAGAGAAATTGCCTTCCCTCCTAAGGCCTCAATAGCCATTGCGATGAGAGCCATGCTGGTTTGCTCCCCTGTTGAGAGAAGAACGTCCATTTCACGATTCGTTGGCAAAGCTGAAACTTGCTTTGCTAATTGAATGAGACCGTCGGTTACTCCTGACATTGCTGAGACAACTCCTACTACCGAATGGCCCTCTTGTTGAGTTGCTAACAAACGACGAGCGACATGCTTAATCCGTTCTGGATTAGCAACAGAAGTGCCGCCGTATTTTTGAACAATGAGAGACATGCAGATAAGCTACAGGTTCTAAGCTGCCGGCTACAGGAAAAAATGAAGCCTATGAAAAAGAAAAATTATTAATTTTTTAGCAATCTTTTTTATCAGCAATACTATTAACGATATTGCGTAGTAACCTCTCTTGTCACAAAACTAATTTAACTACTCCAATAATGTAGCCAATATCAAGAGAAGCAAAAGCAATTCCAGCTCTTGGCTCCTTTTGTTGAAGGTTTTCATAAGCTGCATAGGTGAAAATACAGGACAAAAGAATAGCAGCGGCTAAAGGTGGGTTAGCAGTCAACATGACATATTCTCCTCCTGATGTCATGACAGATTCCCAAAGACTCAACTCAGCAAAATCACCCATAACCAAGTCTCCCGTTGTGGGGCCGAGTGATTTAAAAAAAAAGTTAAAGCAGCTTCTGAACCATCCATTTAAAATGTTCATCATGCCTTCTGGAAGGCATAATGTGAGTAACTTTTGAAAACAACTAACAATGTCTCTCATAATTAGTGTTAAAACATTGATTGCCCATTTATAGATTCCAGCAATGAATGGGCCAGTGATATATCCAAAAAATCTGTCAGAAATGCGTTCATTAGTAGCAGCTGTGCCATCAGCAAGAGCATAGGCATCAGCTAATAGGGTTGTTTTAACATTATGACAAATGGTTGTTGCGAGCTCGGATAGAGCTGGTGAAGGAGGTGGAACGTTATAGACGACACGAAAACCGACAGTATTAGTACTAGTATTAGCATCAACGAAGAGAGACGTTGAAAAGCGTGTCTCACGAAAATCTGTTGATGCCCATGAACCGCCTCGAGTCACAATTTTATGAGGATCTTTATCAAGAGGCGTTAAGGTCCACTGGTTAACTTCACCTGCCATATCATAAAGCCCAAAAGGACTCTTTGATTTTGCAAATGCGCCAACGGGAGTTAAGTGAGGAAAAGTTGGTATTGTAAAGTTGCCGTTAAGGCAATAATTGGCTGAATTGGTATCCTGAGGAGATAAGCTATTATTAGGTGCAAGATAACTGGAGGTTCCAAAACTATAATAGAATGGTGTAGTTCCATCTTGAGTAGAAGAACAGTAAGCAGCTTTGTACCATTGATTTTCTGTTGGAAGGAGCCATTTTGGTTTATTAGTTGATAACTGCAAGAAATCTTGTTCATCATAATAAGAAGATCCGCTTTCAGTTGTTGTGGCAGATTCATCTCCAACAGGTTGGTTGTTTTCTAACCAGTTGCAAAACCTTAAAGCTCCAAAAAAATTAACATAAGTAATTGGAAACTTTTCTCGTCCTGGCCATGGAAAATAAGAATATCCCCTATTGGTATTTCCATAGCGAATGATACACGCTACATTGGAATCTGTTGTCATTTGAGGATGATAGAGATGTTTTGGATCGCTATGAGAAGCTACTGCATTTAAAAACATGCAATACTGTTCAGCTGTAACATCGTATTTTTCAATTTGATAGGCTGTTGCAACTTTTCCAAAACTACCGCCCCCTGGAGTGTCTGGTTGGTCCGAATCATTATTAGGATTACCTATACCTACTAGGTCCTTCATCATATCAAGGTGAGTAATGACAGGGGTAGGAGGTATATTGTAAACAACTCTAAAGCCAACGGTAGAACTTGCCATTCCTGAACTAGTAAAACGAGATGTGGATTTTAGGTCATCACTTGTTTGAGATTTCCAAGAACCACCTCGAATGACAAAACTAGCTCCACTTTGATCAAGTGTAGAGGTCCACTGACTAACCTCTCCAAGCATGTCATATGCCCCCCAGGGACTTGCTGAAGCTTGAAAGTATCCACACTGTGTCAGATGAGGTTGATCTTGTTTTGTCGGAATTCCATTAAGAGAATAGTTAGCTTGATTGGCAACAACAGCATCTTCCCATTTGTTACCAGGAGCATTCAGGCTGCCTGTTCCAAAGAGGCAATATGTTCCAGCAATCGTCTGCTTATTAGTAGATGGCATATAGTAGGCAGCCTTATACCATTGGTTTTCTGTTGGTAGCCCCCATGCTGCTCCTGGTTGCGTTGGGAGAGAGTAGTCGTTCTCTGGCTTGGGAGTCCAATTTCCAATAGCTGCAATGTCATAAGCTCCCTTTTCTGTTGTCGCATCTGTTTGCCCTCCAGTTGGCTGGTTATTTTCAAGCCAATTACAAAATCTTAAAGCAGAGTACCAACTTACATAGGTAATTGGAAATTTTTCTCTCCCATTAATAGGGGTATAAGTGTAACCACTATTTGTATCTCCTGAACGAATAATGCAAGCAACATCACGATCTGATGTCATATTTGTATTATACAATTGGTGAGGATCTGATGTTTTTGCTACTGAATTAAGGAAAACACAGTATTCATCAGCTTTTACATCATATCTTCCAATTTGATAAGGCATTAAGACAAAGCCATAAGAAGGGGTGCTATTAGTTCCCGATGAACCATCAGCAGCATTATTGGGAGCTCCTACCAGGGTAAGACTAATATTGATTTGATTGCTATTAGCATCTGGCGCTGGAGCTCGGAGTGTTAATGTTCCTGCAGAGGGAGCATCATTTGAATTTGCATCACGAATTTTTGAAACTGTCATTGAGGGTACTCCCAGCAAGTTTCCTTGCATACTGCTACCACCACTCAAGCCTATTCTTTCTTGATCAGGAGAGTTGCTTTCATTTTTATTAGTTGCATCTGCGCTAGCATTAGAAGTCCATGCTGCAATACAAAAGCCTAAACGATTTGAAGCAAAATAAGGATCGCAAGCTTGGTTGTTGCTATCTTGGAACGTCGTATCAATGAGATAGCTAGTAGGAAGAAAATAATTGGCTCCTGGCGTTAAGATAATCGTTGAAATATCAGCACCCTGATCAAATGCTGTTAAATCATAACTGCCAGTTTCTGTGGTAGCACTAGATTGTAGACCAAATGCACCGTGATGTGACTTCCAATTACAATAGCGAATAGCTGAAAGCCAGGAAACATACGTTATCGGAAAAGAAGCTTTTTCGGTATGATAGGTGTATGTATAGCTTCCAGGATTTCCCGAGCGAGTGATGAGAGGCCCCATTCCTTCGTCCTTTCCCATTTTAACATTGTAAACGCCATAGGAGTCCGTTGCTGCTATGCAATTTAAAAAGTCAGTATATTCTGAAATGGTAACAGCAGTTGGTTGTCCTGAATTTTGTTGAGAAAATAGCGCACTAACACAAAATAAATTGACGATTGCAATTAGTAAGAAGATTTTTTTTGGGAAAAAAGCTACGGAAGAAAGCTGAGTAGAATTTATGTTCATCGTCTTCGAAAGAGACTAGAACCTAATAAAATCTTTCAGAAGTGCAAATTTTATTTTTATTTTTTCAACTTTAATTTTATTAAAGTAAATGCTCCCGAGAGTTCTTCAATTTGAAGGACCCAGCCCATGCTTATAAAAAGAGTTACTGCCCCAGCAATAATACTCAATAGACCTCCCATCCTTATAAAAATAGAATTGTGAGCGAGATGATGGAGCCAAGGGCGAGTGGCAATCGCTAAAAAAATCATGGGCATTGAAGCAATAGCACAACGCCAAAAGGTGCTCCAAAGTTTTTTAAGATGAAGCGTTCCTGCAAAGCGAGTCATAAAAAAAACAAGCATCCCCATATTTAACATGGCTGCTAAAGCCGTTGAGAGGGCGAGACCTTTGTGCCCCATCTTGAGATGAAAGATAAAAAAGAGATTAAAAGCAAAATTGAAAGCAATAGAAATAAAACTGATCATCATCGGAGTCCAGCGATGATGAATTGAATAGAAAGCTGGCGTTAAAACCTTAATACAAGAATAAGCTACTAGTCCTAAGGCATAAAACTGTAATGCTTCAGCTGTTCGCAAGGTATCAAAAATCTGAAATTTTCCTCGTTGATAAATGAGAGCGATGATGGGCTCTGCCAACACCATGAGACCTATTGCTGCAGGGAGTGTTAAAAAAAGAGCTAACCGCATCGCTCTTGCAAGGGTTGTACAAAATTGAACCATGTCTCCTAAGATAGCCATGCGCGATACCACTGGTAAGGTGACTGTGGCAATTGCAACTCCGAAAACGCCAAGTGGTAATTGCATTAAGCGAAAAGAAAATGAAAGCCAACTCACAGGACCATCTCCGAGATAAGAGGCAAAAATACTATTAACCATCACATTAATTTGAACGGCGCTTGCGGCAATAACTGCAGGGAGCATTAGCGATAGAACTTGGCGTACACCTGGGTCACGCCAACGACAATCGAGGATCCAATGGAAGCCTGCTTGATAAAGACTCGGCATTTGGACAATAAGCTGGAGCAGGCCACCAAGCAACGTTCCAAGAGCCAGACCAGTCAAAGCACGTTCCCCAAAATGCGGATCCAACCACCATCCAAAAACAACACCTCCAATAATCGATCCAAGGTTAAAAAAACTGGAAGCCAAAGCCGGTGCGGTAAAAATATTTTTTGCATTGAGCATTCCCATAGCTAGTGCAGCCAAAGAGACCAATAAAATAAAAGGATACATCACTCGGGTCAGGAGCACGGTTAAGGCGACTTTATCAGGAGAAAATCCAGGGGCTAGCACGTAGATAAGTTGAGGTGCAAAGATGACGCCGAGCAGCGAGATCAGACTCATAAAAACAACCGTCAAACTTGCCATCTTGGCAGCAAGGCTCCAGGCCGATTCCTCTCCCTCTGTTGCAATTTTTTGTGAGAAAACCGTCACAAAAGCTGTTGATAAGGCTCCTTCAGCGAAAAGATCACGCAATAAATTTGGCGCCCGAAAGGCAGTAATAAAGGCATCCATTCCTCGTCCTGCTCCAAAAAGCCCTGCGAAAATAAGTTCGCGGCATAATCCTAAAATCCGACTGAGCATAACCGCTCCGGCTACAATGCCTGCGGCGCGAGTATTGAGACGTTCGTTGGAGGAGTTCACAGAGATGGCAGCGATAGAAAAGTTAAAAAAAAACTATAGACTACAAATGATAACCTACAACTTTTTTACACATCTTTTATAACTTCTGTTTTTTAGTATTAAGGAAGAAAAAGCACTGACTTCACTCTTTAAGTTTGTAAATTTTCTTTCTAGTTTGAGACGGCTCGCCGTAATCGGTCCATTATCGCACATCCAATTCCCTCCTCTACTACAGGCTCTACTAGTAGCGATATCGCCTCACTCTCATCTAACCTTCGCATCGCACCATAGAGGTTGGCAGCAGCTTCTTTAAGATCGCCGGAGGGGCTTAGTATTTCGGTGGCCCCAAAGCCGTATGTAGCTTTCTGAAAAGCCAAGAGGCCCATTTTTTCAGAAGGAACAAGGGAGGCATCATACCATGACAGTTTTTTTCGTGGTGCATAGTGGCTCTCAAGTGATCCAGGAGCTTTACCGCTCACTGCCTGTGAAATGACTTCTCCAAATGGAGAGAGTTGTTCTGCGGTAATTGGTCCCGGGCGCAAAATTTGTAGCTTTCCCTCATGCAACCAAACAATTGTCGACTCCAAACCATGATGACAAGGACCACCATCAACGATGAGTGGGATTTTTCCACTGAGCTCTTGTTCGACATCAGCAGCGGTGGTGGGACTGATACGACCAAAACGATTAGCACTAGGAGCAGCAAGTGGCAAATTAAGTTGCTCTAAAATTTTTCTAAAAACCGGATGTGCTGGAATCCTTACGGCGACGGTCTCTAAGCCAGCAGTTATCAAATCAGGAATGGTAGCTGCACGTGGCAGTAACAATGTTAATGGTCCAGGCCAAAAAGCAGCAGCAAGGCGTTCAACAAGAGCTCGCAGTTCAGGCGTTAGAGTGGCCACCTGATCAAGCCAAGAGGCATTAAGCAGGTGAACAATCAGGGGGTCTGTTAAAGGGCGTTGCTTTGCTTCAAAAATAGAGGCAACAGCCTTAGGAGAAAAAGCATTTCCTGCTAGGCCATAAACTGTCTCTGTTGGAAGAGCAACAACTTCCTCTTGTTTTAAAAAATCAATAGCAGTTGCAATACCTTTCTCTTCTGGCAACAAAAGCGTCTTCATTGTTTAGACTTCGACTTTTTAGGAAGCTCCAATTTGCTCTTTGCTGCCTTGAGTCGCTGAGCGATACGGAAGGCATTTAGTTTTTTAGCAAGTGTTGGATTGTTTTGTGCCAAGAGAGCGATGGCAAAAAGTGCTGCATTTTTTGCGCCGGCTTCACCAATGGCGAACGTTGCAACCGGGATACCAGCAGGCATCTGAACGATGGAGAGAAGCGAATCCATTCCTGCAAGTGTTTTGCTTTTAATAGGAACACCGAGAATTGGAATGGGTGTTTGAGCAGCTAACATTCCAGGAAGATGAGCTGCACCACCAGCCCCAGCAATGATTGCAACGAGGCCCCGTTTCTGGGCATCACGAGCATATTTTGCCATTTCAGTCGGCATCCGATGTGCGGAGAGGACTTCTGCTTGAAAAGAAACACCAAATTCTTCGAGCAGCTTGGCTGCCTCCATCATCGTCTCCCAATCAGATTTACTGCCCATAACGACGCCTATTACTGGAGTCGACTTTAGATTTTCTTTTAGCATAGAATTGAAATCTTATCTAAACTTTGATTCACATTGCAATCTTCTATCCTATTACCTTTCAGCTGCAACTTCCATGCTCGCAAATAATAGACTTCTTTCCAAACTCACTGTTGGTGCTGAAGCAACACTGCCATCTGCATCAGTTGTAGAATTTCAAAAGAAGTCCAATCTTATTCTGATTGGTTTCATGGGTTCTGGCAAAAGCAGCCTTGGAAAACGGCTTGCACAGGAACTGCGTTATGATTACTGCGACACAGATGAAAGGATTGTTTCAAAAACAGGAACAAGTATTGCTACGCTTTTTGAAACAGAGGGTGAAGCGCATTTTCGTGAATTGGAAACAGAAGTACTCCAAGAACTATCAACGTCTTTTCAGAAAAATTTTGTTTTATCAACCGGCGGCGGCATTATTTTGTCAGAAAAGAATCGCCAGTTTTTAAAGTCGCTAGGAACCGTTGTCTGGCTTCACGCCTCACCTGATGTACTTTTTGAGCGCGCTACTCGACAAGTAAAGCGTCCGCTGCTCGAGGTGGAATATCCACGGCGTATGTTTAATGAACTTTTAATAAAGCGACTTCCGCTTTACCGAGAAACAAGCGATGTCAAAATCGATACAACACAGTTTTCTTATTCAAAAACAGTTGAAGAATTGTTGAAAAACATTTCTTGCTAGAAAAAGCTTTTCCTAAGCGTTTAAACTTTTAGAATCCTACCTTTTTAACCCTTTTATTCTCTCTATGCCTAATATTGCTATTAATGGTTTTGGACGCATTGGCCGTCTTGTTTTTCGCGCAATTGTCGAAAAAGGTCTCCTCGAAAAAGGCTACAACGTTGTTGCTGTCAATGATCTTGTTCCTGCTGAAAATCTTGCTTATCTCGTTAAGTATGATTCTACGCAAGGCCGTTTTACTGGGGAAATCCATACGGAAAAATCCAATCCTTCTCAGCACGAAGATGATGTTCTTGTTGTCAATGGCCATAAAATCCAATGCCTAGCAGTAAAAGAAGGTCCTGCTGCTCTTCCATGGAAGGAAATGAATGTCGATATCGTGATTGAATCAACCGGATTGTTTACCGATGCAAGCTTAGCCAAAGGCCATCTTGAAGCCGGTGCCAAAAAAGTTATTATTTCTGCACCAGCCAAAGGAGAAGATGCAACGATTGTGCTTGGCGTTAATGATCATATCTATAACGCTAGCCAGCATAACATCATCTCCAATGCGAGCTGCACGACGAATTGCCTGGCGCCTGTTGTGCATGTTCTCCTTAAAGAAGGCTTTGGTGTTGAGGAAGGATTGATGACGACGGTTCACAGCTATACAGCGACGCAAAAAACTGTTGATGCTCCTTCTCGCAAAGATTGGAAAGGTGGTCGATCTGCTGCTGTAAATATCATTCCTTCCACTACGGGTGCGGCTAAGGCTGTTGCGCTGGTGATTCCTGAAGTTAAGGGGAAATTAACAGGCATGTCCTTCCGTGTTCCTACACCAACCGTTTCTGCTGTTGACCTTACCTTCAGAACGAGCAAAGCAACAAGTTACAAAGAAATTTGTGCTGCTATGAAAAAAGCGAGCGAAAGCTATTTAAAAGGTATTCTCGGTTATACTGAAGACGAAGTCGTTTCCAGTGATTTCATTCATGATACGCACTCTAGTATTTTTGATGCGGGCTCCGGTATTGAACTTAACGATCGCTTTTTCAAGCTCGTTGCATGGTACGACAATGAATGGGGTTACTCGAATCGTTGCGTAGAATTGTTACAAAAAATTGCCTAAAAGATATGGGTAAGCTTTCTCTCCACGATCTCGATGTCCGTGACAAGCGCGTTATAGTCCGCGTTGACTTTAATGTTCCACTCAATGATCAAGGTGCTGTCGTTGACGATACACGGATCGTGGAGGCTTTGCCAACAATTCGCCATCTGATTGCTCGAGGAGCAAAAATTATTTTGCTCGCACACTTTGGACGTCCTAAAGGAACAGTTAATCTCAAATACTCATTAGCTCCGGTTGCAGCTCATCTCAAAAAATTACTTGAAAAAGAAAATGTTTCTGTAGTTTTTTGTCCCGCTTGTACAGGCCCTCTTGCTGAAAAAGCCATTTCCTCAATGAAAAATGGTGATGTTCTCTTGCTGGAGAATGTTCGCTTTCATGCTGAAGAAGAAGGTAACGATCCTGCTTTTGCAAAAGCATTAGCATCACTCGGTGAGCTTTATGTCAATGATGCTTTCGGAGCTGCTCATCGTGCTCATGCTTCAACTGCAGGTATTGCTGCTCATCTACCACAAGCAGTGATGGGCTTCCTCATGGAAAAAGAAGTTCGTTATCTTCATGGAGAATTAGCACATCCTAAAAAACCATTTTTAGTGATCTTGGGCGGTTCCAAAGTTTCTGACAAAATCGGTGTCATTGAAGCATTGATGGAAAAAGCAGACACATTCCTCATAGGTGGTGCAATGGCTTATACTTTTTTTAAAGCGCTTGGCATTGAAACTGCGCTCAGCCGAGTTGAGTTGGATAAACTTGATTTAGCAAGAGAGATTTTGAAAAAAGCAAGCGAGCGTGGAATTAAATTTTTACTTCCCCTTGATTGTATTGCGACCCAAGAAATTAAAGCAGGAGCTGCAACACAAAATATCACCCTTTCAAAAGAAGCTGGAATTCCCCTCACCTGGGAGGGTGTTGATATTGGCCTGGCTACACGCGAGCTTTATGCGCAAGAAATTGCTCAAGCAGCTACTATCTTATGGAATGGGCCTGTCGGCATTTTTGAAATTCCTGATTTTGCTGGCGGCACCCGTGCCCTTGCTGAAGCAATCGCTGCTAATCCTGATGCTCTCTCTATTATTGGTGGTGGAGACTCTGTAACAGCAGTAAAGCAATTTGGCTTAGCGTCAAAAATGAGCTTCATCTCTACAGGTGGTGGTGCTTCTTTAGAATTACTCGAAGGAAAAGAACTGCCAGGGATTGCGGCGCTCACTGACTGCTAGAATTAGCAGAGGATGAAAAGTAGAGAGTAAAATTTGCGACTTACTTTTTTTACAAAATTTTATCCTGACAAAACGTGAGTTACAAAACATCAAGCTGATCCACAAATAACAACGACTCTTCCTTTCTTCTTATGCTTCCTCGAAAAAAAATTATTGCTGGTAATTGGAAAATGAATCTCACTTCTAGTGAGGTACAACCTTATTTAGAAACATTCCTTTTAGAGACAAAGGAGGTAGAAGGGATTGACATTATTTTGATACCCTCTTTTACCTCTATTCCAAAAGCATCCGAATTATTAGAAAGAAATCCTAAAATTCGCCTCGGTGCTCAGAATTTTTCTGTTCATGAAAAAGGGGCCTTTACAGGAGAAGTTTCTGTTAGGATGTTACGCGATCTTTTTGTCAGCTATGTACTGATAGGCCACAGTGAGCGGCGTCAACTTTTTGGTGAAACAGAATTGATTGTTCATCAAAAACTTCATGTGGCACATCGTCATGAAATTCGTCCTATTCTTTGCATCGGCGAGACACTTGAAGAGCGCAAGGCAGGCAAAGCAAAGGAAGTCCTCGAACGTCAGTTGAAAACAGCTTTAGCTGATTTATCCGCTTCTGATCTAGCTGATACAATTTTTGCATATGAACCTGTTTGGGCTATTGGAACGGGGTGCACGGCGACGGCAGAAGAGGCAAGTGAGATGCATCATTTTATTCGTGAGGTGATTGAAGGTCTGGCAAGCAAAGAAATTTCTAAAAAAATTCGAATTCAATATGGTGGTAGCGTTACGCCTGCTAATGTTTGCGAACTTTTACAGTCGCCTGATATCGATGGTGCTCTTGTTGGTGGTGCTAGCCTTGATCCTCGCGCTTTTGCAGCAATTGTGAAGGCTGCTGCGCAGTAGGTTAAAATTGTTCAAGGTTAAGTTTTTTGTGAGCTTGGCAGAAAAAATGATTGTTTTGCCAAAAGAAAAGTCGAAAACTTCAACTTTTAACTTCAACTATTGCGGTAGTGATGTTGCGCCTCCTTTCTCTTCTCTTTGTACTTTTCTGTGTTATCTCCATCACTTTTTTCTTGATGAGGCTTTCACCAGGAGGCCCTTTTGACGCGGAAAGAAAATTGGCTCCTGCAATTGAGCAACAGCTTCTTCACAAGTATCGACTTGATGGCCCTCTCTTGCAGCAGTATGCCGACTACCTCAGAGATCTCGTGCACGGTGACCTGCGTCTTTCCACAAAATATCGAAATCGCAGCGTTGTTGAAATTTTAGGACAAACATTACCAGTCACTTTTACTCTTGGCACCATTTCGCTTTTTATGGCGCTTATTTTTGGAATTTGGATTGGAGCTTTTGCAGCAACGCATCCCCATTCTTTTTTTGATCACTGTGCTCTTCAGTTAGCATTACTGGCTGTTTCTTTGCCAGCTTTTGTACTAGGTCCCCTCTTTATTTTGATTTTTTCTATCTGGCTTCGATGGCTACCAGTTGGCGGTTGGGGCTCTTTTTCTCAACTCTGCTTGCCTTCGATTACATTGGCACTTCCTTTTGTGGCTGTGATTGCACGATTACTGCGAGATCAATTAAGAGAAGTCTTGCAAGATTCCTTTATCAGAGCCGCTCGCGCAAAAGGAGTATCGCAACATGCAATCGTTTACCATCATGCCTTACGTATTGCGATTCTTCCAGTAGTCTCTTATACGGGGCCTCTGGCTGCCAATTTGCTAACAGGCTCGATTGTGGTAGAAACAATTTTCCATATTCCTGGAGCCGGTGGATTTTTTGTGAATTCGATTCTCAACCGTGATGGATTCTTGCTAGGAGGCATTGTCATTGTTTATTGCGTGCTTCTTATTGTGTGTAATTTTTTCGTAGATGTTGCCTATCGTTATTTAGATCCAAGGATTCAATAAAGAGTCATAGAAATAAAAATAGATTTTTTCCTGTAATCTCAAAGCTTAGACTCTGTAGCCTACCGCTATGCCACGCACGATTGGTTTTTCAACATTTTTTTTGTTAGTTATGGTGGCACTTTTACTTTTTGGGCCTCACTTTTTTCCAAAAAGCTATACAGAGCCAAGCTCTCTAACCTTTGCTGCTCCTAGCTGGCAACATTGGTGTGGAACAGATTTGAATGGACGCGATCTTTTGTATCGTATGCTCACTGGGGGGAGTATTTCACTCTTGGTTGGGTTTGCTGGTGCACTGATCACGCTTTTTGTTGGCACTTCTTATGGAATGATTGCTGGTTACGTAGGAGGTTGGTGTGATGCAGGAATGACGCGCTTCATTGACATTTTATATTCAATACCTCGTCTCATTTTTATTCTTATTTTCATCAATGCGTTTAATGAACGAGTACAACAAAGCGCCAACCATCTTGGGTGGTCGTGGCTCGTTGGTTCGTCTAGAATTTTGATTTTAGTTCTAAGTCTTGGCTTGATTGAATGGCTTACCATGGCGCGATTAGTTCGTGGTCAAACGCTTTCCTTAAAGGAGCGTCCATTTATCGCTGCTGCGCAGATCCTCGGGCAACGCCCAATGATGATTCTGTGGAGGCATATTTTGCCTAATCTGTTAGGAATTTTATTAGTCACCTTAACTCTTTCCATTCCTGCAGTCATTATTGATGAAGCTTTTTTAAGTTTTCTTGGTTTAGGAGTTCAAGCACCAATGGCGAGTCTTGGTTCATTATTGGCAGAAGGTGCTGCAGCGATCAATCCCCTGCACGGAGTTTGGTGGACACTTCTTTTTCCAGCATTGCTACTACTTTTGCTTTTAGTGACTTTGAATTATCTTGGAAATGAGTTGCGAGAACTTCATCTCAAGAAATAAAATTTGCAAAATCACATAGCTCAGCTTAAGTTGCCTCATCTTCTACCACATCTATGAAAAATATTACTCTATTCTGTACTATTTCGTTCCTTGCCATCATGGCAGGAACCGCTTCAGCTCAAGTGAGTCAGGTTGTTCCAAAGACAATTCATTCATCTAGAATTTCACTCCCTGTAGAGCCTCCCAGTGTTAACGAAGATGCTACTTTTGAGCAAGCTCTTGAAAACGGAGCTCATAAACCTGTAACTATTATTTTTCATCAAGGCAATAATGGAGCAAAGGCCACTGTTCCTAATGGCGCTCTTATCAAAGTTATTTTAGACGATAATGCAGCTAGTACTGGCTTTGATTGGAGTTTTACTTCCTCTTTGGCTGATGTTTTAGAGTTCCGAGGCACAAATAACAGAAGAAAAGCATCCTCTTTAAATCTTATTGGAGCACCTGCTAAAAAAGCGTGGGTTTTTACAGCAATCTCACCTGGTACAACTACATTAACTTTTTCCTTAGCTCGGCCCTGGGAAAAAGAAGTCGCCCCTCAACAAGTAATTCATTTCGATATTACAGTAGAATAAATTTATTAAAATCATTTGCAAAATAGCCTCGTCATTTTATATTCCCAATCTATGACCATTAAAAAAGTATCCTTTGTTGCCTTGTCACTTCTTCTTTCTTTGAGTGCATTACATGCTATTCCATCAGATCCTACTATCACTAATAGTCCTAGTAGTCCCAGCAGTCCAGCGTTAGGAGCTGCTGGTGTTACGTTGTCTCCAAGCAATAGCAAAGCTCCAGTTAAAATTTCAGTAGGTCAGACTGTCACTGTTATCATGCCCGTGATGACTGAGAATACATTTAGTTTTTCTGATACTTTGCTTTTTGGTGCAAACACTGTCCCTTATACTTTTGATTTCACTGGAACTGTTACAGATGCCAATGCAAAGGTTAATACAGGTTGTGCAAACTTAGCCAAAGATGCTAACGATCCTATCGTATTTCAACGTGGAACTCTGGCATGCACTTATATTCACTTTGATGACGATAGTGCAGCAACAGATCCTAGCGATACTGATTATTATACGCCTATTGTTACCAATGAATTTAACTTTATTGCCAATGTACCTGGAACAACAACATTGACCTTTTCTGATGGACGCCACACCTACAGCTATCCAATAACTGTTGTAGCTGCTTCTGATCACTAATCAGCTGTATCTAAGTTTTGAAAAAGCCTCATCGTTATGATGGGGCTTTTTTTTTGGAAATTATTCTACTTTCCACTGAGGAATGATTTCTTTCGCTATAGAACTTTGCTCATCATTTTTTAAATGATGCAATGCTGCAAAGGCTATCATTGCTGCATTGTCAGTTGTTAGTAGCGAAGAGGGAAAATAAAGTTGCCACCCTTTTTTTTGACAGAGTGCTTGAAGTTTGGCTTGTAATCCTGAATTGCAGGCAACACCTCCGCTAACGCCGATTATTTCAAGGGCATGTTGTTCTGCAGCACGACAAATTTTTTCAATAAGGACACCAACAATGGCTTCTTGAACAGAGGCACAAATATCAGGAAGGGCCTGGCTTAATTCTTGTTCAGTAAAATTTTCTTTTTCTAAAAAATAACGAACAGATGTTTTAAGACCACTAAAACTAAAATTCAAATTCCCTTTTTCTAAAAAAGCTTTTGGAAATTGATAACGATATGGATCTCCCTGTTGTGCAAGACGATCAATTTCAACGCCACCTGGGTAAGGAAGGCCAAGTAGTTTTGCAATTTTGTCAAAGGCTTCACCTGCCGCATCATCGCTTGTAGCGCCGAGGAGACGATATTTTCCAGCAGAGATCACTTCTGTTAATTGTGTGTGTCCTCCGCTGACAAGAAGCGCTAAATGATGAGGGATATTTTCTTTTCCAAAAAAAGGAGAAAGAAGATGTCCCTCTAAATGATTTACTGCCAAATAAGGAATATTTAGGCCCAAGGCAATTCCTTTTGCAAATGAGGCTCCAACTAAAAGTGCAGGAGCAAGGCCTGGGCCTGCTGTTGCAACAACAGCACCTAATTCTTCAGGCTTGATGCAAGCTTCCCTCAGAGCTTGATCAAACAGTGGCTTTATTGCTAACAAATGATTACGAGAAGCCACTTCTGGAACAACTCCTCCAAAACGATTATGGATTTCCATTTGAGAGGCAACCAAGCTACAGAGCAGTTCGCCTGGCGGTTTTAAAATTGCTACTGCAGTCTCATCGCACGAAGACTCGATAGCAAGAATTGGAAAAAGAGAGTTCACAAAAAGAAAATTTAAACGTTAAAAACAAACCCGTAACTTCCATGCTGCTTCTAATTTAGAAGGCTCATAAAGAAGCTGTTGATAATAAGTATAAAGTTGTTGCAGTAATGTGATCAGTATTTTTTGGCAGTCTATATTTTGTTTCTCAGAAGCTAAGCTGAGAGAGGTAATTTTTTCTTTAAGGGCGAGAGGAAAATCACTTTCTTGTTGTAGTAAATTGAGTCCAATTCCAATAACAGCAAAAGAAGAGTTATGACCTAGGCGCGTTTCTACTAAAACGCCAGCAACTTTTTTTTCCCCAATTAAGAGATCATTAGGTTCTTTAATTGTCATGTCTCCAACTTTTATTTCCATTTTTAAAATTGTGTCATAAAGAGCGAGTACAGCAAAACGTGAGAGAGCGGGAATCATCTCAGGGGTAATGCGCGGTCGTAGTAAGAGCGATGTCCAAAGGCCCATGCCAGCGGGAGAAGACCAAGGTCGTTGAAATTGTCCGCGACCGGCAGTTTGTTCTTCAGCAAGAACGAGTGTTCCTTCTGCGGCTCCCCCCTCTCCTAACTTCAACGCAACAGTATTTGTTGAATCAATTGTTTTAAAAAAATGAACCTTCTCATGCCAGGGAGAATCTTGTTCGAGTAACTCAATATTCATGGATTCATTTCTAATGACAGATCTGCCCAACTAGCAGAGTGAGTTAATGCTCCTAATGAAATTTCATCAACACCCGTCTCTGCAATAGCTCGAATATTTTCTAATGTAATCCCTCCACTAGCTTCTAGTCTCACTGTGGGAGATGTTTGATTTTTTAAATCAACAGCATGTCGCATTTTTTCAAGGCTCATGTTATCCAAAAGAATAACATCTACTTCTTTGATAGTTAAAAAAAAGGAAACCTGTTCTAAGGTGTCTGCTTCAATTTCAATTTTTAATGAAGGATGTTTTTCGCGAAGTTCCCTCATTTTTTCTGGAAGAATTTTTTTTTGCTCACTACCAAGGGCAGCAAGATGATTGTCTTTGATCAAGACAGCATCGAAGAGTCCAATGCGATGATTTTTTCCTCCACCGAGTTTGACTGCTTCCTTTTCTAACAAACGCCAGCCCGGTGTCATTTTTCGAGTATCTAAAATTGTCACACCGGTTCCAGCAACAGCATCAACATAAGATCGTGTGAGCGTCGCAATGCCCATCAAGCGACCTAAGAAGTTGAGGGCAACTCGTTCGGCTGAAAGTAGCGATTGCGTAGCTCCGTGAATTTCTAACAAAGCTGCTCCTGCTGCTAGAAGCTCTCCTTCTCTTGCTAGCAGGGTGACTTTCAAGTGAGGATCAACTTGAAAAAAGACTTCTTGAGCGATAGATAAACCGGCAGCAACGGCTGGTTTTCGCGTAATGATGCGAGCTCGGCTTTGTGAGTCTTTGGCAATAAAAGACTGGGAGGTGATGTCGCCAGTTGCTAAATCCTCTGATAGGGCTGCTCTAATCAGGGATAACGTTGTTGAATTCATGATTTCCATTCTCTTAAGAGCTCTCCTGAAAAATAGCTTAAAATCATATCAGCCCCTGCTCGCTTAATCGCTAATAATGATTCATCTCTTGCTGCTTTACGATCAAGCCACCCAAGCTGAGCTGCAGCGCAAATTTGAGCATATTCACCAGAAACTTGATAAGCTGCAATAGGAAGAAATGTTTGTTCTCTAACAGCACGAATCACATCAAGATAAGGACCTGCTGGTTTGACCATGAGAATATCAGCCCCTTCCTCCTCATCTAAGGCTACTTCGAGCAATGCTTCACGCACATTTGCTGGATTCATCTGGTAAGTGCGTTTATCAAGATAAGTTTTTTTTGAACTCCCCACCGCATCTCGGAATGGGCCATAAAAAGCAGAAGCGTACTTTGCCGAATAGGCCATAATGCTAGTTTCAGTGAACGTTGCTTGATCTAATGCTTGGCGAATTGCTTTCACACGGCCATCCATCATATCTGAAGGAGCAACAATATCTGCGCCAGCTTCTGCCTCTGCGACTGCTAATTGAGCTAATAAAGTTACCGTGAGATCATTGTCGACATCCCCTTTTTTATTTAACAAACCATCATGACCGTGGCTCGTGTATGGGTCCATAGCAACATCGGCAATAATAGCTAGTGTAGGGCAAGCTGTTTTGATTTCACGAATAGCTCGGTAGAGAATATTTTTTGGACTGACTGCATGAGATCCATCGGGAGTTTTGCAAGAAGGATCAATCGAAGGAAAGAGCGCTACTGCTGTCATTCCGAGATCAACAAGAAGACGACATTCCTCAACCAGAGAAGCAATTGTATGACGGAGCATGCCTGGCATAGAATGAATCGCTTCAGGATTTCCACTTCCTTCATAGAAGAAAAGAGGCTGAATGAGATCTTCGCGATGCAATTTTGTTTCTTGTACTAGTGCACGAACACTAGACATAGAGCGGTTTCGACGAGGACGGCGAGAAAGATGAAAAGACGAAGGATTCATGAGGATAAAAATGGTGAAGCGGATGAAAAAAGATGGAGCTAAGTTTTGTTTTTAAAGTTAGTCACAATAAATTTTGATACCGCTTTCTAAAAATCATCTCATGTTATGAAAGAGATGCTTCTCTCTTCACGACTGTGAATAGTTTTCTTTATTCAACAGTAACGCTCTTAGCAAGGTTTCTTGGTTTATCAACATCACAGCCGCGTGCTACGGCCACGTGATAAGCGAAGAGTTGGAGCGGAATGACTGATAAAATTGGAGTCAGATAATCTGGCGCTTTAGGAATGAGGATAACATCATTGCAGATTTGTTCTAGTTCTTCGGAATGCCCTTCTGTCCCGATAGCAATAACAGGTCCACTTCGTGCACGGACCTCTTGAATACTGCTTAAATTTTTTGTGTAAACACCATCATGAGGTGCAATGAAAATGGAAGGGGTCTCTTCATTAACAAGTGCAATGACGCCATGTTTTAACTCAGCACTAGGGTGGCCGCTCGCAGCAATATAACTAATTTCTTTGAGTTTAAGCGCTCCTTCAATAGCAACGGGATAATTGTATTGGCGTCCCATGAACAGCATTACTGAAGCTTGAGCATAACGCTGAGCTATTGCTGCGATCTTGTCATTAAGCCGCAATGTTGCTGCAATTTTTTCTGGGAGAGCTTCTAGTTCCTGAATGATTTGACTTCCTTCAGAGCTTGAGAGGTTGCGAATACGTCCAAGCAAGAGTGCAATTAAGGTCAATACCATTACTTGTGAAGTAAAACTCTTGGTTGCTGCGACACCAATTTCAGGGCCAGCATGCATGTAAACACCGCCGTTACTTTCACGTGCAATTGTGCTGGCAACATTATTACAAATTCCTAATGTGCGGTGGCCCTTGCGTTGGCTTTCCCGTAAAGCAGCTAAGGTATCAGCAGTTTCTCCACTTTGACTCAGTGCAAAAACTAATGTGTCTTTTGCCATGGGCAAATTGCGATAGCGAAATTCACTAGCAAATTCACATTCAGTAGGGATTTGAGCTAACGATTCAATCAGGTACTCTCCTACCATGGCTGCATGCATGGCTGTTCCGCAGCCAGTGAGGACAATTCTCTCAACGCTACGCAGTTCTGCATTCGACATTTCCAAGCCACCAAGTTTTGCAGTTGCTTCATCAATTGAAAGCCGGCCTCGCATGGCATCTTGAATGGTGCGTGTTTGCTCAAAAATTTCTTTCAACATGTAATGAGGATAGTCCCCTTTGTCGTTCTCTTCGTCGATTCCTTCAACTGTGGTTACATTATAATGCGCGCCATTTCCTTCAAGGGTAGAGATGGTAAAACTTTCTGCCGTTAAAGAAACAATTTCATTTTCTTTGAGATAAACAACATCGCGCGTATGAGCCACGATAGCACTCACATCACTTGCAAGAAAATGCTCTCCATTTCCAATTCCAAGAACTAAAGGACTTCCGCGTCGAGCTCCAATAAGCACATTTGGAAGATCTGCATGAATGAGGGCCAGCCCGTAGGTTCCTTTAACCAACTGCAAAGCAGCACGCAAGGCAGTGACAAAACTTTGCTCGTTTTTTTCAGTAGCAAGATCAAATTCATCACCAATTAAATGAGCTAGAACTTCTGTGTCTGTTTCTGTGTGAAAAACATGGCCCTTTTCTTTTAATTGAGCTCGGAGCGTTGCATAGTTTTCAATGACACCATTGTGAACCAAGGCAAGTTTTCCAGAGGCATCCAAATGAGGATGTGCATTAGCTTCTGTAACTTTTCCATGCGTAGCCCAGCGAGTGTGGCTAATTCCAATATGTCCTCCAATCGGCTGTTTTCTGACCAACTGACGCAAGTTATCAATGCGCCCTGGCGTTTTTCGAATAGAAAGCGTTCCATTTTCAATAGTTGCCATTCCTGAAGAGTCATAGCCACGATATTCCAACCTACTTAATCCTTCTAAAAAAATTGGCACAGCTTCTTTTGGTCCAACATATCCAACAATTCCACACATATAATAAATTTAGAGCTTATCCGGAAAATGATTTTTTCGGAAGGCGTTAAGGTTACAGGTTCTAGTCTGGAGGTTACAGGCAAAAATTAGTTCTTCTAAAAAAATTCTTTATTAAAAAAGAATGAGATTGCAATTGAAGCTTGGAATTCTTCATAAAGCAAACGCTTTGCAACTCATGGGACTATCACGCCAAATGGGAAAGCAAGAGGCTTTGCAGGTCATGACTCTCCATTTAGAAATAGGCATATAAACCTCAAAACGTGAATGGAAATAAAAATTTTTATGCGATATCATCTGTTTCAGCCTGGTTATTCTAAGACCTCACGAACCGTGTATTTAAATTAGACTTCTTGCGCAACCTTGCTTCTTTTCAGTCACGTTTTTAGGTTAAAAAGTTTGAATGTTTGAAGTTTCAAAGAGAGTTAGCTAGGCTCGACTCTCATGAAATATTTTTTCGCTTTTCTTTTTGCAGTAGCTTTATTCCTCTTTTCTGGTTGTCTCTACGATCACGCCCCAAGCCAACCTGCAAGTCAAATTAACACTGCTCTTGTTGGTATCTGGACGGCTCAAGACAAAAATGGAAAAGTTTTTGAAACAAGGGTGATTCCTGTAAGCAATCTGCGCTATCGCGTGAGTTGTTGTGATAAAGATAAGAATGAAAAAAATCCTTGGGAGTTTGAGGGTTGGATTTCACGTGTTGATGACCTCAAGATCTTAACACTCCAGTCCCTTTCTTCTGATCCACGTTATCAAGGAAAGTATCTTTTCTTTCACTATGAAGTCCTCGCTCCAGAACAACCACCTATCGACAATGTTGCTCCAAAAAGAATACGCCTTACACAGCTCCTGCTAGATGCCTCAGCACGAAATCTTGATTCTAAGGGCCTCCGAAAAGCGATTCGCGAAGGGCTGCAGCAAGAAACGCTTCTTCCCTCAGAAGGCTCTGTTGTTTGGACAAAGATAGGAGCTGTTACCTGGCAGGGCAAATAGTAAGGCGTATCAAAACTTAGAGGCTACTACTTTTTTCCTACCCACTTAATAAAAGAGTCAGGCCCTCCAGAAAGGTAATTTGAGCTCTTGATTTTCTTGCCTTGTGAATCCAATAAAATGATAGTCGGATAGCCTTCAATTTTAAATTGATCTTGGAGATTATTATTTTGTTTTTTAAGCGCCTCTGATTGCTCCGATGCCTTTTTTCCACGAGGGAAGTCAACAAGAACAAGAACTAAATTTTTTTCAGCATAATCCTTAAAAGCTTTTTGAGCAAAGAGCTCTTGATCTAACCTGATGCACCAAGGGCACCAATCACTTCCTGTAAAATCAAGAAGGACCATTTTATGTTCTTTCGATGCCTGTTTAAGTGCTGCTTGATAATCGGTCATCCAGAGATCTGCAGCAGAAAGAGAGGCAGTGAGGCAAGCTAATCCTAAAAAAAAGGCAAAGAGACGTGTTGTGATTTTCATAATGGTTTTCTAAATCTTGAAATTATAAATTGCAATATTGTTTTATGATGAAACTTATTGCTCCTCATTTGAAGGCATGGTACGCGTTCCGATGACTTTAGCGCGAGCTTGCTTAAGGTCAGAAGGGTTTTTCTTAATGATGGCTGGAGCAAAAATAGAAGTCGCACTGATAGCCCAAGTAATAACATTGATAATAACTCCACCCCAAAATGCTGTGGAAAAGCGATCGATTTGAAAAGTCGGCAATATTTTAGAAACCAGATACAGCAATGAGGCATTGAGGAAGACATTAAAGAAACCAATCCGCTCTACAAAAAGTTTTATTTCTGTTGTGAGGATCAAGGTATAACAAGCTCCACTGAAAAAGCCGAAGAGCAGAGCTCCTTCTAATAAGGTTGTTGTGGCGTCATAGCTAAATCCTTTTTTCAACCAGACCATTCCGAGCATGGCAACGGAAAAGAGCAAGCATTGTTGAAAAAAATGACGCCATGTTGGCCATGAAGCATGAATAAGCCTTTTGAAAAACATATGCTATTTAATCAAGTTCTTTAGCAATTGTGTCATAAACCGTTTTTGCAAAATTTACACGTGCGTACCATTTGTAATTTGCCGGAATGATTGTCCAGGGTGCTATTTTAGTGGAAGTTTTTTGAAACATGACGGCTGCAGCTTCATTGTGAAGTTTCCATTTACGGCGATTACGCCAATCTTCTTCATTAATTTTCCAGTGCTTGAGTGGCTCTGCTTGACGTTCTTTAAAACGTCGGAGTTGCTCTTTTTTGGTAATCATCATGAAAATTTTGATCATGATCGTTCCGTTATCAATGAGCGTTTTTTCAAAGTCATTGATTTCTTGATAAGCTTGTTTCCACTCTTTAGGAGTTGCAAATTTTTCGACACGTTCCACTAAAATACGTCCATACCAGGAGCGGTCAAAGATGGCGAGCTGTCCCTGGGGAGGAAGTTTATTCCAAAAACGCCAGAGGTAATGATGAGCAAACTCTTCTGTTGTCGGTTTTACAATGGAGTAGACTCGAACTAAGCGCGGATCAAGCGGCTCTGTTATGCGTTTAATGGCTCCTCCCTTACCTGCAGCATCAGGGCCTTCTACAACAATAACCACTGAACGTTTGCTCTCTTTCAGCTTCATTTGTAAACGTAACAAATGGAGATGATATTTTTTCAACTCTTGCAGGTAAGTCTCTTTGCTAATGGAACGATCTTGATCAAGGTCATCAAGGTTGAGGAATTTTTTGGACATAGATTTAAATTTTTACGCAACGAATTTGTAAACGATCATCAAATAGGAAGGTAACGATTAGCAAGCCTGATCATTTTTTTCTTGGTAAAAAATAACGTCGTTGCTGTAGAGCGTGGTGATAAATTTTTCCAGCAAGTGTTGGTATTTTTTCTAAAAGTAAAAGGACTTAACATTGTAGCAAAAGAAACTTTTTTTGATGGTTCTCTCCCCTCTTTTACTGAGCTCCTGCAAAAAGCAATATCCTCTTCGAGGCGTTTTAAAGCAAGCAACAGTGCAGAAGTGGAGCAGGATTGAAAATTATTTTTCAGAAAAAAAAGAGGTTTTTTTTCAAGATCTTTCCCATGTTGTTGTAAGAAAACAAACTTGAAGAAGCAAAATTACCTTCATTTTGAGAAAGCTTTAATAAGCGCGTTTTCAAAAAGGAGCTCTGAAAATTCTATGGGTTGACTCTCTTTACCCGGTGGGTAGTAGACATAATAAGGAATTCCAACGCGATGAAATTGGCGTAAAGCTGCTGTGATTTCTGGATTGGCATTAGTCCAGTCTGCTTTCATGGGAACAATATGGTGTTCGCGCAAAAGTGTTCTAACAGCTGGCGTATTGATGGCTGTACGCTCGTTGAATTGACAGGTCAAACACCACGCTGCTGTGAAGTCCAGAAACACAGATTTTCCTTCGTTGCGCAATTCTGAAAGTCGAGTAGCAGAGTAAGGAATCCATTGAATTTCCTCACCTGCTGCGGAGAAGGGCGCTGATGCCTGTCTTTCAGAAGAGGAAGATATGTTGCCAACGGAAGCAAGAATTTTGGGAGCCAATATCCAAAACGAACATAGCGCCAGCGAACTGCTAAGGATGATCGATCCCCAGCGAATTTCTTTTTGAGCAGCACAGAAGACGCCATAAATCCAAGCACTGATTGTTAATAGCAATAAGAGCAGGAGCATTGTGAGAACGCCATTAGTTCCATGCTGTTTTCCAAGAACTCCCAGCAGCCAAATATTTGTTGCGATGAGAGGAAAGCCCATAAAGTGCTTCAGATGCTCCATCCAAGCCCCACGGCGAGGCACCCACTTGACCCAAGTTGGATTAAGAGAGAGAAAGAAAAATGGAAAGGCCATACCTGTTGCAATCGCAATAAAAATGACCATGATCACTACTCCCGATTGAGTAAAAGCAAAACCGAGCGCACTTCCAAGAAAAGGAGCTGTGCATGGAGTTGCGAGTAGTGTTGCAAAAAGTCCCTGCAAAAAAGAGCCGAGGTATCCTTCTTTGGAGGATAGCTGGTCCAATGAGTTGGAAGCAGTGCCTGGTAAGGCCATTTCAAAAACGCCAAAGAGATTAAGCGCAAAAAGAAAAACAAGAATGCTAAGTACAATCAAGAAGAGAGAGTTTTGAAATTGGAAAGCCCAGGTTACTTCACGTCCCGATGCTTTGAGAATGAGAATTAAAAAACCCAATGATAAAAACCAAACATAGATTCCAGCAATAAAGGCAAGGCCATGACGGAAAATTTTAGGTCGACTCTCACGTGCCTGTGCAATAAAGCCAAAAACTTTCAAAGAAATCACGGGCAAAACACATGGCATGAGATTTAAAATTACTCCTCCCAAAAACCCAAAGAAAAGAGCAACCAAGAGAGCCTTCCATGATGGAGGGATGGGCTGAAGATGGGCTTTTTCAGGCACAGGACAAGCAGCTGCGTGTGCTAGTTGAGGAGAAATCCACCACCCCTGTTTTCCTCCTTCTTTATTTGTTTCCACTAGCAGCCCATGAAAAGACATGCCTTTTTTCCAAGGAACAACAACGACATAACGGCCCTCGTTTTCTGTTAGCATGACTTTTTCAACTTTGACATCAGCCGATGGGTCTGGAAAAAATTGATAGTGGTTTCCCTGACGACCTTCAAAACAGATGATTTCATTATCTCCTTGTTCCATTAATGAAAAAGAAAATGGTGGCGCTCCTAATGCAGGCCAATCAATTTTGTGATCGAGGGATAAATAAGCAGGGTTGGCGATAGTTAAAGCATCAGCGTTAGCACTCGATAAGATCAAGGAAAGATGACTGTTTCCCGGAATACAACTTTCGCGACAAGCTAACCAGGAAAGCGTTCCCTCAATAGAAAAAAGTGTTTTAGGGATAATTTTTTTTGAAGGGGTAATCGTGCTTTTTAAAAAAGCGTGTTGTTCATAACCATAAATTGTCATGTTGCCAGGCTCTGCAAACTGTTCCGGTAAAGAAAAGAGAAGTGGTCCAGCTGTCCAGTCAGGAGGTAATTGCCAAGCCATTACAGGAGGAAAGCCTGCATCTCCAGCATATTGCCAGTAAGTATGCCATCCCTCTTTGATTTTCAATTCGATGATCACATCAAATGACTCTCCTCCCCTCACTCCAACGACTGAAGCGGACATGGTTGGAATTACTAAGGGATCGCCTTGTGAAGCGGCTTTAACAAAGGTTGCAAAGAAGATTGCAAAAATAGCGAGGAGCAACTTTTTCATATATTTTTCACTACACAAAAGAATAAAGCGTCACGAGTGATGATCAATAGTTAAAATTTATTTACTCACTCTACGGCTCTCGCTACTCTTACTGCTCACCATTTACTTTTTATTATATGCCCTCACTTGCGATGTTCTTTGGACTCTTACTCAATCTTGTCGGTCTTGCTGGATTTTTTGGAACTGGGGCTACTCATTATACAGCGCTCATCCCCTGTGCTCTTGGGCTTTTGCTCGTTATTAGTGGATTGATTGCTAAAAAAGAAGCGCTGCGCCAACATGCCATGCATGTAGCCGTCTTGGTCGCATTGCTTGGATTTGTCATGACCGTGACAGCATTTAAAGAATTAGGATTTGCTATTGAAAACATAACGGATCCCAAAGCAGCTGCCATTATGGCTAAAAGTGTTACTGCTCTTCTATGTGGTGCTTTCTTTGTTCTTTGCGTGAGATCATTTGTAAAAGCTCGTCTGCTAAAAAAATATTAACCCCCTCTTCATTCTACTTAGGAATTAGAAGCTAACGGCACTCACCGTTTCAGCTAGTTAATATAAGCAGCTTTTATCCTCCTAGAATCTTGCCTTGCATTAGGTCCAGCGAATTTAAAATCTATTTTCGCAATCTCATTTTTTCCCTTCTATGAAAACGATGAAAAATTTTTCCCTCTTATTTTTACTTTTTTCCATCTCGCAGATGTCTTTTGCAAATAACGACACTCAAGAAACAGCCTCTAGTGATGTTCATTTTTTAACGATTCAAGAATACTGCCAATGCCTCATTTCGGTGGCTTCAACTGAAGATGTTCATGACCTTTATAATCCCGAAACCATGCGTGGAGAAATTCTTCAAACTATCTCATCCGATGAGCAGCAATCTCGCTTTCTTTATAGCATCCCTCATGGAGTTGATCCCCTACTCCCAATGCAGGGTCTTACCGAGAGTGATGCTATGCGCTGTTGTAACTTTCTAGAAATTTCGCTTCCCGACAACGATAGTGTCATGAATAGTACAGAAATTGGTTCTTACATTTTGCACGAAGATGGTTCTTTTGAAGTCAACGACCAGGCACAATTGCATTTGCTTTCTCATGACGATGGAACTTTTGAAATTACCAGCAAAGTAGTAAAAAAAATGCCCACTCCGTTAATGACGTTCAACAAATCAGAAAAAAAAATTCAAAGGTTAAACGGTGCTGATTCAACAGCTATCAATCGTAGAGAAGCAGGTATGGAGCTTTCTGTGCCATCATTAGGACCTATTCTTCATAATGAAAACTTTAATGAGGATGCTTTGATTGGCTGGGCAAACGGTCATGATTATTACGCAAGACAACTAGAAGGCTACATAGCTATTGAGGATCATTTTTGGTACCTCCCTAAATTTATTAAGGCATGTATAACTCCAAGGACTCATTCTCAAATTAATGCCGCTATTCAAAAGGTTAGACATGATTTGAAAACTGCCATGAACAATTCAAACAGTTATAAAAAGCAGTTTCCTGCAGGCTACACGAGACAGATGGTTGTAAGTCACTGGCCTGACGACGATAAAATTAATGCTGATTTAGCCAATTTTGATCGGTTTTTTTATTACCGTAATTTCACAAAAAAAAATTTAAATCATTTTTGTGAGAGTTATAAGATTGAAGTTCCCCAGCTAAAAAACTATTCACATGAAACATATCGTGGTTATGGGACCATTTTATCGACAGATGGCAGGCCTCTTAGAGGAGAAGATCTCTCTTTTGAGAGAGATGAAGAAGCTATAGAAAAACCTCGCCCAACATTTGTATTTCCACCTCAGAAGAGAGAGGTACGAGGCCCATGGCAAAGATTGTATGAAAGCCTGTGCCAAACGCTTCGGAACCTGTGTCCATGTCTGTTTCAAGAGAATCATTCAGCCAGCATGCTACCGAGTGATAGTGATTCTGATAAAAGCTACGGTGAAGATGTTGATGATCCATATTTATGATACTATGGCAAGAGGGTAGCCTCATGTTCTTTTTTCTAGTACAATTAAAAGCTCAGTAAGTGCTACATGAGCCATTACATTACTAGCTCAACAACTAGCTAAGATATCCGCCCCCTATCGCGTAGTTAAAATGAGGGGAGTCAAATAGGATAAGGAGGAAGGTAGCATTTGGTGCAAGATTCTATTTGAGTTAAGCTATAGTGTATTAAATTGAAAAGGGGACGTTAGAAGCGCCGACATTTTTTCTTAGGACAAGGCCGAAGATCGAGACGCTATCCGAAGATAACGTAAGATCTGAGAACGCTGTCCTAAGGAAAAAGAGCAAGCTTATGGCCTGCCTTTTTCAATTTAATACACTATAAATCTGAAAACAAACGGAACCCACATGTGGCCTTCTCAACTCGTAGTAGGATGAAGATAAGTATTCGCTTTAGATGGAGTGCTTTTCCTCATGCTGCAAAGCAGCCTTCATTGCCTCGTCAGCTAATGTTTTTAGCTGCTGAACTTCACTCAAAGAGGGAACTTTATTTTGAGCAGCAATAGAGCGGATTGTTTTTAAATTAGCACTTACTGTAATCACAATAGGGCGTTTCTTGGTGCGTGGACTCAATGTGTCCATCCGCTCTATAAAATAATCAATAACGGATAAACGAACCATCGCTGTTGCTTTTTCTGTCGTATAATGATCAGCCGTAACATGAGTGGCCATTTGAAATCCACGCAGCCATCCGCCAAGGCTGATCAAGTCAGCCATCTCGCCGTCATGCAGTTCGATCATAGAATCTTCGACTTCGCGCTGGCATCGATTCAACTCTTCACGCAGTCCTTGCCAATCGCCTCGATCTGCTAATTCAAAAAGGCTTTTGCTGTGGTAAGTTAATTTCTGACCAGCAGCTAGCGCATTAGCATTTTTGATCAAGGCTTTTCCAATTTCTATAATTAATGGTTGCTGATGAGCAATGGTGGCCACAAAGCCATCTGCCACCAAAGCTCCAAACTGCAATGCTGTTTGCAGGCGATTATCAAAAGTGTCGTTATTATTAAAATTTTTCACCATGTCAATCGGTGGTGGTTGAAAAATTCCAAGGTCATGAAAAACTTTTCCAACTAGTGGTGTCGTAATTTCATTCACCCCTAATTCTTCCAGCATATGCTCACGTGCACTCTCTTCAAAGCTGTGATCTTCACTAGGAGCAGCCTTCAATAAAAAGAAAGGGCCTATCAGCATACAAACAAAAGTTATTTTAAAAAAAGGAGCACTCGACATGATTTTTGTTTTACTTAAAATTGAGACGAATGTCTACAACCTCTCTTCATGATCAACTTCATACTCTCGGCCAAGCTGCTCGAGAAGCTGCTCGTTGTTTAGCAACACTCTCGACGAAACAAAAAAATCATGCTCTTGAGCTTATGGCAGAGCAGCTCTTGAAAAACCAAGAGATTATTTTTGCTGCTAATGAAAAAGATTTGAAATTAGGAAGAGAGAAAAATTTGAGCAATCCTCTTCTCGATCGCCTGATGCTGACACCAGCAAGGCTTCAAGAGATCATTAAAAGTATTCATCAAGCAATTCAACTTCCTGACCCCGTTGGAAAAGTTCTTTCTGAGTGGAATCGAGAAGATGGATTAATGTTTCAAAAAATTAGTGTTCCTCTGGGGGTCATTGGCATCATTTATGAGTCACGGCCTAATGTAACAGTTGATGCTGCTATTCTCTGCCTGAAAGCTGGAAATGCTTGTATGTTACGAGGAGGCTCAGAAGCTTTTTATACCAATATGGCCTTGGCTTCCTCACTGCAAGCAGCTTTAAAGCTAGCTCACTTGCCTGAAAGTTGTATTCAACTTATTCCAACAATAGAGAGAGCAGCGATTCAAATTCTTTGTGAAATGGAGCAACAGCTAGATTGCCTAATTCCACGTGGTGGCAAAGGGCTTATTGAAACGGTAGTTCGTCATGCCCGAATGCCTGTCATTAAACACTACGATGGTGTTTGTGCTGCTTATATTGATAAGGAAGCAAACTTAGAAATGGCATCAGATCTTGTCTTTAACGCAAAACACCAGCGCCCTAGTGCTTGTAATTCATTAGAAACAGTTTTACTTCACGAAAAAATTGCTCCTGAATTTTTAAACATTGCTGGCAAAAAGTTATTAGAAGAAGGCGTTGAGCTTCGCTGTACGCCTGAGCTTTTCTCCATATTTCCAGGCTCTTTTAAAAAGCTTTTTGCTCAGCAAATAAAACAAGCACACGATGAGGATTTTCGAACAGAATTTTTAAATCTCACCTTGGCGCTTAAAACCGTTCACTCAGTTGAAGAAGCAATTGATCATATTGAAAGTCATGGCTCGCATCATAGCGACCTCATTATCACAGAAAATGAAAAGACGGCAGAAAAATTCCTGAATCAAGTTGATAGTGCGGCCGTTTATTGGAATGCTTCAACACGATTTACTGATGGTGGCGAATTCGGGTTTGGTGCAGAGATCGGAATTAGTACTGGAAAACTTCATGCACGTGGTCCGATGGGACTACCCGAGTTAACAAGCTACAAGTACTTAATCCGAGGAACAGGTCAGGTAAGAAATTAAACGATACGCTTATTTTGCTTAATATGAAAACTTATGAAATACACTACGAAGGAAAAGTTCAAGGCATTGGTTTTCGCGCAACGCTTCTTGATCTTGCACGAGGATTTGAGGTAGCAGGTGAAGTCAAAAATATTCCTGATGGCCGAGTTCATTTAATTCTCCAAGGTGAGCATGAGGAGGTTGAAGACTTTTTAGCAGCAGTTCGAGAAAGCTCACTCAGTGGTCATATTTATTCAGAACAAAAAACAGAAAAAGCAGCAGAACCTGCTTGCCGTTTACGTGGATTTAAAATTGTGAGATAGCATTTCATTAATGAATAAATCTCTCTTAAAAGCCGGCAAAGATTGTCTTAATCCGACACAGCAATTAAAAACAGCCGTGATGTTTTCAAAGTGCTCTCAGTTTTTTATTACAGGAACGGATACTAATGCTGGAAAAACTTATGTTACATCCTTGCTCACAACAGCCCTTCGTAGAGCAGGTCATCCCGCTGTAGCCATTAAACCTCTCGCTTCTGGAGGTTGGAGTGATTCTGAGATCTTATCAGCAGCAGCAGACCATCTGCTAACGCCGCAAGAGATAACGCCCTTTTTTTTTGAGCTTCCCCTCTCCCCGATGCAAGCAGCATCTTTAGAAGAAAAAAAAATTGATCCATCAGCTATTGTTGCTTTTATAAATGAGATGAAAAAAAAGCATTCTTCTCTTCTTGTAGAAGGTGTCGGCGGTTGGAAGGTTCCATTAACTGATGATGTTACCACAGCTGATTTAGCTGCTGCGCTTGGGTTTCCGGTGCTGCTTGTTGTTCGCAATCGTCTTGGAGCTCAAAACCACGCCTTGCTCACAATTGAGTCGATAAAAAATCATGGTCTCACCTGTGCTGGCATGATTCTTAATAATTTACCCGAAGACGAAAACGATCCTGCTATTTTTGGCAACCGCGAATTTTTTAAAAATATTGCACGTCACGAGAGATTTCCATTTTTAGAAATTTGTTCAGGCCAAAAAGAAATAGACCTCTCTCTTATTGTCGATAGGACGTAGCAAGATGATTAGCCATCAGAAGATGGGGCAAAGCTGCTAAGCCTGAAATACAGCAAGGTTCAGCTAGTTCTTATCAGTCGGAAAGATTGTTTTGATCATGCAGTACCTCAACAAGCTCATTGAGTAGTAGTAACGCGGAGGATGTTTAAAAAATGCTTAAGAATTTGTGTTACCACTTGTTCTTTAAAGTCGATTCGTTCTCCTGGAAAAAACTCTCTCCAAACTTTTGTTGGTTTGTCAGCTTCTGCTATAGCTAAAAAAACAGTACCTACAGGTTTTTCCTCAGTTCCTCCAGATGGGCCTGCAATGCCTGTTGTAGCAAGGCTAAAAGTTGAATTGTTTTTTTGCTGAAGCCCTTCGGCCATCGCGCAAGCAACTTCAGAACTTACGGCTCCTTTTGTTTTGATCAATTCATCAGAAACATCAAGCAAGTGGACTTTGGCTTTGTTGGAGTAACTCACAACCCCTTCTAAAAAAACAGCAGAAGCGCCAGGAACATTAGTCAATGTATGTGCTAAAAAGCCTCCCGTGCACGATTCTGCTGTGGAGATAGTTTGTGACAGGGAGGCTAATTTTTCAATGATTTCAGAAGCAAGCAAATCGCGTTCACAATTCATGATTTGATTTTTTAGTGCTCTTGCTTTTTTTGCTTTTGACGACAATTTTTTTTGCGTCATTCCAGAGCGCCTCTAAATCATAAACTTCACGAAGCTCCTGATGGAAAATGTGGACTATGATGTTGCCAAAATCGACAACGATCCAGCGACTTCCAGGATAAGCGTCATCAGCATGAGGAGAAATTCCTTGTTCTGTTCTCATACGATCACGAACAGAACTTGAAATAGCCTTAATCTGTGGTTCTGACGAGGCCGAGACAATGACAAAAAAATCAGCAAAGGTTGAAACACCGCGCAGGTCCAAGATCACAGGGTTTTCTGCTTTTTTATCGAGTGCTGCATCCACACAAAATTGGGCAAGCAATAATTCAGGATCGCTTTTTTTAGGAGCAGCAGCTTTTTTTACAACTGCTTTTTTAGGCGTGGTTTTTTTTATAGAGGTGGTGCGTTTTGATGTAGTCATGGACAGTGCTAGAAAGAAGATAGTCTACGTTTTTGTTTTTGGCGAGACGTTCTCTAATATCAGTCGAAGAAATATCGACAAACCGGTTGAGGTGGATAGGAGTTATTGAAAATTTTTTTTGATAATTTGTATTTTTTATTGAAGCACCTGCTTTTAAAAGCGCTGATGGGAGCCCCTGTGCAAGAGCATCATTCAGAGTCTCGGTAGGCATTGATGGTAAATGCGTTCGTGAAAATACAACAAAAGAAACTAATTGGTTTAGTACTTCACTCTCTTTCCATCCGCTAAGGCCTTGCAGTTGGTCTTCACCGATGAATAAAAAAAAAGTGCTTCCTTCATGTTCTTGTTGAAGCTCTCTCACTGTATCAATTGTAAAAGAAGGTCCTTCGCGAACAATCTCTCGTGAGTCAAGACGCCATTTTTCACGTCCAGCAATAGCAAGCTGGATCATCATCATACGATGTTCTGCTGAAGCTGCTGGAGGAAGATCTGTTTTATAAGGAGAAATTTTAGCTGGGACAAAAATCAATTTGTCCAACTTTAATTGTTCAAAAGCAGTCTCGGCTAAAATCAGATGACCAAGATGGATAGGATCAAATGTTCCGCCAAAAATTCCAATGCGTGAGGAATGGGCACTCATGATATCCTCTTCTTTTTTTCTGTTCTGTTACCTTAAAAGCTAATTAATGATACAACAGAAATGCGCTTCGCTCCGCACGAAAGTGATTCAGGAAAGGATTCCAACTAGCAATAATCTGTGATGGTGTTTGGTGAGCTAATAGATCTTTAATCTTGGAGGTTCCATAAACTTTATAAAAAAGATTTAATTTTTCATGCGAAGCTCGAGCAAAAATAGAACCTCGTGTTTGATGATAGCTGAGAGCTAGTAGATATAGTGAGGCTGCAGCGAGGTTGCCACTTGCTGGGTTGATTTTAAAACGAACCCCCTTACCGCAGCGACTAAAGTATGGGCGCACAGCTATGCCATTACATTTTGTTGCTAGGTAGGGATAAGCCTGCGCGTTGAGCCATGGAGCTGTAAAAAATTCAAAGGCCGCAGGCGTGCCAATTCCAATATCAATTCCCTCACCTAATTCACTCACAACACCAGTGAGCACATAATAGAACGGTGAGTAAGAATTAGGAATATTAGGAGACGGTTTTATCCACGAGAGGCCTGTATTAGACCAAATCATGGAACGAGACCAACCATGCATGCGAACAACTTTAAGATCGGCTTTCAAAGGCCCCATCCATCCCCTCTCATTTGCCATGATTGCCAGTTCTCCCATCGTCATTCCATGAACATAGGGAACAGGAAGCTGACCAACAAAAGAAACCCATTGTGGATCAAGTGGCATTCCCTCGACTCGCTCTCCTCCAAGAGGATTAGGACGATCAAGAATGACAAATTCTTTATGTTGCTCTGCACATGCCTGCAAGCATTTTGCCATCGTGCTGATGTAGGTGTAGCTACGACATCCGATGTCTTGCATGTCAAAAACTAAAACATCAATACCAGCTAACATTTGAGGTGTCGGTTTACGTGTGTCTCCGTAGAGGGAATAAGCAGTAAGGCCTGTTAGTCGATCTCTCCGTGAGCGAACATCTACACCTGCTTTTTCAGCACCGTCTAAACCATGCTCTGGCGTGTAGAGAGCAACAAGATGAACATTCTTTTTTAAAATCAATCGTGTGAGGACGCCATGCTTATTGACACCTGTTTGATTTGTTACAAGGCCAACACGTTTATTGCGGAGAAGATCAAAGTGACGCTCTGCTAAGACATCAATTCCTAGATCAACTGGCTGAGCAACAAGGCTACTGAGGCATAGAAGCAATAAAAAAAGCGGTTTGAACATCTGGTCATCGTACAAAAAAGGAGCTGCATGAACAGCTCCTTTCTTGCTTGATGAGCAAAAATCTCTATGCTTTCAAAATATGACAGACCAACTTGGCCAACTTCTTCTCATTGGTGTTCCTGGAACTACGATTGAACCAGCTTTTGCAGACTTCATTCGACGCATACAGCCTGGAGGATTTATTCTTTTTGGAAGGAACATTCAAACGCCAGGCCAACTCCGAAAACTCACTGACGGTCTGCGTGAATTGAGCCAAATTGAACCAATTATTACGATTGATCAAGAGGGAGGTCGTGTCTCACGCCTTAAGTTATTGGGAAATGAGCCTCCTAATGCAAGACAACTTCGAGAATCAGGAAATCATGACTTAATCCGTCGGCATGGAAAAATAACAGGCGAACTGCTTCGCCTCTTTGGATTTAATCTCGATCTTTGTCCTGTTCTCGATATTGCCTTTGATGATGAAGCTGATAACTCCTTGCGAGGTCGTTGCTATGGAACCAGTGCAGACCAAGTAATTGAGCTTGCTGAAATTTTCAACGATGCGTTGCGTGCTACTGGAATTTTGAGTTGTGGCAAACATTTTCCCGGATATTCCTCTGCTGTAAATGACCCTCATCATGAACTCTCAGCGTTGCCACGACCTCGCGTCGAATTAGAAGCTCATGAATTAAAAGTGTTTCGTCATTTTGTTCCCAAGATTGACAGCATGATGATTGGGCACATTGCTTTTCAAGAACTTGACGCTTCTGGCATTCCTGCGTCACTCTCTCAAACTATTGTAAAAAAATTATTACGTGAAGAAATGGGATTTGAAGGCCTCATCATGACAGATGATCTCGATATGGGCGCCATTCTCAATCATTACGGCTTTGAGGAAATGTTACGTCTTGGTCTTATTGCAGGAAACGATCTCTTAATGATTTGTCACCGTACAGAACTTGCTGAAGAAGCGCTGCACCATTTAGCCACCTTTCCGCAAGAGGAATTACAACGAGCTCTGACTAACATTGCTCGTTTTAAAAAGCGAATGGGGCCTCCGACAGAATTTTCGGAAGCAGCATTCAAAAAGCTAGACGATCAAGTCTGGCAACTTCGTGTCGATACGCTAGGCGAAGAACGTGCTGCAGAAAAAAGCCCTGAAGATGGGAAGCGTTCTCCAGTAGAAATTTATTAATCGTGAAATAGTTAGCTTAACTGCTATCTTTTCCTGTCGTGGTCCCCGTAGTTCAACGGATAGAATAGAGGTTTCCTAAACCTTTGATGTGGGTTCGATTCCCGCCGGGGACGGTAATTAAGTATTTTAAATTAAAAAGTATGCAAGCATGAGTTTCTCATTTTTTTTTCTTCAAATTGTTATGCTGGCAGTACTGCTCTCACCTCTCCAAGGAGAGAGCGCTTCCGATCAAGTTTCTTCACACTTTCCAACGGCATCTGTTCTTGATGTCTCTGAAGCAGAACATCTCATTACGCATCAGAAAATCAGAAAAAAAATTCTCAAAACCCATTTTAAATATCCCTATATTCGCACAGAAGAAACACTAGATGCCATAACAGAAGTTCCAATTGGAGAGGAAGTAGCTATGGTTGCTGATCACATCTTGGTAACGTTATCTCCTAAAGAAAAGCCAGCTCATTTTTTAGAGCAGCTTAATCTTCCGGGCGCTTCATTAGAAAAAATTCCAGTCAAAGCTCCTCTCTATCGCTTGAATCTAAAAACGATTTCTGTAGATGAAATTCCTAAGGTGCTTGAGCTCATTACGACAAAGCATCTTGCTGTTACTCATAGTGAACCTGACTATATTTGCTCAACAGCTGATTGTAGAAGAGAAACATCATTGCCGAACGATCCTCTTTATCCATTGCAATATAATTTATGGAAGTCATGGACCCTTTTGGAAACAGGCGCTCGCGACGGGGTCCATTTTTCAAGCGGCATTGATGCTGAGAAAGGTTGGAAGATAAGAAATAGTGCGGCTTCCATTGTTGTTGCTCTTATTGATTCTGGAATCCGTTATACACATGAAGACTTGGCTGACAATATGTGGCATAATCCCAACCCTGTTAATGGAGATCTCTACGGAACGAATGCTGTCGCTCATACAGGAGATCCTATGGACGATGAAGGCCATGGGACTCATTGTGCCGGAATCATTGGTGCCGTTGGTGGCAATGGTATTGGCATCACAGGTGTCGCTTGGAAAGTACAACTGATGGCATGTAAATTTTTAGATGCTTCAGGAATGGGGGTCATTAGTGACGAGGTAGCAGCAATTGATTACGCCTGCAATCATGGTGCTCGTATTTTAAATTGTAGCTTTGGAACCATTGTTCCTTCGTCCATAGAAAAAGCTGCCTTTGAAGAGGCCCGCGACAATAATATTATCGTCGTAACTGCTGCTGGAAACAATCATGCAGATAATGATAATGACAGCAGCAATTTTTTTAATTTTCCTTGTTATCCAGCAGGCTATGAGTTGGACAATATTGTTGCCGTTGCTTCTAGTTCTCTTTTTAATGGGCTCTCAAATTTTTCTAATTATGGTCCAAAAACAGTTGGCCTCGCAGCTCCTGGAGAAGAAATTTATTCTACATGGTTTGAGAATGACCATGCTTATCACGTGAGTTCAGGGACCTCTATGGCAGCTCCTCACGTAACAGGAGCATTAGCATTGATGATGGAGCAATTTCCTAGCTTCTCCTATCAGCAATTAATTGACCTCCTTTTAGCAACCACAGACAAACTTCCCGAGCTTGAAGGTAAAACAATTTCAGGCGGGCGCCTTAATCTTCATAAGGCCTTAAAGTGCGATCAGATTCATTCACTTTAGAATTCAACCACCATCAGATCAAATTAAGTCGTTGATAGCGCGCTCAAATGAGAAAGAGAGCTGGCAAGCCTGACTAATAAAAGCAAGGTGTGATAGTGCAGTCTTTCAATTTTGAAGGTATAGCGGATTAAATCGAACTTCTTTGTCCGCCTCCCCTATCCATTAGAGCATTTTAAAAAATTCTATAGCCGCGTATTGCGGCGTTACTCCGGTGCTTAAAGCCTCGAGTATGGGATATACACTGCGTTTCTGCGCTCCTCATTCCTGGCACTACATCGACTATCATATTTTTTAATACGCTCTAGTCTTTGTGATTTTCTCGTTAGGAGAGTGATGAACTATCCTGGCTAGTGGATTCTGCTGTTGGAGGTGCAACCAATCCTGCAGACATCACAAGCTTGGTTACCTGCTCTAACGTTAATGAGCTTTCAATGACTTTTTCATTTTGAACAATAATCAAAAAGCCTGTTAAGGGATTGGGAGAATGAGGCACAAAGACCATCGTCATTTGTCCACCAAGCTTTGGCTCATTGATTTGACCAGTTACATAGCCAACAAGCATGCACCCTGTCGAAGGACATTCGACATAAGCAACGCGTTTAAAATTTCCGGCTGACTTAATTGTTTTAAAAGACTCCAAAGCCTGTTTTACAATTCCATAAATTTGAGCCACGAGTGGAATACGATGAAATAAAGATTCGATAGCGCTCAAGACCTTGTTGCCAATGACGTGCGTTGTCATAAACCCCAAAATAATCAACAGCACAATCGTGGTCACAAAACCAATTCCTGGAATATTAATTTTAAGAGCACGATACAAAGGAGCTGTTACTCCATTGATAAAATTATAAGCGATTTCCAAAACAAGAACAGTGGCAATCAAAGGGACTACGACAGCCACCCCCATTAACAAACGATTGCAGAGATGGTGAAATAACGACTTTGCCTCTTCCACCTCTGCCTCTAAGGCAGGAATGGAGTTGGGGTCCTTCTCGTCATTTGGAAAATTGTCGAATACGCTCATAAAGATTTCGTTTGAGATTAATAAAATCAGGAACAATAGCTAGCTTGGAATCAATTTGCCCTCTCTTTTTTCCTGTAACCAGTACTCTCTAATCTATATTCTACTTTCAATGTCTCTTTATCTTCGCGTCTTTCGTTATTTTAAACAATTTCTTTGGCAAACATTGTTGTCGCTTTTTCTCATGAGCTTGGGAGTTGCCCTTAATCTCTTAAAGCCATGGCCGTTTAAATTTATTGTAGATGGAATTTTACCCACGACGCGCGCTGGTGGGAACACCTCAGAATTGTTCGTTGCTCGCTGGCTTGGCTGGAGTTCTCCTTCGCATCAAATTCTGATCCTTTCAGGAGCGCTTGTTTTTATTACCCTCTTAGCAAGCGGTGTTAATTTGCTGAGCAATATTTTGCTTATTCGCATTGGATTAAAAGGAACACTGAAACTTCGCGCCGACCTTTATTCCTGCCTTCAGTCCTTACCTTTGAAATATCACGATGCGCGACGGAGTAGCGATTCTTCATATCGGGTCGCCTATGATTCTCAATCGATTCAAACAATGTACAACAAAGGTTTTTCCACCATTTTTACAGAAGCTATCACACTTATTGCTGCTTTTACCCTTATGGTGCGGATGGATTGGAAACTAACTTTAGTTTCTTTTGTTGTTCTTCCAGTCGTCATGTTTGGCATCCGTTTTTATTCCGAAAAAATTCGTCGAGCCTCCACTGCAATTCAAGAACGTGAGAGTGATTTGCTTGCTACCACACAAGAAGGCTTAAGTTCAGTTAGAATGATTCGATCATTTGGTCGTGAATCTTTTGAAATTGGCCAATTTCTTCAAGCGGCAACCCAAAGCTTGGAGGCTAATTTTAAAATGAACATTACCTCCACGCAAAGTGCGTTAGTTGTAGGAACATTGATGGCACTGGGAACTTCTTTGATGTATGCCACTGGTGCTTTTCAAGTACTCCATGGAAAACTAACACTTGGTGATCTGTTGGTTTTTGCATCGTATTTAACCATGCTTTATACACCCATTGAGCAACTCACCTACACTGCTTGGGCATTAGAAGGAGCAGCTGTTGGTGCACAGCGTTGTTTTGAAGTTTTAGATGAAAAAGAAGAAACAGAAGAGGCTCCTGATGCAACACTCCTCGAAAAAGTGAGTGGCGAAATTAGCTTTAGCAATGTTTCTTTTTCATACGCTCCTGAAAAGCAAATTTTAAAAAACATCAATCTGATCATCCCTCCTGGCGAAACAGTCGCTTTTGTTGGGCCTACCGGAACAGGAAAAAGTACACTCTTAAGTCTAATCCCTCGATTTTATGATCCTTGCCAAGGTATTGTCCGTATTGATGGCCATGATCTCCGCAAGGTAACTAAGGCTTCACTCCGAGCGCAAATTGGAATGGTTTTTCAAGAAACGGTTTTATTTTCTTCTACGATTAAAGAAAATATTGCTTATGGTCGCGAAGGAGCAACTGATGAAGAGATCGTAGAAGCTGCTAAGCGTGCTCAAGCTTATGATTTTATTATGGCAATGCCAAAGGGCTTTGACTCGCCGGTTGGAGAACGAGGCGGTCATTTAAGCGTTGGTCAACGTCAACGTATTGGAATTGCCCGTGCTTTCTTAAAAAATGCTCCGATCCTTCTCCTTGATGAACCAACTTCAGCTCTTGATCCGGCAACTGAAAAAGAGATCATGGAGACTATTTTTGAACTTATGAAAGGTCGCACAACGTTGATTGTGACTCATCGCATTGCTACAGTTCACCGCCTGAATCATATTGTAGTTTTACAAAATGGAACAATCGTTCAACAAGGGAGTGGCAAAGAGTTGTTAGCAGATAATGGTGTTTATGCTCGATTGCATCAAGCCATGGAATGAACTTCAAAAAGTTTTCCTGGAAGTTCTTTGACTTATCAAACATCATTCACATCTTAAACTTGGGTAACACGTGGTGATGATGTTAAGACCATTAAATCGCAAGACATCCATATTGAATTTTTAAAACCGTGAAAAAGAAAAAGATTATTGTTTTGGGCTTTATGGGAGGCTGTCCAATCGCTGGCGTGATTTGGCAACACATCCACTACATTGTTGGATTACAACGCCTGGGGCATGAAGTTTACTACGTGGAAGATACTTCACGTTTTCCTTACAACCCTTCTAATTTTGATATCTCCGATGATTATTCCTATGCCGCTCAAACGCTCAGGACCTTAGCAAAGGAACATGCTTTTGAGGGACGCTGGGCCTACTGTGCTCGTTATCGTGAGACTTTTGAGATGGCAGGAATGAAACATGAAGACTTGCTGCAACTCTATCGCAATTCCGATGCAGCGCTTAACATCTGTGGCTCTCACAACCTCAATGAAGATCTTGCGCTCATCCCGAACTTAATCTACGTCGAGAGCGATCCTGGGGTGGAACAAATCAAAGTTGATCAGAGCAATGAGGCAACGATCTCTTTTTTAAAACACCATCGTCATCTTTTTACCTTTGGAGAAAACATTGGTTCTCCTGACTTTCCTGTTCCAACGCACGGCCTAACCTGGCTTCCGACCCGACAACCTGTAGTGACAGATCTTTGGTCTGAGCAAGCAAAAGCATTGTCAACAGCAGAAGCTGCTGTCTTCACCTCTATCTGCAATTGGTCGACAAGCGGCAAAAAAGATATTGTTTGGCGTGATTCAAATTACCTATGGAGCAAGTCGCTTGAGTTTTTAAAATTTGTCGAAGCTCCTAAAAAATCAGGAGAAATGTTTGAACTCGCAACCGATATTAAAGAGCCAGCAGAGCAAGAACTTTTCTACCAAAATAACTGGCGCCTGATTCTACCTCACGATTTAAGCACTCACTGGAATGACTATCGTGATTATATCTGTAATTCGAAAGGTGAGTTCACATGTGCTAAAGATCAGTATGTTCGTCTTCACACAGGCTGGTTCAGTGATCGAAGCGCCTGTTATTTAGCGGCTGGACGACCAGTTATTACGCAAGAGACAGGATTTAGTAAGTTTTATGGAGAAGGAAAAGAAGGTCTTATTGGATTTTCTACAACAGAAGAAATTGTTGAAGCGGTTCATTCCATCCGTGCTGATTATCAAAAGCATTCTCGTGCTGCCTTGAATATCGCTCGGGAATTTTTTGAGGCAGAAAAAGTTTTAACGTCTCTGCTTGAAAGAGCCGGCGTTTAATACGCTATATCAGCTTGTTGTAATGTTATATTCTGTTTCCAGTTGAGAACAGATCACTCGATGTGAAGGGTTATCTTTACCAATAGGTTTTTGATCATCAAATTGCTCATTTCTTGAAATCTCAATAGAAATTATTGCTCTTACCATCATCGTTGGATTTTTATCTTTTTCATCAATGTCCGGAATATTTTTAATGGTGTCTGAGCTCAGTGACAACACATCGAAGCTTTGATCCTGCTCATTTTTTTTAAATAAAATTTTACCGCTACCGGAATTGGAAAAAGTCAGAATAAAACGAGGAGGATGATTAGCATTTTCTATTTTGCTTAAGTGATAGTCTAAGGAGCACGCATCTTCTCCATTATCCGTTAGCGCAACGTACTCAATTAATTGAGCAGGAGCTAATACTAAACTCTGACATAGCTCATTTCCTAAAGACTGATTAGCAATTGTGATAATGGCATCAAAATCCTCACCCAAAAATGCCTTCATTTTGTTAGTGGCATTTTCAGCATCATCCTCCTTTATATTAATTGTATCATTAGGACTTCTTTCGATTTGATAAGAAGTAGAACGGCAATAATCCAATAAAAACTGCTTCCGTAAAAGATCAGGGCCTTGCTCTTTAGCTTTTATTAGCTGTTCTACTATGGCAGATGAAAGATTTGTTGCCAGCTCTTGTCTGAATGGAGATCCAGCTTGAAAGGAACTTTTGCATGGAACCTCCACTCCAACAGTATTACCGTCTGTAGTAGCAGCAATCGCTGTTAATTTTCCATCGGTTATTTGATCTTTTTGAGGTTCTTCCTGAATTTGATAAAATAGACTCAATGAATTTGACGTAGCGGCATTAGCTTTCTTGCTAAAGCAAAAACAACTCATAAGGTATTTGCCAACATTGCCAATGAGACGAGAGATGCGTTCATAGAAAGTTTCTTTTGGAAGAACTTGAGTTATTGATTTCCTAGATTCACTCGATGGAATCCAGCTTGTTATCTCGCTCTCAGGCTGGTAAGTTAGCAAGCTTGGTTTTTCTGGCCAGCTTGCTCCTCTATCTATATTAGAACTCATAAAAATTTAAGCATTTAAGCATTTAAGCATTTAGCATTCTATTTCTTAATAGGAGTAAAAAGTAAATTCCATAAACATTAAGTACCAAGCCATCTCATACACAAGCACGATATTCACTTTCAAGCTTTGTGCATGTTCTTTTAAAAGCCATGAATACTCTCCAGTCTTCACTCTCCAAATCCCACCCTGTCTTCGTTGGCTGCGGCTTCGCCGCAAAGTACTCCATGGGTGGCGGTAATTTTTCAGTGCCGCTTCAATATTTGCTCGGACTCCAACGCTTGAAAAAACAAGGCGTTCGAGGCATTTGGTTAGAAATACTCCCTGAAAGTGGTGACACGGCCCTTGATGAACATCGCATCAGCATTTTTGAGCGGCGAATGCGCCACTATGACATCGAGTATTGCCTGCTTCTTGAGCCAAAAATTCTTCAGCAAAAAAAACCAGAAGAACACGATCTTGCCAAGATGAAGGCTTATGGGATGAGCAGCTCCACCCTCCTCCAGTTAGCGCCACATGCAACACTCCTCAACCTTAGTTATTCACTAAAACCTCCCCTCCTCACACTTTTTGGAAAAAAACTTCTTGTAAGCCTCGACCCTTCAGAAGTCTTGTTTTGGATGGATCAAATCGAAATGGGCCAATCATATCACGATGAATTTTGGTCCGTAGGACTCTGCATGGATCAAATCGATCCACGACTTCCAAAATCACCAGTTCCTTGGAAATCTTTTTTTCCGCTTGTCGATACCACATTTTTAAAAGCAGCGCCGAAACCCTTTTTTAAAACATCTCCTCGCTTTACCACGATTGGCCAATGGTATTGGGACGGAGCTATTGAAATCGATGGTACTTATCATGATTTTTCAAAGAAGGCTGCCTTTGAGCCTTATATGGACCTTCCCCGTCGTGTTCCTCAAGCCATTTTTGAATTAGCTATGAATTTAAATCCTGATGATTTAGAACGCAAGCGCTTGCGAAAAGCTGGATGGCGTGTTGTTTCTCCGCATCGACTGATGCCGACGCCGCAACGATATTGGAATTATCTTGCAGGTTCTTTCGCTGAATTTACTGCTGTTAAATTAGAAGCTCAAATGCACAGCGGTTGGCTGAGTGATCGTGCAGCAGCTTATTTGGCACTTGGCCGCCCAGTTATTACTGAGCCAACTGGAGCTGAACAATTTCTTCCTAAAGAGAGCGGCATGCTCTTTGTTTCCAATTTAGAAGATTCAGTGGAAGCTGCACAACGAGTGCTTCAAGATTGGCCTCGTCTTTCTAAAATGGCACGCTCAACCGCAGTTGAATATTTTGATGCGGCGACGACACTTCAAAAAATGCTGGGAAAAAGTTTTCCTCTCGGTTAGAGTCACTTCTTTATTTTCCTGCAATGGCCAAAGATCTTTTTAAAAAATGCCGCGAGTATCGTGACTCCGCTGATGCACGTGCCCAAGGATTTTATCCTTACTTTCGACGTATTGATGACAGTGAAGGAAATCATGTAATCTGTGAGGGAAAGCAGAAAATCATGATCGGTTCCAACAACTATTTGGGACTCGCTCAGGATCCACGTGTTATAGAAGCTGCTTGTGACGCCACACGTCGCTTTGGAGCTGGTTGCACTGGATCTCGCTTACTCAATGGAACAATTAGTTTGCATGAGCAATTAGAAGAGGCATTGGCTGATTTTTTACAACGAGAAGCTGTACTTCTTTTTTCAACTGGTTTTTTTGCTAATCAAGGAGCTCTCACCGCGTTGACTGAAGCAGAAGATGCCATTATTTGCGATCGTGAAAATCACGCTAGTATCATTGAAGGATGCCAAACTTCTGTTGCACGCTTAATTCCCTATCGCCACAATTCAGCAGCTGCTTTACGAAATCGTTTAAAACGTTTACCTGAAGATGCTGGAAAAATGGTCGTTATGGATGGTGTTTTTAGCATGTCAGGAGATATTGCTGACCTACCAGCAATGATTGAAGTTACCAAAGAATATGGCGGCGTCATGTATGTGGACGAAGCCCATTCCCTTGGTGTTCTTGGACCACAAGGACGTGGCACAGCACATCACTTTGGAGTCAACGATGATGTTGAGATAGTCATGGGAACATTTTCTAAATCGCTTGGTTCTATGGGCGGCTTTATAGCAGGTTCTCGCGAGATGATTGAGTTTTTAAAACACAAATCTCGTTGTTTTATTTTTACGGCGGCTCTTGCACCCGCTGTAGTAGGAGGTGTTCTCAAGGCTCTTGAAATCATGCAAAGCGAATCAGAACGCATTGAGCAACTTTGGAAGAATACGCATAAAATGCATGCTGGTTTTAAATCTATTGGCTTTAACATCGGCTCAACACAAACTCCAATTGTTCCAATTTTGATTGGAAGTGAGGCTAAGGCCTTTACTTTTGTGCAACGTCTTTTTGAAGAAGGAATTTTTGCAACCCCAGCAATCTACCCAGCTGTTCGTTACGGTGAAGCCATCGTGCGGACCAGCTTTATGTCAACGCACACAGAAAAAGATCTCGATTTCATTTTAGAAATCTTTGCAAAGTTAGCCCGTGAACTAGGAACCTTCGATGATCCCGTCTACACACAACCAGGCCGCCGACGCAACGTTTTCGATTTTGCCTTGCAAGAGCAAGAGTGATAGAAAACTGTTTGAAAATATCCCAGAGCTTCTACACGCTAAAGAGCCACATTTTACTCCTCCTTTTCCTGGAAGCGTTGTTAAACTTATTGAACCAACAGGAGCTTTTTGTAAGCAACATGGTTCTATTATTCCATTGATTGCTTTTAGAAATGGCAAACCCGTTGGACGAATTGCTGCCATCATCAATCGCTCTCATAATAACTACAACAAAGATCTTGTTGGTTTTTTTGGTTTCTTCGATTGCATTAATGATCCAGCCGTTGCCAAAGCTTTAATTGATACAGCAGCAAAGATCCTTCGAGAAGAAGGAATGAAAGTGATGAGAGGTCCCTATAATCCCTCTATTAATGACGATTGCGGAGTATTAACGGAAGGATTTCATGCTCCGACCTTTGTTTCCATGCCCTGGAACCCTTCTTACTACGCAACCCTTTATCATCAAGTCGGGCTAGAACCTGTACGCACGCTCTATGCTTGGATGATCCCTCTACAAAAAGAAACCCCAGACCGTGTCAACAAAATCGTCACACGCTTAAAAAGAAGGAATAATGTTTCGATTCGTAGCATTGACATGAAAAATTTAAAAAAGGAAATGGAAATTATCCATCGCCTGTATAACAGAACGCTTGATCGCAACTGGGGGTTTTATCCTATGTCGCTGGATGATCTGTTACACGCTGCAGATGACTTGAAGGCAATTGCTGATCCAAGCTTGATCTTATTTGCTCATACAAATAGTCGTGATGTTGCCTTCAGTCTCTCATTGCCTAATGTGAATGAACTTTTTCATGCAGCACGGGGTCGCAAGGGGCTCTTACGATTTTTAGAAATGGCATTACGTATTCAGTTCCAAAGGCCAAAAGATGCTCGCCTCTGCGTCCTTGGTGTGGATCCTGAATACCGGGATAAAGGTCTTAGTGCTCTCTTGTTTTATGAAGCTTATGTTCGCACTAAAGCTCGTTATGAACGGTCTGAAGTTTCATGGGTAGAAGCCAACAACACAGAAATCCTAGAAGGAGCTGAATTGATGAATGGCTATCGCGATCGGACGTACCAGATTTTTGAGAAGCAACTGTGAAGCTCCTCCTCACTGGTTCGACAGGTTTTGTAGGACGCAATTTACTGCTACGGCTTCTTCAGGAAAGTTTTTTTTCTGATATTCTCCTTCCAGTTCGGAGCAAAGAAAAATTGTTGTCTCAACTTGCTAAGGAAGGAATCGAGAAACTTCCAAATCGAGTTCGCCTTTGCACTGTTAAAAACAATATTTGGAATTTGGCAGGATCGCCAGCTCCTGATTTAGTCATTCATTGCGCTGGATTAACTTTTTCTCGTCAGCGAGCAGACTACTTTAAAACACATGTCGAAGGAACGCTACAACTCTTTGAACAGCTTCCTAACGAAACACGCCTTATCGTTCTTTCATCGCTTTCAGCAGCCGGCCCAACACCGCCCTCATATGCTGCACGCAACTATGATCACGTAGACAAGCCTGTTTCATGGTATGGAGAATCTAAGTTGGCAATGGAGCAAAAGCTGTACCATCGTTACGCAGATCGACTACTTATCATACGCCCCCCCATTATTCTTGGGCCTCGCGATGCTGCCACTATTCCACTTTTTCAAATGGCGCGTTCTCCCCTCCGTATAAAGCCAGGACTCAAGCCCAAAGAATATAGCTGGATTGAAGTGGGTGATCTTTGTGACGCACTCTTGATTGCAGCAACTCGAGATTGGAAAGAACCCTCTGCACAGCCCTATTTTATCGCCCATTCTCAAATCATCACCGATTTAGAATTGATTCAAACAGCCGCAGAAGTGTTACAAAAGCGAGGCGTCACCCTTCCGGTGCCTCATTTCTTATTACAATCAATTTCCCTCGTTGCTGATCGCATTCCAGCCTTGCAGCAACCTTTCCAAAGCCTCGGAAGAGATCGTATCAAAGAAATTTTGCCCCAACGATGGGTTACTGATGGAACTCGTTTCCAACATCACTTTGGATGGCAAGCACAAAAAACGTTGCGCGAAGCGTTAGAGGAGACAGCACGGTGGCTGAAGCTTGCGTAAAAGCAAGTGGTGCGCGATGGCAGGTTCGAACTGCCGACCCCTACAGTGTCAGTGTAGTGCTCTACCGCTGAGCTAACCGCGCATGAGGTGAGAAGCAAAAAAGAGTACCCTTCACTCTGCTTGAAATCAATCTTAAAAAAAATTTGATTTTTACACTTATTTTCTTGCTCCCATGATAAAGTCATGTTAGGCCATATACCCATCTATTAAATAATTAATTTCATTTATTCTTTCCATTCCTATTAAATAAATCACATCATTTAGCATCTTCTTTTATCATCATTCGCTGCTTCTTTTTAAATCCTTAATCCTTCTGAAAAACTATGATGTTACCATTTGCTCTCCTCATGGCTACTCTTGTCAGCTCTAATCAACCAGTTGCTGAGCCAACACCTACGCCCTCTCCAGCACCAGAACTTCACCGAAGAGCACGGGGATTGGCAATGATTACAGATGGAATTGGAGCTGCTCTTACAGAACAAAAAGAGGATGATGAGTTGTTCATGCAGATGTTTGATCCTACGTCCCCACAACAGCACAAAATTTCGGCATTCCAACCAATGCCTGCAATGCCGCACACCATCAAAGAACTCCAATATGCCTCTGGTAACTGGTTTGGACCTCGTGATTTTTTGCACGAACATGGATTCGACTTTTCCACTGTATATACCGGACTCGTTATCGGTAACCCTGTTGGTGGAAATAGCCAAACATGTACCTATGCTGACAACATTTCTTTTTCGCTTTTAATCGAAACAGAAAAATTATTTGGATGGAAAGGTGGTCATTTTATCATGAGTGCCATGCAACAAGATGGTGGATGGCAAGAAAACCTTTCTTCGGGGAATCATATTGGCAATCAATTTACAGTAAATGGAATTGTAGGAGGTCAAACCATGAAATGGGTAAACCTTTATTGGAATCAAGACATCTTGGATGGCCGTGTGAACTGGATATTTGGACGCTGCTGTGCAATGGATGAGTTTGATAATTCACCTTTGTTATGGAACTACGTTGGAAGTCTACAAGCTGCTCCCACTAATATGAGAACGACTTGGAGCCCGAATGCGAGCTGGGGAAGCCGCTTAAAACTCAGACTTACTCATGATACTGATCTTCGGTATGGAGTTTATCAGGCTACAGCTAACTCTGTTAACGGGTTAAACTGGAATTTTTATCCTAATGATGGTGTTTCTATGTTTGCCCAATACAGCTGGAATCCTGAATTTTGCAGCCCTGGCAGCTGTTCTATTTTTGACCAAGGAAAAAAAGACGATCAACAAACTGATGGCAAATCTGATGATAAGTCATTCAAAAATCCTGTTGACCTTGCTCAATTGAAAAAATTGCCAGGCCATTATTTTGTCGGTTCCTACTATACGACTGCTGGAACTGCTCAATTTACAAGCAGCTCTGACCTAGATAACGCGTATGCTTTTTATCTTCATGCAGACCAGATGGTTTATCGTCCCAACCCTTTATCAGAAGCTGGCCTTATTCTCTGGACCGAGTTGGCTTATTCACCAGAAGCAAGTGTTTCGATTATGACTTATCAAGCTAAAGGTGGTTGTATCTATCAAGGACTCATTCCTGGACGCATCAATGATAGTACTATTTTTGGGCTTGGTTTTGGCGGATTTAGTCCTTCTTATCAGTCAAGTCAACAAAGCCAAGGTTTAGGAGATCCTACCTACGAAATGGTTTCTGAACTTGGATATCGCATTAACTTCACTCGTTTTTTCTATGTTCAGCCTGACCTTCAATACATTGTTAACCCAGGTGGTACAGGTCACATTCCTAATGCGTTGGTCCTAGGAGCCCAGGTGGGACTTACTTTCTAGTTGTATTAAAAAGATATGCTTGCCCCTTTGCAGGAAGTAAGCAGAGGCAAGCATATGAACTAGTTAAGGTAAAGGATGAAGGGAGCAAAGCGCTTTTAAGCAAGCGTGCTTAAAAACTCTTCATCCTACTTTTCTTCTTTTATCAGTCTTTATGCCATTTGAATTAGCCTGTGTGGCTTTTTTTATTCTATTACAAGAAAAGAGAATTTATACTCACTCTTCTTGAATACCTCTTTGTTTTTGCGCCCCCTTTTTTTGTTTTTTTCTTTTTTATTATTAGGATGCGCCTCCGTCAGCATCAAAAGCACTTCTCCTGGAGAGGCCCTTCCTCAGCAACTTCCTGAAGTGATTTACGTAGAAAAATTCCAAGCTCCCCCTTCCTGTTTTCGTGTTAGTCAAAAAGGAAAAAAACTGGAACACCTTATTGAGCAAGAGCAAGTACACCTTGCAGAAGATCTCATAGAGCGTCTTACCAAACGCATTCTCCCTGCGAAGCTCATTACTCCTGACGAAGCTCCGCCTTGTGGAAATTATTGGGTGCTCAAAGGATCTTTTGACTTAGTCAATGGCGGCAATCGTCTTTTACGTGCTGGAATTGGATGTGGCCTTGGAAAAACGAGCATGGAAACAACCGCTCAATTATTTGATCTCTCAAAATCATCTCCGGAGCTTTTGTTAACGATGAGCACAACAGGTGGATCAGGAGTTCTTCCAGGTGCAGTAGCGGCTTTTGCTCCGATTGCTCCTTTGACGCTTCCAGCAACCTTGATCAATGTAGGAGGGTCATCAGCTGGAGGCTTGGGCAGTGGCATTTCTACAGATCGGCGTCGTACAGCCAGAGAAATTGTAGCAACGATTTCGGAATATTGCGTGCAACATGGTCTGATCACTAAATCTCGAGTCTTACGCCCTAAACGTCTTGGAGAAATCCCTCCCTTATTTTAGAGCATGTGGTTATTCTCTCTAAATTCAGACAGCAAGCTAATATTTAGTCTGTAGTCAAATTACTTAGCAATGACAATAAATGGACTTGATCTTATTTAGAAGCAAGCAGCGTTCTCATCCCATCACGTTATCGTTGAGATAGCGCTCGGTCTTCGGCCTCGCCTTTTCTAAAAATCGCTGCATTCTTTCCTGTAATTTCTAAGTAATTTGACTATAACAGCTATCTTTTTTTCTTATAAGAATCCAATCCTTCTCCTAACTCCTTCTTTAACTATGACTATTAACTATCAGGCGCCCCATTAATAGCATTGTAGGGGTGAGGCATCTTTCTGCTAGGGCTAGATGCAGAGAAACTGTTAAATAAATTTATTAAAGCATCGAGCCTAATTTCATTTGAGAAGGGAACTATTCGTGTTGTTTCATCGTTGCTTGAGGGATTACCTGTTTCTATATCTCCATTTTGAGCAAGGTAGTTACTAATGATTTGCAAAGTTGAATAAGCTTCTTCTTTTTCAGTAGCATCATCGCTAGTTAAAGAAGGAACTGCTCTTTTTAATAATTTAATAGCATCTAGAGCGCGAAGCGCATTGGAACTCGTAGAAGTCATTCGATAAATCGGATCTCCTAAGAAATTAGTCACCGGAGAATTTAAGAATTGTAACGACTGAGAAAGCATTACGATATCACGAGGAGACAGCGCGTTGGTTGTATTTGTTGCGCCCCCTGTTTCAGGGGCAACGCTATTAAGCACACTCTCTAATTTTTCAAGTGAAGCTTTATCTCTAGCTGCATACTCTTGATAACGCGCTTGGGTTGGGTAAGAACGCCACATCATCACTTCTGCTAATCGATAAAGAGCATAAAATCCCATTGTTGCCACAGTATAAACTCCAGCACTATAAGCAGTCTTACTATAGACTTCTTCCATTGTGATTTTTCCTTGGTAATGGTCATATAAATTACTTAAAAAACTCCGCGTCGTCGCAGCCATAATGTCAGGAAGAAATCTTGCAGTCACTCCTCGAAAAGCTTCGCATGAGAGTGATCTCTCAGGCTCCTTAGCAGTGATAATCCCAGCTTCTTCTGACAATGAATTTCGACAAAGTGGGCTTTGTATGAAAAGAGAAGTCGCCTTTCTCGCAAGCGAACTTGGAATGATAAATCCAGCTAATAACGTTCCCTCTCTTGCCATGCTCCCTAGTATTCCACGAGAAGTAATAAAAGATTTTAAAAACTCTGGGTCTTTATTAACAATCTTAAGAAATACCCAGCCAGGGAGGTAGTAACCGAGGTAATCAGAGTCAGCCATGTATTTCCTAAAAAAAGAAGAAAAGGCATCTATTGTTTGTCGGTACTTTTCTGGAGACTTAGCACAAAGAAGCCCGCTCCCTTTTCTTGCTATTCTATCAAATAGCCAAGGAGATGCTGTTAAAGTACCTATCAGATTAGCTCCTACTCCTGCCATTAAACAGTCTGACGTCGGCATACCAAAAGCTGTAGGAAGTATTAGAGGAAAAGTCATAGCATCTGTAATGCACCACTTAGAAGGGTGAAGAGGATCACGATGATCGAAAGGAACAACCGTGCTCAAAATGTAATCACTTATTGCTTGGCACTGTTCTAACTGCCGTTGCAGCTGTTCATCCAGGTTGGCTTCACCTTGAGTTGTTGCCTCCATGCCACAAGCTTCTTGGGCCTTTTTAAGCAGTTCATTAAGTTCATTTATATTAACCTCTCTCAAACCAGTGAGAGCTTCTTCCTGCTTAGAGGAAAGAGCCTTTAAGGCATCTTGAATAGGTTTTAGATCAGAAAAAAAACAGCTTGAAGCAGCACTACAATGCGTTAGTGATTCTTGAATAGCCTGTTGAGCCTCTTCTATAATCCTCAATCGTTCATCGCCGTTAATGCGATTTTGCGCTTCTCTCCCCCTCCGAACATGTTGAGCGTTTTGATCGTTACCTATCTGAGGGGGTCTATCATCTTGATATGTCTGTTGATTATCATGTTCACTGCTAGCTGGGCTATTAGAAGCTGTACGTGAAGAGAATTCTATCTCCCCCTCCCCTTGGCCTACTTGATTCCAGTTAGCACCTCTTTTTCCTTTCTGCCCCCCGTCGAATGAACTCATTCCTCTGAGAGTAAATGAAGAAGCAATTAAAAAAAGAGGTAGCAGGAGGGGGATAGCTATTTTGTTCATGAAGAGGGTTAACTTGAGGAAGACTGAATGAGCCGTAACAAGGACCGCAAAATAATGCGAAAACTTATTTCGGGGGGTCAAGTTAATTTATTTTAAAAGCATAATTATAAAATAAGCATGCAATCTCCATAACTATAAAAACGATATCGTTGTTCTACTGCAGTTCGATAAGTATCCAAAATCATTTCTCGTTCTGCCAACGCACTGATGAGCATGAGAAGTGTTGATTTAGGAAAATGAAAATTGGTCAATAACGCATCTACTCTTTGAAATTGATAAGGAGGGCGAATAAAAATAGCTGTTGATCCTGTGTGAGGCATGATAGGACCTGCTGGCTGTGATTCTAAAACACGAACACTCGTTGTGCCCACAGCAATAAGCCTTCCTTTTTTAGAAGAATGATAAAAATGATTCAACCGAGCTGCAGTCTCTGAAGTGATATGATATTCTTCACGATGCATGGTATGCTCAGAAAGATCTTCTGTTTTTACCGGCAAAAAAGTTCCTGGTCCCACATGAAGTGTCAAAAAAGCGTGAGGAAGCGCTTGTAAAATTTCTTTTGTAAAGTGCAATCCTGCTGTTGGTGCTGCCACAGATCCTGGATCTTGGGCAAAAACAGATTGATAGCGTTCAGAATCGTCAGCGTCGGCTTCACGTTTAAAATAAGAAGGAATAGGAATACTTCCCCATTTTTCTAAATCTAACGGCTGGCTCAGAGCCAAAAGGCGCATTCCGTCAGGCAAAATTTCTTCAACAGTAATATCAACATCCCCCACCCTCACGATATGACCTGGGCGCATTTTTCGCCCAGGCTTTACCATAGCAATCCAATGCCTCTCGTCCTTCTTTTTGACCAAAAGTATTTCTATTTTGCCAGAAACATCATGAAGTCGAGCTGGCAAAACTTTACTATTGTTCAACACTAAAAGATCATCAGAAGTAAGATATTCAGGAAGATCTTTAAAAAGCCGATGCTCAATTTGTCCAGTCGCACGATGTAGCACAAGCATCCGCGAGCCTTCGCGACGCGCAACAGGTCGGCTGGCTATAAGCTCGGCAGGGAGCTCATAGTCGTAATCAGAAAGAATGTTACTCACTGAGGAAAAGAGCCAAAAGTTATAGTTTTAAAAAAGAAGGCAATTCTTCAACTCCAAAGTCAGCAAGCAGCCTACCATCGGACAGTTGCAATGTTGGAGTTTTGGTTTGACCTGATATCTCAACGAGTTTGTCAAACGCAGCTTTGTTATTGCGAACTTCAATCATCTCGTATTGGACATGATGTTGATCAAGCCATTGCATAGCTTCGCGGCACCAAGGGCAGCCTTCTTTGATATAGAGTTTAGGGTAATGTGACATATAATAAAAATTTTCTTAATAGCATTTTCTCTTTTTTATAGCTATATTGACAACCTCTTTTTTGGCGCGTTCGTCTAGGTGGTTAGGACACAGCCCTCTCAAGGCTGGCGCACGGGTTCGAATCCCGTACGCGCTGCCAATTTTTCCAGCCTCTTGCAAGTCGCAGCAAAGATGCGCACCGTGTGGCAGCTTCCGGATCAAATACCGACGAATGCTAGCAGAGATGAGCCTTTCGAAAACGAGCAGCTTGAAGTTAACATGAGGTATTCAGCGACGAGAGCGTTTTAAAAAATATTATAGCCGATGTGGTGCAGGAACGAGGAGCGCAGGGACGCAGTGTATATTTCATACTCGAGGCTTCGAGCATCGGAGTGGCACCACAATTCGCGGCTATAGTCAAATTACTCAGAAATTACAATAAATTGACTAGATCTTAGTTAGAAACAAGCAGCGTTCTCATCCCATCGCGTTATCGTTGAGATAGAGCTTGGTCTTCGGCCTTTCCTTTTTTAAAAATCCCTACGTTCTTTCCTATAATTTCTAAGTAATTTGACTATATAGAATTTTTAAAATGCTCTAAGACTGCTTAGCGTCCATCTTTACCACTCACTGACACGCCTCGCACTCTTCGCCGCGCATACGAGCTTCAAGGCTACACGCTTTGATCTCTTGGAGAGAAGCGGCTTCTTCGCCTTTAACTTCGCTTACCCAGCGAGGCCTTGATTGGAGTGTTGTTTTCTCAATGGTATTTGCAGCAACTGATCGGAGGTAATAAGTGGTTTTCAATCCCGCTTCCCAAGCGTGCAAATACATTTCATGAAGCTTGCGACCGTTAGGTGCCGCAATATAAAGATTCAATGACTGTCCCATGTCGATCCATTTTTGACGGCGGCTAGCACATTCGACGTACCAGAATGGTTCAACTTCAAAGGCAGTTCGATAAATTTCACGAATACTTTTAGGAATACGATCGATCTCTTGGATAGAGCCATCCATATACTTAAGTTCTTCGATCATTGCTTGATCCCAAAGCCCAAGTTCTTTCAAGTCTTCTACGAGATAGCTGTTGATCACGGTAAAGTCCCCACTCAAATTTCCTTTAGCAAAAAGGTTTTTGAATGTTGGTTCAATGGATTGAGAAACACCTGTGATATTAGAAATAGTAGCTGTTGGTGCAATTGCCATGCAGTTGCTATTGCGCATGCCATATTCTTTGATGGCTTTTCGAACGCCATTCCAATCAAGTGTAGAAGAGCGGTCCATCTTGACAGGAAGGCCACGTTCTTTTTCCAAAAGATCAATTGTGTCAATCGGAAGCAGGTCCCGATCCCATTTGGAGCCTTTGAATGATTGATAGGCACCACGTTCTTTTGCAAGCTTTGTAGAAGCCAAAATTGCGTAGTAAGAAATCGCTTCCATACTTTTATCTGCCAACATCACAGCTTCTTGGCTTGCATAGCTCATCTTCATTTTATAGAGCAAGTCTTGGAATCCCATGATTCCTAATCCTACAGGGCGATGAAGAAGATTTGCTTGCTGCGCTTCAGGAGTTGGGTAGTAGTTAATGTCGATTACATTATCGAGCATCCTCATGGCGGTGGTGATGGTGGACTCTAAAAGTTGGAGATCGAGTCCTTCTTCACTTGCGTGTAGAGGAAGGTTGATAGAGCCCAAGTTACACACCGCTGTCTCATGTTCCGAAGTATTGAGCAAAATTTCAGTGCAAAGATTCGAGCTGTGAACGACGCCAACATGATCTTGCGGAGAGCGAACATTAGAGGGATCTTTGAAAGTAACCCAAGGATGTCCTGTTTCAAAAAGCATTGATAATAGTTTCCGCCAAAGAGTCATTGCTTCTACTTTTTTGAAATGAGCAATTTTTCCTTCTTCGATCATATTCTCATATTCGAGATACCGTTTTTCAAAAGCTGCTCCGTAGAGATCATGCAAGTCGGGGACATCGCTTGGACTAAAGAGTGTCCAAACTCCATTTTCTTGAACTCGCTTCATGAAAAGATCAGGAATCCAGTTTGCTGTATTCATGTCATGAGTTCGACGGCGTTCATCGCCTACATTTTTGCGAAGTTCCAAAAAGTCTTCGACATCTAAGTGCCACGTTTCTAGATAAGCACACATGGCTCCTTTCCTTTTGCCACCTTGGTTTACAGCTACAGCTGTATCGTTGGCTACTTTTAAAAACGGAATAACTCCCTGACTTTCACCATTAGTCCCTTTGATGAGTGATCCACTTGCACGAACATTGGTCCAGTCATTACCAAGTCCCCCAGCCCATTTTGAAAGCTTTGCATCATCTCCAATGCATTTAAAAATATGATCGAGGTCATCCATCACCGTCGTTAAATAGCATGAACTCAACTGAGGGTGAAGTGTTCCAGAATTAAACAATGTTGGGGTTGAAGAAGTAAATAAAAACGAGGAAAGGAGGTTGTAAAACTCGATGGCTCGTTCATTTTTGTGAGCTCCTTCACGCAGGGCGAGTCCCATTGCCACACGCATCCAAAAATATTGTGGTGTCTCAATCCTACGTCCCCGGACATGAATCAAATAACGATCATAGATTGTTTGCAATCCCATGTAATTAAACTGCAAATCTCGCTCAGGGTTCAGTGCTGATGCCAAGCGCTTCAAGTCAAATTCTTGTAATGCTGGGGTTAAGCGGCCCTCAAGAACACCTTCTTCTATATAGCTAGAAAAATGGGTAGCGTGAACGGTGTTGAGATCATGATAATGTTTAAAGGAAGGAATGACTTCACGGTAAATTGATTCTAAAAGAAGTCGTGCTGTCACATAGCCATAGGCAGGATCGCTCTCAATCCGCGTCTTTGCTGAAAAGATCATGGCTTTTTCTATTTCGTCAATTCGGACACCATCGTAGAGGTTGCGTAATGTCTCTTCCGCCATAGCTCGGCTATCACAGCGATCTTCAAAACTACGACAAGCCCGAATGAAAGTGCGTTTAATGCGGTGAGGTTCGAGTAGTTCTCGATGTCCTTGGCGTGAGGTAACGGTAATTTTTTCTTGCGCAGCCTCTTCAGTTTGATCAATGCGAAGTGCTCGAGCCTTACGACGATCTTCCCGATAAATAATATAGCGACGCGCAATAGCATGGTGCCCTTTCTTCATCAAGGCCACTTCGACAGCGTCTTGCACCAACTCGATTTCAAGGGCTTCCCCCCGTATGGCTCGTGATAACAACCGTTGAACGACTTCATCACTAATAAAATTTACAGCCGCTTGATCGTCTAGATGCAAAAGATCATCTGGTGCCAAATCTCGTTCTGCTTTAAAGGCACGCTCAATAGCCAAAATAATCCGCCGTTGGTCAAAGATTTCCATACGACCATCGCGCTTACAAACTTCGAATTTTTTATTAGCAAGAGGGTCTACTTCATTTAAAGAAAGTTGTTGCGGCTTCATAAATATAAATGCGTTTAAGAATTAAAAGAGTGAATGGTTGCAGGGTTAAAAAACACAACATCTAGATAATTTTTTAAACAAGTTGTGCTATTAGTAGTAAAATCGTACCAACTTAACGAATGGTTTTAAGTTTGGTTTTGTGAGTCGACTAATGTCGCATCCAACGAATTCCTTCGCAAGCAGAAGAAGTCATTTTTTTGTAATTAAAAAAGTTGACTCGCCTCATCTTTTCTCCAGAGGTTCTTTTTTATTGAGAGAAAGACGAATGGTCACGCCCCTGCAAGAGGGCAAGAGCTTCTCCAACAAGAAAGAGTGATCCTGTTAGTAAAACCGGGTAATTCAAGTCACTTGAAAAATGTAAAGCTTTCTCTCTAAAAATATTTTTTTCCTTAAAAACTTCTTTTAACGACGCAAAAGTCGTTGCTGAGGGAACAATTTTTTGTAATTCAGCAGGAGATGCAGTGCGAGGCGAATGAACTGAAACTAGGCTAATAGAGGCTGCGATTGGCTCTAACAGGCGAAGCATTTGTTCCCCTGCTTTATCACGAAGCGCTCCAAAAACAAGAGAGCATTTTTGTCCCGGAAACACTTCGTTCCAGGTTTTTAAAAGTTGTTCAGCAGCAGCTGGATTGTGAGCACCATCAAGGATTAAAGTAGCTGCTGATGTGGCCTCCTCTTGGGGGACTTTCAATAAAGGCAAAAAACGCTTGAGGTCTCCTGAAGACTCCAGTTGAAAACATTGAAATCGGCCTGGCCAAGAGACGTTTTTTAGTCCAGTCAATATAGCCTCATGAGAAATGCTCCACGGGCCCTGTTGAATTAGCGTTAAAGCTACAGCTGCATTCCATCGTTGATAACCACCAACAAGACCTAAAGCAATTTCTGAACCAATTGGCTCTAAAGCAATTTCTAAAGGAGCCCCTACCCTTGTTGCTTCTTCCTGCAAGACTAGCATTACCTCCTCTGCTTGCGGCAGTGTAACAGTGGGTACATTAGCACGCATGATACCTGCTTTCTCTCGTGTAATTGCAGCCAATGTAAGTCCGAGGAAATCTTGATGATCCAAGCTGATTGAGGTGATTGCACAAGCAATTTTGTTTGTTGCAAGGTTTGTCGCGTCAAGACGCCCTCCTAACCCTGTTTCTAAAACAATAACATCACATTTTTGCTGAGCAAAATAATCAAAAGCTAACGCCGTGGTGAGCTCAAAAAAAGTAGGCAAGGTTTTCCAATCCTGCGTTACTGCTTGCAGCTGTTGAATTCCGATTTCAAGAGCTTCTAAGGAAATCAGTTCTCCATTCATTTGAATCCGCTCTCTAAAATCGACTAGATGCGGTGATGTATAAAGTCCCACACGCAGACCAGCAGCTTTTAAAATAGAGGCCGCAAAAGCCGAGACAGAACCTTTTCCATTTGTCCCTGCAATGTGCAAACAAGGAACGCGATCTTGAGGATTGCCCAAGACTGAGAGAAGCTCTCTCATCCCGTCTAAGCCCAAAGAAATCCCGGAATTTTGTTGCTCAAAGAGCCAGGAAAGCATGCTGGATCCTGGGTGCTGAAGATGTGAGTGACTATCTTTTCCCATCTTCTAATGCTTTAAATATTGAGAAGTTGGCTTTGTGACTTAAAAAAGACAAGCGTTAACTATGCACGCAGGTGTTCAAAAATCATTGCCAACTTCTGTCTCATTTGTGCACGAGGAACAATGGCATCAATGAGACCATGCTCCAACAAAAACTCGGCTGTTTGAAAACCTTCTGGAAGCTCTTGATGTGCAATTTCGCGGATAACGCGAGGACCAGCAAATCCAATCATACTTTTTGGTTCAGCTAGGATGACATCACCTAATGTTGCAAAGCTTGCACTGACCCCGCCCATCGTTGGGTTAGTTAAGATTGAAACAAAAGGGAGTTTTGCTGCCGCATGACGCGCAAGAGCACCACTGGTCTTCGCCATTTGCATAAGACTAAAAACCCCTTCGTACATACGAGCACCACCAGAAGCAGAAACAATAACTACCGGTTGTTCCGCTTGGGTTGACGCTTCAATAATAGCGGTCATTTTTTCTCCAACAACAGAGGCCATACTTCCTCCCAAAAATTGAAAATCCATTACCGCTAGCCCAAAAGGCCGTCCTTCAATGGTTGCATTCCCAGTCACCACGGCATCGCGTTCCCCCGTTTTTTTCTGATAAGAACGAAGGCGTTCCTCATAAGCGGCTACGCCTTTAAACTTCAGAACATCGACTGATTCCATGGCTGCATTTATTTCTACAAAAGAACCTTCATCAACAAGATTCACAATCCGATCGCGAGCAGAAAAAGAAAAATGATGTCCACAAGGAGGACAGACGCGGAGATTTTGCTCTAATGTTAAATGATGAATCATTTCACCGCATTCAGGACACTTTGTCCAAAGGCCTTCTGGCATCTCACGCTTACGCTTGGAAGCAAATTTTAGGGAGGGTCGTTTAAAAATGGTCATAAAATACAGGTTTTAAGAAACAGGCACTAGGTTACAGGGAAGAAGTTATAGCGAACAGAAAATTTTTGCTTCTCTTTCTAAAAGTAGGAAGTGCAAAAAAAAAAGCGAGCCTCTGTTGATCGATCTGAAAAAACCAAAAAACAGATCGCAGCGGCCCGCTGAGAACGATGAAACGCACTCACAAGGTTAGACTTCTCATCTTACAAAATGCTCAAATTATTTTTTAGAGCGGTTTAAAAAATATTATAGCCGATGTAGTGCCAGGAACGAGAAGCGCAGAAACGCAGTGTCTATGGGCACACTCGAGTCTTCGAGCACCGGCGTGACGCTACAATACGCGGCTATAGAATTTTTGAAAACGCTCTAAAACTTATCGTGCTAAGGTAACAGCCCAGACTTGTTCAGCACCAGCTTCGCAGAGAATTCTCGCACATTCGCTCAATGTTGCTCCTGTGGTCAGCACATCATCAACAAGAAGATAATTACCTTTTAAGGTTAAAGGACGGCGTAATATGAAGGCTCCCTCCAAATTTTTTAAACGCTGTTGTCGATTAGATCCCGCTTGAAAAGAAGTCGGCGAGCTTCTTTTTAAAAGTTGATGAAGGGGCAGTTTAAGGGTTTGAGCTATGGATTGAGCCAGTGGCAATACTTGATGAAATCCCCGTTCTCTCTCTCGCAAAGAATGAAGCGGCACAGGAACAACTGCTACAAAATCGATATTGTGAAGTCGTTCATCTTCCAACGCTTTGACGATGAGGTATTGCAACAACGGTTGAAGGCTTTGATCAGCGCCATATTTGTATCGAGCTACTAACTCACGAGTGAGGCCTTGGTAGCGGAAGGCCGACATCGCTGCTACAAAATGCAGTTTTCGATCAACGCAATTATGACAAAGTTTAATATCAGCACTTAAAACAGGGAGTGAACAGACGTCACAGCATAATGTGGAGAGTCTCTCCATTTGAGATTCACAAGCGTTGCAGAGAAAATTTTCTTTTAAGAGAGCTTTCTGACATCCACAGCAATGTCGCGGGTAGAAAAGATCTCGTAGTGTTAAAAAAAAATTTTTTATCACTTGAAAAAAGAATCCGTTCGCTGAGGAACTATTTTTTTTATGAGAAGTGCTGTCATCCCAATGGGAATGATGACGAAGAATCCAATTGGAACCATTCCATGAATTTGAAATGGTCCCCACCATGGCAAAAGATTAGAACAATGATCTTGCGTCATAGCATGAAACAGTTGTTGCGCAAAAATCCAACCCGCATGAAGGCCGATAGGAAGCCAGAGCGATTCTCTTCTCAAAGTGGCCCACCCAAGCAAAAGGCCTAATAAAAAAAGTGTTCCAAAAGCTCCCACTGCCAATGGCCAATCAGACCAAAGAGCATCATGATGAAGCAACAAAGAAAACCCACTCCACCAATGAATGGTTACTTCTTTAAAGTGAGAGAGATTTAAAAAATGAACTGCTGCAAAAATAAACGCTACGGCAACAATGGCTATTTTATTCGCCAAGAAGCGTCGGCACAGTCCCAAGAGGACACCACGAAATAAAAATTCTTCTAAAAAAGCAACGACAAGCGCTGTCGTTAAAATTTTTAAAACGAGCTGCCATGTAGGAACGCTTTCAAAAAAATACCATTGCAACTTGATGAATAGAGCCTCTACAAGCCATAGCGGAAAAAGTGCCACCACAACGCCTTTAAAAAAGTCGCTAATGGCATCATTGTTAGGATAAAGAGAGAGGTCTGACAGACGTTTTATTTTGAGAGATGCCACTGTTGGCCAGAGCAAGACTAATGTTACAATCTGAATTGTCCGAGAAAGATAACGATGAAATGGCATCTGCTGCACAGAGCTAAGAAGCGGGCCAACAAAGCCTAAGTGATCTGCAGGCAGGAATAAAATGATTTTATAACAAAGAGGCGCCAACAAAGCCCCAATCAAAGCTGAACAAATAAGATAAAGAAAAATTTTAATGAGCGAGCTCATAGATTTAAATTGTCGTTTATAGGTTGTAGGCTGTAGTTAAAATAAGTCAACGTTGATCACTTTAATCCATTATAAAAATCATTTTTTATTTTACCGTAGGTCCTAGTATGCCCTACAACCTATAACCTACAATCTACAACCTACTTTTAATGAGAAATTGTCATGCATGGATCGTTCGGGATGAAGATAACGCCAAACGCGAAATTCGTGTTTCTAAAGATGCAGCACGCTGGCGTTTTCAATCAAAGCGAGCTGATGAAACTACTTGGACCTACTATAAAGTTCCGCTTGAAGCAGACCTGATCTCATTTCTAGAAGTACTAGACCGAAAATATCAACGACGTCGGGCTGCTCATGGAGATATTGTTTTAGCAAAGCAAATGCTAGCCGAAATTAAGAGAAACTCATGATGGAAATTGACAAACTCATTGAGGCTGACCATCAACATCTCTGGCATCCTTTCACTCAACAACAAGAATGGTGTCTTGAAGAGCCTCTGATCATTGTTTCAGGCAAGGGCGTTTATCTTCAAGATATTCACGGCCGCAATTACATTGATGGGAACAGTTCCATTTGGACCAACATTCATGGCCATTCTCATCCGCGTATTGTTGCAGCCATTCAAGCCCAAGCAGCAACTCTTGATCACTCTTCTTTTCTTGGTGCAACCCATCCTAAAGCTATTGAGCTTGCAGAACGTCTTGTAGCATTATTCCCAGGAAATCCACTCTCTCGTGTCTTTTATTCTGATAATGGCTCTACAGCGATTGAGTCAGCTTTAAAGATGACGTTTCAATATTGGCAACTCGTTGGCAATGCTAACAAAAATCGCTTTGTCGCTTTTACTAATTGTTACCATGGCGATACCGCTGGGGCAGCTAGCCTGGGAGGACTTTCATTGGTTACCGATCGTTTTTCTGGAATGCATTTTCCATGTGATCGCGTGGAGAGCATGGATGCTTTAAAAGCTCTTCCTGAGCTTGACTCAATAGCTGCTATTTTTATTGAACCACTCATTCAAGGCGTTGCAGGAATGCGCCTCTGGCCAACAGGCATGCTTCGTGAATTGCGCACCTTTTGCGATGAGCATGATATTCTGCTGATTCTTGACGAAGTGATGACAGGCTTTGGTCGCACGGGAACAATGTTTGCCTGCCAACAAGAAGCGGTAGTTCCTGACATCTTAGCCTGTGCAAAGGGACTCACTGGCGGAGCCTCACCGCTAGCAGCCGTCTTGACAAAAGAGAAAATTTACACAGCTTTTCTTGGAAAATATGAGGAGCAAAAAGCTTTTTGTTACGGACACAGCTACACAGCGCATCCCATTGGCTGTGCTGCAGCTTTGGCATGCCTTGATATTTTTGAGCAAGAAAAAGTCTTGGAAAAACTATCAACAAAAATTCTTCATTTGAATCAAGCCTTGGCGACTCTCAAGAATTTTTCTCCTGTTGCTGAAATTCGGCAATGTGGTCTCATTGCAGGTATCGATATTGCTCAAGATTCAACGTTAAAAACCCCCTACCCATGGCAAGAGCGCATCGGTAATAAGATTTGTAAAGCTGCCATGAAACATGGGCTCCTCACTCGTCCCCTGCGTTACACAAGCAGCTGTGACACGATTGTACTAATGCCTCCGCTTTGCATAACACCAGAGCAAATCAATCAGTCTGTGGAAGCTCTTGGAAAAGCTATTACAGAAGTTTGTTAGCATCTGTTATGAGGGGTAGCTATTGCCTCAGGGAAGTTTCATATTTTTCAACAAAGTCATGGCTACCTCATTAGTGGCTATTTTTTTAACAACAGTGAATTCCTGATTCATCTGTCAGTCCGCTTAATTCAGGAACTTCAGCTAGAGAGCTTAGTTATAAAAGAAGTGATTTTATATTTCCCATCAGTCATCTAAGCTTATACTCTGAAGTCTTTGCAAATTTACTATTAAACTTAATGTTCCAAAAACTCTATGTCAGCTTCGCCCCACACTATTGATGTTGCTTATCTTGCTCGCCTAGCTCGTCTTCAACTCACCACTGAGGAAGAAACGCTTTTTACAGGCCAACTAGAGCGTGTCTTGGAACACATTGCGAAAATCAACAACCTCGATCTTAGTGGCATTGAACCAACCGCCCATGCGATTTCTGTTTTTGATATTGTTCGTGAAGATGTGGTTGGAGAGAGCCTGCCTAAACAAGTTGTCCTAGAACAAGCCCCCCACCATGCTAACGGACTTTTTGTTGTCCCTAAAGTTTTAGAATAACTTCGAACTTCTACTTTTCATTTTTTCAAATGCACTCTGATCCTTTTCTTACTATTGCTGAAGCTCGACGCCTTCTTGTTGCAAAAAAAATCTCTCCCCTCGAGCTCCTCGAAGAATTAGAAACACGCTTTAAAAATCTTAATCCAAAAGTTAAGGCCTATCTCTCTTGGGATAGTGAACAAGCACGTCAAGACGCTTTAACGGCTGATTTAACCAAACCTCTCGGAGGTATTCCGATTGGAATTAAGGACGCCATTGTTGTTCAAGGAGCTTCTGCTAATTCTTCTTCAAAAATCCTTGGACAATTCCACTCACCTTATGACGCCACAGTTATCACTCGTTTACGCGCTGCAGGAGCTTTTCCCGTAGGCCGTCTTAACATGGATGAATTTGCGATGGGATCTTCTACCGAAAATTCTGCCTTTCATCCAACTTATAACCCTTGGGATCATACACGCACTCCTGGTGGCTCAAGCGGTGGCTCTGCAGCTGCTGTTGCAGCTGGTATAGCAATGGCAACACTCGGTTCTGACACCGGAGGATCAATTCGTCAACCCGCAGCGCTTTGTGGTTGCGTTGGATTGAAACCAACCTATGGTCGCGTCTCCCGTTATGGCTTAATAGCTTTTGCTTCCTCACTCGATCAAATCGGGCCGCTCACGCATTCTGTCGAGGATAGCGCATTGCTGCTCAATGCAATTGCTGGATACGATCCTTACGATTCAACATCTTTGCAATTACCTTCAGAAGATTTCACCTCAGAAATTGGCCGAGACATTAAAGGGATGCGCTTTGGAATTCCAAAAGAATATTTTGTTGATGGAATGGAACCAGGCGTTCGCAATGCTGTAGATAAGGCCATTGAACATTTGATTTCTCTCGGTGCAGAACCAGTTGAAATCTCTCTTCCTCACACAGAGTATGCTGTTTCGACCTACTACATCATTGTAACAGCAGAAGCTTCATCTAATCTCGCTCGCTTTGATGGAATTCGATATGGCCATCGCACCACACAAGCTAGCGACCTCCTTGGCGTTTATGAAAAAACACGTAAAGAAGGATTTGGCCCAGAGGTTAAACGTCGTATTATTCTTGGAACTTATGTTCTCACAAAGGGGCATCACGACGCTTACTATTTGCGTGCACAAAAAGTAAGAACACTGATTCGTAAAGATTTTGAAGAAGCCTTCAAAAAAGTTGACTTCATCGTTTCTCCAACATCACCAGAAACCGCCTTTAAATTAGGAGAAAAGATTGCAGATCCTCTCAAAATGTACCTCGCTGATATCTTTACAATTGCTGGAAATCTTTCAGGCATTTGTGGAATTAGTCTTCCTTGCGGCTTTTCCAAACGTGATGGCATTGACCTTCCAGTGGGACTGCAACTTCTTGGCCCCTCCTTTGAGGAAAAACGGCTTTTCCGCGTTGGTCATGCCTATGAACAATCGACAACCTGGGGAAAACAGCACCCTCCACTTGTTTAACCAATTATGATTCTCATTGTTATTCCGACTTATAATGAAATGACTAATCTACCGCCCTTGGTAGAAAAATTAATGTCACTTCCCGAACACGTTCACCTTCTCATTGTTGATGACAACTCACCTGATGGAACGGGAAATTGGGTTCGTGAACAAAAAAATCAACGCCTCCACTTGTTAAGTCGCCAACAAAAAAATGGCCTTGGTCGGGCCTATATTGCAGGATTTCAATGGGCTCTCGAACATGATTACGACATCGTTGTTCAAATGGATGCCGACTTTTCTCATAGTCCCGATGACGTCCCAAAGCTTATTGCAGCCGTTGAAGCAGGGGCAGACCTTGCCATTGGCTCGCGGTACATCCATGGCGTGAGAGTCATCAACTGGCCTCTACGACGACTCATCCTGAGCGTAGGTGCCTCGTACTACGTACATGCAGTGACTGGCTTGCCAATTCACGACCCAACAGGCGGCTTCAAATGCTGGCGTCGTCAAACACTTGAGGCAATCAATATGCCAACAGTACAATCAAACGGTTACGGCTTTCAAATTGAAATGACCCATCGTGCTTGGAGAAAAGGATCCTCGATTACTGAGGTTCCTATTATTTTTACAGACCGTTTTCAAGGCACTTCAAAAATGTCTTGGAATATTGTCTTTGAGGCATTTTTTATGGTCTGGAAGCTATTATTACAGGCAGGACTCAAACGCTCGCCTCAAAAAAGCCAAAGGCTAAGAGGCAAGGAAGATAAATTTCTTTTTCCTGCTATTTTTTTCTTGGTGCTGTTAGCGCTAAGAATTTTTTACTGATTGTGTGAAAACCAAGCTACTCAGCCTTCTAGTGCTCTGCTCTTCTTTTGCTGTACATGCGGAGCCGTCTAAAAAACTTATCTTTGCCATCGATGTCATTCGGCATGGTGATCGTACTCCCATTATTGATATTCCAGCAGCACACTATCACTGGCCAGAAGGCCTTGGTCAGCTGACTCCGCTTGGAATGCATCAAGAATTTGAACTCGGAAAAAAATTTCATCAGCGCTACATCGAAAAAGAAAAATTACTACCTCGTAACTATCAACCAGGAACACTCTACATCCGCTCAACCGATACTGATCGAACCTTGATGAGCGCTGAGTGCCTCTTAATAGGACTATATCCTCCAGGAAGTGGACCATTCCTTCATCCAAGGCTTTTCATGAATGGATTTGCACTCCCCTATGGCTTTCAACCAATCCCTATTCATACGACATCTGTAGATCATGATCCACTCTTGCTCCCTCATTACAGCCGTGAAGAAGTCAAACAATCTATCGATTCCAATCCAGAATGCCGAACAAAAGAACAAGAACTTCAACCATATTTTGCTGCATGGAGTAAAGCAACTGGACTTCCCATTTCCGATGCAATCGATGTAGAGCGCCTTAGCGATGCTTTATCTATTTTTAAGTTAAAGCATATTCCTATTCCAAAGGGCCTCAGTAATGAAGATGTTAATGTAATCCTCCAAGCGTCCGAAGCTATTTTTAGAACATCGATTGCGGTAGCAAGGCACGCAGGAAAAAACTTGCTTATTGAAATCACACATCGCTTAAAAGAGGCCTCTCATAACAAATCCTCTCTAAAATACGTTCTTTATTCCGCACACGACAGCACAATTATGAACTTACTTACTGCAATGAATGTTCCAGTTAAGGAAACACCACACTATGCCTCTGACTTGAATATTTCACTTTATGAAACCAAGGATCATCACTTTGAAGTGCAAATAACACTCAATGACCATCCAGTGTACATTACCGACACCACGAGCAATATCTATTCGCTTCGAGAATTTTTAGAACTCTCCAAAAAATAAGGGCCCTAGTTTGTGGCCAATTAAACAAACACTTGTCAAAAAATAGTGCTTTTTTACTCGGGTCGTATTTGACGTGAAGCAAGCCATTGCTCACCCATTTTATTAACGCCATAAGCAAGGATTAAAGATGGAGCAAAGTGCCATGCTGGTGGAAATAAGGCAAGAGCTTTAATTGTGCAGAGAAGATGTGCATGTCCAGCAAAACCTGCATAGATATGAATCGGTTTACAATTGATAATACGCTTGTCAATTCTAGCAATAACTCCAATCCCAGCTACTATATTCCAAGCCATCGAAGCATAAAGAGAACTATCACGAAATTGATAATACATCTTCCAGTTTTCACTCTCATTAATTTCTTGTTCTACAAAATCTTGTAACGCCTTTCTTGTTAGAGGCTCTGGCTTTGGGGCCTCATAGAAAAAGGATTTAAAGTATCGAGCCCAAGTTTTTTCAGGAGATATAAATCGATCTTTAAAATGAGTTTTTACAAATTTTTTATTCAAATCAGTAAGTTTTTTATAAAAAGGCATCTCCTCTAACCCCACAGAGGCAGCTTGCAATCCCTCTTGAGCTGTTTCTTTATCACCCATTAAATAAGATTGCTTTTGTCCTGCTTCGAAAGGGTTGTATCGGTACTGAGCTCCATTAGATCTAATCAGTTGATGCCCTAACGAATCAACTGATTGTAGAGCTTGTTCCAAAGAATGGCCTGGTGAAAGATAAAAATTAGAACTCTTTTCTAAGCTACCTTCTATTCTTAGAAACTCTTTAACATCACCAGATTCTAAAGGAAAACCCACTATTTCTTTTAATTTGATAAAACTTCCAAAGCGCTGTGCAGCATCTACTCCTAAGCTGTCAGCAATTTCTAATTTTAAAACAGGTATTGCCGCAGCAGAAAGCTGTCGCACATCCTGTGATGCTAATCTCAGAAAATCTAGAGCAAGACACCCATTTTTATCTAAGATAATATGTTGCGTGCTATACGGACACTTTTCTATCTCAGAAAGAAAACTTTTTTGCTGATCTAAACGATCATTTTTTTTACTTCGTTGCTTCATGATTTTTAAAGCGTAAGTGTCGGCTAACTGAGTAGCGGTTTCTGCTGCTATTTTAAATTTTTTTCTCAGTTTATTAAAAAAGGAGATCTGTTTTTTTATGAAGTTATCACCATTATCTTGATCTATGGATTCAATGTAAGGAGCGTCTAGTTTTGCTTGAAGTTTATCAACTTTGTTCTGATAAAAACTAGCATCTCTACTGACGAGAGTATGAAGGCGTTTTAATAGCTCAGGATCTTGCTGAGCCCGAACTTGTTCAAGTCGTAAAGCGGATAGTTGCTTTAAAGCTTGGCTCAATATTTCTAAATCTTGCTTAGAAAGAAGAGAGTTTTTTGCTTGGTTGCTATTAATGAATTCCAATAATTCTTTCTGCACACAGCTTAATTTGTCCATGGATTGAAAAATAGTATTATCAGCAACGCCATGCAGTAGCTCTAAGCTTTCTCTCATCTTGTCTTCACAAGAAGCAAGATCACTATTGTCAATAGCGCTTAATGCTTCTGTAAGGAGTCTCTTATTTTCACTTCCTTCAGGAAAGGCATCAGAGAGGTGTCTAGATTGAACCCAGTTTTTCCAAAGTGCTAAAATCTCTTTAATAGATTGTTCGTGCTCCTGATCATTTTCTAAACCTTGTGTCTTTTTCTTAGTCAAAGCCTCTTTCAACATTTTTTCAAAATCAGGGACTTCATCAATTTGCTCTGCAGTCACTTCTTTTCCCTGCAACATTTTTTCAACTAAATCCTTATAAATTCCTCCATCCTGGTATTCACGGTAAAGTCCGGTACTTTCCCCAGCAACATCAATTCCCCATGTTAATGCAAATTTTTCAAACAGATTAAATTCAGAAAATGGATATTGCAAACGAAGTGCTGAAAAAGAGGCCATAAAAATCGCCCATCCTTGAGAAAGGACTTTAGGAGCAAAAAATGTATAATAAAAATAGTGAGACCAAGTCTGACTTTTCAGTTCTTCTCCTTTCCAAAAATCTTTAAAGGCTCCTATTGTCAAAGGTATTTCAGGCTCTCCTTTGAATTTTTTATTATATCGCTTTAATAGATGATATTGCTGTAAATACGACATTCTCTTAAAAAGTTCTAATTTAGTAAAATTACTACGAACTTCTTCTATTGCTTCTTCCGCTGTTTTTTTATCATGATCTAAATATTGTAGAAAAGTATCCCTTGCTGCAAAAGGATTATAGAGAGCATTTCTTCCGTTTGATCTAATAACTTTTTCATTTTCAGAATCATCGCTCCGAAGAAGATCTGTTACATCATTTCCTGAAGAAAGAAAATAACTGCCTACGGTAAAATCATTGCTATTTAAAATCGCTTGCAGCTCTCTGAGTGAGAGGCTTTTTTTTGCACCAACTTTATTTTCAAACAGTTCCACTCCCTTTAACCCATACTCATCACAAATAGCCAATTTAAGCAAAGAAATACCATTTTGTGTAAGAGCAGCATGAGAAGAGTTCCCTTCTTGCTGCGGATCTAATAAGGAGAGTGTTCCATTATAACTACCAATAATCTTATTAACATCTTCTCCATTATTGAGCTTCCTAAAGTTTGTTAATTGCGTGCTCAGGCTCTTAGGAGTTTCCTCTCTTGCTTGTTGTTTAGAAAATTCCTCTATTCTCAGCAAATAAATTTTTGCAAGCTGAGTATAAGTCGCTGCTGCATCTTTGGCTATTTTCTTTAAAGCATTGAGCCCTGTCAAATGATCACTTATTTCCTTCGTGTCATTCAATCTAGTTATAGTCTTCTGTGCTCCTTCTATTATACGAGAAAAAGTCTCTTCTTTATTTAAAAAGAGCTGTGCGTTTTTAGCGGCTGTTTGCTGAAGTTGCAGCATTTCCTCAGGGTTCTCATGAAACCGAGCTTGTTGTAATAAAAAATCTGCTTTAGCATTTTCAAACAGATCTTGAATTCCTTTTACATCAGCATTAGAGCAAAGGGAGCCTTCAGAACAATTGCTGGCAGAAATGTTTTCCACTGATTGGTGAATGCTTTCTAAACTTTCACTCTCTGTTGCAATTAGTTTCCTAGAATGTTTAGCAAGAAAGCTAAAGAGTTCATCAGTTGTTTGTTGATCTACACCTTGTTGTGAGTTAATCACTTTAATATAGTCTTTTGCTTGTTCCTTACCTTCTGAACCTTCTTGATTAGACCAATTTACATAACTATTGATCATTTTTAACACAACTTTTTTAGCCTCTTCTTTTTTTTCTATTAGCTGCTGCCGAAGTTCAGAAACATTTTTATTTTGAATTTCTAGTACCGCTTCTCCTCTTATTTGCTCAAAGAGCTTTTCATCATTTGAGATTTTAAGTTCTTTTCGATAAGGCCGAGTAGCATCACCAACAACCTGTTGTCCATAAGCTATTCCTATCCCTAACAATGTAGAGTTCAGTGGTCCTAAATCAGTAATAATCGGCTGAGCTTTTCCTGCAGAAATACTACCTGATCCTAGACTCCAAAGCTCTTGGTTTATTAAATGACTCTGATCAAATAAGCGATAATAGAGCTTGTCTGCCCATGCTGAACCCCTTGCTTCCTCTTTCTTGAGAAAATCATTACAGTTTCTAATTGTTAATGCCTCTCTCCCCTTTCCTAGAAATCTATTATCATATCGACTTAGAATATCACGTTGCCTTAAAGGCGAAGACTCCTTATAAAATACTTCCTCTTTTATACTTTCGCGGATAGCAATGATTCCTTCTAATTCGGTTTGTCTGGGATGAGTAAAATAGTCAAAAGAGAACTGCTCATCCGAAAAAGGATTAAAGTGCATTTTGTAGCCATTAGATTTAATAAGTTTGTTTTGCTCGTTAGAAGAAATGTGCTGGAGTTTATGTAATGAATCGAGAGCAGAAAAAAAGTAGCTACCCGATTCATTGAGTGGGTCTAGCTTTTTTGCGCGCTCATTTTCTGATTTAAGAAATGCTTTAACCTCACCAGCAATGAGTTGAGGCGAATAAATAGCATCAGCACGAAAAGCTTCTCTGAAGCGCATCACCCCATCAATTCCAAAACTTCTCATGATGCCTATTTCAACTAAAGTTCTACCATGTTTATAGTTTTGTGATTTTGTATTTATATCGCTGCCTACTTCTGGTTGCTCCAAATTAATAGCGCCATGTTCCCCAAAAATTAAATCCGTGCTACTTTCAGCAACCTCATCAAACAAGGATAACATATTTTTTACTTCCTCCTTACTGCTTCCACTCTTCACTTTAGAGTCATAAACATCTGAAAGTTTTTTGTAGGCATTTCGAATCTTCTCTAATCTAGAAATGATTATTTTTAAGCTTACACGAAAGTTTTTTACCAGCTCTTGATTTGATTTTTCTTCACTGGAAAGCCAGAAAGGATCTTCCTGGCTTCCATGTATCCGCTGAATTTCTTGAACTTTTTGAGAGAATAATTCCGCATTCTCTTTAGCCTGCCATTGAGCGTGCTGAGAGGAAGAGGCTTCTTGAAATAAAAACTCAGCATGTTTCTTTTTTATGCCTTTTAATAACTCATTCAGTTCTTGCTGGTAAAAAGGAGGTGCTGCTAATCGCTCTAACGCTAAGTTGCTTTCTTCTAACTCATTTTTAGCATCTATGATCTCTTGCGTAGGCGAAGTACTAGCAACATTACAAACTAGTGCGTGTTCTGAAATCAGATTCTCATCTTGAGAAAAATTTTCTCCTTCAGCTTGGCCACTGTTAGTGACGTCATGCTTGTCTGGGTCAGCTAGCTCTTTAAGAGCTTGATATAGCATTTTTTGTGCTGCCAGTTCATCTAAACCCAGATCGCTTTGCGCTCTGATTTTTCCAGCAACCTGCTCGGAGGCGTCGCCTATCATGTCCATGAGCTGAAGACGGGTAGGCAGATTCAGTTCATCTATTCTTTCTTTTACATTAGTTGCTAGCGCTTGTGCCATTACAGTTTTAAGTCTCCTTTGTTCTTGTAGCGGCAGTAACCGTTCGGTTCCTGTCAAGTTCTGATCCAAAAAATCATTAACTGCAGCTTTACACTGATCTGCATTCTGAAGAAGCCCCCTATCTTGAAGATGAGACAGAATGTAATCTATAAAATCTGAAGTAGACTCTGCTACTGACACTGGAAGAGGCTCTCCTTCTATCCCTTGATCGAACAAAACTCCATCAACTACTATTGCTCCACCTTGTTTTCCTAGACCATCTGCATCCTTATTCGCTGGCGCGTTGCCTTGAAGGCTAGGAAAATTCCTCCCTCTTCGCACAGTAGAAGAATTATCTGAATCATCTTTCTTAGAAGCATCATTATAGCCCCTTCCAGTTCCTTTACCCAGCTGTTCAAGCCGTTGGCTTTTACCTTGCCCATTTTCATAGAGGACTCCCTTGCTGAACATCTGAGCAAACGACACAGCGCTCAGGAAAAAAAAGATCAACAATAAGCGGCAACTCGTTTTCATTGTTTTTTGGTTTATTAATTGAAATGTGATTACTGTGTATGCTAATCAACCCTTGAACAGAATCTTCGTGTAAATTTTCTTACCTATTGCTTGTAGAAATTTTTAAAAAACAAATGTTTTATACACAATATAGAAAAACATAACTGGTAAATAAGCAATCTAATACCCCCCTGTTTTGCTTGGCAAGACGTTGGAATCCCTATTGGCAGTTCGTTATACATCTGTGCAGAGAAACGAGGAGTAAGATTCCGCAAGTTAGGGTGAGTGATACCATGAAATAGTTGCCTGGTGCGGCTAGACTTCAATAATCTCACTCTACTAAGGATGCAAGGAAAAATTTAAAATTATTATCGCTTTTTCCTTTCTTATGTTCCCTCATTGCCATTATCAGATGGCACAGCTTCAGCGTGAGGAAGATGGTTACTTGCTTTCAACTCACACTGATAAGCCGATTCACTATAGTTTTGAGAACGGCTCTTTGAAACAGGATCCACATCATTTCCTGACATTAATTCCTTAACCATCTCCATTATTATCAAGCTATTAGCTTTATGCAACCGAATGGCTTCCTGATATAATGAGGCTGCTTCTTGGTCAACCTGCTTAGATAGATCGTCATCTTCCCGTATTTGTCTTTGCACAGCATTGAGGTTGGAACAAAAATCAAGAATATCTCCGTTCCTTTTCATGATGTTAGCAGCTTGTTCCTGCTGCATTTTTTCCATTTCATCGTATGCAAAATCGGCAACTTCATAAAAAAAGCTAGCTATAGCGTCATCCTCATCCTCAACATGATTGGCAGCAAAAATCTGTAAGAGCGAAGCGCCATTCTTATAGCTATTTTTTTCCTCTACTTGTGCCATTACGGGATCCACAATCCCCTTTCCGCTAGAAGAAGCTATCGCAAAGGAAAAATCATTAGTCCACATTTCATGCATCCATTCATCAATAGTCTTTGCACCACGAAATAAATAAAAAACCATTTTTTCATGAGGAATAATGGCTTTTTTTAATGAAGCTATTTTATTTTGCACTAGTGGCTTACTCTTGGCAAAAGTCTTCTTAATATCCAGCTGATGTTGTGATTCGAGTAAAGACTGAGATAGTTCGATTTGTGTTATTAATTCACTCAATTGATTTCTTTCTTCCTGCAAAAGGAGACATACCTCTTCAACCTGGGACCATAAACTTCCAAGCTTTTTAAATTCAGCTTGTTTTACAGCAACATCAGCCAGCGCGAGATTCTCACGATTCACTTCGGTAGCGTTTGAGGCAGCTTGTTTTCTCTCAGCAATTGTTGCTAGGTTTTGTTCAATATCAAATAAAGGTTTATTTGGTTCTGCATTTACCGCTACTCTTCTTTCGTTGTTGCTTGGGGGCATTACCGCAGGTCGTATTGTTTCTAGAACCTGTTCAGCTCGTTCCTGTAGCGGAAATGATATCATTTTTAAAAGTTCATCAAATTTTTGAACGGTGTCCTCACTGCTAGCTTTGAGCTTCGCATTGCTAGGCTGCTCGTTAGCTGGTGTCAAAGTTGAAGATTCACTGAGCAACAGACGATCAGTTCCTTGCAGCTCAGCTACCGACTTGCCGCTAACACGATCAGCAGACTTCCTCTCTCTTGCTGTTTGAACCGAACTGCTCTCAGAATGTGACTTGGTGCTGTCCATAGAGTAAGCGCTCTCTAACGTGAGAAATAATAATAATAATAAGCAGCTTTTGGAAAGGAGGATAACTTTCATAACAATGCTGGATATTAACACATTATCGTTACAAAAAGAAATAATTATATTTTTGAGTTATCTTTTTTAAAGATTGACTGTGAAAGAGATAAAACTTTGATTACATTCTCTCTTTTTCTAACTATTGAAAATGGAATTTATCGCTACTCAAAACATTCACTCTCCTCTTAGCATTTTTTCAAAAAGAGATCGTCAAACGGCATTATTCTGCTTTTTTCTAGCGCTGATTACTTATTGGTCAACGGCTATGCCTAATATTGGATTAGGAGATGATGGTGAAATGACTACAGCAGCCCTTCACATGGGAGTTCCGCATCCATCTGGCTACCCGCTCTGGACAATCTTAGGTGGTCTATTTGCTAAATTTTTTCCATTTGGAAATGGAGCTTGGAAATTAAATCTTTTTTCTGGGTTATGTGCAGCAAGTGCTGTTGCTATTTTTTCCCTACTAGCTCGAAGTGCTACCTGTTGGCTTGGAGTAAAGGAAAAAGCAGCTACATGGCTTTCTATAGTGAGCACGCTTACTTTTGCTTGGTCAGTACCAGTCTGGTCTCAAGCCACTATTGGGAAAGGGACTTACTCATTGCACGTCCTCCTCATGTTAGTCCTGACGGCACTCTGCTACCTCTGGATTCGCGTTCCATTTTGGAAAAATGCTTTTGTCTGGATTGTTTTTAGCTTTGCGCTGGGGATGAGTAATCACCATATGACTCTGGCCATGGCTATTCTGCCATTGCTCGTCATTCTTCTCCTTCATGATGATCTTTTTTGGGAATACACGGTCTATAGCCTCTTGATTGGAAGCGTGCTTTATTTGGGGTTCGCAGCCCTCTCCAACCTTCCTAATGCCATGAAGGCAGCTTTTCGTTTTTTTCTGACAATGGGAACGGCCTTAATCTTTCTCATTCTTATCAAAAAGAAATTAACAGAATGGAAACGTGGGTTACTTTTGCTCTTAGCCGTTATTCTCGGCCTCCTTCCTTACCTTTATATGCCGATTGCTTCTAGCACGAACCCTCCAATGAATTGGAGCTATACCAGCACGAGAGAAGGATTTTTTTATGCGATTAATCGCTCGCAATATTGGGGAACATTAGCAGATCAACTTCAAAGCACTTTTGGAAAATTGATGGGCGTTCCCCCTGCTGAAAAACCAATAACGCCAGAAGCACAGCAGGAAGCATCAGCAGTTCACGGCTTTCTTGGATTTTTCAAGCGCTTTTGGCGGGTATTATTTCAAAATATTTCTCCGCTTCCTTTACTCGCTGCTTTTATTGGTATTTTGCTATATCGAGGCCTCTCTAAGGAACAACGCATTTGGTTAATTTTATTAGCAACTGGCTTTTTACTTGCAGCTTTCTTTGAGCCAATCATGGCCCCTAACGGATATGACAACACCGGATGGGATATGCAAAAACCATGGCAAGGCCTCTGCTATGGTTTCATGCTGCTTCTTACTTGTTATGGAACAGCTGCCTTATATCAGAAGCTCTCCTTGACAAAAATCAAGTTGAGAAACAAGGCCCAACAAAAAAGTGTGATCTTATCTCGTTGCCAGCAATCCTTACTTGCTCTTGCTATCTTAGTTGCTTGTTATACTTTTTTTCATAGTTTGCCACTGAGTTCCCAACGGGGGCATTGGTTTGGTTGGATGTATGGACACGACATGCTTGCTGATCTTCCTCCTAATAGCTTCGTTTTTGGGGGAACCGATCCAGGGCGTTTTGTTCCAACCTATATGATCTTTGGCGAGAGCTTTGAAAAAAGCAAACGGGACCTAGGCTTTGATCGGCGCGATCTTTATATCGTGACTCAAAATGCATTAGCTGATGATTTGTACAATCATTATATTCGCTCTCAATATAGTTACGAACGTCCGAATACATTTAACTGGCTTGAACGCTGGCTTGGACGCGATCATGTTTATCCCAGAGAGTTACTCCTTCTTCCGCATCGTGAAGAAATCATTGCTCTTTACAATGAGTGTATGCGCTCTTTTCAACAAACCCCTAGCGCATCATTAAATCCTCAAACTAATCCTGCTATTTTAAACACTGCTATTGCTCAATGGATTTTCTTGAATAATCGTGATCAGCATCGTTTTTTTGTAGAAGAAAGTTTCCCGATGCCCTGGTCCTATCCTTATGCGATTCCTCATGGACTTTGCTACGAAATCAATCATGATCCCCTTCCAACCTTATCTCCTGAGATTGTTGCACAAGACCAAAGCTTTTGGACCAACTACATTAATCGCCTCAAAAAAGTTAATGGCTTCAAAGAAGATGAACTTGCTCGTCATTCTTTTGCTAAGTTAAGAAACACAACCGGCAATATCTATCATTCTCGCAATATGCTTCCAGAGGCTGAGTTTGCCTACAAACAAGCGCTCGAGCTCTGGCCAGGGAATGCTGAAACTGTTGAAAGTTTAGTTAATGTGTTAGCAAGAGAGGGGCATCTTCAAGAAGCTGCTGACCTCGCTGCAGCCTCCCTTCTTTTCGACCCCGATTCTAAAGCACTACAAAGAGTTAACGTACTGGCTCAGTCCCGCCTTAAAGCGAATCGTGAACTTGCAGCCTTTCAAGAAGAGCTTACAACAACAACGAAGAATCGGTCACTGCTAGGAAAAGCGATCCAAGATTATTTAATTTTAGGCATGCCAGAACAGGCTGATCAGCTTATCCACCGAGCGATGAATGAGACTCCGCAAGATTCTCAACTTTTCCGTGATATGATCAATTTTTATGCCTCTCAAAATCGCTTCAAAGAAGCACTGAGTGTTGCTCAAGCACTTCAAAAAATTCAGCCTCATCAATGGGATATTCCTTATACGATGGCAAAATATGAACTTATTTTAGGTCAACAACAGAGTGCTCTTTTGAACCTTCGGCTTGCTATCAAGTTGGGAGGCAAAGATGTTATTCAAGCCATCTCGCGTGAATCTATTTTTCAACAATTGACCGTCTTGCCAGAATTTCAAGATTTGATCAACGCTTCCGACATCAGGAGATAAAAATCTCTAGAGCTTTTTAAAAAATATTATAGCCGGTGCAGTGCCAGGAACAAGGAGCACAAAAATGCAGTGTTTATCTCATACTCGAGGCGTTGAGCACTGGAGTGACGCTGCAATACGCGGCTATAGAATTTTTGAAAACGCTCTAACACCTGCAGGCAGTTTTCTGGACCGTTTATTAAATCGATAAGGGCACGCTATCAGCATGATCTTTTTCTCGCGCTTTTACCGCACCCTTCTCAATTATCCTTCAATATAATGTTGCTTTATTATTGATTTTTCTCAGTCGTTAATCCCAAACCGAGCCACCCTGCTCCAGCAAAAACAAGCTCAATACCAAGGAAGAGCCCTAAAATATAAAGACCTGTTCCTGGCCATTGCGAAATAATAAGTGCACCTAAAATAATAGAAACGATCGCACTGAAAAGAATCCAGCCAGCCCCTTCATGATGGCGAAGCTTAAAAGCTAAGAAGGTACGAAAAATTCCACCGATTAAAATTGCCCAACCCAATACTAAAGTAAAAACAATAGCAGCCGCAAATGGCCTTCCTATGAAGACATAACCAGCAACGCCGTACGCAACGGCCACAATAGCATACCAAAAGTGACTCTTCCAGCCATCGATTGTAAAAACCTTAACAAGTGATAGCGTGCATCCTAAAAGCAGAATAACACCAATAAAAGTTGCTACCATTGCTGTGGCGATGACTTGATCAGAAAGGGCCACGAGCCCAAGCAGCATCATAGCAATGCCAATAGTAATACTCCAACCGCGTGAGACTTGAGGAATCATAGATTTAATTTTTCAGGTTAATTTTTAAGTTTAGAGATTGAACAGCAAGAGGTGACCAAAAAATGAATAAAAAAGCAACTGGTTTAGACCTAAAACCATGTTTCTGAAACCTAGCTTTCGTTATTAATTTCACTTTTTTAGACATGCGTCATTGGAGGAACCGCTTGCTCAGCTGGCTCTTCTTCTTGATAGAGTGCATTAGCTGATTAAAGCTAATAAAGGCAAAGCGACTAAAGTAAACCACTCTCCTAATGAGACTCCCTCTGTTCCTCTCTGCTATAAGTTCTCATCTGAAAACAATTCCAATTGCCGTTCTTCTTCCTCTAAAAATCTTACCCCAGCACCAAGCAAACGAACGGGTAATGCTTTTCTTTGATATGCTTCTGCTAGCAATCTTTGATAACTAGCTGGTGTTGGATTGGGAGCAATGCACTCTTTAGTAGTTCGCGTAAAGTCAGCAAATTTAATGGTCACAAATGCCTTACGAATTTGTCGATCTCCAGCTTTTGTTTTAACATCCTTCAATGTTTCTTGAGCGAGTTTTGCAATGGCGGCTTCACACTGAGCAAGAGAAACAAGGTTATCAGAAAATGTTTTTTCATTGCTCAATGACTTGCGAATCCAATGAGGATCTACGATCCGATCATCTTCTCCTCGGCAGAGGTGAAAAAGTTCTTCGCCCCATTTTCCAAATTTCTGAGCCATTTCAATCAAGCTGAACCGCTGAAGATCTCCACAAGTCTGAATTCCACAGGCAAGCAAACGCTCTGCACTTTTAGGACCAATACCCCAAATTTTTTGAATTGGTAATGAGACCATAAAGTCTTTCACTTGCTCTGGGAGAATAGCAAACTGTCCATTTGGTTTTTTCCACTCGCTTGCAATCTTAGCCAGCATTTTATTAGGGGCAATCCCTGCGGAGGCTGTCAAACCTCTCTCAGCGGCAATCTGGGCTCGGATTTTTTTGGCAATATGCCACGCATAATCAGGTGAAGCAGAAACATCGAGATAAGCTTCATCCAGCGAGAGTGGTTCAACTTGACTAGTATACTCTCGCAAAATTGCCTGAATTGCTTTTGCTTCTTTACGATAAAGATCAAAGCGAACTGGTAAAAAAATTAACTGTGGGCATCGTTCTCGCGCTATAAAACCAGGCATTGCTGAGCGGACCCCAAATTTTCTAGCCTCGTAATTACAAGTACAAATAACACCGCGGCTCTCCCCTCCTCCAACAGCCATTGGCTTGCCAATAAGTGCTGGTGCTTCACGCATTTCAATGGCCGCATAAAAGCAATCCATATCGAGATGAATAATTTTTCGCATAAGAAAGAGCAACAAATGGTGAACAAAGAATTGTACTAGATCATGACTTTTTCTCAAAAATGTTCCAGCGCTGTTATAGGGTTCAAAGCTGTACACTCAGAGCTCTTTTTTAGAAGTTCCTACACCAAAACTGCAGAGGTCATTCTATCTACTCCGTCGCATTCTAGCAAACGTGATGAAGAGCGTGGAACCCTTGTCTATTGTTTATACATTAGGTGGCAATAGCATTTGGAAAGTTTATCTTACTAGTTCATTCTCTCATTGTAAAAAAATGGAACAAATTTTTTTAAAGTGATCCTTTTCTAAACAAGAGAATGATGGTTGCAAAGAAAGCGAAGATGCTTTTTACTCCTAATTCTATGATGCTTACCAATGTTCGTATCTATTTACTTGGCTTCACTGCAGCGTTAGTAGGACTTTTATTTGGATTGGGTGTCGGCGTTATCTCAGGAGCAGCAAGTTTGTTGCAACATGATCTTAACATCAGCGATCGCCTCCTTGAACTCGTTATTGCAGCACCCCTTTGGGGCGCTGTTCTAGGAACCTTCCTCACAGGAATCTTCTCGCATATGTTGGGAAGAAAAAAAACAATGTTACTGAGCACTGTTGTCTTTATTTTAGGCTCACTCGCATGCTCAGCAAGTAACTCAGTGAACGAATTGCTTCTTGCTCGTATTATTTTTGGCATAGCTATTGGCATGGCTTCTTTTACTGCTCCAGTTTATATTTCAGAAATTGCTCCCTCAAAAATACGCGGTTCTTTGATGTCAATTTACATGCTCGTCGTTGCCGCAGGAGTTATCATCGCTTTTCTGAGCAATACTTTTATCATTCGTGAGGAGTGGTATACTGCTATCGCCGTTGCTCCCTGGCGCCTCATGCTAGGCGTTATCTCCCTTCCCGCCTTGGTGACCTTACTCGGCATTTTCTTTCTTCCTGAAAGTCCCCGATGGCTTTTTCTCAAAGGGTGTTCAGATGAAGCGGTAGCAGCTCTTAAAAAAATAGGATTTTCTCAAGACGAAATTGCTGAGGAAACCAAGGCGATTTCAATGACACTTCAAAAACAAGGAAAAGGGTTTTTACTATTCCTAACAAATGCTCCTTTTCGTCGTGTTATGCTACTGGGCATTTGCCTTCAAGTCATTCAACAAATCACAGGAATTAATATTGTTCTTTTTTATGCTCCTCGTATTTTTCAAATGGCTGGTTTTGTAAGTAGCTCTCAGCAGCTTTGGGGCACGGTTCTTGTTGGTGTTATCAACATGCTAGCTGCACTACTGTCGATTTTTTTTATCGATAAATTAGGACGTAAGCCGATGATGGCGCTTGGGCTTTTAATCATGGGAATAGCACTCACAGGAGTTGGTTACTTATTAAAAACAGATCTCCATCAGCATCATCTTTTGGCTGAAATAGCTGTGGGACTCCTCCTGCTATTTATCCTTGGCTTTGGGATGAGTGCAGGCCCAATTATTTGGCTTCTCTGTTCTGAAATTGTTCCTCTGTCCGGAAAAGATCTTGGAGTCACTTTTAGCACAGCTGCTAATTGGATTTCCAATGCGATTGTTAGCGGCACCTTTTTAACATTGCTTCATCATCTAGGAAATGCAAACGCGTTTCTTTTTTATGCTGGCCTTCAAGTCTTGTCATTACTCTTCCTTTTCATTTTTGTTCCAGAAACAAAAGGCATCCCCCTCGAAAAAATTGAATCCAATCTTTTTTCAGGATTACCTCTGCGTCATATCGGACAGCAATAAGCGCGAGCTTTGGCGTGCCTTTATCGATTGAATAGGTTACAATGATTCATTTCTCCTATGAGGCGATTTTTTGAAAATATTGAGCAATTAGCCATCGACGTTATTATGGAACGTCGGGGTGGCAAACGTGTTGCTGTCCTTCGAACAGCTCTTTATCAGGCTTCTCGGCTCTATCGAAAAATTGTTGAAACACGACTTTTTCTTTATCGCTCTCGTTTTTATCGACAACACTTACTGGGCTGCCCTGTCATTAGCATTGGCAATCTAACGATGGGAGGCACTGGCAAAACTCCTATTGTCGAAAAATTAGCGCGTGAACTTATGGAAAAAGGTCGCCGTGTTGCCATTTTAAGTCGTGGTTACAAGAGCGTTCCCAAGCCTTTTTTAAAGCGGCTTCTCGCTCGCTTCACGCAGCATCAAAGTTTTTTTGCTCCTCGTATTGTCTCCGATGGAGGAGCTTTACTGCTGGATTCACGAACGGCTGGTGATGAACCATTCATGCTGGCTAAGAATCTAAAAAAAGTAGCCGTCCTTGTTGATCGCGATCGTGTTAAAAGTGGACTCTATGCTATTGAGCACCTAGGTTCTGACATATTACTTTTGGATGACGGACTTCAATATTTAAAATTACGTCATCGCTTTGATATTGTTCTGATTGACCGCGAAGCTCCTTTTGGCAATGAATTCTTGATTCCTCGAGGAACCTTACGTGAACCTCCTGAGCATTTACGCAGAGCAACACATATTATTATTACCAAATGCAACGGCAGTGACCTTTCACTTTTGCATGAAAGAATCAGAAAATTCAATCGCACCGCCGAAATTATTGAGTGCGCGCACCGTCCTGTTGAACTTTGTAATATGATTACAGGAGAAACGCTTCCTCTCAGTCATTTAAAAAATCTTAAAGTTGGAGTTCTTTCAGCGATCGCCTCACCAACAAGCTTTGAACAAGGTTTACGCAAACTAGGTGCAGACTTAGTTCTGACTCAAAGTTATACCGATCACCATCGTTATTCTCGTCAAGAAGTTGAGCGCTTTGTATCACGTTGTCGCCGCCGTGAATTATCAATGATTCTTACTACAGAAAAAGATGCTGTCCGAATCCCTCGCCTCCAGGGTCTAGAAGTTCCGATCTATTACCTTCGGATTGAAATTGAAATCTTACAAGGAGAAGCGATTTGGGAAAAGATGGTAGCACGATTTGCAGGGCAACAATAACGCTCCAGTTGTTAAGCTGTAATCATCTTTCACCGTATTAAGCGGTCTTCTATTTTTCTCTCCATACTGTTATGTTCCCCTCCTTTTTTTCCAATCAAAGCAAACAACTCTTTTTTGTTCTTGTTGTTTTCTCACACTGCCTTACAGCCAGCCTTATTGCAGTTCCTCCACCCCCCTTTGATAGAGCGCCTGTTAGACCGATTAATGCCTCTCGAATGGATAGCGCTGATCTTTCTGCTCTAAATCGTCATATGGCAGAAGGAAGCAACTTAGAGGAAGAGCCTCAAGAGTCACCACCACAAGCCGATCTAGAGACTAAAGAAAATTTAAAAGCCCTTATTTCAGATGTTAATTCTTTAAAAAAACTACGAGCTATCAAAACAATGGCTATACTGAGAGCTTGTAATTTCGATTTTTCATCAGAAGATGCTGCAGCCTTATGGATTTCTCCTAACACTGGCAATATTGGTAATCGTATCCTCATGTTAAATGACACGGTAGAGCTAGCTCCTCCTGACTTATCTTCCCCTATTTCTGGCTATATACATGAAGGCAATTCTGTCCCAATAATCCGACCAGAAATAGGAGATGCCCCTCTCACTTATATTATTCCAACTATTATTCCCTCTGACGTATCCATAACGATAGGCAGTACTCAATATCGCTCACAGCCCGCTGCACTGAATGATATTGAACTACCAATGGTGAGACACCTTATTGTTGAAGCTTTTGAAGTTTATTATGGAAAACCAGTTGGTGAAATAGCCCTACAATTAATTGAAAATAGACTGGCAGATTCTTCTCATGTAGCAGGTATAACAGTGGAAGACATCTGCATGACCTTTGCTAATCTTGATGAAAACAACGCTATTACAGAGGTTGATCCAAAAGTTCAGCAGTTAGAGTCTTTTTTCAGACAACAGCACCTTCAATCTCAGCAAGCTATTTATCAAGCTGCCTGTAAAATGAACAAACACTCACATCTTCAGAAGCAAGAAATCATTCATCACGCTCAACAATATACCAGAACACATTTTGAATACCTCCTCGAAGCTTCTAGGGATGCTCTTGAGTGGCTAGGTCGTACGGCTGGAGTTGCTGCTACTACAGTTTCTGGATCCGCATTAGGAGCAACTACAGGCGCATTAGCATTCCATTCTCTCTTATTTTTTAATAGCATTATCCCTTCAATTACTGCGTTTACTGCTATTACAACGGCTCATGTTTGGGGACCAGTTGCTGGTATGGTAGCAGGAACAGCTATTGCAGTTCCACTCACTATTAGCGCCTGGAGAGTTTACTCTTCTCTTTTGTGTGCTCCCCTTTCTGTGCTTCCAACGATTCATAGCTGGATGAGCAGCCTTGATGCTTCCACAAGGACTCCCCCAGCCGCCCCTATTCAGTTTATTGAAACGATGAGCCCTAGAGTCTATCGTAATACTCAAATGGCGGGCCTTTTAATAGGAACACTCGATAGCCTGAACGCGCTCAATAGTAGTATAGATCCTATTATTATGGCAGAGCAGTATATGCGTTCTGATGCGCTAAGAGCACCTCTAATCACACTAGCAGGAAGCCTATATGGTGCTCTCTTTGGAATAATTCCTGCTTATCGAATTGGCACTTCTTACTTTTCTCCAAGCACCGCTTGGCAAAAACTAAAACAGACAATGCATTACTGGAGAGGTGATGGTATTGCTGAAACGTTACTATCACTTCAGCGATATCAAGATCATTTTGATTCTATGATTGACAAGTATCGCAGTGGAGTAGGCGTAACTCAAGGAATGCCTGATCCGAGAAGTCTTCAAAGAACACCTCAAGAAATTCAAAGCATCATAGCTAGTCTTTTTGAACAGCCTAGAGATGAACTTCAACATTTGATAGGACTGCTAGTAGATAAAGTTGAAGAGATTGACTCAAGACTGCGCCCTTATACCGGCACAGACGAAGTCCAAGAATAAGACTTAAAAACAGATTTTAGGAACTTGATATATCCTTTTAAAGAAGAGCGCGTTCTTTTCTGTAGTTTCTAAGCAAATTGACTATATTTCTATTTTATTTGCTTACCTTTTTCCAATGAAATCAAGACTCTCTTTTTTTAAAAAACTATTTTTATCCTTTTTCTTTTTTTGCGCTTCGATAGTTGCACAAAGCAGTGTTCCTTCTGCGCAGCGCGTCCTCGCAAATCTTGGTTACTATCACGGAGCTATTGATGGAAGTATGGGAAGCGCTACCAGCGCTGCCATTCGCCGCTTCCAAGTTGCCAACCATCTTCGACCAACAGGAACATTAACACCAGAAACTAACGAGGCACTTGGTCTTAATACTCACTCTTCTACCTCGAAAAAATCGCCCCAACTTCGGACAGCAATGACAACATCCTTGCCGGCCTCTTCTTTAGCTGATCCCAAGGCTCTCGCTGATATTTTTGTAGGAGGACCATTACTTGCAGCATCTCCTGAAATTCAAGTTGCTACCGTTCAAAAAGCGCAACGCAGCCTCAAACTGCTTGGCTATTATGCTGGCCCTATCAATGGATTACCGGATGCAAATTTAAAAGTAGCTCTTCAAGGTTATCAAAAAGATAGCAAGTTCAAACAAACTGGTCGCTTGGATAAAATAACCTTAATGGGGCTTAATATTTTACCTGGAAGTTATCAACCAGGAAGCTAGCTCGAATATGGAGGCTATCCTAATAGAAATTGAAAAAACCATGAGAAAGAAAATTCTTAAGTTCTGTATTATCTTTATAACCTTCTCATCTTTTTTATTTTTGTGTTCTTGTCATAAAAAAAAGCGTCTTACTGAACTCACTCTTCCTCGTGAAAAATACGACACTATTAAACTAGCTAATGGAGCCGTGATAGAAGCAGAAGTAGAAACTAGCACGAGCACTAATTGCGCGCTCACAACAGCTATTACCCCTGAAGATTATCGTCTTCACCTAGCACTTCACGTTGCTATTCCAAAACCAGCAACAACGTTAGCCGACCTGACAGCAGCCACATCAGAGCTTCCTCAGGCTCTCCCCAATTTGGAAGAGATGATTCCAACTTCTTCTCAAGGTGAAAAAATGGCGTCTCCTTTTTTTAACCAACTTTTTGAAAATAAAACCAAAGCACTTCAACATCAGCTGAGTTTTCTTGGTCAACTGTTTCCTAAAGAATCACTCTATGATTGCCAAACAATCTTAAAGCTAATGAATAAAAAAAATGGAAAGTGTGCACTGCTCGTTCAAGCCATTATGAATGTGAATGCGGATGGTTCTGATGGTGATCGCAATATTCCTTTAGAAAAACTTTCTTCTTTTTATCAGCCTCAGACAAACTATCGCTGGCCTAAAAATAGTGAACGTATCAATCCCAATTTACAGCAAACTAAGGAGCAATTAACACAGCTACAATTGCTAGCCACAACAAATACGACTCTTAACTTAGAGCAAAAAAATAAACTAGCGGATCAAATCAAAACCAAGCAACAGACCATCACTGAACTCCAGCATTGGAGTTTTCTCATCGGCTCAGCAGATCCCTTCATCGTCCTTCCAAGGTTTATGCTTGATTCTAAAAATGCAGAAGCAGCGAACATTGGTGATTATGCTGTCGTTCTGCACCAGAACAAACTTTATCCCGCAATTGTTGGAGATATAGGGCCTTCTTCAAAAATTGGAGAAGCTTCACTACGTCTTTGTAGGGCTATTGATCCTCGATCAGGAGCTGATCATCGTCCTGTCAGTTCTCCACACGTTACTTATTTTATTTTTCCAAAATCAGCAGATTTACCGATGACAGCGCCAAATTATTCTCACTGGAGCGATCGTTGTCATCAGCTCTGGAATGAATTAGGAGGCTCTTCCTCCATGAACTGGCAAGAATGGAACAAGTTAGATTTGCCTTGGCCTGAAGAAAAAATTGATCCCACGCCACTACATTAGCTTTTTCAATTTAATACACTATAACACAGAGGCAGAAGCAAAAATAAAGCCTAGGAGACAACTAGCTAGATCGCTGTTAGATGGCATCCAAGAACAAGACAAGCGAATTCAATCGCAGCCCCAGCACTGCATATTCTGATACTCGCGGATGCGAGCAGCAAAGTAATGCCGCAGTGCGCGGCTATACCTTTATTTAAAATGCGTTAAGACTGCGTTCTCAGATCTCATCTTATTATGAGATAGCACCTTGATCTTTAGCCTTGGCCTAAGAAAAAAGTCTGTGCTTCTAACACGCAGTTCTCAATTTAACACGCTATAGTTGAGATGCTCTTAGAGTCCAAGCACCATTGCAAACATCAGCGGAGCGACAATCGAGGCGTCAGACTCAATCACATACTTTGGTGTTTTTACTCCAAGTTTTCCCCAAGTGATTTTTTCATTTGGAACGGCTCCTGAATAGCTTCCATAGCTCGTTGTTGAATCACTTATTTGACAGAAATAACCCCAGAGAGGCACTTCTTCGCGTTGAAGATCTTGATGCAACATTGGAACAACACAAATTGGAAAATCACCAGCAATACCGCCACCAATTTGGAAAAAGCCAATGCTTCCTTGATCATTGATCAGTTTTGATTCTTTGGTGTACCACTCAGCAAGCGACATCATATATTCAATTCCAGTTTTAACAGTATGAACTTTTTTGACATCGCCGCTAATGCAATGCCCTGCATACATATTGCCGAGGGTTGCATCTTCCCAACCTGGAACAAACATTGGTAGATTTTTTTCAGCAGCAGCCAGCATCCAGCTATTTTTAGGATCAATCTGATAGCTTTTTTCTAATTTTCCACTACGAAGAATTTTGTACATGAACTCATGTGGAAAGTAACGTTCTCCAGCCTTGTCTGCGGCCACCCATTCCTCAAGGACGGCAGATTCAATGCGACGCATTGCTTCCATTTCTGGAATACAAGTATCAGTCACACGATTCATATGCCGCTCAAGCAGCTTTTGCTCATCCTCAGGCGTAAGATCACGATAGTGTGGAACGCGCTCGTAGTAGTCATGAGCAACAAGATTAAAAATATCCTCTTCTAAATTAGCACCGGTGCAGCAAATTGCATGAACTTTGTCCTGGCGAATCATTTCAGCAAGCGAAAGCCCCAACTCTGCGGTACTCATTGCTCCTGCTAATGTCATGAACATTTTGCCACCTGCATCGAGATGTTTAGAATAGCCATGAGCCGCATCCTTTAATGTTGCTGCATTAAAATGACGGAAGTGATGATTGATAAAAGAAGAAACAGAATCACATTTCATAAAAAAATAGGGAAAAGATGGAAAAATTTTCCCTATTGTAATGAAGAAGAAAAAAAATACCATCTTTGAAATGCCTCTCTTTGTCTCACAGCATTCTCCTTCCTTAAAAGATGACATAGAGCATGCGCGACAATTTCAAAATGAAGAATTACTTACCCTCTGGCTAAAAGCAGAAAAGGGAAAAAAGAATTTTTCCGAGCTTCATAGTTTTTCTGGAAAGTTACATGATATAGAACAAATTTCGCCCTCTCCCTCTCCAACATTGGTTTCAGCAGGGAGTCAACTTTCTACAAACTACGTTCTTAAATCGATAGAGGCTTTTCAGAAAAATAATTTTCCTTTAGCAAACGAGCAGCTTGCTATTTCCCAATCAATTGGAAAAGCCAGCGAAGTTTATTATCAATATTTGATCTCTATCCATCGAGAATTGCTCAATCGATATTCTTTTAATGAGGAAGAACAAGTGCAAGCGGTTCTTAAATATCGCTCTCATCAAGCGCAAGCATTAGAACACGGTAACAAAGCATTATCTCAACAATGGGCCGAAGCAGCCTGCCTCGCGCAAGAAGCTATTACCAAAACAAAAAAAGCAAAGAATGAGGCTTTATCTTATTATTGGAGGATGGCTAGTGCTTGGGCTTATCGTGCCTCTATTTTGAGAGCAGTTGTCGCTGAGGCAGCAGAAAAAAATAAGGAAGAAAAAGTTCAACTTCATACTATCGCACGTTGTGCGGAACAAGCATCTTCCTATCGCACTAAAGCGGCACAAGCATTATGCCTAGAAAATCCTGTTTCTATTTGTTATTGGACTTCAGCTGCTCTTTGGTCTGGTAATGCCTGTCATTACTTGCAACAAGAACTTTTTCATATGCTCCCTGCTTGGAAAACATATGCTAATCAAGCGCTCTTAGTAGCCTCTTCCTATGCTAAAGCAGCAGAAAGCTCCATTTCATCATATCTCCCGTTAGCTTATGAGCGTTACTGGGCCAAACGCGCCTTAAAACTAGAAAAAAAGCTTCAATCTCAAGTGGGCACTTTTATTGCTTCTTTAACAAATCCAAACCCATTGTTAATTCATGATACCTCTCGCCTTTTTAACTCCTGAGGAATTTATTAAAAATCCGAATCATTACGATGAATGGCTGCGCGAAAAAAAAATCCCACTCGAAGAAAGAGGATTAGGAACTCAAGAATGTTGGATCTATCAAACATGGGCGCTCCTCAAACATGCTGGCCTGAACTTTCCTTTACTAACAAAGCCTCCAGAAGAGGGAATTTTGATAATGCACTCTGATCAATCAATAAATTTTTTAAAAGATGGATCAACTCCATCAAAGAAACTTTTTATCGTTAATATTGTAGCGGATACCCATCCGCATCCAGAAGCCCATCTTAATATTGTTCAAAACAAAGCTCATCATGCACAGCTGCCCTATTCTTGCTTTATCCCACACTGGCCAGAGCCAAATCTTATAGAACGAAATCCGTTGCGCGGTCTTCGTTTTGAAAACGTTGTTTTTTTTGGTCGTAAAACAAATATTGCACCTGCATTACTTACCGAAGAATGGAGTGATCATCTTCGCCGTTCTTTGGGATTATATTTTCATTTTCAAGAGGAATCTGAATGGCACGATTACAGCCAAGTAGATTGCGCCATAGCCATTAGGGATTTTAAACATGGGAAGCATTTTAAAAAACCAGCCACCAAGCTTTATAATGCTTGGTTAGCAGGCGTCCCTTTTATTGGAGGTCCAGACTCAGCTTTTTCTTCGGAAGGAAGGTGTGAAAAAAATTATCTCCTCTCCACTTCATTCAAAGAAGTTTTAAAAAATTTAAAACGCCTTCAAGAATCAAATGAGTTACGTCTCCAGTTGATCGCCGAAGGAAAAAAAGCAGGTCATCAAATAACGCAAGCCGCAACTCTTGAACGATGGAAGCAACTATTGCTAATAACTCTTCCAGAACTAGCATTGCGTTGGCATCAAAAATCTTCTTCTCAACAAAAAAGAGAGAGGTTACTTCGAAAAGCCGTTTGCTTTTTTGACTATCATTTTGTGAAGTAACTTAAGTCGACTTTAAACGATGAACTTTTTCCTGGAGCGAGTTCGATTCCATATTCCTTGATATTTCCAGACTCAACGCAAAGCATATTGCGATAATCCTCTGGACCAAAGTCGACTATTTCTTTTGCTTTTTCACACCAAGGATTCCAGACGACAGTTGAACGAGAATGTTCTTTTTCAATCCGAATTATTCGTTGAAGAGAACGATCATGAATTTCAATAGGCGCTGTGGAATTAAGGTAAACACTATTAGTTTCACCTACCATTGGCAACTCATCACAAGCCTCTTGCTTGGCAGCAAAATCTTCATTTTTATCAAGGTAAGTTAATCCCTTCAAGCCACGGACTGTTACTTGCTCAATATCTCCAACAAAAAAGTAGGAGTGGAAACATTCTTCATATAAAAAAGGGAGCAAAGTTGTGTTGTTAACTGTAAACTCAAGCTGTAGTTTTTTTCCTACAGTCACTCGATAAAAAACCTCCACAGGAGCCCAGCCAGCTTCTTGAAGAATATTTTTTGGCAATTGAAAAATGACTTCGACATCGCCCTCAGGAGTGATGCTGGTTTGAACAAGATCCCAAATACTATTTCGTGCAAAACCATGCGATGATGTTTCGCCTTCACGATTTGCAAACCAAGGAAAACAAAGTGGAATTCCGCCATGAAGCATATTTCCGCGAGCAATCTTGGCAGAAGTACTCATGAAAAGCAGAGGCTCTTTTTCTCGTTGTTGAAAAGAGGTTACATGAGCTCCTTTTAGATAAATTTCGGCAGTACTTTGATCACTTGTAATAACGAGCTTCACAAGTTCATTTTCATCTGTAGCAAGCGTAATGTGATCTGGGATTTCAAATTGCTTTTTTACTGCAGAAAAAACTTGATGCTTCATAGTTAGTTTTTAAAAAGTGGCGATGGATAAAGTCCGCTTTCTATTCTTCGCTGCAAGTCGACTTTTACCTGAGGTAAGTCTGATGGGTGAGTTAATCCAAACCAAGGATCATTGGTACGAAGTAGTTTCACAGAAATTTTTTTCTCAGCAATTAATTGGCTTACTGCTGAGGGCAAATAAAACTCCAAACTTGTAGCTTTTGTTGTTTTCAATGCCTCAAGTAAAAAGTCTTCAAATAATTTTTCAAGCTGAGGAAAAAAGTCTGGTAAGAAAGCCCAAAAATTAAGCGAGACCAGTTCTTCTCCTGTAAAAGAAATTTTTTCACCTGTTGCTTCTGTCGCAACAATCTCACGATTAACGGCTCGAAGCTCAGTTTGTTCGGTAATTTTTTTCAAGCATCCATCGCTTGTGCTTTCAGTCACACCTCGTGAAACAGCACCAAAAGAACTGAGTGTATTTTTCAAGGGATAGCCAACCATAGCATAGTGAGCAGGCATGGCCTCTGTTAAAAAATCAGCAAGAAAGTGATATCCCGAAGAACCATAATAATCATCGGCATTGATGACAGCAAAAGGCGTCTTCACGAGATGGCGAGCGGCTAAGAGGGCATGCCCTGTTCCCCAAGGTTTGACACGATCCTCAGGAACTTTGAATCCTGAAGGTAAATCATCCATTTTTTGAAAAACATAAGTCACTTTGAGTGTTGGAAAAGCCCTGACGTAGCGCTCTCCAATCATGTTGCGAAAAGGCTCTTCAATCTCTTTGCGAATGATAAAAACAATTTCTGAAAAACCAGCACGCACCGCATCATAAACCGAATAATCAAGCAATGTTTCACCGCAAGGACCTACCGGATCAAGTTGCTTAAGGCCTCCGTAGCGGCTTCCCATCCCCGCTGCAAGAATGAGGAGCGTTATTGGTCTACTCATCACTATTTTTTAAGCAAAGGCTTTAATACTTCCCCTGTTTCTGCAGAAACTTCCATATTACCAACAAGAGCTCCGGAGATTTTATGAAGTTGGATAATCCAAAGAGGCTTACCTGAAATGGCATCAACGCGCAAAATGTAATCAATCGAATCAAAGCCAATCTTAGCGGCCTTTGCTTCACGGTCAGCTATTTTAAAAATAGCCCCTGAATCGAGCATTGTTGGAGTCACCGTCAAATGAGGTAAATCTCCCTCCCCTGCATATTCTCCCATTGGCGTGCGTTCTGAAACAATATGTCCATTAGCAATCGTCAATTCACGAATTCCCCCATGAGCACTTGGATCATTGCAAAGAATAATCCATTCAGCAGGTTGAGGAATCCCCTCTTTTCCTTTGAGCTCTGCTAGCCCATTTAAGAGCTCAGAACGAGATGCCTCCTTCAGACCTTGCAGGGCGGATGAAGAGGTTTCTGCTGCTAAGAGTGACGTTGCTATCAAACAAAATAACAACGAATAGATAGATAAAATTTTCATAAAATAAATTTAGCTAAATTTCAAATTTTAGAGCTTACCTTTCGTTGCCGTATCACGATAGAAAATAACTCCATGCTGTCTCAAATTACTAATGAAAGCCTTAAGATCATTTGCAGCTCCTTTTGCAGAATCCATCGTTTCATTCCCTTTGTTAACAAAGGTTGCTGCATCGCCCATCACCTTCTCTGCTTTTTGTGAGGCGGCTGCAATATTAGCCAGAGAATCTTGAATATCTTTCACTCCTTTTTTATTAAAAATCTCTTTGTTAAATGTTTCGGTAATTTGAGTGATATTATTCACTGCCTTTTCAACCTTTGGCATAATCTCACCGACCTGACGTTGTAGGTCAGCAATATTGGCTTCGCGCATTCCCTCCACAACAGAGCTAGGAGGCAAGACATCATCTAATGCTGCATCATCATTAACGGAAACCGTTACAAAGCGATCGCCCAACAATCCAGAACTACCAATAGAAAAAAGACTCTTTTTAGGAATTTTGACATTCCCATTGATGCGAAGCCGTACTTGAACTGCTTTCATGTCTGGAAGAATGACGGGGGCCTGCTCCACATCACCAATACGAGCTCCAGCAAGCAAGACATCAGCTCCTTTGAGAAGTCCATTGGCATTACTATATTGAACAATAATGGGATAGGAATGCTCCGTCCATTGACTGAAGCGCCCAAAATAAACGACTAAAGAAAAAACAGCAGCCAGCCCGATGAGCAAAAAAACACCGGCTTTCAGTTGAACAGAATAACTATTAGAATCCATGGCAAAAATGTAGAGATTAAAGGATAAAGAGTGAAGAGTGTTTTAGTCTATTTCATGTGATCTTCCCTCAATAAAATCCTTAATGAGAGAATCACGTGATGCATGAAATTCTTGGAGCGTTCCACAAAAATGAAGCCTTCCTTGATGTAACATGGCAACGCGATCTGCAATGTGATTAGCGCTAACCATATCGTGTGTCACAACAACAGAAGTGACTTGCAATTGCCGTTGCAAACGACGAATCAAGCGATTAATGGTATCGGACACAATGGGATCAAGCCCAGCCGTAGGCTCATCATAAAGAATGCAGGCAGGCTCACTAATGATGGCGCGAGCGAGCGCAGCTCGTTTACGCATTCCTCCGCTTAAGTTCACCGGCATTTTTTGCTCGTGTCCTTTTAACGAAACTAACTCAAGGGCCTTATTAACCTTGTCCTGTAATATTTTTTCGTCACGAACTCCACGTTCTTTTAATGGAAAAGCAACATTTTCAAAAACGGTCATTGAGTCAAAGAGTGCTCCGTCTTGAAAAAGCATACCTACTTTCCGACGAATTGGCTCCAATTCACGTTCTGTAAAGGCAGAAATATCCTCTCCTTCAATTAAAACTTTTCCAGAAAATGGCCGCATCAATCCAATAAGATGTTTTAAAAAAACACTTTTCCCGCCCCCACTACCTCCCAATAGCACCATGGTCTCTCCCTGTTGTACAGAAAGAGAAAGACCTCTTAGCACTTCTTGTGTACCAAAGCGCTGCTTTAAATCTTGAACTTCAATAAGAGGACATTTTTTTTCTGACATAAAATTATCTTAATCCTGCTGGAAAAACCATATTCAGCGCCATCGTGAGGAAAAAATTAGCAATTAAAATGCAAAGCGAGCAAATTACCACAGCCTCTGTCGTTGCTCTCCCAACACCAACAGCACCTTCTCGCGTTGTCAGTCCTTGCTGGCAACTCAAGAAGACAACAATAATAGCAAAGACAAACCCTTTGCAAAGTGACATTACAATATTGTGCCCATCAATGAAGCGCCAAATATTTTGTAAAAAATAAATGGAGCTTACTCCTAAAAGGTGCACAGCAACAAAGTAAGAAGCTAAAATTCCAAAAAAGACACACTCGCAAACAAGAAGTGGCATTGAAATGAGCATGGCGACTGCTCGAGGTACAACCAGATAATCAATGGGACTCACTGCCAAAGCACGAAGAGCATCGAGTTGTTGGGTAACTTTCATCGTGCCAATCTCAGCGCTCATCGCAGCGCCAACGCGTCCCGCAACCATCAGTCCTGTGAGCACAGGCCCTAACTCTCGAAATAAAGCAACGGCGACAACAGGCCCAACGGCAGAACTCATACCAAGCGTTGAAAATTGATAAAAAGTCTGCGCGGTGAAAACTCCACCTGTAAAAGCTCCTGTAACAATCACCACAAATTGAGACCCATATCCAATATCAACAAGTTGTTGTAGAACGAGCTTAGAACGAATGCGTCCGGCAATGATGGCTTGCAATGTTTCAATAACAAGCAATGCCGTTTGCCCAACATAAATCACAAAGGCATGTGCGAGCGGAAATCGTTCTAAGGGAAAAAAAGATTGGAGTCGATGGCGCAATGAAAGATTCATTTAAAACGAAGTGCTTGGGTTAAGATCAAGTTTTTATGGAGCTTCCGATTGATGAAGCTCATTACAGCTTTGCAGAACAATATCGAATTAATAAAAATACTTTTTCCTCACTGATGTAAGTTAAATTTTGACTCAGAGTATATTTTCAAACCATGCAATCAATGAAAATGGATAATCCTACGGCAACCTCTATAACGGCGTTGCTACAAGATCATAGTCTTGAGTCCCTGTTACCATGCACTCTACAAAAGTTCCAGCTGTAACCGGCGTTGTAAAGTGAACGCGACAGTCAACATCAGGAGCGTCCCCTTCAGTCCGGCCTAAGAGCGGCGTGTCAGCTAGGACTTTGATTGTTTTTCCAATTTGAGCTTCTGCCGATTCACGCGCAATTTGCTGCTGTAATAACATTGCTTCGCGAAGACGACGCTGTTTTGTTTTCCCATGAATTTGATTCGGCATCTTAGCTGCTCGTGATTCTTCTTCTCGTGAATAAGCAAAAATGCCTAAGCGTTCGAATCGTGTCTCGTTAATAAAATCAAGAAGGCTTTTAAAATGTTCCTCTGTCTCTCCAGGAAAACCAACAATGAATGTTGTCCGAATGGTGAGATCCGGAATTCCAGCACGCAGGCGCTGAATCAAGCTCTCAATGTGTTCGCGTCCTGTCTCACGTCGCATCGCACTAAGCATCTCTTCGTGAATATGCTGTAGTGGCATGTCAATGTAACGAGTCACTTTGGGATTACGAGCAATTGCTGCAATGAGAGAATCGCTCCAATGGGCAGGATGCGTGTAAAGCAAGCGTATCCAAAAATCACCAGGAATTTTCCCAAGTTCATCAAGAAGCCCTACTAGACTTGCTCCACGAGTTTCATCTACGGGTTGGCGTGGCCCAGCTTTTTCTTCCCAAAGGTCCATTCCAAAATAAGTAGTATCTTGACTGACCAAGTTAATTTCTTTTACTCCCGTTTCTACAAGACCCTTTACTTCCTTTACAACGGATTCAATAGTACGACTACGATGACGTCCACGCATTCGTGGAATAACACAAAAAGAACAAGGGTGATTGCACCCTTCGGCAATTTTTACATACGTCGTATGGCTTGATGTTAAGCGGACTCGTGGAGTGTCAAAATCAGGAATATAAGCAGCACGCTTTGAAACAGTCACACGTGACTCTTCATGACTATCCTCTTCAAAAAGCTGATTAAAAATTTCTCCTGCACGGGAGATTTCATCTAGGCCTAAAAAGGCATCCACCTCGGGAAGCTGTTCTGCTAAATTTGTTGAATAACGTTGCGAGAGGCATCCTCCTACAACAAGCTTTTGACCCGGCTTTGCACCGTGCAAACGCCGCCTATGTGCTTCCAAAATAGCATTAATACTCTCTTCCTTTGCGGGATCAATAAAACCACAAGTGTTAATGAGTACAACATCAGCCTCATCATTTTCACGCGTTAGCTCGTAACCATGTTGTGCAGCGTTACCAAGAAGGATTTCAGCATCAACAAGATTTTTAGCACAGCCAAGGCTGACTAAACCAACTTTACGTTTATTTGATTTAGAAGATGGGGAAACGTTAGAAGAATTCATAAAGGGGTGATTTTGCCTGATCGCGTTAAGAAAGTAAATGAATCGATGATGATCAATGAAGTTCACCAACGTGGCATAACAACAGAACATTTTTGATAAAAATAAAATTCTCTAAAAAAGAACTCTCGTTAAGTGCCTCATCAGATTCCAAAAATAGAGCAAAGCAACAACAAGAATAATAATTTTAAAAATTTTCCACAAAAAAAACTTCACATCTTGCAATGAGTAGAGCAGTTGTTTTTCCCCCCTTTTAAAATGAGGCTTTCTCGGGCGTTGTTGCAGAGGGCTCAATTTTTTAATAAAAGTTGTGTAAGTCGATATTAACGGAGCTGGAGGCGGCAAGAGAGATGCAATTTCAAGAAAATCCAAATCAAGAAAACGTGCATATGCAACAGCTGCCAAACGAAAATAGCCAGGACTAAGTAAAGAAGGCATTCTATTTTCATATATCTCCCCATTTTCCAATGCGATCACCACCCTCTCAGAAAAATGAAGAGCAGTCGCAACCTCTGTCACAGAAAGATTTTTTCCTGTGCGCGCATGTTGAAACTTTTTCCCCAAAACAACTGATGGCGTTGGCAAAGAAAAAAAACGCCTTAGCCAAGATTGCTTAATCTTATTACAGGCTCTCAATATCGATAAGAATCTCACGATCACGCGCTCCATCTTTAGGGCCAAGAATACCACGTTGCTCAAGAATATCGACAACACGTGCTGCTCGTGTGTATCCGAGGCGCAACCGCCGCTGTAACATAGAAGTAGAAGCTCGTTTTTCTTGACGGATAATCTCGAGACACTTGGTAACAAGTTCTTCTTCTTCGTCTGTAATATCCTCCTCTGGCATGGTGGTATTTGATAATTTTTCAGCAATACTTGCCTCGAAGACAGGCTTGCTTTGAGCTGCCAAAAAGTCGACTACTTTTCCAATTTCTTCATCTGTTACAAGGACACCTTGAGCGCGGGTAACTTTTGCACTCCCTGGTGGCAGGTAAAGCATATCACCTTGTCCCAATAGTCGCTCAGCTCCATTGGCATCAAGAATAACGCGGCTATCAATTTTAGAAGCCACTTGAAACGCGATGCGTGTTGGGATATTTGCCTTGATAATTCCTGTGACAACATCAGCGCGTGGCGTTTGAGTTGCTACAATCATATGAATACCAGCAGCACGAGCCATTTGAGTAATACGGGCTATTGCTGACTCCACATCAGCCGGAGCTGTCTGCATCAAGTCCGCAAGCTCATCGACAATCACGACAATAAACGGCATATGTCTAGGAATAATAATTTCCTCTTCCCCTGAACGACGATTAGGAATTGCTTTGGCTATTGGCACCTCTTCATTTTCAAGAGCTCCATCTTCACTTTCCACCTCTGCAGCCAAAGCATCTGCTATCTCTTGGACTTCTTCTAAAGTTGGTTCTTCCTTGGGAACTGCTGTAGCTTCAGGACGAGTGTTAAACCCAGTGATATTACGAACCCCTGTTTTTGCAAAAATCTTATATCTCAACTCCATCTCATCAATCACCCAACGAAGAGCAAGTAAGACTTTTTTAGGATCCGTCACGACAGGAGTCACTAAATGTGGAAGTGTGTTATAAATTTGCATCTCCACGACTTTTGGATCGATCATGATGAACCGTAAATTTTCAGGCGTATGTTTAAAAATTAAACTCGTAATAATCGAATTAATACAAACGCTCTTACCACTTCCAGTAGCTCCTGCTACCAGTAAATGCGGCATTTGAGCTAAATCAGCGATGATAGGGTTCCCATAAACATCTTTACCAAGAGCAAGCGGCAACTTTGCTTTAGAAGAATGCCATGCATCGCTATCAAATAATTCACGAATCGCAACTTTAACTTTATCGCTATTGGCGATTTCAATACCAACTGTATCTTTTCCTGGAATTGGGGCTAAGATATTGATCCGCTCAGCGCGAGTTGCTCGTGCCAAATCGCGCTCTAAGTTGGAAATGCGATCAACGCGCACCCCTCGTGCTGGATAAACTTCATACCGCGTAATCGTAGGTCCTTTAGTGATATCCCCAGGACTTGCTTCAATTCCAAATTGTGCCAGCGTTTCAAGGATCACTTTCTGAACACCCTGCAAGACAGATGGATCAACAGGTTTCCGCTCATCGCTCTCATGAGTTTCCAAAAGATCAAGGCTAGGCAGCGCATAATTTTCTAAATCAAGCGTCATCAAAGCGCTTTCTTTCGTCGAGGCAGAAGCTTTTGGCACTTGGGTTTTCATCACCTCAGCTAGCGTTGGCTTACGAGCAGGAGTAGGAACACTGGCGTCAATAATTTTTGGCACAGGCAATGGAACAGCTACCTGTTCTTCTGAAATATGTTCAGAATCACTTTCTTCTTCAAATGCAACGGCCTCCAGCTCCTTATTTTTAGGACGTCGGCGATTCACCTTGGGCTTGGATTCTTCTACCGAAAATAGGATCACCTCTTCTTGATCAAGAGAGCGTTGAGCAATTTTATTCTTTGCAGCGCGGAAGAGCCATCGTATTCCTTCTCCTAGTGCGGCTAAGATCCGACGGCTTGTGTGAATTGGATGAAAGCCTGTTGCTAAAATAAGGCTCGTAAGCATCACCATGAAAAAAAGAAAAATAGAGCCAATAGTTCCCATCGCATTTCGACCTAACGCCACACCAAGAGCATGACCAAACCAACCTCCAGCACTAGGAAGAGCTAGTGTTTGTTTCCAAACAGTGGAAACCAATTTAAGCTGGTCTAACAAATCAAGGAAAAAAGCCCAACTCAAAACAAAAACAAACGACCACCCAAAGCGTATCCCTAAGTGACCCTCTTCACCCAAAAACTTAGCAATTCCGAGGCCCAATAATGCTGCAGCTGCAAAAAAAGAAGCTCCTCCAAACAGAAAAAAAAGTAATCCTGCAACAATAGCCCCTACACGTCCTACAAAATTGAGCGGGATAGGAGAAGCCGAAGAATATTTTGAATAAAATAACCACGGAGGAACATCACGAGGTTCAAAAGAAAGCAAGGCGAGCAAAAGAAGCAGCCCTCCTCCAACGAGAAGAACACCAATTACTTCATTCCAACTATGACGACGACGGGCATGAGACATTCCGACAATGATGCAATAAGAAATCCCTTTTTGCAATCACCCTAACATATCTTTCCCATTTTCTTCGTTCACTAAAGGAGCTCCCCATCATCATCGTCGCTTGCAATTTCAGAACTTGAGTCCCCATACCAACTATGCGTTATTGAAGAAATGGATGTTTGAGGCGAATGATCATTGAGAGGATTATCATCATGATCTTCTGAAAAATTTTTTGAGTCTTCTCTATCAGAAAAATAGTCACAACATGAATCTGCTTGAGCATTTCCCCCTTTCCTTTGCAGCATCCATTTTTCCCAGTAATAAATTTCTTCTTTTTGTGCGATACCTAGATGCGATTTTAAAGCCTGAAACACCTCATGTTCTGTATTCCACAACAAAGGACCTTTTTGTTCCTCTTCTTTTAATTTTTCGTTTAGCGCATCAATAATGAGGTTGTTCATTCGCTCCACAGAAACATTCTTAGCCCGCTCATCGGCCACAGCATAAATTCTTTTTTCTAAACAAGGTAAATCAGGCCGTTGGCTAGCAATAGTCTTGTTAACCTCACCTGCTTGTTCTTCAAGAGTCATGAGGTTCTCTCCTGGACTACTCTCGCCACTGTTAAGGCTTAAATTGATGTGAGAAGAATTATTTAATGTGTCATTAACCGCCTTTGAATAAGCGTGCAAATTACCAGAAGTCTTGTTGCCTTCAAAATTCATGGGATTGAATAAATTTTTTTGAAGCTCTGCAGCAACATTTTTCTCTGAGTTCACTTGAGGACGAATACAACTGGAAAGAGCACGAAAAAAATGAAAAAGCATGCTGTTCAGGCTGTTTCTTAAATAACTTATTCTTTTTAAGACTTGGTGGAAACAGCCACTGGCATCTTGATCTTTTAATTTTGCCATCTCATCTGGAAGAATAACGCTCTCTTCCTTTCGATCACAGATACTGATATCCCTACGGGATTGAAGAGAAGAATTCCCTTCTTCAGAAGCGCCATTTAATTGCCGTTGCCTCTGTTGATTAGGTTGCCATTGTCTTGCATCTTCCTGAGAAAACTTATCTAGCTCACCCACTCGTGGCATTGTAGCCAATAAAGAATCATTGAAGACTAATACGAAACAAATAGCAGAAAAGACATTAACAATAAAAAATTTACTCATGAATCAGGGGAACGCTGGGGTGGAGCCGGCCTAATGGCACACTCACATTGAAAGACTTACCTTAAATTTTGTTTTTTATTTCGATTTTCTTCTCCAGAAAACCAACGTCGAAGAATTTCTGTTAATCAATTCAACGAGTCTTTCAATGGTAACAACAGGTCGGATAATTTGCCTGGTGATCTCCTTAAAGTCAATGTCCTTTATAGGTAATAGAAAGTACAGCTTTGCCGTCATGAAAAAAAATCTGACAAAATAGTGAGACAAAAGTTTTCAAGAGGTAAAAAAAAACTCTATTCCGAATCTCCATGGATCATGTTCCATCTATGTCCGATATGTATAAGAATATCTGCATTGACATATCGATATAGAGCCCACTTTAAACAATAATCCATGCGCTCGCCTTGGGGGATCGTTACAACAAGCGATGAACTTTTGACTACTTGAATGCACTGATCAGCCACTTCCTCATCAGAAAGGACTGGAGGAGCTCCGTGTCGAAATAATTCTTGTTGTTGCTGCTGTATTTCATCCAGAGCAGTATCAAAAATTTTGTAGTAGAAGGCCATTTTTATTAAACTTCCCTGAGCCTCTGCTAAAGCCAGCAATTCCCCGTCGATATTAGTTTCTCCACCTAGACTTGTACTATTAAAGATTGATCTGACTTTCATTAATACATCAGCAGTCTCTTCAGCGTCCTGAGGGTTATTTTGTTCAACAAGTTTGATAAATTCATCTTCTAGAGCAGGTGCTCTTAGCTTCCTGTACAATATTCCATCTTGCTGCTTTTTCTCTTCTTGTGACCAAATGCTATCTAATTCTTTAGCTTGCTCTGCTGAAATTAACGAACTTCGAATAAGACTAGCAGTGCCAGTTTCAGTCCCATCACCATGTTCCGATTCATTATGTTGTAGCTCTTCTAAAGCTCGATCGAGCATTTTAAAAACCAGCTCATTTTGGCAACCTCTTCCACCTGCCTCTTTGATTTGCATCATTAAACTTTCTCTTTGCAATTGCTGTTCTTCTAATTGCTTATTTGGGCCAAAAAGTGCTCTTACCGGATTGCCTATAACTTCCATGAAATGATCAAGGTATGTCTTTTGCATCAGTGCGATTAGTCTTACCTGCACTCTTTCAGCATCTTTTCTTGGGGCAGCATGATCCTCAGGATGCATTCCAATGATGCTTGCCAACTTTTCTTGTGTTTGGATATTTCTATAATCTGAACCTTGATGGCTCTGCTTTTCAGCAATTCCTCCCACAGCATTAAGCTCAGTCCGCTGTTCAGGACTTTCATGATTGATTTCATCGCTAGCATGAACGCGAGGAATACCAATACGCTGATCTCGCACGCCCTCCCCTCCAGGTAATTTCCCAACTCCAGGCACCATCATCAAGGGAGCCCCCTGTTGACCTGGAGTTATTGTCTCGCATTGCTCTGCAAAACTCGGTGTTGCTATCAACAAAAGGAGAGAAAATAAAAGGAGGAGTAATTTTTTCATACGCAGCTAAAAATTAAAGCTAACCATATACCCTGTAAGGTCGTTGGAATGCAAAAAACTTCTCCTTCTATTTGCTTATCCTTTAAGAAAGGGTTATCTTACTGGTCCTTTTTATTGCCATTGCAACAATGACAGAGAGCCCCATCACTTTTCATCCTATTTTTATGGAACGCCCCTGGGGGGGGCGTAGGTTAGAAACATCACTTCATTTTTCTCTCCCTCCAGAAAAAAAAATTGGTGAACTTTGGGCCATTGTTGATCGCCCTGAAGCAGAAAGTGTTGTCACAGCAGGAAAACTCGCTGGGGAAAGCCTTCATCAACTTTGGACCAATTATCGCACAGAAATTTTTGGAACGGTTCACCTCAGCAATCGCTCCCTTCGATTTCCACTTCTCTGCAAGCTTCTTGATGCTGCTGAAATCCTCTCACTTCAAGTCCACCCTCCAGAAACCGTAGCCAAGCAGCTTGGTGGCGAACCGAAGACGGAATGCTGGTATATTTTAGAAGCCGATCCTGCGGCTACGATTGATGCTGGTTTGAAAAATGGAGTAACACGTGAGCGTTTTGAGCAAGCCCTACAGACAGGAATGGTTGAATCAACCCTCCATCGAATTCCTGTGCATCAGGGAGAAAGTCTATTTCTCCCGAGCGGTCGTCTTCATGCTTTAGGAAAAGGAATTATAGTTGCTGAAATCCAGCAAAACAGTGATACAACTTATCGCGTCTTTGATTGGAATCGCAAGGGACTTGATGGAAAGCCTCGAGAGCTTCACCTTGCAGAATCACTCGCATCCATTGATTTTAAGGACTACGAACCAAAAATCGAAACTTGCAGCACTGGCATCATTGCCGATTGTTCCTATTTTGAAACTCAAAAATGGCAACTCCATGAGCCCCGCCTTGCAAATGAAGAAAATGAATTTTCATTGATCACTTGTCTTACAGGTTGCATTCGTTGTGGAATGAAAACGTTTTTTCCAGGACAGTTTTTCCTAGTTCCTGCAAGCATGCAAGAGCCTTTTCTTTTTCCGGAAGCAACTGCTACAACCCTCTTGAGAACACGGCTCAAATCATTTTTCATTCCATGATTAAACTCAATAGTATTTATAAAAAATATCATTCTGGTTCGAACACGGTTTCAGCTCTTCAAAATATTAACTTTAGTGTTTCTCCTGGAAAAATCATGGGAATCATTGGTCCATCAGGAGCTGGAAAAAGCACCTTAATTCGCATGATCAACTTGTTAGAACGCCCTGATCAGGGTTCTATCATCATTGATGGAATGAATCTCTTACATCTCAATCGTGAAGAATTGATGGAAGCTCGTCGCAAGATAGGAATGATTTTTCAACAGTTTCATTTACTCTCTTCTCGGACTGTTTTTGGCAATATTGCGTTACCGTTAGAGTTACTGGGCTACTCCAAAAAAGATATTCAACACCGTGTTACTGAGTTATTAAAACTCGTCAACCTCGAAGACAAATCAGAAGCCTATCCAGCTGCGCTTTCAGGAGGCCAAAAACAACGTGTTGCCATTGCTCGAGCATTAGCCCCTTCTCCTAAAGTCCTACTCTGTGATGAAGCGACTTCAGCTTTAGATCCCAAAACAACGCATTCCATTTTAAAGCTACTTCAAGATATTAATCGGAAACTAGGCCTAACCATTTTGTTGATCACTCATGAAATGGATGTCATTAAAGCCATTTGCGATGAAGTAGCCATTTTAGATCAAGGAAAGCTCGTTGAGCGAGGAACAGTGACCTCTATTTTTAGTAATGCCACCACTCCGATTGCTCGTGAATTTATCAATGCAACTTTTCATCTAAAAATTCCTGAAGAGTACGCTTCACGAATGAAGTCAAGCCCCTGCGATCAAAGCTATCCACTCGTTAAGCTTGGATTTACTGGAAACACCGTTGACAAGCCACTCATCTCGGAAGCATGCCGGCTTTTTAACATCGATATCAGCATCCTCAGCGCTGATGTGGAATATGCAGGAGGCATAAAATTTGGCTATCTCCTCGCAGAGCTTTTTGGCACACAGCATCAATGCAAAGCGGCTCAGCAGTTTTTCATTCAAAACCACATTCAATTGGAAGTTTTAGGATATGTCCTCATCAATGATTAAATTACTTGTAGCTGCCTTAGGGGAAACTCTCCTCATGGTTTTTGTTTCTACTATTTTTGCCTCTCTCATCGGATTAATGCTAGGAGTGGTTCTTCATATCACACGCCCAGGGCAAATGTTACCACACCCTCGTCTGCAAAAAGTGCTTGAAATGTTGATTAATGCAGCTCGTTCTGTTCCTTTCATTATTCTCATGGTCGCAATTATTCCCTTCACGCGATTCATCGCCGGTACAAGCATTGGCACTATCGCAGCCATTGTTCCTTTGACAGTGGCCGCCATTCCATTCATGGCACGGTTAGTTGAGGGAGTGCTCATGGAAGTTCCATCAGGTCTCATGGATGCAGCCAATGCAATGGGATTACGTCCGTTTCAAGTCATTACCAAAATTCTTCTACCCGAAGCGCTTCCCGGCCTTTTAAATGCGATCACTATCACCATGATCACGTTAGTTAATTATTCCGCTATGGCGGGAGCGATTGGTGGTGGCGGCTTAGGCGACATTGGCATTCGCTATGGCTATGAACGTTTTGATGCCTCAGTCATGTTGGCCACCGTGTTAATTTTGATTTTGCTAGTACAGATCATTCAAAGCATCGGTCATTATCTTGTGCGCAAATATGATCATCGCTAACTCGCCTTCTGACATTGAAGAAAGCAAATATCAGTGAGCTATCGCAGCAGGTGTTTATTAGTTTATTAAAAACGCTAACATCTTTATTTTTTTACATTTATTTCTACCCTTGATAGGCTGCGGCCTCCATTTTAATGAAATCTCTTTTTTATTTTACAATCCTTCTTTTCACTCTTTTTTTTACTAGCTGCCAGCGAAAAGCAGAAGATCACGCTTTAAAAGTAGGCGTTATCAGCGGCCGTGAATCAGAGCTCATGGAAACAGCAGCTAAGATCGCTCAAGAAAAATATGGACTTCATGTCCAAATTGTTACTTTCTCAGATTACACAACGCCTAACATTGCCCTCAATGATGGCAGCATTGACCTTAATGTTTTTCAGCATAAGCCCTATCTTGATGCTCAAATTAAAGACCGAGGATATCATCTTGTTCCTGCTGGAAATACCTTTGTTTTTCCACTGGCTGGCTATTCTAAGAAAATTACACAACTGAATCAACTTCCCGATGGTGCAAAAATCGCCCTCCCCAATGACCCTACTAATCTTGGTCGCGCCTTGCTCCTCCTTCAAAAGCAAGGGTTCATCACTTTAAAAGAAAATGTTGGCCTCACTGGAACGACGCTCGACATTGTCGCTAATCCAAAGAACCTTCAGTTTATTGAACTCGCCGCTGCTCAATTACCACGATCTTTAGAAGATGTTGATGTGGCGATTATCAATACAACTTATGCCTCCCAAATAAATCTCTTGCCAACACGTGATGGCTTATTTGTAGAAGAAAAAGATTCTCCTTACGTGAATATCATTGTTGCTCGCGAAGAGAACCAAAATCGCAAAGAGGTTCAAGAATTCGTGAAAGCCTATCAAAGCGCAGAGGTCCTCGAGCAAGCGCAGAAGCTTTTTGAAGGAAGTGTGATTCAGGGTTGGTAATGCTACTTCGCAGCAATAAAAGTAAGTTTTAAAAAAAATTTTATGTTTACTGGTATTGTTACACATGTCGCCACTATTACTTCGATTCGTGATCTAGAAGGCTTACGGACGATTACACTCCATTTTAGCGACCTTCATTTTTGTGAAGCCCTTACGCTCGGAGCAAGTGTTGCTGTAGATGGGGTTTGTCTCACCGTAAGTAAAATTCATGATCAGCAGAAGGTCGATTTTGACATTATGCTACAAAGTCTCCGTACAACGACCTTGGCAGGCTTTAAAAAAGGTGATCAAGTCAATGTTGAGCGTGCTGCTAAGGAGGGAGCTGAGGTTGGAGGCCATCTTTTATCGGGACATGTTGATTGTTGTGGAAGAATTATTGAAATCCAAAAGCCACCTAATAATTGGATGCTGAGGGTTGAGGTTGACTCAAAATGGATGCGCTATATTTTCAGCAAAGGATTTCTTGCCATCAATGGTGCCAGCCTGACCGTAAGTGAGGTTAATGCAGAGAAAGGCTATTTTGAAGTTTGGCTCATTCCTGAAACATTACGTTGCACTACTTTTTCAGAAAAAAAAGTGGGAGATTGTGTGAATATAGAAATCGAACGCTCCACTCAAATTGTTGTCGATACCGTGAGAGCTACAATAGAGGATCAAATTAGATTGCTATTCCCTAACCTCCCAAACATCGATCAACTAACACTGAAAAAGGAGATTGAAGAGTCGATAAAGCTACCGACCAGAGCTCTCTTGTCTGGCATAATGAACAATGGAAAGGATCACAAAGAGCATTCCAATAGATTTGCTAGCAGTTAGCCCCTCGCCTAAAAAAAGCCATGCCAAAAAAACAGTACTCAGCGGCATAAAAGCGGTTGCAAGCGCTCCGTATACAGGATCAACTTTTTCAATACCTGTTTGCCAAAAAAAGAAGAAGAGTCCTGCGGCTACCCCCACTAACATCATGATCCAAATATCATAGTGAGTAATCCCATGCCATGCTGATACAGGCATAAAAGCGATGATCACTAAGAGGAATGGAAGATTAGAAAGCGTCAGGCAAATGGAATTAGTAATCGGTGGAATTTTTGAAACAGGATAGTATTTGCTCAAGGTGTAGTAGAGGCCCTCTGGAAGTAACGCAATAAAAACTAACAGATTTCCCATGAGCGCATAGCGACTCTCTTTTCCCAATGACTCAAAGTTAATTAAGATGAGCCCGATCACAGAAATCATCATCGCAATAACCATCTGTGAAGTTAGTTTTTGCTTAAAAAGAAGCACGTTCAAACAGACAATAATGGCCGGAAGCAAACTAGTAATCAGGCCTGCACTGTTTGCATTCGTTAAACTGAGGCCTGTTAACATCAGCCAATTAAAAAAAAGTCCGGCCCCAACTCCCTTGACTAGCATAACGAACCAATCAAGTGAGCTTAAATGAAAATTCCAACGCTTTCTTTCATCTGCTTTTATAAGCAAGAGTGACATGAACAAACTCGCCACCGTAAAGCGAATGGTCATGATGATAAAAGGATTGATATGGCTAGTCAGCCCTTTGGAAAAAACGATGTTAATACCAACACAAACTTGCGCTAAAAATAAAAAGAGAAGCGGTTTAAAGCGTGTAAGCATTTTCAATAAAAATCTACTGGCCTTATAAGAATTCCTGGAACAACTTTATTCCTCTTTCTTCTTCGAGACCACAATCATACTGAATGTACTCGCTGAAGTAGCGAAGAGCAAATGCTGGATCAGCAAAAGTAGCAGCAATTTTTTCCCTCTCGCACAAGCCTCTTTCTTTGGCCTTATGAAGCATGGAGATAATTTCTTGTTCATAAGGATGAGCACTCTTCAAGCACCACCTCGCAAAAACAAAAGGCAGTCCAGTAAAACGATACCATTCTTCTCCTAAATCTAAAATGGAGCAAGTTGCCCTACCTCGAAAGGCAATAGCAGGATCGCCAATGAAGAGTCGAGGTAGGATCTCATTTTTCTTTTCAGGACGTTCTACAAACTCTGGATCGAGTTGATAAAATTTTTTAAAAATAATTTTTATCAATTGATTGGAAGTATGAGATGCAGGATCAAGTTGCACTTTGCTTATTTTTTCGAGTGGACCTTCATAAGCTAAAAAGACGCTATAAACAGGCCCTCGACAGGCAATAGCAATGTCGTCGACTACTTTCAACTGAGGCCGTTGCAAGATATCATAAAGCGATAATAAAGCAGCATCCACTTTTCCTATTTCAAAAGTCGACAGCAATGTTGCAGGAGTTTCCTTGATAACTTGACATGTAATCCCCTCCAGCAAAGGCCGCGCGTTAAGATAAGAAACAGCACCAAGAGTTATCATCTTCTTTCTGTTTTCCCAATCGGTCGATAAAACGTGTCTCTTTGTAAAGGCTCGCGCCCAGCTTTTCGAATCACTGCTTCAAAAGCCATGACCGTTTGCTCTTGAGGCGTTTTAGCACCAGCCATATGGAAAATTTTTTCTTCTTTGATTGTTCCATGCAAATCATCAACACCGTAATCCAGCGCTTTTGCAGCGGTTTCAAGCCCCATGCTAATCCAGTACGCAGTGATATGATCAAAGTTATCGAGAAAAAGACGCGCAATTGCCAAGTTCCTTAAATTTTCTTCAGCCTTAACTGGAATAATGTGAGCCAGCTCTGTTGTCTCAGGAACAAAAGCATAAGGGACAAATCCTGTGAATCCAGCCGTCTCATCTTGTAATTCGCGGAGACGATTCAAATGATCAATCCGATGCACTGGTGTTTCAATATGACCATAAAGCATCGTAGCGGTACTTCTCATTCCCATTTGATGCCAGAGGCGATGAACCTCAAGCCATTCTTCTGCTGTTTCTTTACCACGACAAATTTGATCACGTACGAGCGGATCAAAAATTTCTGCTCCACCACCAGTTAGGGCATCCAGCCCAGCCTCCCGAAGTAGCTGAAGCGTTTCAGGAATTGTTTTTTTTAAAACTCGTTTGGCAAGATGACGAATTTCAATCGCTGTAAATGCTTTTATCTTCATCTCTGGAGCAACTCGTTTCATCTCCCGAAGTGCATCCAGATACCAACTAGCTGGCAGGCTTGGGTGCAAGCCTCCTACCATATGAATTTCTGTTGCACCTTCTTCCCAAGCCTCTTTGGTAGCAGCTACAATTTCTGGAATAGCCATTTCAAAAGCATGTGGATCTCGCTTCTTTGCACTAAAAGCACAAAACTGACAATTAAGAATGCAGAGATTCGCATAATTGATATAGCGATTAAAAATATAAGTGGCCACCTCGCCATGCTTGCGACGTCGCACCGCATCAGCCATGGCCCCGATCCCTTTTAAGTCATCCGATGCATAAAGAATCATTCCCTCCTCTGGAGAGAGGCGTTCTGTTGCTTTTATTTTTTCCCAAAGAGGGAGTAGTGAAGAATCATTCAAGCAGATATTCATGGAACAGGGAGTTTATCGCACTCTTTTCTTTGCGGCTATTTTTTTTTGATCGATACTATTGCATGCTCGCTAACTTAGCTTCATAATACTAAAATATGGCTTTCGAGCTTCACTCAGACTACCAACCACAAGGCGATCAGGCACAGGCTATCGATAAATTGACGCGCTCGCTAGCAACCGGCAACCGTCATCAGACCTTGCTTGGAGTTACTGGTTCAGGAAAAACATTCACCACAGCAAATGTTATTCAAGCACTGAATCGACCAACGTTGATCATGTCGCACAATAAAACATTGGCGGCGCAGCTCTATTCGGAATTCAAACAATTTTTTCCTAACAATGCCGTTGAATATTTTGTCAGCTACTTTGATTACTATCAGCCGGAAGCCTATATTCCACGTTCTGACACCTATATTGAAAAAGATAGTTCCATTAACGAGGAAATTGAGCGCCTTCGCCTTTCAACAACCAGCTCCCTCCTCACGCGTCGCGATGTGATTGTTGTAGCGAGCGTCTCGTGTATCTACGGTTTAGCATCACCGGAAGATTTTTTAGAAATGATCTTAACCCTTAAACAAGGGGCAATCATTCCACGTGAAGAGCTCTTGAAAAAGCTCGTTACGATGCTCTATGAGCGAAATGAAATTGAGTTTTCTCGAGGCACTTTCCGTGTTCGTGGTGATGTCGTTGAAATTTATCCTGCTCAAGAAGAAGATCTGGCAATGCGCCTGGAATTTTTTGGCGATGAAATTGATCGCATCTCTGCCTTTGATCCTTTAACAGGAGCCGCAAAACATCAGCTCACTCATTTAACGCTTTTTCCTGCCAAGCAATTTGTCACTCCTCAGCTCAAAATGCAAAAAGCAATGTTGAGCATTCAGAACGAGCTCCAGGAACGGGTTGCATGGCTTGAGGCACAAGGAAAATACATTGAGGCACAGCGAGTGAAAATGCGGACCGAATACGATCTTGAAATGATGCAAGAAATGGGTTTTTGCAATGGAATTGAAAACTATTCGCGTCATCTCACAGGAAGAACGGCAGGATCTCGGCCTTATACATTAATGGATTTCTTACCCAAAGATACGATCATTGTGATTGATGAATCTCATGCTACGCTTCCTCAAATCGGTGGCATGTATGCTGGCGATCGCGCACGCAAAATGACGCTTGTTGAATATGGATTCCGTTTGCCAAGCGCCCTCGATAATCGCCCTCTGAGCTTTGACGAATTTATGGCGACGGGCAAGCAACATCTCTACATCAGCGCAACACCGGGACCTTTTGAATTCAGAAACAGCTTTGTGGGTAATCAAGGTTACATTGACCCTAAAAAAGCGATACCTCTTTTAGAAGATCTTAAACCCAATAAGGCTACTGAAACGCTCGATCCTACATGCGAAGGAACCCCTCTCATTGTTGAACAAATCATGAGACCAACAGGCTTACTGGACCCACGGATTAGCGTAAGACCTTTAAAATCTCAAATTGATGAAACGATTGAACTATGTCGAATTCGCGTTGAAAAAAAAGAACGTGTTTTGGTCACAACCTTAACCAAAAGAACGGCAGAAGATTTAAGCGACTACCTTAAGGAAGTTGGTCTTAAGGTAAGCTACCTTCACAGCGACGTTGATACAATTGAGCGAGTCGAAATTTTACGTGCACTCCGAGAAGGAGATTTTGATGTGCTCGTAGGAATCAACTTGCTACGAGAAGGTCTTGATCTTCCAGAAGTCAGCTTGGTCTGCATTCTCGACGCCGACAAGGAAGGCTTCTTGCGCAGCCGGACTTCTCTTATTCAAACGGCAGGACGTGCTGCCCGCCATCTCAATGGAGAAGTCTTTCTTTTTGCCGATACAATTACGGCAAGTATTCGTGAACTCCTCGCGATCACTCAAGATCGACGCCAACGTCAAATGGACTATAACAGAGAACATCATATTGTTCCTACTAGTGTTTCGCGCCCCGTCCAAAAAAGCTTGCGTGTTATTTTAGAAGCAGATGACAAGGACCTCATCGAGGAGACTCCCCATGACCGGGCAGCCTTAATTAGAGAGTTGCAAGAAGAAATGGGCGAAGCCTCTCGAAAAATGGAATATGAACGTGCTGCATTATTGCGAGATCAGATTGAAGCTTTAAAAAAGGGAGAAAATTTGAAGCAAATCTCACGACCTTATAAGAAAAAAACAAGCAAGAAGAAGAGGTAATATTGTCTCCTTTATTGAGAAGAGCAGCACTAATAGGATAAAGAGCGTGTCTAAAAATAATTTAAAATCGATACAATCAGAAGAGCAAAGGTCTCAGAAATATGTTGAGAAAAGTTCTCTTTTTTTTGTTACTGGCAGCGATAATGCCGAAGTACGTCGCAAAGCTCAGGAGCTTGCAAGTGAGCTAGCACCTACAGAAGACGCTTTTGGAATGGAGATCATTGAGGCTGGAGGAGAGACTGTCGAACATGCAATCAATGCGATTCATGAAACAATTCAAAGTTTAGAAACTTTTCCTTTTTTAGGAGCGGGAAAATTAGTCTGGCTTAAAAGCGCTCCGTTTTTAAAAGAAAGCCCTGCAGGCCGTTCTGAAGCCACTCAAGAAGCTCTCGAAAAATTAATAAAAGTTTTGAAGTCGAATTTGCCTGAAGGAACTCGTTTTTTGATGAGTGCTTCAGAGCCTGATAAACGGCGTGCCTTTTATAAAAACTTCTCACTCCTTGCAAGGACTACAATTTGCGATAAACCTGACTTTGGATTTAATGCTACGGAACATGATGTCATTGCTTGGGTCATCGCACGGGCCCGAGAGCGTGATGTTCGCTTAGATGAGGAAGCTGCTGAAATTTTGGCAGCTCGAGTTGGGGCGCATTCCGGGCAAATGGAATCGGAGCTAGCTAAATTAATCACTGCCGCAGGGGCCGGTGCCATCATTCACGAAAAGATGGTTCGTGATCTTGTTCCTCAAACACGCACCGGAGGAATTTTTGATTTGAGTAATGCAATCTCTAAGCGAAACCTTGGGCTTTCTCTCTCAACACTGAAACAGTTGCTGCAGCAAGGCGAAAGCGCCATTGGAATTTTACTTGCTGCGATTGTACCGACCATTCGCAATTTACTCGTTGTAAAAAGCCTTTTAGTTACCCATCGATTGAAAGCTCCGGAAAAGCCACAATTTTTTGCCTCTACTCTTCAAAAACTTCCACCATCAGCGACCGCCCATCTTCCTCGCAAAAAAGATGGATCCTTGAATGCTTATGGCCTGGGCATTTCAGCTGTTAGTGCTAGCAAGTTTGAGGAATCTCAACTGATGCAAGGATTCTTAGCCTGCAGGGATACCAATCAGCAATTACTCCGTAGCCAAGGAAACGAAGAGATGCTCTTAACGCAATTGATCGTGAAGTTAGTAGCTCCTATTTTTTAGAAGCCACATCAGAGAAGGGCTATAATATTCCATTCCTCCGACAACAACAGCTTGGATGGGAACCGCATAAAAAACTCCACTTAAAGCTAGAGAGCCTGTTAAAAAATTTGAATTGCCCCATTTTTAGGAGCAGATAGCATTTTTGTTGTCTTCGATATTTCAACATGTTATCGATCGTTATCTTTTATGTCTATTCGTAAAATTAAAGCTCTCTTTTCTTGGACAATTCATCTACTCAGTATTGCTCTATTTTTAATGCAAGCTTTTGGTCATTCAAATGATATTCAATATCTTCCAGTTGATGACATTAAGGTCGGAGAGTATATTGTTTTTTTAAAATCTTCCGCTGACTTCGGAATATTCTACAATAATGGAATAGCAAATCAAATTGTTGCTATTTCAAAGGAACATCATCTTGATTACGAGGTTGCCCCTGGAGTGAATGATAATGACTTGCTGCTTGGCCTCACTGCTAATCAGAGAGAGGCTTTTGATATTTGGAATAATGCAATAGGAACGTCTCCGCTAATGATGCTTCGCGGGGAGCATGAATCTTACAAAAAGGGCGATCCTGAGGAAAATGCTAATAGATTTAACGCGAATGATCCCCATCAAGAACATGCTAGTCTTTTGGAAGATAATTCGAGCCTTGCCAAGCGTGGAGATATGATTAGTGCCCATCGACTTGAGGAAAAAGATGATGCAGCAAAAAGTGCCCTAGAAATAACTTTCGATACCACTAGAGATTCACTATGCGTTCTTGATAGCCGTGAAGCTATCTTGGCATATCAGTTAAAAAGCAAAAATTCTTTATTGCAGCAAAAAGAAGATGAATTAAATCAAAAAAAACAGGAATTGGCTCAACTTACGGCAAGTCGAAAAAAAGGCACCTATAAGACCATGCTAGACTATTTTCGATTTAAAAAGCAGAAGGCACTGGTTCAAATCGATGAAGTAAAAAGAGAGCAACTTGAGAACGATATTGCAAAGCTCAGAGGTGAACGTAACGACTTAAAAAGGGAATCAACAGCTATAAATGAGCAGTTCGAAGCAACTAAGAGTACTATGTCAATGCGCAAAGCAGCACGTGAAGAGTTAATTAACCAACAAAAACGAAATAAAAAAAGAGAAGAAGAACTTTTGGCCAGTCAAAAAGAACAAGAAAGAGTTAATTCATTAACGCCGGCAGAGCGCATTGCTGAAAACATAACCTCTTTTAAATTACAAATTGAGGAAACAAAACGCATATATCAATTAAAAATCAATCTTCTAGCAGAAACATGGAGACCTCAAAGGCGAGCAGAACTTACAAAAGAGATCGATGCACTCGTTCTTAAAATGAGGAATTTAGAAAATCAATGCTTCATTGCTCAAAAAAAACTACAACAGCTTCATGGCCCAATAACAGAGCTATCTCACGACCAAAAAATTGGGCCAAGTCAATCACTTGAGACAAGCGAGTCATCCGCTCTTGGTGCTTCAGCATTACCTGGAACACTCCAAGAAGAGCTTAGTCACAATCAACAACAAGTAAGTAATCTTCAAGAAAAAATCAGTCAAAAAGAGGGGCATCTTCACTTGTTACAACACCAACTGACTAATGCTTCGATATTAGAGTTCGATCAAAACAATAAATTAAGAAAAGAAATTGATTTGACTCGACAAGAATGTACAGAACTTAAAAATGAAATTCAATCACTGCAGGAAGCAAGCACACTGCTTTATTTATCCAAGGAACAAAAAGAGGAAGTAAAATCTGAAGGCAATGCATTGATGCAAGATTTAGCGGCCGCTTATCTTGTTGCAAAGGCAGAATACTTGGATTTTTTTGCAATAAGAGAAGAGTTTAAGGAGTGTGATCAATTTATGAAAGAGTTTAAGCAATCGGAAGATAGAGGAATGCAAATTAGAAAAACTTATTTAAACTTCATACGTGAAAGAGAACAACATAAAGAGAATCTTCTTACGCGAACAACACTTAATAGGTTAAATGCATATTTAAGAAGGTTAGAAGCAAATGATAAAATCATTGCGTCAGCGATCAAATTTCAAAGAATTAATGATGCTTGGAATGAAGCGTGTACCCTACTGCATAAGACCTATTGGGAAAGACTAGAAGCTATTCGCAGTATTGCTACATTCAGGAGAGAGGGGCGTTGTTTAGATGAAAATAGCGGCACTCCTCAGCTTATTTCTGATCCTTCAATACTCTACCAACAAGCTGAACAATGTCACCGTAATGCCATCAAAGCTGCTAAGAAGTTTCATCTTTTAATGAACGTCCCTGATCTTGATATTGAACAAACAAAATTGCGAGAGAATCAACAGAATCTCTTAACTACTAGAGAAAAAGAAAAACAAATTTTTGGAATCGTAGGAATTCAAAGTGAAACCCTTACTGAAGAAGAAATCCATCAAGAAACAAATCTGCCATTTGAAGATCGAAAAAACCGCGCACAACAAGATTTAAGTCAAGCAATTAGGGAGTTTGAAGAAGCCCACGAGAAAAGGGAAAAAGCAAAGTCTCATCTGCAGAATCAATCTTGGTTTTGTGAAGATTATGGTAAGCTCTTTGAAATAAGAGATGAATTAATTGATCACGCTGACCTCAAAAATAAAGTAGAGCAGGCGACAACAAGATTACTCAGGGCCGCCAAGAGAATAGCAAATATTAGATTAGCTCAACTTTCTCCTGAAGAGTGGAACAAAGAGATTGATAGAATTGTTTCATTAAAATCTCATGAAAGAGAAAAAGAGCTTTTGGAACTCTCAGTATCTTCTGAGGAAGTATTATCTGCTCTAAAAGAAAATACAGAGCCTTTTAATTGGTCTTTGCCAATAGTTGCTCAAGCTGCTCTTGTTCAGAGAAAATGGAACCGTCCTGATAAAAGACGAGAGGCAGAAGATTGGCAAAGAATCCAAGAGTTAGAACAGCAAGCAAAAATAGATAGGCGCAATCAACAACTGGCTATTGCTGCAAAGGTTGGTATGGCAGCATTAAGAGTCTTGCTTTAAATTTCTACGTCCTCGAATCGATAGAGTGTAGGCGAAGAGTAATTAATTTGATGCACAAAGCCGCTCCTCAATTATCTTCGTCTTAAGAAATGCATCCAGTCGTCTCTCTATAGTCTAGTAGAGTCTTTTAAACGATATTATAGCCGATGATGTATAGTCAAATTAGTTAGAAATGATCATAATCTTATTTAGGAAGAAGCAGCATTCTCATCTCATCACGTTATTGTTGAGATACCCCTAAGTCTTCGGCCTTGCCTTTTCTAAAAATCTCTACGTTCTTCCCTCTAATTTCTAAGTAACTTGACTATATTTCCATGAATGAGGAGCGTAGAAATAGAGTGTATATCTTAGTTTCAAGGGCCGGAGTGACGCGGCCATAAGCGGTTATAGAATTTTTTAATATTCTCTATATTGGAAAGAACGCGCCATGAGCTTGCTCTTTTTCCTTAGGATTTAGAGTTGCCATTTTTAGTGACTGAAATCTTTGACCACTCTGTATCAATGAACTATAGCGTATTAAATTGAAAAGGGCTCGTTAGAGGCGCAGAAATTTTTTCTTAGGAGAAGGCTGAAGAGCTAAGCGCTATTTTTAAGATAACGTAGTAGCAGTATTAAGTTACAAGTGAAAAGTTAGGATTTTTTAGCATGTGATTGAGGATCTGAGAACGCAGTCCTAAGGAAAAAGAGCAAGCTTATGGCGTGCCTTTTTCAATTTAATACACTATATATCTAAGGGAGCATGAATACCCCTCCCTTATCTCATCCACAAGAATCTAGCCAGACTTTTATTTTTTTGCTCATAACTTTGAGCTTTTGCCATCTCCTCAATGATGTTACCCAATCATTGGTACCTGCGATCTATCCGATTTTAAAAGGTTCTTTTCACCTCACCTTCTTTCAAATTGGACTGATTACGCTCTCGAGCCAAGTAACAGGTTCCGTCCTACAACCTTTTATTGGGCTTTATACTGATCGCTATCCCAAACCCTTCGCACTAACGCTAGGCATGGGATTTTTATTCTCTGGCCTTCTCCTCATTGCATTCACCAATCAGTTTCACTATCTCTTAACGGGGGCAGGACTCATTGGTGCTGGAGCAGCTATTTTTCATCCAGAGGCCTCGCGCATTGCTCACATGGCTTCCGGAGGAAATCACGGTCTAGCGCAATCACTTTTTCAAGTTGGTGGAAATGCAGGAACCTCACTTGGACCTTTGTTAGCGGCCCTCTTCATTGTTCCCTACGGACGCCATCAACTCGGATGGTTTAGTTTTTTTGCTCTTTTTGGAATGATCATTCTTACACGAATCGGTTTTTGGTTTATTAAAAATACCCATCGCCTTCCTAGCAAGGCTGCTGCAAAAGCCAATTACACTTCTTTTTCAAAATTTAAAATTGCCCTCGCTCTTACTATTCTCATCGTGCTCGTTTTTTCTAAGTTTTTTTATATGGCGAGCATGATCAGTTACTTCACTTTCTTTCTTATCAAAAAGTTTCATCTTCCTATCCCAACGGCTCAGTACCTATTGTTTCTCTTTCTGTTTTCAACAGCTGCAGGAACAATCATTGGAGGGCCTTTGGGAGACCGTTATGGGCGTAAAAAAATTATTTGGGCTTCGATTTTAGGAGTTGCTCCCTTTTCTATTTTTCTTCCTTACGCGAGCCTCTTTTGGGTTGCTATTTTAGTTGTTCCTATAGGTCTCATTATTTCATCAGCGTTTTCAGCAATCCTTGTCTATGCCCAAGAACTTCTTCCTGGAAACGTCGGTTTAATTTCTGGACTTTTCTTTGGTCTTGCCTTTGGCATGGCTGGCCTTGGCTCTGTTTTGCTCGGCGCTCTTGCCGATAAGACAAGTATTGAATTTATTTTTAAAATCTGTGCCTACCTCCCCTTCCTTGGCCTACTGACTTGCTTCTTGCCAAATATAGAAAAAAAACATTCGAGTTAGAGGGGGATTAAATAGACCTGCAGCGAATGCAGCACCAGCAACAAGAAGCACAAACTGCACTACAGTTGATCAAACGTTGCCAGTTGGTGAATCATCTTTGCAACAAGAGAGGTCCAACCTGTTTGATGGCTAGCCCCCAAGCCGGCTCCTGTTTCTCCATGAAAGTATTCATAAAAGAGAATCTGATCTTTCCAATGAGGATCATTTTGGAAAAGCTCCACATCACCATAAAATGGCCGTTTGCCCTTTTCATCTTTTGTAAAAAGGCTCACTGCACGTCTCTCTAACTCCAAGGAGACATCCCAAAGATTCATCATCACACCACTTCGGGTTGGGAATTCAACTTTCAGGGTATTCCCATAGTAAAAGCCAAACTTTTGAAGTGCTTCGATGATTAAAAAGTTCATTGGTATCCAAACTGGTCCTCTCCAATTTGAATTGCCTCCGAACATGGCTGAAGGACTCTCTGCCGGTGAGTAGCTAATCGTTGCACTTTCGCTTCCTTCGGTAAACGTGTAGGGATGATCCAAGTAATATTTTGAAAGGGCCCTAATGCCATGCGGTGAAAGAAATTCGTTTTCATCAAAAAGACGTTTGCAAATTCTTTGAAGCCTATCTGGCGGAACTAAGGAGACTAATCGTCGACCTTCATTGACTTCTTGAACATGTTGCAATTGAAACATCAGCTCAGGACGATGATGGCGAAACCAATCAAATCGTTTGAGCAATGCTTGAAAGTTATTCACGGTCACAGCATCAAAGCTCTCCACCGCAAAAAGAGGTGTGAGCCCAACAACCGAGCGAACCTTTAAATGTGTTGAGCTATCATCAGGCCTTTTGATGACATCATAATAGAATCCGTCTTCATGGTCCCAAAGAGTAAAGCCATCTCGGCCTTTGTCATTTAAGGCTGCAGCAAGATAAACAAAATCACTGAGGAATTTATCAGCAACATGTTCATATTCTGGATCTGTTTTTGCCAGCTCAATAGCAATGTTGAGCATGTTCAAAGCAAACATCGACATCCAGGCTGTTCCATCGCTTTGCATGATTTTGCTTCCATCAGGAAGATCATAACGACGATCAAAAATGCTAATATTATCTAGTCCTAAAAACCCTCCTGCAAAAACATCATCTCCTCGACTATCAACACGGTTACACCACCAAGAATAGGTTAAAAGCAATTTGTTAAATGATTCCCGAAGATAGGCTAAATCACCTTTTCCTTTCTTCGCACGCTCAATGGAATAAATTCTCCAAGCTGCCCAAGCATCAATAGGAGGGGTAGCATCCGATAATGACCACTCATAGGAAGGAGCCTGCGCTCCAGGCGAAGTGTAACGTTCACCGCGCAGCAATAAGTTTTGTTCTTTGGCCGTAGCAGGATCAACCACAGCCAGAGCGAGTGATTGAAACATTAAATCCCAACTACAAAAATAGGGATACTCCCAAGAATCAGGCATTGAAATGAGATCGTGAGCATGCATTTCTTGCCAAGTGGAGTTACGTCCCTTCCAGCGCACAGGAGGCGGTTGCGGCATTGTTGGGTCTCCTTGCAACCATGTTATTACGGGATAATAATAAAACTTTTTACACCAAAACAAGCCTGCAAAAGCACGACGCTGAATAAGAGCATGATCACGATTGAGGGCAGGATTGAGCTCTTCATAATAAGCATCGCATTCTTTTTCACGGCGCAAAATCACGTCGTCAACAGCTTGCCCAAGAAGTTCTGCTGTGGAAGTTTTAGACTCTAATTTCTTAGAGGCTATTAACCGAAGACGCAGACTCCATGTTTCTCCAGGTCCTACATTCTTAAAATAGACTGGTGCTGCTTTTGTTCCCCGTTGTTCAGGATTTACTACTTCTTGACGCCCTTTGATGAGATATTCATGAAAGGCATCTTTGACATAAGGTGTTTTGTTTTTCGTCTTAAAAATTTTCTCATTATTCGTTTCATTCTCAGTAAACAAAACCTCTGCTGTTTGCTCAAAGAACAATTGATAACTAGACAACTCCCAAGGATGGACAATTTCCTTATCTTTGCCAGTCACTACGAGCTTTGCAGGCTGAAGAGAAATAGCATCCTTGCTAGAAGCGAGGTGCAAATCTGGCTTAGAAAGATCACTTTTTCCCCAAGACCAATTGTTGCGAAACCAAATTGTAGGCAAAATATAAAGTGGTGCTGCCTCAGGACCTCGATTAATGGCCTGAATCCGAATGCAAATATCATCCACATCACTTTTTGCATACTCAACAACGATATCAAAATAACGTCCTTCCTGAAAAATGCCGGTATCAACTAATTCATATTCAGGTTCATTTCGGGAACGTCGTTGACTTTCTGCAATCAATTGTTCGTAAGGAAAAGCTGCTTGAGGATATTTATAAAGGGCCCTCATCAAACTTCCAGTGGGTGTATTTTCAAGGAAGTAATAATACTCCTTCACATCTTCGCCATGATTCCCCTGAGGGTTAGAAAGCCCAAAAGGACGTTCTTTAAGAATCGAATCTTTCCCATTCCAAAATGTCGGAGCAAAACAGATTTGATTATCTTGATCGGTTAATCCCAGCAATCCATCTTCTCCCCAGCGATAAGTACGGGCAGAAGCCTGTTCAAAAGGAAAATAAGTCCAGGCATCTCCATCGGCAGAATAATCTTCACGCACGGTCCCCCATTGTCGATCGCTCAAATAAGTACCCCACAAATTCCAGTTTTCTTTTTTTTCATCACGCATTTTCATGCGCTCTAATTCTGCGGCAATAATGGAAGGATCTTCGGTCATGTTCAATTTTTTGAACACGATGCAAGAATAAGCAGCAATGTTCAATTCATTAAAAACAATAGATATCTTTTTCTTATCAAGGAGCCGCACTGAAACGCGCTTTGTTCAAAAGAATAGCATCCCTCGAGCTGCCAGCCTCTCTGCGAGTACAAACTTCATGACAACAGAGCGAATACTTGGAAAAAAAGCAAAGCTGTGATAAATTCACCTGCATGAAATATCGCACACTTGCTAACTCGAATCTGAACATTAGTGAAATTGGTTTTGGTCTTTGGACTCTTTCGACTGGCTGGTGGGGAAACTTCACTGACGAGGAAGCAGTTCGCTTAATGAGATTAGGAGCAGATCTTGGAGTAACTCTTTTTGATGCTGCCGATACTTATGGTAATGGTCGCAGCGAAGAGCTTATTGGAAAAGCATTCAGCAGTGTAGGTGAGCGTGATCGTATTGTTATTGCTACAAAAGTTGGCTATGACTTTGTAAATCATGGCAACGAACGTCGTGGTCAACGTGAGATTCCTCAAGACTTTCGTCCTGCTTCCATTCGCAGAGCAACAGAGGAAGCTCTCAAACGTCTCCAAACAGACCGCATTGATGTTTTGCAACTACACAACATTCGCCTAGAACAAGTGATGACTGATGATCTCTGGGCAGTCTTAGAAGATCTTCGTGCTGAAGGAAAAATTCTTCATAATGGCGTTGCTCTCGGCCCTGCAATTGGATGGCTAGGCGAAGGTGGTCTTGCTATTCAAAAACGTCAGCCTGATATGTTGCAACATATCTATAATCTTCTTGAGCAACATCCAGGAAAAACGCTTCACCGCATTGCAGAAGAATGCGAAGCAAAAACTAAATTTTTTATCCGGGTCCCCCACTCTTCAGGCATGTTGGAAGGCAAGTATACAGCTGAAACTGTTTTTCCTGACAATGATCATCGTCGGCATCGTCCTAAAAGCTGGCTCTTGAATGGTGTTAAAAAAATTGAACAACTTCGCTTTTTAGAAAACACAAACCGAACTCTCGGTCAAGCAGCCCTCCAATGGCTCTTACACGATCCCCGCGTAGCAACTGTTCTTCCTAATATTTATAACGAAGAACAACTTCGTGAGTTTGCTGCAGCTCCTGAAACCCCAATGTTAACAACAGATGAAATGGAACGCGTTGCTCAACTTGTTGCTGCCAACTTCGGCATTGAAACCGATGATGCAAAAAAAGAAGGCTTTAAAGGCATCATGGAATGGCCAATACCTACCGCATAAAAACGAGCAGCCTTTGAGTCTTTGAGCTTCAATTGTGTTGTCTAGACTTTATAAAAAAATTTGGGAACTTTTTTCTACAACCTGCAACCTATTACCTCAGCTTCATGGAAACCTCTTCCAGTCATATTGAAATTAAGCTTCCGGGAGCCTCTTCAGTTCCTAGCAATGTTTCTGTGTCAGGCTTAACAGGAGCTATTGCCCCAATTCCCATGGGAAGTGAAATCAAACCATTCCCATCGTTTGATTTCATGTTCTCAGGGAATCAGCATGGGAGCTCCTCCTAACTCTCCTTTTTTAAATTCATTTTGTGATTTCTACCTCAGCCAAAGTTCTTCTATTTGATTTTGATGGTACCATTGCAGATACGCGAACAATGGCTATTCGTATTCTGAATGAACTCTCGGAAGAATTTAAATTTCGCTACTTACCTGAGGAAGAAATTCCAGAGGCGCGCAGCATGACAACTCAAAAATTGATTCGTCATTTAGGCATTCGTCGTTGGCGCGTTCCAAAAATTGCTCGCCGTGGGTTAGTCAAATTTCAGGACCGTATTCATGAAGTTGAACCAATCGCACAGATTCCTGCTGTCTTGCAACAACTACACGAGCGAGGTTTTCGTCTTGGAGTCTTAACCTCTAATTCGGAGGCTAATGTGATTGCTTTTTTAAAACATCATCATCTGACTTATTTTGATTTTATCCGTAGCTCCTCCAAACTTTTTGGAAAAGCACGCGAAATGAAGCGTATTATGAAAGAATACCAGCTACGCTCTGAAGATCTTCTCTACATCGGAGATGAAACCCGCGATGTTGAAGCGAGCCATTCAACAGCAATACGAATGGCAGCCGTCACATGGGGATACAACTCCATAGACATTCTGCGCTCCATGAATCCTGAGTTTCTTTTGGACCATCCTGAGCAACTCCTTTCTTTTACTTTAAAAACCGATGCGCCTTGATCAACTCCTCCATGAACAAGGACTTTTTGAATCACGGGAAAAAGCACAACGCTCGATCTTAGCTGGTCGCGTTCTAGTCAATGGACAAATCGCAAGCAAAGTTGGAACAAAGGTTTCTCCTACAAGCACCATCAAGATCACAGAGCAAGAGCGCTACGTTAGTCGTGGCGGTCACAAGTTAGAAGGAGCCTTAAAAAACTTTTCCATTAACCCAACTGGCTGGGATTGCCTTGACCTTGGCTCCTCAACCGGAGGCTTCACCGATTGCCTCTTGCAACATGGAGCCCGGCATGTCACCGGAGTGGACGTTGGCAAAGGCCAACTTGCTTGGTCTTTGAGACAAGACCCTCGCGTTACGGTGCATGAAGGAGTCAATGCTCGCTACTTGGAAGATAAAAGTTTCCCCCATCTTTTCGATCTGATTGTCGCTGATTTAAGTTTTATCTCTCTCACCCGTGTTTTGCCCGCTGCTTTCCAACTCGTAAAACCGACGGGACTTCTCATTGTTTTGATTAAACCCCAATTTGAACTATCAAAAAAAGAAGTTGGTCATGGTGGCATTGTTCGCGATCCAGAGGGACGTCAAAAAGCAGTTACCTCCATCCGCGAATGGGTCGAACAAGCTGGCCATCAATTTGAAAACGTCATGGAGTCACCCCTTCCAGGAATGACGGGAAACATTGAGTTTCTTGCTCTACTGCGCCTTTAAAGCTGCTGCTTAGCCATCATAGCGCCGTTTTAGCTTAAATTGTAGCCAATGCAATGCCAAGAACGAGGAGCGGAAAAAAGAAGTGGATATCTAATGCTCGATGCTTCCAGTATCGGAATGACGCCTCAGTGCGCGGCTACAACTTTATTTAATATACTCTAACGAGCACACCCCTTTGTTGTTATTAGCCTTCATACTCATCGCATATAACAAGGGCTGATTGAACCTTCTCCTCACCACCGAAACCCTCTCTCTTTTCTACTAAAAGAAAAAAAGTTTCTTGTTTTCACAACAACATCACCTGCAACGCTAGGAAAAATCCGCCTTCAAGCCAGCTTCAAAAAACTAATGGACTGGCACTAAATATCATAGACTGGCACCAAAATACGCAATATCAGGGACTGACCCCTTTTCTAGACTGGCACCAAAATACGCAATATCAGGGACTGACCCCTTTTCTATTTATTCTGAAATATGATTTCAATTTATTTTGAACAGCACTGATTTAACCTGTAACCTCTTCCCTATGCTTGGCCTCATCGCCCACACTCAAAAACCTGGTGCTGCTTCCGTTGTGAAGGCAGTTGTCACTGAACTTCGTGCTCACCATGTTCCTTTTCTGATGGAAAAGGCTACTGCAGCTTTAATCCAAGAGGATTCTTCGCTTAATGAAGAGATGCTTGCAGAACAAGTCGACCTTCTTTTAGTCATGGGGGGGGATGGAAGTATTTTGCGTGCTCTCCATCATGCTGGTCCTCACTTGCGTCCTATTTTTGGCCTTAACATTGGCTCGCTTGGCTTTCTGACTTGCTTACCAGCGCAAGAGTACCAGCAGGCACTTCAATGTATCATTAATAAAAAATATCTCCTAAGTCATCGCAGCCTCTTGGAATTGAAAATTAATGATCAGTTTTATGGATTAGCGCTCAATGATATCGTAATTAGCCGCGGTGAACGCTCTCAATTAGTTCGCCTCTCTGTTAGCATTGATCAAGTGCCTCTCACCGAATATCACGCAGATGGATTGATCATTGCGACACCGACAGGCTCTACTGCTTATGCCATGGCTGCTGGAGGCCCTATCATGACGCCTGAAAGCAAAACTATTCTCATTACTCCAATCTGTCCTCATGTCTTTAGTAACCGCTCCATGGTTATTGCTGATAAAAGTAACATCACAATTGAAGCTGCTGGAGAACAGCAGATTTTCATTTCTATCGATGGGCGTTCATCTCGATTAATGCAGCCTCGAGAGCACCTTTCTATCACTACCTCTGAAAAAGTACTTCCTTTAGCGATGCTTCCTGACACGAACTTCCCTCAAATTCTTCGACAAAAATTAAAATGGACTGGAAGTAACTTTTAGTCTCTCCATTCGCAATTTCAACATTCTCTGCTTCGTACACTCTCATGGGTCAATTTTCTTATTTCTTTTCAACAGATGCCGTTCGCTTATCTCTCATCAACCAGGAAAAAACAGCAGCTGTTGAAGAGGTTGTTCAGTTTTTAAAACACGATCCTCGTGTCACTGATTGGAAGGAGCTCTTTGAGGCTATGAATGCCTCTTCTATACTGCCTTGGAAAATTGATGAAGAAAATGGGCTCGCGATTTATCACGCAAGAACCAATGCTGTGCAAGATCTTGTCATGGCAGCGGGCAGAAGCCTTCCAGGAATTGTTTTTGAAAATTTCCCTCAGCGTGTCCGTCTCATCCTTGTTATTGGTATTCCTCATGCGCTAAGCCAGGAATATTTACGCGTATTAGGATCATTAGCCCGCTCACTTAAAGAACCCACCATTTTCCAGAAGCTCCTTACGACAGACAATGTCGACGACTTTATAACCCTTCTTGCTCAGGGTTATGAATAATTTTCAGCAGCCAGAAAAAATTTAACTCTTTTCTACTCATTCCTAGCTAACTTGCATGAATTCGCTCCTTGAAGTTTGCAATCTCACTGTTTCATTCCCTATCCGACGAGGAGTTTTTCGGCGTCAGCAAGGAGAAGTTCGAGCTGTTGACAATGTCAGCTTCTCAATCCCACATGGCCAAACAGTAGGACTCGTTGGAGAGAGTGGAAGCGGCAAAACGACCATCGGCCGTACCTTAGTTAAACTTCAACCTATAACCTCAGGCACTATTTTTTATCAAGGAACCGACATCTCTTCGATGAACGAGCAAAAATTTCATCCCTATCGAAAAAAAATTCAGATGATTTTCCAAGATCCTCACGGATCACTGAATCCTCGTCTTACTATTGGCAGCACGATTGCAGAAGCATTAGAAATTCATTTTCCTAAAATGTCACTCGATCAACGTAATCACCGTGTTGCAGAGCTTCTTAAAAAAGTAGGCCTACAGCCCGAAATGATGCGTCGTTATCCTCATGAATTTAGCGGCGGACAGCGCCAGCGCATCGGTATTGCAAGAGCCTTAGCTGTCGAACCAGAATTACTCATTTGTGATGAACCTGTAAGTGCTCTTGATGTGAGCGTGCAAGCGCAGATTGTTAACTTGCTTCAAGACCTGCAAGAAGAGCTTGGTCTAGCAATGCTTTTTATTGGTCACGACCTTGCTGTAGTCAAACATATTAGCAACACTGTGCTTGTGCTTCATCATGGTTGCCTCATTGAATCAGGCCCCTCAGAAGAAATTTTAGCAAATCCTCAGCATGGATATACCAAGTCCCTCCTAGCTGCAGTGCCAAGAATTTAGTTTTCTGTTAGCTTGATCCCGCTTCTTACAGCCTGTAGCCTGCAGCCTTTAGCCTATGCTCTTCAAAAAATTTCAATCTCTTAACAAGCCGCTCTTACTGCTGATGTTTGCGCTACTGTCCTTTGGACTTTATTCGATCTACAGTGCAACTTGGATGAGAGAAACTCATTTTACATTGAGTCAATTTTTGTGGCTCTTACTTTGCATTCCACTCTTTTTTGCTACTGCTTTTATTGACTATCGCTGGGCACGCTTGGGCGCCATTCCGATTTATGCTGTGTCACTCTTGGCATTAGTAGCCGTCATGATTTTTGGCGTTAAAGTGTATGGAGCTAGAAGTTGGCTAAATCTTGGTTTTTGTCGCTTTCAGCCCTCTGAACTTGCCATCGTTGGGGGCATTATGGTGCTTGCACTCTATTTGAGTAACTCAGAAAAACGTCCCCCCATTGTGCGTATTCTTGTTTGTGGAGCCATCATGGGCTTGCCATGGATTTTAGTTTTAGTTCAACCTAACTTAGGTGGTGCTATCGTCTGGTTGCCCATTTTTTTTGCCATGCTCTATGCTGCAAATGTTCCAGCTCGTTATCTTTTAACGCTACTTTTGCTAGGCATTTCGTTCATTCCTATCATGGTCAATTTTGGAATGAAACCATACCAACGTGATCGCATCACTGTTTTTCTCGATCCCTCATTGGATCCTCAAGGTGCAGGATGGAATATTAACCAATCACTCAACGCTATCGGCTCTGGAGGCTGGTTCGGCAAAGGCTTTAAAGCGGCTAACACATTGAACGAACTTGGTTATCTTCCGAGCACAATCGTCCATAATGATTTTATTTTTTCCGTTCTTGGTGAGCAGCATGGATTTATTGGCGGATTTTGTCTTTTAATAGCATTTGCTGCTTTTGTCTTGATTGGCCTCCAAATTGCGGATCAAGCCAACGATCCGTTTGGGCGACTCCTTGCAATTGGAATTATTTTTCTTTTTTTCACGCATACCTTTATGAACATTGGGATGACCATTGGTGTCACTCCAATCACTGGCCTTCCTCTTCCTTTCATTAGCTATGGGGGCTCTTTTGTTCTGGTGAGTATGTTGAGTTTAGGACTCCTTCAAAGTATTTGGATTCATCGAAAATTGGTTTATTAAATGATACCATGTTAGGGACTTATTTTTTCTCTTTATACAATCGTATTCGCAGCTTTACGGCCTCTTCCACTGCTGCTGAAAACCCAGTTAATAAGGCCACCTCATCATCAAATAATTCGACTAAGAAGGGATGGTTTTTAGGTTGTAATATCACCTGGCTCACTGGCTCTAGTAATCACAAATCTCTAACGAGCCCTTCTAAGCCATCTTTTCTACAAAAGATTTTTCCTTATTTTTTTGCTGCAGCCGCCACCGCGAATCAGGATGTAAAGGAAGCTAACCAATTAAATACTCCTGTCGATTTAGCTTCAAAAAAACAGGTACCACCGATAATTTCTTCTCAGCAAGAGATCACAGCAGAAGATTCATCAACGCCTTACTTAATTCAAGTAGAGGCAATGCAAACGAGGCACGATATAGCCCTAGATCAACAAATTCCTAACTATATTTCCATTCAAATTCCAGCTAAGGGATCTTTTATATTTTCTAGCACTGATCGCGTTTGTGAACAAATTAATGCCAAACTAAATGATATGCGTCGTGATCGGCAGCAGGATGGAAGTTTTGATGAAGATATTAAAAGAAAGTTCTCCATACGTTATGAAAAAGATGAGCTTGAGCATCCGCAAGAAAGCACACCAGCAACACCTGCGCTTGTCGAAGAGCGAGCAAACAAAGGAAATGATATTCTTACCAAAATAGGAGACAGCTTGTTTTCAGAAAACCATCAAGCGGCAACAACATTAGCCCAGCAGCTACATCGCCTCAACCCTCAAGGGCTCATTGGATGTGTGCTAGACACTGTAGCATCAAGCCTAGCTCCTAACGGCACTTTTTGCCCACAAGGAGGAATTAAAGGCTATATTTCTTTTGCAAAAACAGACGATCGCCAATTAGAAATTCAAGTTGGAGGAATGCTTTCAGGCAGTTCTCTTATTGGTAACTTCAATAACAACTGCACCGTCGTCATGGTCAATTCTGCCTCTGGGCTAATTGATATGACCATTCAGGCCAAAATCGGCGATAATGGTCATATCACTTCACTGGTATGTGAATCAGCTAAAGGAAGCTATGAAGTTGTTTGAGCATCTTCTTACAATTCTCCTGCTACCACTGCAACAGCCTTTGCATGTGTAACCCGGATCTCCTCATGAGAAGAGGCAGAGCAGTGCAAGTTTTCTAAGAGGCCATTTTTCATACCATAGATCCACCCATGAATGGTAAGCTCTTGTTGTCGATCCCAGGCGTCAGAAACAATTGTTGTGCGACAAACATTCATCACTTGCTCAATGACATTAAGCTTACAAAGCCGATACCCACGCTCTACTTCATCACTCACACTTTCAAGAAGTGTACGATGCTTGTGAATCACATCATGTACATGTTGCAGCCAATTATCTGATAATCCGACTCGTTCATTGCGCAAAGCAGCAAGCACGCCTCCACAGCCGTAGTGCCCACAGACAATGATGTGTTTCACTTTTAAAACATCAACAGCAAATTGAATAACTGAAAGACAATTGAGATCTGTATGAACGACAATGTTAGCAACATTGCGATGCACAAAGAGCTCCCCTGGTACTAACCCAACAATTTCATTGGCAGGAACACGGCTATCTGCACATCCAATCCATAAATACTCAGGATGCTGCTGCTTTGAAAGTTTTTCAAAAAAAGTTGGATTTTCCTCACGCAGCTTAGCTGCCCAGGCTTCGTTATTAGCAAAAAGTTGATCAATATTACTCATGATAAGACACACAGGTTACAGGTGGCACATAGCATGATGAAGAAAATTCGATAAAATTTTGTATAAGATCACCGTGCTTTGCCTATATCGGAGGCTTCATCTTTCTTACGACTTAATGTTGCTGTTATCTTGATGCTGTAACCTACATCCTATAACCTGCAACCTGTTATGTCTTCTTCAGCTCCATCTACTCTTTCTTATCGCATTGGCAATGAAAAGCTCTGCCGCATTACCATAACGGCCGCAGAAAAACTAACCTCACTCCTGACCCGCCAAGGACGTCCTGAAGGGGCCCTGCGAGTTGCTATCATTGGTGGCGGTTGTTCTGGCCTTCAATACAAAATGGATCTTGTCGATGGCCCTGTTCCTCGCGATATCATGGTAGAATCTCAAGGAGTCCGCATCGTTATTGATCCCAAAAGTGCCTTATTTGTCAGTGGCTCTGAACTTGATTATAGCGATGACCTTCAAAAAGGAGGCTTCAAAGTCACCAATCCCAACGCCGTCGCCCATTGCTCCTGCGGTGAAAGCTTCTCTGCTTAACCTAGCCCCAACACTCTAGGGGTCACTCTAGGGGTCAGTCCCTGATATTGCGTATTTTGGTGCCACTCTATGATATTTAGTGCCAGTTCATGCTATCTAAACCATATCATGAACTGGCACCAAAATACGCAATATCAGGGACTGACCCCTATTTTAAACTAAAGAATGCCTCTAATGCGACTGCTCGAGATCGTTGGATATCAACTATGGGAAATGGGTAGGTTTTTCCAAGCACTACACCTGCTTGCTCTAAGATGCTCTCTGGTGCTTCCCATGGTTTAAAGAGATATCGAGCTGGTAGCTTTGCTAACTCCGGAAGAAAGCGTTTTGTATATTCTCCTTGAGGGTCAAACTTTTCTCCTTGTCCAATTGGATTAAAAATTCGGAAGTAAGGAGCTGCATCAGCGCCACAGCCAGCCACCCATTGCCAGCTTGCACTATTATTTGCAAGGTCTGCATCAACTAAACAATCCCAAAACCAACGTTCTCCAAGTCTCCAATCAAGTAACAAATTTTTTACTAAAAATGATGCTACGATCATACGAACACGATTATGCATGTAGCCGGTTTTCCATAATTCACGCATTCCAGCATCAATAATGGGATATCCTGTTAATCCTTTCTGCCAGGCTTTGAGAGTTCGGAGATCATCGTGCCATGGAAAATGGTCAAACTTAGCTTGAAGATTTTTATCCGAGAGGTCAGGAAATTGATAAAGCAAATGATAAGAAAACTCTCTCCATCCAAGTTCACTGCAAAAACAATCAATGTTGGTATCAATGCCAATGCTACGCGCCGCATGCCAGACCTGATGCGGCGAAACTTCGCCAAAATGAAGATAGGCTGAAAGACGTGAGGTATTTTTTTTTGCAGGAAAATTACGACCTTCTTTGTAATCAGTGGTTCCTTCTTTTAAAAATTTTGAGAGTTGTTCTTGTGCAGCCTGTTCTCCCATCTTCCAATAGGGCTCCATCTGTTTATCCCAAGGGATGCGGGGCGTTAATTTGAGATCATCCAGTGTGAGTGCTTCTGCATCATGCACCAACTCAAGTGGCAGAGGTGCTGGCAGTGGAGTTCGAGGCGGCGCTGCTCCCATGCATCCTTTGCGATAGAACGGAGTAAAGACCCGATATGGCTTGTTGTCACTTTTCTTGATCTCCCATGGTTCCCACAATAAAGATCCGTTAAAGCTTTCAACTTTTATTTGTTGCTGAGTGAAAAATTGCTTTAGTGAAGCATCTCGCTTCATTCTCCAAGGTTCATAACAGCGATTCCAATAGACTGCTTTGACGTGATATTTTTGAAGCAAGTTTCTAAAAACTACTTCTCCCCTTCCTCGATAAAAATTTAGTTTAACGTGCAATGCCTGATTCAAGGCATCTAATGAATGATGAAGCCACCATCGACTTGCAGCTCCCATAGCATTTTTCCCTGCAGCTTCATCATCCAATATATAAATAGGTAGAACTTTTCCTTCTTGAGCAGCTTGGGTCAAAGCAGGATTATCACTTATTCTTAAATCTTGGCGAAACCAGCAAATGCTAACCTCTTCTTTCATGTTATCATCTTAAGTTTAATGTTAAAAACGTGCGTGAAAATAGAAATCCTTTTGTCAGGAATTAATTTTAAAAATGTCACCCTTTTAGTTCAAAGTTTTCCTTCGTCTTGATGATAAAAATTCAACTTCACCATTTAACTTCTCGCTTTCAGCATAAGGTGCAATGACTTCATCGTCTCTCTTCGTTGTTGGCTCTCGCTGCGATATTATAGTACTGTTTTATCTTTACTCTGTCATTTAGGCCTAAAACATGACTCGAAATAACGTTGACCCTTTTAAAGCACTCGAAATAGAGCCCTCTTTTTATATCGATTCCGATCTTATTGAGGATGCCTTTCGTCGCGCAGCGTCATTAGCGCATCCCGATCAGACTACAGGCTCTGTAAAACAATTCCAAGAACTTCAAGAGGCAATCAGTATTATTCGAGACCCAGTAAAGCGGCTACGCTATTTTGCAGATGCTGAAGAACCGAAGTCTTCTCCGCTTCCATCGATCGCTATGGAACTTTTTTCGAGAGTCATTTCCTCATTACAAAAGTGTGACACTCTTGTAGCCAAATATCAAAGAGCCATCAGCACTCTAGCCAAGATGCTTTTAAAGACTGAGCTCTTGGAAATACAGCAAGAGATTCAACATCTCTTCATGCGAGTGGAAGAATGGGAGTTATCTCTTCAAAAAGAGCTACAACACTACGACACCATCCCTGCTACGCCTTCTTCAAAACAACTGCTCGAACTTGCCAATCAATTCAACATTGCACAACGCTGGCTAGGAGAGCTACGAGAGCGCAACCTCCTTTTAACAACAGTTCTATAATAGCGATATGACATCCTCTTCCCCAATCGTCGGCATTGACTTAGGAACCACTCATTCCCTGATTGGAATCTACGATGCTGGATTCCCAATGCTCTTTGCTGATGAAGAAGGCTCACGCCTCACTCCTTCTGTCGTTTTTTATCCTGACAAAGAAGCTCCGCTCGTTGGTCGCCTCGCCCAACGCCAGGAGGTTCTGCATCCAAAGCAGACTATTGCTTCCGTAAAACGTTTTATGGGAAGCCATAAAAAACTATCTCTTGGAAAACATCATGTCTCACCCGAAGAAGTTTCTGCAGCAATTTTAAAGCATCTCAAACAAATTGCCGAACGCTCATTAGGCACGACAGTTTCACGCGCAGTGATCACTGTTCCTGCTTATTTTAACGATGCTCAACGTGCAGCTACTCGTCACGCTGGAGAACTTGCAGGGTTTACCGTTGAACGAATTCTCAGCGAACCAACTGCCGCAGCCCTTTCTTACGGCCTAGACAAGCTTCACAACCAAGCTAAAATTGCCGTCTATGATTTAGGGGGTGGCACTTTTGACCTCTCCATCTTGCAACTTGATTACGGAGTTTTTCAGGTTCTTTCAACACATGGCGACACTCATCTTGGAGGAGACGATTTTGATAAAGCGATAGAACTTTTTTTACTTCAAAAAGCTCAGCTCTCTCAACAGGAGATTGACCTTCATCGCTTGAAAATAGCAGCCCGCAAGGCCAAAGAAGAACTTTCTTTCGTCGAGGAAACTGTTGTCCGCCTGCCTTTTTTTCAAGGAACAGAACATCTTGAAATCTCGCTGACCCGTGCAGAACTTGAAAAGGTCTGCCGTCCTTTGATTGAGAAAACCCGAGCACTCTGCCTACGGGCTCTTGCTGATGCAACGTTAAACTCAAACGACCTTGATGAGGTCATCTTGGTCGGCGGTTCCACACGCATGCCACTGGTACAAGCAGTCGTTGAAGAAATTTTTACCAAAAAGCCAAACCTCTCCCAACATCCCGACGAAGCCGTCGCACTTGGTGCAGCACTTCAAGCGGCTTTACTCGAAGGCAATCTCTCTCAAATAACGCTCCTCGACATTACGCCTCTCTCTCTCGGCATCGAAACTTTTGGAGGGCTCATGAACGTGATTATTCCACGGAATACAACGATTCCAACAAAAGCCGGTGAAATGTTTACTAACGCTGTTTCAGGCCAACAGGCCATGAAGATTACGATTTTACAAGGTGAGAGAGAACTGGCAAAAGACAACTGGAAGCTTGGCGAAGTAGAAATTCCCTTTACTCCAGCACCCAAGGGACAAGCAAGAGTTGGCGTCCAATTTGAAATTGATGCTGATGGAATTTTAAAAGTCTTAGTTCGCGATACACTCTCAGGCGAAGAAAAAATTTTGGAAATTCGCCAAGCTATTGAAATTTCTGACGAAGCGGTGGAAGCTATGTTGGCTGACTCCCTCGAACATGCCTTTGAAGATCGTGATGCTCGCATCTTTACAGAAGCACGACTTAAAGCCGAAGAAATGTTACCAGCCGTAGAACAAGCTTTAAAGAAGCTCTCAGGAGAAGTTGATAAAAAAATGGAACAAAAAATTCGCGAAGCAACCTCTCAATTGACCGCTGCCATGAAAGGAAACAACTTGCCCTTTCTTCAACAACAGCTACAGCATCTAGATGATGCCACTCAGGACCTCGCCACCATGCTTGTGGAAAAGGCGATGAGGAAATCATAAACAATGCTCTTTTTTTATGCATTACTAAGTTATGGATGCCTTACGAACAACAATATCATCATCTTATTACTCCCTCCAATCCAGTAGCCAAGAAGAGCCTGGCCGTAATACTCTCTCTATTGGTCATATGACTGGTGCTAATGGCAGCACACATAGCATTACAGAACTAGCTCCTTCTCCCACAAATGGTAAACCTGGCACTGCTGCTTCAACCGCCGCCGCTTCTGTCGGCAGCACTGTGAGACACAGCATTAGAGCATCAGATCCTTCTTTTACAAATGGTAAACCTGGCACTGCTGCTTCAGCCGTCGCTGTTTCTGTAATTAATCAAGGTGGTTCTGCTCCTTCAACCCCTGCCAATCCTGTCGTCACTGTAGAAAAGAATTTCACTCAGGTTGACAAGGCTCAATCTAATAAAACACAGCGTCAAAGCTGGTATGAGTGGTTGACAAAATTTAAATTCCCTTGCATCACGAATTTTGCTTTTCCAAAGCTTTCTATTTTCTCCAGTGGACCTCAAATAGACAAACTAAAGAAAAATTTAGACGAGGCTATATGGCTACTATCAACGGCCATTACCGATGTTAACATCACAAATACAGGGCTGCATCCCACGTTTAAAAACCATGCTATGGCCGTTCTGGCTGCTGCTACAGCTCTTGAGAAGGCGCTTGGTTCATTAACACAGCGCAACCTTCAACTTTCAGACAAAATTGAGAATGCTAGAAATCAAGTAACTAGAACTCTTAAACGCCTATCAGATGAAGCAGCAAAACAGCAACTGGAACTCTCATCAGTTAACAGTTCTGCTGAAACAGTACCTGAAGGACCTAGAACTATAGAATCTCATATTAATGATTTCTTAACGAACCTTCGTGCACTTCACCATGTGCGTATTCCAGGAAAATTTTATCCTCAAGCTCGAGAATATCTAACAAAATATAGTTTTAGCGCCGAAGCACAAGCCTCTGTTGAGGCAGCAGCATTGCAGGAAGATCAACAGGCTGAAGTAGCCAAAGATGCAAAAATAGAAATAAACGAAAAAGTAAAAATGGACGATGCTTTTAAAGATTGGGATTATGGAGGCGAAAAAAGTGAGGGGGCGCAATAGCACGTTATAGACAAGAGTGAAGTTAGGATTGAATTTTTAATAAGTTTGTTAATGTGATCAACAGTTGCTAACTGAGTCTCTTGAGCCTTTCTTGTTTCCCCTGCTTCAAAATGACTCCTTGCTTCTTCAGCTTGCTCTCTCAACGCAGCTTCATTGCAATACTCTGCTCGCAGGTCTGTTATTTCTCATCATCTGCCTCGGCTGCCTTACCATAATCCCAAGCAGCTTGATGCTGAGAGTCACCCAACTCCTTGTAATACGCTGCCATCTTTTTTTCACATGCCTCAACAACTCGAATAGCTTCTTTTTTCCTCTCTGCAGCTTGTTCGCTTGATAGAGCTTCTTTCCGAGACTCTACTGCAATTTCTTTCCTTCCGGCATCTTCTGCCTTTGCTGCCTCAGCATAAGCCCAACCTGCTTGATGCTGAGCAATACCCAAGTCTTTGTAATACTCAGCCCACTCCCTTTCACCTACCTTAACAAGTCTAATAGCTTCTTTTATCGTCTCGACAGCTTGTTCACTTAATACAGCTGCTTTCCGATATTCTGATGCAATCTCTTTTTTACCAGAATCTTCTGCATCTGCTGCCTGATGATAACACCAATCTACATTATGCTGAGAAATTCCTAAATCTTTATAGTAGGAAGCCAGCTCGTTCTCATCTCGTTCAAAAAGTCGAATAGCTTCTTTTCTCGTCTCTACAGCTTGTTCATAAAATGCAGCAGCTTTTCGATATTCTGCTGAGATCTCTTTCTTCCCTGCATCTTCTGCCTTTGCTGTCTCACCATAATAAAAACCAACTTGATGCTGAGAATTACCCAACTCTTTGTAATAAGCAGCCCGCTCCTGCCCACCTGTTTCAATAAGTCGAATAACTTCTTTGTATGTCTCTGCTGCTTGTTCATAGAATACCACAGCTTTTCGATACTCTGCTGCAATCTCTTTTTTTCCTTCATCTTCTGCTTTTGCTGCCTCCCCGTAAGCCCAACCTGCATTATGCTGAGAATCACTCAACGCCTTGTAATAAGTAGTCAGCTCTTTCTCACCTGCTTCAACAAGTCGAATAACTTCTTTTCTCGTTGCTGCTGCTTGTTCTCTCAATGCGCCTGCTTTTCGATAATCTGCTGCAATCTCTTTTTTGCCGGCAACTTCTGCTTTTGCTGCATTCCCGTAAGTCCAAGCTGCAGTATGCTGAGCCCCCCACAAATCCGTGTAATAAGCAGCCCGCTCTTTCTCACCTGCTTTAATAAACTTCAACTCTTTGTTCCCTGTTTCAATGGAAGCCATATAAAACTGAATAGCTTTTTCATAATCTGCTATTGAAGTCTGCTCTGCTGATTGATTGAGCGTTATGATCTTTGGATAAAGTTCTCGAATTATTTCATACGCCGCTAGAGCAATGACTTCAATAGTGCCTTTCTCTTCTCTTGTAGCTGTCTGGTCTCTAGACGTTTCTATCTCTTCCAACCACTTCGCTCCCTCTATAGCATATACAAGCGCTTCTCTCATATATTCCTCGCAATGCCTTCCAACTTCTCTCAAAAGTTTTCTTTTTTCTAGGGATTCAGAGCGAATTTTGTGCTTTTTTTGAGATGCTTCTAAGAGCTGTTTATCTTTTTCAGTGACAAAAATACGTCCAAAAAACTGAGCTAGCTTCTTTTCAATCTTTTCAATGGTTGTTTTGTGGCTATCGATTTGTCTCTCTTCTTCTAGCAGCGCTTGTTGATAGCGATGATCTTGGGCTTCGATTTTTTTCTGGTAGCGCTCTTGTGCTAATGATGAAAGCTGATGCCATGCCTCTTGCTCTCCTACGTGATAGGCGTAAGCAGCTTTTTTAGTGCTTTCAATCTCGTTGTGATATTCACTTTCTAAAATACTCCTCCAGATTGTTTCGATGCGATGTAAACGTTCCTGTTCCTGTAGCAGCGTTGCTAATCCTTCTTGCAAAATACGAAATTGCTCTCTTTCTTCCGAATGGAGAGAGTTACTCTCTTGAATCATTTTCTTGCGTAATCGAAGTTGGGTTTCCCAGGCGTCTTTTGCTCCCGGCGTCTCATAACGTGCCATTTCAAAGGCTTTTGCTAATACGCTTTTTTTATAGGATTCCATTTTTTCAGCATGAGAGATCCCTTTTTTCCCAAACATCTTTTTTTCCTCTTGCTCTAAGAAAAGCGAGAGATCGATATCGGCGTTCATGCCTGAATCTAAGGCCTCAAAAGCCTTTCCTGGCTCTTCTACTTCTTCACCATGCTCAATTCGTATTTTTTCCTGCAATCGATCCCAACGGTGAACCACTGCCTGATCAAATTCTTTAAACCTCTTTTCTAATGCTTCATGGGTATCATGTTCATGAAGATCCTCATCTTGAGGGAAGAACAGAGTGTGTTGGTGAAGTAGGTTTCTCCAAGTTTTCTCATGCTCTTCTTGCTGCTCCAGTGCAGAGGCTATTTCTTTTTCTTTTTTTTCTAAAGCTGTTTTCTTGATCAATAAGTTAGTTTCATTTTTCTTAATTTCTTCTAGCTCCTTTGTAAGCAAAGTTACTCTTTTTTCAGCCTTATCTGCTTCAGTTCTTGCCTCCCAGCGTGCTACATTCTTGTTCCAACGCTCTTCAAGCGCCTTGGCATACTCTTTTTCTTGTTGAAGACGTTCTTGATTTTGTAGTTCTTCAACAGCCATTTCATCCCCTGCCTTCCAAAGCTCTCCTTTTAATTGATCACTCAGTTCGTATGTTAGCCCCAAGCGTTGAGCCCTCTCTTTTTCTGCCTCATCAACCAGCGTTCCCCATTGATCTAGTAGTCGGCGTTCCCGCTCTTCTAGTTTTTGAATCTCTTCTTCTAATTCTGCTGTTGTGTAGTGATGTTGTTTTCCTCCAGCGGAAGAAAAAAAGCTTAAAACAGATTTCGTTCTATCGGTCCTCTTTGTTGCAAAAGAAAAAACCGTACCTGTTTCTGCTGACTCAAGTTCTTCTAACTTGGCTTGGCCTAACTTTCGTAAGAGTCGTTCTTTTTGTTGCGTCGTTTTCTGTAAGTTTTTAAAGGTTTCCCAACGCTTATAATGAGGCTCGTTCTCTTCGGAGCGATGTAGGAGTTGTTTCTCATTCCATTGGCTTAACTCTTCAAGGGGGTCAAAATGAGACTCCTCACTAGAAAAAGAAGCAGTGTCACGCTCTCCTTTTGTTGAAGGCTCAGGAAGAGCGTTTGCCGTCAAGGCTCCTCTCTCTTCTTGCTCTTTGGGCTTAGTTTCTGATTTCAAGAAATTGCCCCATCTTTGCATTATTTCAATATAAAAGCGCTTTCCTCGTGCCTCGAGTTCTTCCATCGGAATGCGAGGAACTATTTTTTCAAAAAGTCCTGAAGAGGCTCTTTCTCCAGTTATCTCCGCATCTCCTAAAGAAGCAGCTCCTTCCTCAGAAAAAGGAAGTTTCCATGTTGTGTAAGGACGATAGGTCGGATCTGACTCAGGCCAATATTTTCGAAGCAACGCCTGATCTTGTTTGTAGATCTTTTCTGCACGTTCTTTCAACCGCTGCTGCAGCTTCTTGCTAGCGGCTAAAGGCTCTGAAGCCTCAAAAACAGCACACTTCTTCTCCTTGAGCTTTTCTAAGCTTTTTTCCCAATTTTTTTCTAAATTGCTCATTTCAATCTCGGTTCTAATGAGGGCATTAAAATTTTTACAAAAATCATTCCGCTCCTGCTCTAGCTTTACGGCATCAAGCTGCTCTCCTTGATGCTCCAAAAAGTCTTCAATGATTTTTTGAAGATCGCCTTTTTGTTTGAGAGCGCTCTTCAAGGCCTCTTCTTGTTGCTTTACTATGGCTTCTTGCTCCTGAACGTTGCGTGTTGCCTCGTCATAGGCATGTTGGTATTTCCCAATAAGACGCCTGCTCTCTTCAGAAAGATGCTTCACTTTTTGACGTGCTTCTTCTTGTCGCTGCTGCCAGAGCTCTGCCGTTAGCTTATTGACTTTTTGAGCATCGACTTCGCTCATCGAACTCACTTTTGTAACTAGCGGGTCATGCTCGTTCCCTAAAACACGATGACTCCAGCGTTGCCACTCTACATCACCCCATGAAGGACTTAACTTGAGGGAGTTCGCTAGCTCTTCCTCTTGTTTTGACTCATGGGCCAAGGCTTCCTTTTCGGCCTCTCCAACTCTCTTCTCAAAACTTAAGATGGCTATGTTAGTCTCTTCGACTTTGCTCTGCGCTTGCTTGCAAGCAGTGACAGCGTTGTTGTGGCGCTGTTCTGCTACAAGCTGATTTCCTTTTATCCAAATCTTTTGGGCAATTTCAAGAGCTCCTGCTGCTTTTCCAAGCCCTATGGAAGCAAGTTGCAAATGAGGTTCCGGAGCATACCCTAAAACCGTAGCCACCTGCTCAATCTTCGTCTGGATCTTTCCTATATTCGTATGGCGCTTAGCCTCCTCCGTATTGGCTTCACCAGCTTGTTCGAGTTTTTCTTTGGCAATACTCTCCTCAACACGACACTCTTCAAATGCTCGATAGGTTTGCACATGCCCTTTCCAAGAGTCTGCCCTCGCCTTCCAAATTCGATCACTCTCTTGATAAATTAACGCCTGCTCTTGAGGGCTTCTCTCTAAACACTTTTTTAAATGCTCTTCAAGACGCTGATGCTCCTCCTGCTCCAAAACAGTTCCTTGTTGAACTTCTCTACTGCCTTCTCGTTGCTGATTGGAATCTCCAAGCCTCCGTTCCAACGATGCAGCGTTTGCTAGGAACGTTTCATTGGATTTTCCTAGCTCTTCTTGCCGAGAGGAATGTTGTGCTCTTATTGCTTCTCCTGCTAAACGTTTTGCTTCTTCCAAGAAATTTTCAACTCTCTTCTTGTCAGCATCTACATCCCCTTCTCTTGCCTTGAGCTTAGCGATGTAGCCGAGCTTATTATCATTTAACAGCGCTTCCTCAATACAAGAGTCAACCCTTTCAGCATTGTTCCAATCGATATCAGGATGCCTTTCAACAATGGAATGTTTCAATTCGTTGATCCATTCCAGCAGATCGGCAGAACTCTGTAACCGCTCGCTCTCCTCAGTAACATCATGCTTAGCCTCTCCTGCAATATCTTGGCTTGAGGTGCTAATAGATTGATGTTCTTCCTCTCTTGATAAATCAGTCGATTCTCTTGCGTCTCCCTGCTCTCTTTCCGGCATCCTTCCTCCTGAGGCTCTCCCCTCCTTGGCATCTAACGAAGACCGTTCCATCATTGGCCACCCTTGTAGCGAAGAGAACATGATCAAAAAAAACGAGATAACGAAAAGAGAAAATCGCTGTTTCATAGGCTTGCTACCTGAAAAGTAAAGGAGTTTAAAAATGTGTTAGTTATAGTGTATTAAATTGAAAAGGTCATTATGCTCTTGCCATCAGTATTTCAGAGCGCAGAGGAATGATAGGATTATTCTTAGAAGAAGATCCTTGATCCCATTGCTCATAAAGCTGATGTCCTGTTCGAAGGAGTTTTCCAACTTCAATGGTGAGCCCTTTTTCTGTTAGTGCAACAAGTGAAACTGTTTTACTTAATGCCAATATGAGGTCCTCTGTAATAAAAGCCATGATACCAGCAGTACGATAACTGGTAGCGTTAAATTGGTGGATGGCTAAAAAGCGATCATGATCAAGGTCGTGATGCTCTAAGTAGAGCCTCACTAGATCAAGCTCTATGATGATCGCATCGGGCTCAAAAGAAGCTTCTGTTTTATAAAGCAGATGCGGCAGAAAGCGCATCACAAAAGGCTCTGCAGTTAACTCGATAATCCCATTTTCTTGGTCAAGCTCTTCACTAGTAATGTCAGGCTTAAAGACTTTTGCAAAACGAAGGAGCAACTGAAAATAAGTCGTAGAGGAAAGTTGATCCATGAATAAAAATGCAGTGAAGAGCTTAGACTACTGGCGTGATGCTAGGAGAAACCTCTGCACAAGAGAGGATGTACGGATCAGTGGCAAGTTGTTCAAATACAGCCTCTCCAGCTTCTCCTGCTGCTGAAGTTTCAAAAAGTAGTTGGAGACAGGCTTTAAAATCAGAATTTGCGTTCAATATCTTAGCAGTCTCGCTCTCAGAGCCATCCCCACTCTTAATCCAAGATAAATAGTTTTCTAAATATTGCTTAGGATCAGTGCCCCAGGCTTGAGCGAGCTGAATGGAACTCGCTACCTTATGCTGGTTCTGAGGAAATTTAGCTATCTTATATTTTTCAAAATCATCTTTACTGACAAGATGTAAGAGTGTCATTGCAGTACTAAAGCAATCAAACTCAATACCGGGTTGTCCTGCTTCATTAGCTGATTCATTGGAGAACATTGAAAATGGGTGAGCATATTGAAGTGTTATATCTCTAGATTCGGTACTCCTATGTTTTTCATTAGTTGAAGGAGAATCGCTACTTCCTCTCACTGTCGCTTCTTCATCATTGATCAACTTGACTCCCGAAGTAGTGTCGATGACGGTTAATTGACCTGTGCTTTTATCAAACATCAAATTTTCTGGTTTGATGTCATAGTGAACGTAATGGTTGTGACGAGCCCCTTGGAGAAAAGAGTAGAGACCGTAAACGATATTTTTAAATGGTTTATTGTTGGGAGCTATATCAATTTCTTTCTTAGTAATCAGAGTATTCAGATTTTCTCCGGGAGCTCGTTTCATGATTTGTCCGCAAAAATAAATTTTAGCATTAGAATAATCTTGTTTTAGCTGCTCAGCATATTCCTCAATTTGCTTGGGGCTAGTATTGGGTACGTAATGGTAGTCAACCTGTGAGGATTCGATTTGTAAAAAAAAGCCCACGGATTCAACAACATTAGGCAAACTACATTGAGAAGCCGCAATATCACCACTAATACGATCAAATCGATGCCCTTGTAAGTCATTAGGCTTACTAATTTCAATAGCATTTCCTAGTTCTTTATAAAGATAAGCATGTTCATTGCCTTGATAGGTAATCAAAAAAATACCTGCTTGGGCTCCTTCACCTATTTGGTCTTGAATGGTGATATTTTGTGATTTTAAAAAACTTCTTATGTTTTCCTTGTACGGTTCCATCCCCGAGTCTTTTCTTGGTTGGGACTTTATTCTTTGAGCTTGGAGCAGAGGCGCCACTGTTGATGTCGTTTGCGAAGGGATTCTGTTTTCCGGAGGAAAAAGGAAAGATGATAGTTCGCGATAGCCAAGACTAGGAGGATTCAGAAATTCTGCTAAGGCTTTTGAAATTATTGGACTTGAAGCCCCTTTGCTTTTATTCACCTCTTGTTGTATTGGAGAATTACTAAGTATTCCAAAAACATAATTTACAGCCGCCTTTTGCTGTTCAACACCAGTTTTACAAAACCACAAGCGATGGTACCACTGCATCCGATACATTTCCTGTTGGCCACTGCTCGTCGTTCTGATTGCTAAAACCCCCCCTTTGTTTTCAGCGCTGAGATATTCTTTTAAAGCCTGCAGCTCGTGAGAAACTTCATTTCCTTTCTTTAATTCCGCCGTTGACGAAACTGCACTGTCACCTTCTTTTAAAGCATGAGTAATTAATAAAGGCATAAATAATAGAAGGGGTCAGTCCCTGATATTGCGTATTTTGGTGCCAGTCTATGATATTTAGTGCCAGTCCATTAGTTTTTTAGTGATTCTCTCCATTCTTCACCTGCTCAAACTTTCCTTGCCTTAATTGAATCATAACTACGTTTTTAATCGGGTCACGACTTCCTGGAGGATAGATAAAATTTCCGGTAAGGCCTTGGAACGAACGAATATCTCCCATGGCACGGCTGACAGCAAGCCTATCAAGGCTATTGGCCTTTTCGATAGCCTGAGTCACCAAGCCCATTCCATCATAGGTCAACGCTGCAATCTCATCAGGCAATTCTCCAAACTTTGCTTTATAAGCGGTGATAAATTGCTGAATTTCCGGTGCGCTTGATTCCATTGCAAAGTGATTTGAAAAATAAGCCCCCTCCAAATGGTGTCCGGCGTCTAATTGAATAATTTCCGGTGTACTCCAAGCGCTGTTACCAAGAAAAATTGCTTTGATGCCAAGCTGATGGGCTTGTTCTGCGATAAGTGGCACGTCATTGTAATACGTTGGTAAAAAAATGAGATCGGGTGCTGCTGCTTTAATATTTGTTAGTTGAGCCCGAAAGTCACGATCGCCAGTGCTGTAGGTTTCCATCGTTACAATGCTCCCTCCTTGAGCCTCAAAGGCCTTCTTAAAAAGTTTGGATTCGCTGTTCGGAGCTTCACTCGACATGTCATAGAGAACAGCTGCTTTTTTAGCATGGAGCTGCTCCATGGCAAATTTTGCCAGTGCGGCTTGCTCAAAAACCTCGGTAAAACCAGCACGAAAAACATGTTTCTTGCTTTTTTCAGAGCCTGCTTCTTTTGTGGTTCGCTGATTTGTAGAAAGCGGTGTCATCATCAAACATCCAAAACTTTCTGCAACTTCAGCCGCAGGAATCGCGCAAGAACTAATATTAGGGCCAACCATAGCAACCACTCCATCTTGTGCAATAAGACGCTGAGCCACTGTTGCAGCCTGATCAGGCTTCGCACCATTATCTCCTACCATAAGCTCGAGGGGCATCTGAACCCCTCCAACTGCAATACCACCAGCATGATTTTTTTCTTCCACAAAAAGCTGTGCAGCATGCAAGCAAGAGTTGCCGACTGACGGAACTTCTCCCGTTAACTCTGTATTAATGCCAATTTTGATAGTGGGCTTTTCAGAGCGACACCCCAAAAAGCAAAAGCAGAGCAAAAAAAGAGCAAGCAATCGATAGAAAAACTTTGGCATAGCCTGTGAAAGATATACGATTTAAATTTCATCACCAACCAAAATTTCCTTACCGTTTTTAACTCTTCCATCTTTTATTCATGTCACCAGAAGATTTGACATATGCTCTTGAAAACACACGCGTGCTTGTGGAGCCTCGCCACGCCATTGAAACCTTTGGTCAAACCAATTTTCACTTTCAACTTGTCACCGAACCAATGGATGAAGTTGGTTCTGTCTGCATCCGCTCAGGAGAGCTTCAAGCAGAACGACCTCGTATCTTGTCTCCTGATTATATTAATAAAATTCTCCTTGAAGGATTTGGCGAACAGGCTCGTGAATTTGCAGACCTCTTTACTGAACATCCCGAGCATTTCAAAATTTTGCGCTACGGTTTTGTGTTAAAGAAAAAAGATTTTTCAAAACGATATTTAAAAGAATCTAAAGAAACGGTGCTGGCTCGTCTTCAAGAAGAAATTCAGCAAAACGATGACGCCATGACTGTCCTTATTGAAGGAGTTGATGATGCCTGGGAAGCCTGCCTTTTGAAGTTCACGATGGAATTGATTCAACGATCTGCAGGTGAAAACATCGGTGAATGGAAAAAGCGCGGTTTTATAAAATAAATGTTTTCTGACGAACAATTCATGCGTCTGGCCCTCCGTGAGGCTTGGAGAGGGCTTGGGAAGGTTGCTCCTAACCCCATGGTTGGAGCGGTGATTGTGGTAGATGAAAAAATTGTAGCACGCGGGCATCATGCAAAAGCTGGAGAAGCTCATGCTGAAATCGTAGCACTGGACAATTTAGCTTCTCGTGATCAAGCGCAAAGAGCCACGCTTTATGTAACACTGGAACCTTGTTCGACTCATGGTCGTACCCCACCCTGTACAAAAGCGATCATCGATGCTGGCTTTGCTCGTGTTGTTTATGGAGCAACTGATCCCAACCCAGCTCATCAAGGAGAGGCCAAAAAACTTTTAGAACAAGCTGGCATTACCGTCACAACTGGTGTTCTTACCGAAAAATGCGCTGCTATTAATCATGCCTGGAATCATCGAATGAAAACTGGTATGCCGTGGGTCATTGCAAAGTGTGGCATGTCTCTTGATGGAAGAATTTCAGCACCAGGGAAACGCTGGATTACTTCTACACAAAGTCGGCGACATGCAATGCTCTTTCGACGACGAGTTGATGCCATCCTCGTTGGGGGTAATACCGTTCGTTGTGACAATCCACGATTAACAATCCGAGTTCCGTCTCATGTGCAATATCATGAACTGGCACCAAAATACGCAATATCAGGGACTGACCCCTTTGTGTTAAGGAGGGTGGTTTGGACGCGATCGAAGGGCAATATTCCGAAGGAGTCGCATCTTTTGAGTGATGAGTTTTGTGATAGAACGATTGTTTTAGAAAATTGTTCTCTTCGTGCTGGCTTGCAGCATCTGGCTGCGCAAGGGATTAGTTCTGTTTTAATCGAAGGAGGTGGAGTGACTCTAGGAAAAGCCTTCGAAGAGAATCTCGTTGATGAAGTTCGATTTTATGTTGCTCCAACTATTTTAGGTAAAGGTACACTTGCCGTAGATAACAGCAGTACGATGGCTCCGAAAGTAGATTTATCAAATGTCACCTGTCGCGCTCTCACTTGTGGGCAGAGCGCGCATGAAGCTCCTGATTTTCTGGTGACGGGCTTTGTAATGAAGTAGTCGTTTCAGAAAAATTCAAGAGTGACTCCATCGCTTCCAAGAAATTTGTTCTAGTAAGATCATTTTCATTTTGTCTGCTTTCCTCTAAACCGTGCAAAAACAGCGCTGCTTTTTCCTGAGCTGTATTCAAGACGCGTCCTAGTTCTTGAGCTTGATGTATAGCACCCTGCTCTGTGTTGAGAAGTATCAAATTGATCTGTTGTTGATAGCCCACAAAATTCTCAATAGCACGATGTAAAGCAGCTGCTGAACCTACGCCTCTCCAGCCACCGCGCTGATAGGCATAGGTTTCTTGACCAAGTGGTGTTTTTTCTTGCTGCCAAGCTCCCCCAAGCTCGACTTCAATTTGGCCAACAAGGTCGTTAACTTTAGCTACCTGCAATCTAGCTGAAGCCAGTTTTTCATCAAGGTTTCTTAACAAAGAGGAGGTTGTCATGACTAGTTTTCCTTGATCTGCCTGATAGAGCTCTATCAGATCATGAGCTTTTAGAAAATTTCCCTCAGCAAGATGAAGGTGTTGATACGCGTTTCTATGAAGCTCGTTCACTTTGTTAATAATTGGAAAGACATTGGTTGAAAAACCATTTTCTATTTTACCTTCTAATGCTTGAAGTGGGTCCGGTATTTTTGATTCGGTTGCCGCAGGTGATTCTTGAGCCTGAGCAGGTGTATTTTTAGCAGGAGAAATTATCTTTTTCGCAGCCTTGATAAGGCCTGTGAATACCGAAGCTCTCTTCGCTTTCTGTGCACTTTCTGGAGTCGCCGATAATGTTTTAGACCTGTTAGTATGATCTCGATCTACTATAGAATGTGCATCTTCAGAAAATTCTGCTTGGGCATTCTCCCACGTAGCATTAACTTTTCTAATATAGACCAAGAGGCTTTCTGGTAAATCTGTTAATTTTTGTTGAATCGAAACAATACGCTTCTCTACCTCTGACAATCGATGCTCAGAACAGTATGCGACATAGCTGCTCCCAAAAATTGAAAGATCACTTGCTAAAAGGTCTTTTTTGCTCAAGAGCAGGTTTCTGATACTTACTAAATGGATGTAGGCTTTCCATATTTCATCAAGTTTTTCGTGAAATTGATCGCTTGTATCCAAAGGGAGGGAAGCCTCCTGTTCTTGAGAATGCATGAATTTAAGAATCAAATAGTCTTTTGTAACCTCTGCTACTTTTAAAAGAGGATGAGTCGTAGTCTCTGCTGGGTCTGCTAGAGGAGTATAGTAACCCGATAAGCTTGATGGCGTAGAATTGACGCTCGATGTCGATGGGGTTTTTTTAACAGGAGTTATGTTTTGCTGTGAAGTTGTTTGATTTGCGACCTCAGTAGGATGAGTAGCCATGGTAGCAGGAAAATCAGGGGTCGCTGTAATGAGCCTATGTTCCAACACTCTCCCTTGTTCCAAGAGATGATTAAGTCCCTCTACCCTCGCTTTTTGTTTTTCATAAAACTGAAGTCTCTCTTCTCTATTCCTCAACTCACTCTCAGGTCTGTTTTGAAGCTGTTGAATTGTTGCTTGCAAAGCTTCAATGGTTTCTTGATGAGCAGCATGAGTTTCTTCGTGTTCAGCAATGTTGGATTGAAGCGCTTCAATGGCTTCTTGATGAGCAGCATGAGTTTCTTCGTGTTCAGCAATGTTGGATTGAAGCGCT
>CAYOAN010000004.1:0-11822 GCA_964402065.1 uncultured Chthoniobacter sp. | reverse complement strand
TCAATGGCTTCTTGATGAGCAGCATGAGTTTCTTCGTGACTCGTTACAATGCCTCTTAATCTTTCCAACTCTTGTTCTGAGTCATTCAATTTAAGCTTCAATGTTTGAGGGTGATGTTCATTTTTTTTCAAAAATTCGTCTCTATTTTTGTAAGGATAAAATGATTGTGTCATCCAATAAGCAATTTTCTGAAGACAAGAACGATTCTCTGGTTTAATCCAATTATAATCTCCATCAAAATCATCACTATCGAGGCATTCAATGTCATCTACTTCTGGATAAATAGAATTAAAATGGCCGCGATTCCTCAACCAATCGGCCCATTTTTTAACAAGAGAGCGTTGGTCTGGAGCAAAATCTTCTATCTTGGTTACCTTCCCGGTAACATCATCTATTATATCTGATTCTTGGCCCCGCACCGCTTCGCTCTCTTGCCCTGTTCGATCTCGGTTTGTTTCTTGCAACTCTTCGCATCGTCGATTTGTTGCTGTAGGGTCAGTTACTATTACAGAACGAGCTCCATCTTCACTGCTATGATAACGATAGTAACCATACCCCCCTCCACTTCCAAGGAACCCAAGCACCCCGACAACGCCAATGACCTCATCTAAGGTGCTCCATGCTCCATCATCTGGTTGAGAAGCTTGTAAAAAGCTAGCCGCATGAAATTGATCTCCTTCAACTTTTTCAACGAGATAAAATCCGACTCCACTCGCAGTCAGTGTTGGGTTGCTTACTTCAACGGTAGAAATTTTTGTAGCATGATGATGAAAAAGCGGAACAAACTCCCCCGGATCACTCTGTTTGCTGTTTGCTCCCCAATAATAAAACGATGAGTCCGCTAACAAGGAAGAAGGGATCTCTTCTTCGTCTGTTGGAAGAAAATAATGAGCGTTTTCATTTTTAGGAACACTACTGTTCATGCTGTCATCGATCGTATAACTTCCGGTCTCTGTTGTTGCTACTGTTACCTCTTTATAAGCTGGTGAGCCATGCTCCTTCCAATTGCAATAACGAGCGGCATCCAACCAAGTCACAAAAGTGATTGGCAAATTTTCTGCTCCCGGCCTCGCTTCGTACTGATAATCACCAGGCTCACCGACGCGAGTAATCTGGTTCATTGTTTCGTGATACAACGTATGTGCATCTGTTGCTGCTACAGCATTGAGAAATTCAGCATATTCTCTCGTCGTTACTGGCATCGGTTGCTCTGTAGCTATCGCTAAAAAAGAAAATATAAAAAAAGGGAGAACAAAAAAGGGGAATCGCATGCTACTTTTTCTCTTTTTTATTATTTTTTATAAAGAAATTTTTTTCTTTTTTTTGTGATCTTTGCGCTCTTTCTGTTTAATTTGTTTCCCATGAAATCTCGCTCGTCACGCCAACTTAACATCACCCCTGGAGGTCCAGAAGACGCTCTTAGCGGGTTAGTTGAGCGCGTAACATTTCATAATCCTGAAAATGGATTTTGTGTTTTAAAAATACAGGCAGAGGGACATCGTCAGCTCATTTGTGTTATAGGAACCCTCCCCTCAGTGACTCCAGGAGAATGGATCACTGCTCAAGGAACTTGGGAGCGGGATAAGGAACATGGCTTACAAATGAAAGCCCGAACTCTTAAAACACAGCCTCCTACCTCGCTAGAGGGTATTGAAAAATATTTAGGGAGTGGCCTCATCAAGGGAATCGGGCCCGTTTATGCAACGAAACTTGTTAATAAATTTGGGGAAAAAGTTTTTGAGATTATTGAGCATCAATCAAAGCGTCTCGAAGAGGTTGATGGTATCGGCCGTGAACGCCGTCAGCGCATCAAAGCTGCATGGGAAGAGCAAAAAGTGGTTCGGGATATCATGCTTTTCCTTCATGCACATGGCCTGAGCACAAATCGCGCTGCTCGCATTTATAAAACATATGGCGAAGATGCCATCTCCATTATTCGAGCCAATCCTTATACTCTTGCACGCGACATTCACGGAATTGGATTTCATTCTGCTGATGCTGTTGCCATGAAATTAGGATTTGAGCAAGATTCACTTCTCAGAGCTCGCGGGGCTATTGATCATCTTTTGACAGAGGCAACGGGTGAAGGTCATTGCGCTTTGCCCCGCGAGGAACTGATCCAAGCGGCACAGCGACTACTGGAGGTCGATGATCCTGTTATCGAACAAGCCCTCGAACGCCATCTTCATGACCAACGAGTCACCCTTGAAAGGATTGCTGGAAGGGAACTCATTTTTCTTCCGAACCTTCGCGTTGCTGAAGAGATTATTGCATCTCGCTTGTATCAGCTTACAAATGCTGATGATCCGGCTCCATCTATCGATGCAGAAAAAGCCATTCCATGGGTAGAACAAAAAACAGGCCGTACTTTATCAGAGAGCCAACGCGAGGCGCTTAAAATAGCATTAAAGCACCGCGCTGTTGTTATCACAGGTGGTCCTGGTGTCGGAAAAACAACCCTCATTCAATCCCTACTTTTAATTTTACGTGCCAAGAAACTTCGTTGTCTTCTTGCTGCTCCAACAGGTCGAGCTGCTCAACGACTTGCAGAAGCAACCAAACTCGAAGCAAAAACAATTCATCGTCTTTTAGAATTTGTGCCAGGCCAAGGACGGTTTCTACGCGATGTTGACAACCCTTTAGAAACAGATGTCCTTGTCGTTGATGAAACCTCCATGGTTGACGTCCCCTTGATGAGTCGCCTGTTACTAGCTCACCCTCGTGAAGCTCGATTAATTCTTGTAGGCGATGTTGATCAACTTCCTAGCGTTGGCCCTGGACTTGTTCTCCCTGATATTATTCGCAGCGGTGTCATTCCTGTTGTTCATTTGAAAGAAATTTTTCGTCAATCAGGAGGAAGCCAAATTATTGAAGTTGCTCATGCTGTTAATGAAGGAAGATTACCAACACTTCCAGAAGCAGGAAGCAAGGAAACCTCGAAAGATTTTATTTTTCTGGAACGCGAGGAGACAGAAGAAATTTTATCAACTCTCATTAATGTCGTTCGCGATCGAATTCCAAAGCATCTTGGTGTTGATCCGATCATGGATATTCAAATCTTAGCTCCTATGCATCGTGGTACTCTCGGCATTGGAGAGTTGAATACTAGACTTCAAGCAAGTCTTAATCCACCTCAACAATATCGAAGTGAGGCAGTAGCTTATGGTACCTTGTTTCGCGAGGGGGATAAGGTTCTTCAAACGACTAACAACTACGACAAAGAAGTCTTTAATGGTGACATCGGAAAAATTCAACGTCTTGATATTGCTGAAAAAAATCTCACAGTACAGTTTGATGCACGTAAAGTTGCTTATGAATTTTCAGAACTTGATGAGCTCACTCTTGCCTACGCCATTACGATTCACAAAAGTCAAGGCTCTGAATTTCCCGTGATCGTCATGCCTCTTGCCATGCAACAGTACCTGCTCCTCCAGCGCAATCTGCTCTATACTGGCCTCACGCGTGGACGTAGGCTGGTCATGGTGATTGGCCAAAAGAAAGCTTTCACAACGGCGGTTCACAATGCTTCAACGCGGTTTCGTTATGGAGGGCTTTTTACTAGGTTGAAAGCAAATAGCTAGGACCTCTGAGTGACGAGCCCTATTGTTTCACGGGAGCGCTTAAAGCTCTTGCCAGATTTAATTTTCCGCCAACCATTTTTCCTTTCAGCGAAGGAATTTTATCACTCGTATCAATCACTCGCTGAGTGAGCTGCTGATAGCTCCATGTTGGGAATTGAGCCTTCAAGAGGGCCAATGCTCCAACAACTTGCGGTACAGACAATGACGTTCCTTCTGGCTGTTTATCAAAATCAAAGACTTGATCACCCAAAATCTCCCCTCTTGTTTGAGCCGTAATATAATCGTGATCACTGCGTGCCCACGTTGAAAAAATTTCTTCTCCAGGAGCAGCTATATGAACTGTTTTTGCACCATAATTTGAAAACCAAGCAAGCTGATTCTCCTCAGTTGTTGCGGCCACTGAAATGATGTTATCGAGTGGATAGTTGGCTGGATATTCTGGAGCAAGATCATTATCTTTTCCCTCATTGCCTGCTGCTGCAACAAGAATGACACCTTGAGCTCGCGCTCGACTGATCGCTGCTGCCAGAGCTGCTGAGTCAGTAGAATAAATGGGATTAGTGGCTTTTTGATTTTCTGCAAAAGGAACATACCCCCAGCTGCAGTTCAAAATCTGAGCTCCATGCTCGCACGCAAAATCAATGCAGCTGACAGCATCACTGATTTGCCCTACTCCACTTCCTTGATCATTCAAAAATTTTAGCGCCATGAGTTTTATGTTCCAAGCAACACCCGTCACTCCAACTCCGCTATTACCAACAGCCCCAATAATTCCAGCACATGCTGTTCCGTGACCAAATCCATCCATAGGGTCGCTTTTTTTAGGATCATCATTTTGCACTGAAAAATTCCATCCATGAATAGTTCCATAAATGGGGTCCTCTTCGTGCCATATATTTGAAGCAAGGTCTTCATGTGTGTAGCGAATGCCTGTATCAATCACGGCCACCACAACAGATTCAGCCGAAGTTCGAATATTCCACGCATCAGAAGCATCGATGCCTGAATAAAAAATCCGATAATCCAATGGCCCGTTAATCTGCCAAGCTTGTTGGTGAAGATACCATTGTTGAGTGTACAATGGATTGTTAGGGATCATTGATGCATGAACTAAAAAATCAGGTTCTTTGCTGAGAAGAGGCAATTTTTTTTGAGCGATCTCATTAAGCACTCGAGGTAAGACTGCTAGCGAATGAGATCCCAATTGCAATCGATACAAAGAATCTTTCGTTGTGACTCGTTCCAAAGCGATGACATCAGAACCAAGCTGATTGAGAAAATATTCAGGATCTTCTGTTGCAGGCAATCGAACAAGAAGATGTGTCCCTGCCATCTCGCTCCGATGCAATAAGGCCCCTGAGGCTTGATCAATAATTTCTTCTGTTCTGATGTATGGAGTTTTGAACTGTGTTTCTAAAACCCGCATTCGTATTTTTTCTCCATGGTTACTCCCCTCAACTTCTGCTGCTTCTACGACCCTCACTCCAGGAAACTCCTGCAGTTCTTCTGCCGAAGGAATATTGAGAGGAGCTGGTTTCTTAGAAAGTTCTCTGTTGAGCGAAGATGAAAACGGCATCTTGCACTCCGAAAAATTCCCCTGAATTTGCTCACCAACCTTGATAGAAAGCGGCTTCGAAACTTGGGAGAGAAAATAGCTTTTTGCTTTAAATGAGAGAAAGAACAAAAAAACAAAACTAGTGAATAAGGACAATCGGAAAAATAATTTCATGCAATGGAGGAAAAGCTTTCTAAGCAAGAAGCAGGGAAATCCCTAAAACAGGCTTCTCTATGTAGACTCTGTCCAAACATAGCTTGAATGAGATTGGAAGCGAGTTTGAGGTTCACAAAATAAAAATAGAAAGACTCATACCATCTTCATGAATTAGCTGGACCATAGGACGCAGGAGTTTTGGCGTCTGACAAGGCAGAAAAGCAAACGCTGCCCTCTGGTAACGTGAGTGATGACAACGCTCTCAGGCGCCAATAAGAACAAGTCCAATAGTCCAAATCATGAGTGAAGATGGTATGAGATTGAATAAAAGATGAAAAAGAGTGTCGCTATAAAAAGTCCAGAGTCTACTTCAACTGCGCTGCTGGAGATGCAGAATAAGGAACGAGCCGCGCAGATTCGTAGTGTGTATTAACATCCTTCAAGACGCGAGCACTGAAGCAAGTCAGCACTATACTCTCTTCATGTTATGCCAACAGAAACTACGCGGCGACTGCTGTAAATGATGAGAAGGCAACTAGCTCTTTCCCTTTAAAAGCTCGTCTCATTTTATCAAGCGCACTATTTTGCAACTGACGAATGCGTTCACGAGTCACACCCATTTTAGCACCAACCTCCTCTAACGTTATAGGCTCAGCTCCATCAAGGCCAAATCGATTATTAATAATCGAGCGCTCCCGTTCGTCTAAGTGTTCAAGAAGATCCTGTAATTGATCATGCATATCTTTTTCACGAAGGTTGTCAAAAGGATCAATGGCATTTTCATCACAAATTGTTTCTGAAAACTCCATTTCATTCTCCTCTCCCAAACGAGCATTTAAGGAGGTAGGACGAGAAGCCACTTCTTTGAGCTGCGCTACTTTTGCAGCATTGATGCCAATTTCTTCAGCAACTTCCTCATTAGTAGCCTCACGCCCGAGCGCTTCACTCATGCTATCACTGACACGCCGAATTTTTGCAATTTTATCAACAAGGTGAATCGGCAAACGAATTGTTTTGCTTTGATTCGCAAGTGCCCTTTTGATGGCTTGCTTGATCCACCAAGAACCATAAGTGCTCATCTTACCACCTTTTGCAGGATCAAATCGTTTCACTGCTTTGACTAGGCCAATATTTCCCTCTGAAATAAGATCTAAAAGTGGCAATCCCAAATTAGCGTATTCACGCGCAATTTTAATAACCAAACGAAGATTGGCGCGTGTCATCTCGGCAATGGCTTCCTTATCGCCTTTTTTGATCAGCACTGATAATTCAATTTCTCGTTGAGGAGAAATGAGAGGATATTGTGAAACTTCTTTCAAATAACGCTGCAAGCTAGGATCGGTATCTTCGATAGACATAAGATTTTTAGGTGATGGTTTAAAAAAACGAACAATGACTAAAAAATGCTCGTTTCTTGTTGGACAACCGCGGCAAAAGAAATGTTCAAAAATTTCTTGCGCTTTTTAAAAAGTAGGTATGGAAGGAGGAAGTTCTGACTGTTGTAAGATAAAAACAAAATTGTGTTTAAAACTTGCTGAGGATCAGGAAGAGCCAGAAGCCTCAGAATACAGACACTGAGCGCATCGTTAACACATGAAGCAACGAGCACTGAAGTAACGCAGTTCTTCACAGGCTCAGTAGAGTTTGCAACACGCTCTCAAACACGATGCTTGATATTGAGATGAATCATTTGAGAAGCCTTACTACTTTCTAAATGATGAATCTCTGTTAGTGCTTCTTCTTCATGAGAGGAGCCGTAGTAATCACCTGCGTATAAAGATGGAGAGGAATGTTGAACACTGTTCATGAGACCATCGAAGTAATGTTGAACAATAGGATAGTGCGATTCTAAAGGCATAAAATGAGCTCAAAGTCGAACTTAAAAACTAAAACTTTAGACACCCAAAATCTCACTTTGTTCATTTTTTTCCCCTTTGACCTGAGAGATATTCTTCGACATCCTCGTCGGTTATATGTTAACCAAAGTTTTTTCTGCCGCTGTTATTGGCATTGATGCCATTCAAGTTGAAATTGAAATTCACACAGGCTCAGGGGATCCAGCCATTATTGTGGTGGGACTTCCTGACATTATTGTTCGTGAAAGCAAAGACCGTGTTATCGCTGCCATTAGCAATAGTGGCTATCAAGGACCGCGAACACGGACCACAGTCAATCTTGCCCCTGCTGACATAAAAAAGCAGGGGCCCAGCTTTGATCTCCCCATCGCTATTGGGATGATTGCACTAGCCCAATCAGCAACCTTGCCTCGTTTAGATCGTTGCTATCTTGCTGGAGAGTTAGCGCTCAATGGAGAGATTCGTTCAATCAAAGGGGCATTACCATTGACGTTAGAAGCACGAGCCCAAGGAAAAAAGGCTGTTCTTCTACCAATAGCTAATGTCCGTGAAGCAGCTGTTGTTGAAGGAATCAACGTTTACGGTGTTCGCAATCTTCGAGAAGCTTATGAATTTCTTTCAATGGAAAAAACATTATCTCCTGCTGAAGAAAATCCAGCAGCTTTATTGGAGCACCAGGAACATTTTGACGTTGATTTCTCAGAGGTTAAAGGCCAACAACAGGTCAAGCGAGCGATAGAAGTGGCCGTTGCTGGAGGGCATAATATTCTTTTGATTGGTCCTCCTGGTTCTGGCAAGTCAATGCTAGCACGCCGCATTCCAAGCATCATGCCCCCACTCTCTTTAGAAGAAGCTTTGGAAACAACAAAGATCCATAGCGTTTGTGGCCTTATGTCCCCTGAGGTTGCAGTTGTTAGACAACGGCCTTTTCGTGATCCTCATCACACTATTTCTGATGTTGGGCTTCTCGGAGGGTCTGCCAATATTACCCCAGGAGAAATTAGTATCGCTCATCATGGCGTTCTATTTCTTGATGAACTTCCTGAATTTCATCGCTCAACTCTTGAAGTCCTACGACAACCGCTTGAAGACGCAAAAGTGACGATCTCTCGTGCTTCAGGAACAATGACCTTTCCGGCAGCTTTCATGCTTGTTGCGGCCATGAATCCTTGTCCTTGCGGATACTATGGTGATTTGAATAGAACGTGTCGCTGTTCCCCTCTCCAGCGTGAACGTTATCGACAACGAATTTCAGGACCGCTTCTTGACCGCATTGACCTGCATGTCGAAGCTCCTGCAATTCAGTATAAAGAACTTGCTGCAACAGAGCTTGGAGAACCTTCTAAAAACATCCGCGAGCGGGTCATAAAAGCTCGCCACATTCAACAACAACGCTTCATTTCAAAGCAAAAAACAAGATGGAATGCCCGTATGACCCCAACGGAGCTAAGAAAATATTGTGCTCTGAAAACAGAGAGCCAAGAGCTTCTTAGAAAAGCCATCACAGATCTCAATTTTAGTGCACGTGCTTACGATCGTATTTTAAAGGTTGCTCGAACCATTGCAGATCTAGCCGGTTCAGAAGCCATAGAAACAGAGCATCTCCTCGAAGCTCTGAGTTATCGAAGCCTGGATCGAAGAATCTGGCAGTAAAAAAGAATTTTTAATTCTTTGTGCTCTTTGTCTTCTTTGTGATTAATTACTCGGCATGATTTTTTCTTCTGCTTGCAATGTACTCCAAAAACTCCGCAATGCTGGCTACGAAGCCTATTTTGCTGGAGGCTGCGTGCGCGACATGCTATTGGGCCTAGAACCCCATGATATCGACATTGCAACAAGCGCGTTACCTCAAGAAGTTGAAAAAATTTTTTCTCGCACTGTTGCTGTAGGAGCACAATTTGGCGTGATCATTGTGTTAGAAAATGAAATAGAAATTCAGGTAGCAACCTTTCGTCATGATGGAAGCTACAGCGATGGCCGCCATCCGAACAATGTTACTTTTACTAATGCAGAAGAAGATGCCAAGCGCCGTGACTTTACGATTAATGGTCTTTTTTATGATCCTATTAATGAAAAAGTTTTTGATTATGTTGAGGGGCGCGATGATCTTTCCAAAAAAATCATTCGCTCTATTGGCAATCCTCACGAACGTTTTACAGAGGACAAATTGCGCCTCTTGCGTGCAATTCGCTTTGCAACAACACTTGCTTTTGAAATTGAGTCAGCAACCTGGAACGCGCTTTGTGAGCTAGCTCCAGAGATTCTTGTGGTGAGTGCTGAGCGCATTCGCGATGAACTACAAAAAATTTTCCTAAGTCCTCACCGACTCCGCGGCTTTGATCTTCTTGATCAGAGCGGCTTGCTTAAAATCCTTCTCCCCGAAATGGAAAATCTCAAAGGGTGTGAGCAGCCACCTGAGTTTCATCCGGAGGGAGATGTCTTTGTTCACACAAGAATCATGTTAGAAATGCTTCCAGACAAAGCGTCATTACCCTTAGTGCTGTCAGTTCTCTTTCATGACATTGGCAAACCAGCTACTCGCACCGTTGATGAAAATGGAAGAATGCGCTTCTACGCGCACGACCAAGTTGGCGCTAAGATGAGCGAAAAAATTTTAAAACGCTTCCGTTTTTCTAATGAAATTATTGAAGCCGTACTCCCTGCTGTCCGCCTTCACATGAGTTTTAAAGATGTCACAAAAATGCGCCTTTCTACGTTACGTCGCATGATGGCTCGACCAACTTTTGAGGACGAACTCGAACTTCATCGTGTTGACTGTGCTTCAAGTCACGGCATGCTCGATAACTATGAATTACTCCAACAAAAAAAAGAAGAGTTCGCCAAGACCCCTCTTATTCCCGAACCACTTCTGACAGGAAAAGACTTGATCTCACTTGGCATGAAACCAGGTCCAGAGTTTGGAAATATTTTACAACGCGTTAAAGATGCTCAATTGGAAAATTTGATCTCGACGCGCGAGGAAGCTCTGGTGTTAGTTCGCGCCAAAGTTTGAGTAAGGTTGTTTAAGTTTGACCGATCATAGCTCACTCACACCTTCGCGGAGAAGCCGTCCATTTCATCGTGGCACTCAACTCATCCCCTGATCGCCGGGCGATCAACTACGGTTTAACCGCAGTAACCTTGCCACCTTTCTCCTGAATATAAATCGGCGTTCCATAAAAACGAGCCACCCTGCGAGCCTCTTCTGCAGCGCGTTTGAGGGCGCGTTCGATACCAGCAGTCCACTCATCTTGATGAGCCTTTTTAGTCTCTCTTTGTTTTATTGTTTTCTAAGAGTTGAAATTGGTTTGACGAATTTTCATAAACATCCCACTTATCAGCGAGTTCACGATAAAAATTGTTTTACAAAAGTTGTCTTCCCTGCTCCGTTAGGACCAGCGATGATGATACATTGAGGCGTTTCTTTCTTCATGGTGCATATTTTAAAATTAGCATCACTCCAAAAAGCACAAAAAATGCTCCCAGAAAAGTCATCGCATTAAGTTGAAACTCTTGAAAAAAGAGCCATGTAAAAATCACAACGAAGAGTGGGTAAGAAATTTCGATCATGGATGCAAGTGTGGCATTCTTGGCACCAACGGCTTGATACGTCATCCAGGCTCCAATTGAGGCTGTTAAGAGCGAAAATAGAAACCATCCAACATGAGCTGGAGGCAGCTCTTTGAGTTGAGATAGAAAGTTACCTTTTTCTCCACGCAGAAAAAAAACAACTGTTGCTGTCAGTGCCCCAACCCAAGAAAAACAAAAGTAAAATAGAAAAGGTGTCATCGAAGAACGAAGCAAGGGGCCACTGGCTGCATAGCTTGATCCCCAGAGGATTGCGGCAGCGATTGCAAAGATCATCCATTTTTCGACAAGAAACATGGAAAAATCTTACACAGGGAAAAACGGAAGGACAAGTCGCCGTAAAAAGGATTTTTCTATTGAAAAAAAAACAGCTCCTTGCTAGTGATTTCACTCTTATGAAACCAAAAACCAATACTTCACCATCATCAGCAGCTCGCCTGCTCCTTGTCACTTGCACCACAATTGCAAGCAGCCTTTTGCTAGCTGGAAAGGCCTCTGCTACTCATCATCACCATCATCAAACTGAAAGCACATGTCAGATTCCAACCGATACAACACTCACTGTTGCAAAGGACGGCTCAGAGACAATTCATTCTTTTGTTTGCAGGAATATTACCTTTCATGAGAACGCAAGTTTAGTTATTGATGGCGGCTTGGTTGTCAAAAATATTTCTTGTGATGCCCCTAACGCAAAGATCATTTTGTGCCCTGATGCCATTATCGATTTGGCAGGCTCAACACTTATTGCTTCCTCCCTCACGCTTGCAGATGGAACGGAGATCATCAATGAAACTTATAGCTTCAATGATGGGGACAATACACTCGTTCCCAAGTCACTTGACGAGCTTAATGCCATTCCATCTTTTAAATTAAGCAATGGAGCTAGACTTGTTCATGGAGCGCTCATTATTGATAGCACTCGAGCCAATGCCGTACATCTTGTAGAAAGAGCCGACACTAGCAAGAAAGATCAAACCCCTGACTCTAGCACTTCACAACCTGCTCTAGTCGCTGCTCCTGTGAATGCTGACAAAGAAAGCACTCCTGCTCCAGCGGCTCCTGCTGACAAAACACCTGACGTTGTCG
>CAYOAN010000003.1:0-235737 GCA_964402065.1 uncultured Chthoniobacter sp. | reverse complement strand
CGTAACAAGGTAGCCGTAGGGGAACCTGCGGCTGGATCACCTCCTTTCTAAGGAGTAATCTAGAACCATTAGAATGTTCTAGAAGGTCGATCGCTAAGGCACTTTTTCGGAAGTGTGATGCGATAAAAACCTAGCGAGCGAAAGCTCGTCATAAAAACGCAAGTTTTTAGTAGGTCGACGAGAACGCACTATCCAGTTTTTGCTGTGAGAAAGCCTCACACGAGTTTACTTTTCCAATAATTTTAGGGGGTATAGCTCAGTTGGTAGAGCGCCAGCTTTGCAAGCTGGATGTCCGGGGTTCGAACCCCCGTGCCTCCATGTTCAAAGCTTCGAGGTGCTATCAAAAGCATTATCAGGGCCTGTAGCTCAGTTGGTTAGAGCATGCGCTTGATAAGCGCAGGGTCACTGGTTCGAGTCCAGTCAGGCCCATGTTGCTAACACTGGCTTTCTCTTCAACCAATTTTAAACATTGATCTTTTCAAAATTTTCTTGTGCAATGTTGACGTCAGAAATGACACAATTAGCGCATCAAACCATGGACTAGTTCCAGTGGTAGTTCTTTGACATCTGCAGATAGGGTATAAATAATACAACTTTAGAGCTGAATCCGTGCAAGATTTTTTCTTGCACACGAGAATTTCAGAACGAAATAAAATATCTTTAGGTAACTAAAGATCTAAATTTATAAAGCTACAAAGAGCACATGAAGGATGCCTTGGTGCTAGCAGGCGATGAAGGACGTGATAAGCTGCGATAAGCTACGGGGAGCGGCAAATACGCTACGATCCGTAGATTTCCGAATGGGATAACCTGGCTAAATTAATATTTAGTCACCGCTGTTTGAATATATAGAACAGTGGGAGCGATACCCGGTGAAGTGAAACATCTCAGTAACCGGAGGAAAAGAAAGCGAAAGCGATTCCGTAAGTAGTGGCGAGCGAAAGCGGAACAGCCCAAACCAGAAGACTTGTCTTCTGGGGTAGTAGGACCCCGATGTGGTAGTTAAAAGGTTAGGCGAAGCATATGGAAAAATGCTCCAAAGAGGGTGACAGACCCGTAACCGAAAACCAATTAACGCCTAGGGAGTTCCTGAGTAATGCCATACACGTGAAACTTGGCATGAATCCACGGCGACCACGCCGTAAGGCTAAATACTAGCTAGCAACCGATAGTGAACAAGTACCGCGAGGGAAAGGTGAAAAGAACCGCGACGAGCGGAGTGAAATAGTACCTGAAATCATGTGCTTACAAGGTGTCAGAGCCCGCAAGGGTGATGGCGTGCCTTTTGCTTAATGAGTCTGCGAGTTAGTATCAGTGGCAAGTCTAAGTCCTTCTGGGATGCAGGCGAAGCGAAAGCGAGTCCGAAATGGACGTCCAGCTGCTGGTGCTAGACCCGAAGCGGAGGTGATCTACCCATGGCCAGGTTGAAATCTCGGTAACACGAGATGAAGGACCGAACCGGTGAACGTTGAAAAGTTCTCGGATGAGCTGTGGGTAGGAGCGAAAGACTAATCAAACCCCGTCATAGCTGGTTCTCCCCGAAATCTATTGAGGTAGAGCCTTGCACGCTGACCTATGGAGGTAGAGCACTGGATGAACTAGGGCCCATACCAGGGTACCGAATTCAATCAAACTCCGAATGCCATAGGGTGAAGTGCAGGAGGCAGAATGCGAGGGATAAGCTTCGTATTCGAGAGGGAAACAACCCAGATCAGCAGCTAAGGTGCCTAAATACCGCTCAGTGGAAAGGATGTGAGATTACTTAGACAGTGAGGATGTTGGCTTAGAGGCAGCCATCATTTAAACAGTGCGTAATAGCTGACTCATCGAGTGATCTTGCGCCAAAAATGATTGGCGATCAAGCGGTATACCGAAGCTCTGGATGCACTTTTGGTTCGCCAGAAGTGTGTGGTAGGGGAGCGTTCTTGGTGCATTGAAGCCATGGGGAAACCCTAGGTGGAGTGCCAAGAAGTGAGGATGCAGACATGAGTAGCGATAAGCCAGGTGGAATTCCTGGCCGCCGTAAACCCAAGGTTTCCTGGGGAAGGTTCGTCCTCCCAGGGTTAGTCGGAGCCTAAGACGAGGCCGATGGGCGTAGTCGATGGATAGCAGGTTAATATTCCTGCACCGGCTTTGGTTAAGCGTAATGAGGACATATGTTAGGAGAAGGGCCGTCGATTGAAAGTGACGGTTTCGCAAGATGACGTGGAAGCTTCGGCTGAAGCGGATTCTTCAAATAATGTATCGAGAAAAGTCATTACGTGTTCCCAAGGGCGTCCGTACCGTAAACCGACACAGGTGGGTGGGCATGAATATGCTCAGGCGCGTGAGTGAAACCTCGTTAAGGAACTCGGCAATCTAGCCCCGTAACTTCGGAAGAAGGGGTGCCTCTAGCAATAGAGGCCGCAGTGAGTTGGGTCAACCGACTGTTTAACAAAAACACAGCACTCTGCTAAGACGTAAGTCGACGTATAGGGTGTGACACGTGACCAATGCGGAAAGATTACGGTAAGAGGTTAGTCGCAAGACGAAGCTTTGAGCCCAAGTCCCCGTGAATGTCGGCCGTAACTATAACGGTCCTAAGGTAGCGAAATTCCTTGTCGGGTAAGTTCCGACCTGCACGAATCGTGTAACGAGTTGACCGCTGTCTCAACGAGGAGCTCAGCGAAGTTGTATTGGCGGTGAAGATGCCGCCTGCCCGCAGTAGGACGGAAAGACCCTATGCACCTTTACTGTACGCTGTCACTGTTTTTTCGGTTGTGATGCTTAGTGTAAGTGGGAGACTTTGATTCTCTGTTTTCGGATAGAGATGAGTCGTCAATGAAACACCACCCTTTAGAATTGGAAAATCTAACCTTATTCCATCATCTGGATAAGGGACCCTGGCAGCCGGTCAGTTTGACTGGGGCGGTCTCCTCCCAAAGAGTAACGGAGGAGTGCGAAGGTTGGCTCAACCCGGTTGATAATCGGGTGACGAGTATATGGATATAAGCCAGCTTAACTGTGAGACACACATGTCGAGCAGGGACGAAAGTCGGCCCAAGTGATCCGGTGGTTGAATGTGGAATTGCCATCGCTCAACGGACAAAAGGTACGCTAGGGATAACAGGCTGATCCTGCCCAAGAGCTCATATCGACGGCAGGGTTTGGCACCTCGATGTCGGCTCATCACATCCTGGGGCTGGAGAAGGTCCCAAGGGTCCGGCTGTTCGCCGGTTAAAGTGGTACGCGAGCTGGGTTCAGAACGTCGCGAGACAGTTCGGTCCTTATCCACTGTGGGCGCAGGAGAATTGAGGGGTTCATTTTCTAGTACGAGAGGACCGAGAATGACGAACCTCTGGTGTTCCAGTTGTCGTGTCAACGGCATTGCTGGGCAGCTATGTTCGGAAAGGATAAGCGCTGAAAGCATCTAAGCGCCAAGCCTCTCCCAAGATGAGTTCTCCCTGAAGAGCCGTAGAAGACTACTACGTTGATAGGTTGTGGGTGCAAGCACAGTAATGTGTTCAGCTTAACAATACTAATGCTCGTTCGGCTTTTTTGATTTCGTTCAAACTAAATCAGCTCATCATAAATGGGTATATTTTTACTACTATCTGCAGATGTTAGCGAATTATCGCTGGAAGTTTTCCAGTTGTTCTTTGAAAATACATAACGACAATTTTTGGTCGCTAGAAGTTCGTGATTGATAAAGTCAATCCCGCGTTCTGGTGATCATAGCGCAGCGGAACCACCCGTTCCCATCCCGAACACGGAAGTGAAACGCTGCAGCCCCGATGGTAGTGCATCTATAGGTTGTGCGAGAGTAGGACGTCGCCAGTATTAACAATCCCAGTTAGGAAACTAGCTGGGATTGTCCATTTTTATACGACCCCGATTAGGAAACTAGTCGGAGTTGTTTTTTTAGACGAAAGAAGCAGCTTAAAACTTTCCTATGTTCATCATTTTTTATTTATCATTATTTTTGATCAGTGAAAAAGGACTTGCACAAAAATGCCACTACACACCCCAAGTGATTACGCTGGATTTAATCCCCTTAGAAGGATGTGATTGTGATTTAAAATTATGCCATCAAATGGATTCAAGGTGTCTCTACTTGCATCAAGGTGAAGAATTGCATGTATGGTTAAAAAAACCTTCCGGTTTCAATTTTGGAAGCACGGAAGATGATGATGTAGTAGAGGCAGGGCTCGTTGTTGACAATCAGGAAGAGGCTTTTTGTGAGCGAGGAATTTTTGGATGGTGGTTCAACTGGTGGCTTCGCCAGACTCCTCTCCATTGGACGGAAACAAAATTCGGAGCAAAATATAATATTTATTGCTATCAAGTGACTCAAATTTCAGGTGACGTTAGGCTTTCCTTTATTTCTCATACTGTTCCTCGCTATTATGCCGACCTTCATCTTAAGGTGAAGGCATCTGCTGAAGAAAAAAACTAAATGGATTCATAGCAAGATATTGATTTTTTTGAAGAGAAACCTTTTTCATGTGTCCTAGTTCAAAAGGACACGGTATAAAAAAATAAATTCTGTTTCTTGTTTGCTCTTCCGGAAGCGCTTTGTTCTCGGATGCGTTTCTCTCTTTACTGGCCGTGCTTTTGTATTGCACCCAGTGAGGACAGGCAACTCTAAGGTAATGTTGAAATGAAGCTTCACACGGGAAGGACGACCAAAGCAGAGGTGTTCGAAAAATTTGGTTCGACCAACATTGTCACGCGCGATGGTGCTGGATGTGAGGTCTGGAGTTATCAGCGAGCCATGCAGGCATTCCAAGGAGATGCTGTTATCAGTTTTTGGAGGTTATTCTTAGTTGGACAATAGAGAAGGCAAGGTGGATTTGAGAGTGCCTCTCACATGATCACGTTGATTATCAAATTTAACAGTCGTGACATTGTGGAGAATTTTAATTGCAGGACATCTAACTTTTAGAAAAATTTTTATGTCACGACTTCCGATTTTATTTCTCAGCATGCTTTGCTTGTTGCTTTCTAGTTGTGCGCTCCTTGCTGACCTGCAAACACCACAACTGGCACCATTGGAAATTCAGAGCCTCTAGACACGGGAGTATAAAGCTTCTAAAGAGCTTGTCTTTGACAGCGTGATGTCAGTGTTTCAAGACGTTGGCTACAATATTAGCAGTGCCGATCAGGCTGGTTTTATCAGTGCCCAAAGTTTATTGCAATCAGGGAGCTAAACTATAGCCACGGCATTCATTGAGAGGATCGGGAGTGTGACACAAGTACGATTAAGTTTTGTGAAAAAAGTTAATCGCTCTTCTTGGCATAGTGTCAGTCTCATGTATGATCATAAAGGTGCACATATGGAAAATATCAGTATGAGCGACAAGTTCTTGACGCAGCGCTTTACTAAAATGCTTTCGAGCGCATCGAGTCAGCCATTTTTGTTAGATCATCGAGTTATTAGCTCGTGGCAGGGAATACTAACTTTTTAAGATGCCATCTTGAACGCTAGAAAGCATAAGGGTGAGGAGACCAAGGTTAGAGGTTGCAGTTTTCAGTTTGCAGTTTGCAGGATTAGAATGAGCTGAAATAAACTTTATTTTTAAAAAGCAATTCTGTACGGATTCTAGACAGATTATGAAAGCAATTCTTAAGCGATTTTTTGTTGGCGTTTTTATTGTGGCCCTCAGCGGCATTGCTTTCTGGATCATGCGCTCAGGATTGTTTTCCCAGCATCAAGCTTTGAATGAGGTTGCTAAGCCGAAATCGTTTGATCCGCATCTATCTGTTTTGATTATTCAGAAGTCAAAGGAAGTCGGCTCCTTGGCTGGCTCTCAGCAAATAGCAGCTTCTGTCTCGCATTGTGCAGCTGCACCCCTTGATTCTCTTTCGGAATCAGAGTTGCGCTCCTTTCCTGGGGCAACAGTTGTGGAAGCCACAGAAATAGCGGGGCCCGAGCCCGATCAAAAAATCCGGTTGCGTATCCTTAAAACTAATTTTAAATATCCCTTTATTCGCGCTGAAGAGCTAATTGATCAACATGGTGTCATCAATCGAACGGAGATGGTGGCTGATCATTTTTTGGTAACGCTTCCTTCGGGTGTAACGCCAGAGGCTTTTCTCAAAAAAATGGGATTGCAGGCAAGCTTGATTACTCGAGTAACTCCTGATGCACCGCTTTATCGTGTGGACCTTATTTCTTCTTCACTAAGTGCTCTTCCACGAGCTCTAGAGAAGGGATCAGAGGTGCCAGGAGTTGTCTGTGAGCCTGATTTCATTGCGCATAGTTATAATTAATCAATGTTGTTCCTTGTGGTGATAGAACACCTTATTTAAAATGGCGGCATGTTACCCAACAAAGTAGGTTTACCTGTTACATGCTTTTGGAACTGGCGTTGGGCTTTTGTAATAGCAACGATGCTAGTGGTTGTTTTTACTTTTATTAAAAAGAAAAGTTCTGCGGCCAAGATTGCGCCGCGATTTCAAGTTGCAAGTGCTGCAGTGCCTCAGAATGTCGTTCCTTTTTATCAAGAAGAAGTTATTGATCCGAAAGAAACCTATCCGATGGCGCACGTGGCTTCTATGACGGAGCTGCCTGATGGATCTATGGTTACCACTTGGTATGCAGGGAGTGGCGAGTTGCAACCGGATGTTAAAATTTATTGTTCTATCCAACAAAAGGGTCAGTTCAAGCGATTGCTCAATCTGGTGCCATATCATGAACTGGCACCAAAATACGCAATATCAGGGACTGACCCCTTTGTTGTGATGACGCGGGAAGAGGCAGCAAGGGAGCTTGGATGTTATATTAAGGGAGTTGGAAATGCGTTGGTTTTTTCTGGGGATGATGGAGTGTTGCATTTGCTTTATGTGACGGTTTCTGTGGGAAAATGGTCGGGGAGTCAGCTCAATTTGATGTCGTCTTATGATCGCGGAAAAACCTGGACGAAAAGTCAGCGGCTTTTGCTGAGTCCTTTTTTCAATTTGAGTGAGTTGGTTAAAAATAGGCCAACACCGCTCGTTGGTGGTGGGTGGGTGATTCCTGTTTATCAAGAGTTTTTAGGAAAGTTTCCAGAGTTGCTGTGGTTGTTACCTGATGGGAAGGGTGCTTTTACTGTGAGCAAAAGTCGGATTGCTGGAGGATGTTCTTGTTTTCAACCATCACTAACGGCATTGGATGGAAAGAGAGCGGTTGTTTTTTGCCGTGATTATCAAACGTCAGGAAAAATTTGGCGGAGTGAAAGCGCTGATGCTGGCAAGTCTTGGTCAAGGGCAATGCCCATTGATTTACCCAATCATGATTCAGGCATTGCTTCGATCAGGCTTTCAAATGGAGATCTGCTTCTCGCATTTAATGATACGCTAACTTCAGCACGCAATAATCTTCGCTTAGCAATTTCTCATGACGAAGGAAAAAACTGGCAACGTATCGCAACAATTGCTGATGATCCAAAGGGTGATTTTTCGTATCCTTATTTTTTCCAATCACGAGATGGAAACATTCATCTTCTCTATAGCTGGCAGCGCCGTCATATTCGGCATGTAGTTTTTAATCAAGCTTGGATTGATGCTGTCAAAGAAGCTGCGATAAAAAAAGATGGACTACTTCCTCGTTTGATGATATCGCCATAGCGCGTCCATGACGAGACGCTGCTGTTTTTGTGCTAATTCTTTCCTCGCTTTTAATTTTAACATCGCTTCTCTCAACCAATCAGCCTGTTGGTACAAACAATGTTGTTGTGCCTCAAGAGAAGCTAGGCCGGCTTGAAGCATTAAAAAATGCGCCGCTTTTTTCCTCGTTGGCTGATCAGTCCTTGCCTGCAGGCTCCCTTTCTCCTTATGCAGCACTAGCGCGGATTCCACATACTGTTATGGAGTATCAATACGCTTCCGGTAGTTGGTTGGGGAGTCGGGATTTTTTAAAGAGTCATGGGATCGAACCTTCGGTTACATACACTTCAGATAGCGCAGGCAACCCTGTTGGCGGAAAATATCCAGGTGGTTTTACTTACTGCGATAACATTGCTTTCAATATTCTCGTAAATGCTGAAAAACTAGTCGGGTTGCATGGTGGTTATTTTATGATCAGTGCGCTTCAGCGCGATGGTGTGAGCCTCTCTCAACAAAATGTTAAAAATCTTTTTTCAATCCAACAGGTTTTTGGAGGTGCTGAAACGTTTCACTTTTACGAAATGTACTGGGAGCAGAAGAGTCGTGATGAGCGCATGAATCTTAAAGTTGGGCGCTTTGTGGCTGCTGATGATTTTGATACTTCTCCGCTTTATTGGCTCTACATGAGTCGCGGTATTGATGGGCGGCCACAATCTCTTGCTGTGGATGGAAGATTTTCAGCAGCCCCTAATGCAGTTTGGGCCAGCCGCCTTAAAATTAAGCTTCCTGAGTCAACGATTTTTCGAACGGGTGTTTATCAAGTGACGCAAAATTCTGTTAATGGACTCAATTGGAATTTCACGCCTAATGATGGAGTTATGCTCCTGGCGCAATATGAATGGGATCCTGAATTTTTTAAACCAGCTCCCATTTCCTGTGAAGAGCAGCTTTCTGAAGAGCAGCGAGCAAAAAACCGTTCGGCACGGCAAGTTCCTGGGCAAAAAGTTCCAAAAGGATTTATTGGGCACTATTGGATGGGGGGATATTATTCGACGTACGAATATCCTCAATTTAATAAAAAAACAAAAGCTACTGGAGCTTATGCTTTTTATTGGCATGGAGATCAAACACTTTACCGTCCTAATCCAGAAGGTAACGAGGGGCTCGTTGGCTGGTCTGTGTTAACATTAGCGCCGCAAGAAAATATTGCGCTCATTCCTTTTCAAGTTAATGGAGGTCTTGTTTATACCGGGCTCATTCCAGGACGACGAAATGATTTTACGATTGTTGGATGTGCTTATGGAGATTTAGCCCCAAGTGAAGCTAAAGTTCCGTATGCGGGCGGCGCTATTAATCCAACTTATGAACTACTTTGGGAAGCCGGATATCGCATTAATGTCACCAAGTATAGTTACATTCAACCAGACGCAATGTGGATTATTAACCCTGCTGGCATTGGAAAGATTCCAAATGCGCTGGTGTTAGGGTTTCAGATAGGAGTGATCTTCTAAACTACCTCATTAATTCTACTACTGCGGCGAAGAGCAGCGTTGCTGTGGTGCTCGCCGGCGTCACGTATTTGATATACGCGCCTTGGCTGCGCTCCTCGCGCCTTGCTCTTCATCCGCATTAGCGAATTACTGAGGCTGTTTTAAATTTACAGAGATATCCCACCTGCATTAGTTTTTTTGTCATCAACCAATATCGAGTATCTAAAAATTTTCTGTAGCCTGCAGTCTTCAAGCTGTAGCCTGCTTTCATGAGTGTTCTATTTTTCATAGTGGTCATTATTTGGCTTGCCGAAAAAATTGTTCGCAGAAAAATTTTTTCTCCGTGTGAGTGGACGGCAGTGTGGATTTTTGGAGTGGCTGCAAGTTTGATTTTATATCCATCAGCGCTGGGGCTCACGCGCATCGACACTTACACTTGGGGGTGGACTTCATGGTCTTCCAAGGGGCTTATAAGCATGATTGCTTTAATCACGGTAGGACTGCTGTGGAGAAAAAATAAATTCGGAATAGCGCTCCTGTTAACACTTTGTTCTTTTGCATTCCATGTTAGAGCATCCACAAATCTTTGGGACTATGTTATTGATCCAAGTTATGGAGCAATTTCTATTGTTATATGCCTTCGAAAGGTTATTCGTCTTCCTCGACGCTCTGGTGGATGCTGACTCCAATACAACGTGCTTCAACAGGAAGATTTTTAGGAGATAGTGGCTCAGATCGGTCCCAAAAAGAGTTTTCTTTTACGGCATACGTAAAAGCAGCATCAAGTTCCCTGCTCATATTGTCCTCGGTGAATGCAAGATTCAAATGGTAGGTTGCGTTCAAAATAAAGAGTGGCCGAGTACTAGAAGCATGCGATTTTTTTTCTAAAGAGAACATGGCGGTAGCATTTTCTAAAGATGTGCTCAATGTATCCTCCAAGAGAGGCTCTTTTAACAGAGTTGATGTAAGACTAATATTAGGGTTTTCAACTAATGCAGTGATAGCTTCAGCGACGTTGGTATTCTCAGTGAATTTAAGGAGGTTTTGACAAGCATCTTCGGTCGAAGGGGAAGTAGGCAAAATAGACTCGGTTGCGAAGGCTATTTTTTTGGCTGCGGCAGCTAATTTGCTATCCTTCTCCTCGTTGCTCAGCTCATGGTGTGATCTTTTGAACCATGTTAGTAGTACAGCATTCAGCTGCTCTGTTGTTGCCTGTTGCAATTCTCTGCCACCTAGAAAAGAAACTTTTTCTGGAAGGTTGAAACTTTTATGAGCATCAATCTCAGATTGCACAGTGAGTGTTTTTCCTCCCGTTTTAATAACATTCCGCTCAAGAAAGGCTGCTGTTGCTAGATCTTCAGTAACTGGAGTTGCCATCGCTTGCACTTTGCCTCGGAGTTTTTCTAATGTGGCGTCTGCTGCTAGTTTTTCTGATGAAATTAAAGATCCAAAAAGAGGCCGGCTTGCTAAGTAGGCGTATCGAGATTGCCATTCTTGTTTGGCTGTTACATAGGCTTGTTCAGCGGCACGATAATCCGTCACAGTACGTTGCTGCTCTAGTGTTAAATGGTCCCATTCGCTCAAGCTGATAGTATCTGGTGGCGTCGGGCATTGATCGAACTGATGTGACAATTCTCCTCCCGTGCAGGTGATGATGACTGGTAAATTTTCAAGAGAATATGGACTGTTAGAATCAAAGGCCTTATTCCTTTCAAATCTGTAAGTTACAATATCAGTTGTGCTCAAGGTGAACGCTTTTTTGGTCTCCATGTCAACGCGTTCTGTTTTAAAGGAACTAAAATTAGTGAGTTGGAAGTGGGAGGTAGCACCATCGTGAGAAACTACTTTTTCTAAAGAATACAAAATTTTTTGTTCAGGTTGAGTTCCGGCGCGAATTTGAGAAGCGTCTTGAAGCTCACGGACACTTTTAAAACCTAAACTAAAATAGGGTGCTAAGTTCTGTTTCTGATCACGAGGAAGATCGTATTTTATATATTCCAAGTCAGCGGTTCCCGCTTGATACATCAATGACCCAATCGCAAGTTTAAAGCCTCTCTCTTCATTGACAAATTGTTCAAATTTTTTAAAGCCTCTATCTTGAAGAGTAACAATAGCGTCGTGGTCAAGCACACTTTCATTGATTTGTTCTCCTTTTAGCTTGCTCGAGGTTATCAGCGCTGTTTTGACAACAGGTTCCTGAGCATGATCGTAGATGAGCTCTTGGGATTCAGGTTGAAGCTCGCTGTCTTTCCGTATGTTCAGAGTGAAGGTTGCTCTGTTAAAATCACGCATCATTGCAGCAGCAAGAGTAGCATCTGATGCTGTTGGAGCTTGGAGTAGGGTTAGAAAATAATTTTGTTGTACGGTTTCCAACTGATGCTTCAATTCTTTTCCAAAAGTAAAATTCCCTTCTTTTGGATAGGAGTTTTCGTTAAAAACAATCTGTTCTTCAGAATAGATTGCTTGATTTTGAACTTCGCTTGAATGTTGATATCCCAAGACGGTAGTAGCTGTTTCAAGGTTGGTGTAGCTGGCGGCTAGCTCATCTGCTGTTGTTGCGACTTTTTCTTGAGTGCGCGAAAGGTGCCCTGGCCGAAAGATTTGTTGGAGCTTTTTAAATGGGATTAACATTTTTTGAACAATGGGTCTTTCTTGTTTCTTAAGGAGAGCGTTAACAGCTTGATGGTGTGTCTCCAAATTTGCCTGGTATTGATTCCAGTTTTGTGAGTATTCGGCGAGGTGTGCGTCGCGTCCTTGTTCCTCGTGCAGGTAAGAGGAAGGGGGGACGACAACAATGGCCTTGTCAGAGCTGTCTAAAATTGGTGACGGGGGGGTGGAAATAGCATCAACAGCGCTTGAGGTTGAACTGCCAATCAAACAGGATGGAGAAGAGATCGAGTCCATTTTTAGAGGGTCAGCGTAAGGTTGAGAATCAGTGAAGGTGAGCAATGGAGTTTCTTTTTCGGTGATTTGAGGCCGGGTGGAGCTACGTTCTATGAGAGAGGAAGTATTCAGTGGATCATGAGTGTTGCGTCTTGCTGTCACTTGCCATTCTATCAACGCCTTTTGATCCGATTCGTTCGAGGAAAGGTCTGCTGCTTTAAAAATGCTGCTTGGTCCTGCTACAAGTGAGGAGGTTAGTACTAAAAGCAAAAACGTATAATAAAAAAATGGGCTCATGCTTCGAGGGGGGATTAGCTGAGAGCAATATGATGCAATGTTAATTTCTTTCAATCAACAAATCTTGATGGAAAAGATATTTCGCAATGTTTCCCATTAAGATTGCTTGAGTCTCTTGCGCATTGAAGCGATCGATGAGGTTGAGCCGGCGACCGAGAAGACGTACTCCTTGGAGGTTCTCAACGTTTTCATCAGAAAGTGGAAGGCTGACAATAAAACGAGAAACTTTTCGCTTCATCTCGTCAATCGTGATGCTCGGCTTATAGTCGTAGGGGATAAGGGCTGAGCTTTCTGGTAGCAGGAAGCGATACGATTCTTCGCGAGCATTGAAATTGATGGGAACCCAGATTTTTTTATCACGAATGGCCTCGCGAGCGTTTGGATCAAATTGTCCAAGGGGGCCGTCAAAGGGTAAAAGAAAAGTGCCGTAGCAAAGGTAGAGCAACAAAATGCACGGGCAAACGAGTCTTCGTATCGGAGCTGTCTTCAAAAGCCCATAGAGAGAGGTTCCCATGGTGGTGCCTAAAAGTAGCCAGTAAGTCATTGGGTAGTGGTAAAAATGCCAAGCTGGTGTGGCAAGATAATATTCCAGCAAGAGGCCTAGGCCAGCAAGTCCTGCCGTAATGACAAAGACAGCAATAAGGGTCAGCGCCAAAATCCAGCGAGGAATTTTTTCCCACTGCATCGCCAGAAGTAATGCGATGGCAGGCATAGCCAGTAGAAGGTAGCGTTCATCTCTCTGGTTAGGGAGGGAGAAAACAATAAAAACAATGGCGACCCAGATCCAAAGGAGTGCTTCTTCGTAACAAAACTCTTTGCGACGTAGGAAACTAATAATAAAAAGGGCGATAACGGCTGGGGCTAGGAGGCCTGCATTGAGTGGGTAGGCGATGACATTGCGCCAGATGCTGGAGCCCCCCACAAAAAAATTCCAAAAATAATTTCCTGATCCCGCATCAAATTTCCCCAAGTTTTCTCGGATGACAAAGTCATGAAGAATTTCTTGAGGGTGAGGGTCGAGGAAAAACCAAAGAGAAAAAACTCCAAGCGCTAAAAACCCAATTAGAAAAAGTTTCCATGCATCGTGACGGAGCCATTTTTTAATATCATATTCATGTGCATGTAGCCGCCACCAAGCTCGTCCAGCAGCGATGGGAATGATGAGTGCAAATGATTTGTAAAGTAGGCCCATGCCAATGATGAGGCCTGATAAGGGAATTGTTTTCCACGAATGGGAGAGGCGTGGCCATTGAAGTAAAATAAACAGCGGCAGAAAGAGCCAAAAAACTTCAGGCGCGCTGGTAAGAAAACAACGTCCGTATCGGAAGGTGCCAAAGAAACTCAAAAAAACTAAGCCCGCTAATAACCCAACATCAGCTCGCTGTGTCATTCTTCGACCTAATAAGAAAAGCAAGAATGCCGTCAGTAAAGTGTAGGTCGCATTGGGCCAGCGCAGATTGAAAAGCGACCAATGTTTCCCCCAATCTGTCGAAATGATACCTTGCCAAAAAAGCAAAGGAGGCTTGGTGTTGCGGTGATATGAAAGGGGAGATTGAAGTGGCAAAAAATGGCCGCTTTGAGCGGTAGCGCGGGCAATCTGAGCGTAAAGCAATTCATCGCCATTTGTTGCGATGTGATCGCTGCCTAGTCCATAAAAGTAGACGAAGATCGCGAAGAGCGCTACTAGCAGTTGAGCGAAGGAAAGGCGCAACTGGGTTTCTTTGCAAGACGGTGAAGGGGTCAGTGACATTCTGAGGATGCTAGCATGGTCAGAACATTTACTCTACAACATTGATGGCGGTCCTGCAGGCTTGGAGTTCTAATAGAGCATCTTAAAAAATTCTATAACCGCGTATCGCGGCGGCACACCTGTTCTGAAAACCTCGAGCATGAGATATAAACTGCGTTGCTGCGCTCCTAGTTTCTGGCGCCGCATCGGCATCATCTTTTTAACAAGCAATCCATCAGAAACTTGACAAGTGCAAGCAGTCCTAGAATCACTACGGTAAGCTTGGCAGTGTTAATGAAGAAGTCTTTTGATAGAGCAGAATAATAGGGTCTAATTACTTGCTCTGCTGCATTAGCATAATTCTCAGCCGCTGCAAGGTCTCTTTTTGCTGTTGCAAGGTCTCCTTTTGCTGTTGCAGTAGCGCTCTTAAGATAGCATTTTCCTGCTTCAGTCAAAGCATATTGGAGTACTGGTTCGCCAGCCTGAGCTGCCCACGCGAATTTTTCTGCTGCATTAGTGGCCCTGAATGCTGCTTGACGATAACGCTCAGCCGCTGCACTATTTCCGTTTGCTATTAGACTAGCACTCTCAAGATACCATTTTCCTGCTTGCGTCGAAGCATCTTTGACTTCTGGCACGATAATATCAGGTGCCTGCTCGAATTTTCCTGCTGCATAAGAGGCAGTGGATGCTGCTGTAAAATAACGCTCAGCCTCTGCACTATTTCCGTTTACTATTAGACTAGCACTCTCAAGATACCATTTTCCTGCTTGCGTCCAAGCAGCTTGGGCTTCTGGCACGATAGTATCAGCTGCCCTCTGGAATTCTAGTACTGCAAAAAAGGCCTTGGATGCTGCTTCACTATAACGCTTAGCCGCTGCAAGGTCTCCTTTTGCTGTTGCGGTAGCCTCCTCAAGATACCATTTTCCTTCTTGCGTGCAAGCAGCTTGGGCTGCTGGTGTGCAAACCGCTGCCTGCTCGAATGTTTGTGCTGCAAGTTTGGCTCTTGATGCTGCTGTAAAATAACGCTCAGCCGCTGCACTATTTTCGTTTACTATTAGACTAGCACTCTCAAGATACCATTTTCCTGCTTGCGTCCAAGCATCTTTGGCTGCTGGTATGCTAGTCTTAGCTGCTTGCTCGAATTCTTGTGCTGCAGAAGAGGCAACCCGCGCTGCCTCAAAATAATTAGCAGGTAGTCCAGGAGCAGCGCTAAGACTTGAATAAAGGCTGGCCAAAGTTTTAGCGCATTCTTGCATTGCTATTAAGTAGGAATTTTTTTCGCTTATACTTTTTGCTTGAGAAAAGTCGGCTCTTGCTACCTTTTCTGCATAACTCACCTGGTCATTAACAGCGTCTTTAATCTTGCTTCGAGTTTTTTCAATCTTATTAGCGAGATCATTTCGAGCGCTTTCACTCAGGGGAGTTAAATTTTTTTCTATCTCAGCTATTTGTTCTTCTAAAGAAGAGAGGGCCATGACATTTTCAGCTCTTTTTGTAACCTTGAGAATCGTTTTTTCAACAAGGGGCAGCAGGTTTGTAATCGTATACAAAAATAAACGTGTATTTAGATTAGGCTGGATGGTTGGACTTATAGAGCTTGCAGCTAAATCCAGCTTGGCCTTGCCCTCTATTGCTCTATCAGCAAGCCCACTTAATCTTTCCATTGCTTTGATTTGTGCTCTTATAAAGCCGTTGTAATAAGAACTTGCATACTTCACAATGTCTACTGCTTTAGTGAGTCTTAACCGTTTTCCTTCGGTCTTACACTGACCCAGCTCATTCTGATACCTCTTTAGCTGTTTTTCTTCGTATGGCGTCCTTAAATAGCTTATAACAGCTGCGCATGGAGGCTGATCCACACTAAAGACGGTTTCTCTTATTGAGTTAACGCCTAGTGTTGCAACCAGATCGCTTCCTTTCTTTGCAGTAGAAATCGTGCCTATTAAAGATGGCACAATATGATTTTCTGGAGGTGTAAGATTCTCTGAATGTAGAGGTACTTCACCTGTGAGACTATTTTCAGAGGAAGTAGGAGTTTCTTCCTCTTCCTCTATTTCATCCGCTATTAGGCGCCTTCGTCCTTCTTCTGTTAGCAATCTTCCTGTTCCAGGTCCCTCTCTATCAACAGGAATCTTTTCTCTAATACGGCTAAAAGGCCCTCCAGACATTGCTTCTAATGACGAGAGTGTTAATAAAAAAAGGAGGAGGGCGTTCCTAAGGTTCATGGTGCGCACACAATCTACTTGATGTCTGGGGGCTGCGCTAGAGCTTTTTAAAAATTCTATAACCGCGTATGGCGAATGCCACTCTGGTGCTAACAGCCTCGAGTATGAGATAGTAACTGCGTTTTTGTGCGCTCCTGGTTTCTGGCACTACATCGGCATCTTATAGTGTATGAATTTGAAAAAGGCAGGCCATAAGCTTGCTCTTTTTCCTTAGGACTGCGTTCTCAGATCTTACGTTATCTTCGGATAGCGTCTCGATCTTCGGCCTTGTCCTAAGAAAAAATGTCGGCGCTTCTAACGCGCCCTTTTCAATTGAATACACTATATTTTTTAAAACGCTCTAGAGGTGCAACGGCTCTGAGCATTCGTGAATAGGAAGCATTCAAAAAATTGATTTGGCAGAAGTATCTCTTGTCTGTCAGATTGATAAGCTTTTCAGCACTATGAAATATCTCTCCTGTCATTCCATTTTTTTTGCTCAATTCAAGGAATCATTTCGCAAAGATAAATGGCTTTGGCTGGCGTTGGTTCTTTGTTTTGGAGTTAGCTTGATCGGAGCGCAATGGGGCAAGATTGAAGACTGGAATCCTGATCAAATGGCGTTTCGAGGCGTGCCCAATAATCTCATGGTCAATGATTATTTAAAACCTCCGCTGACTACTTATGCGGCGCGTCTCTTGGTGCTTAATCCGGTTGATTGTGTGATGAATGGGATCTTCCATGCACCTGCAAAATTGAGGCTGGAAGTGAGGGTGCTGGGGGTTCGTATTTTAACTATTCTCTACCTCTGTGTCGCAGTGGCTTTGATCTATTTTTCTCTTCTTCGATGTTATGGAAAAGCAGCGGCGTCAGCTGTTGCCTTAATCATGGGGACAAGTGCTGGGCTGATTGCCTATACTCATTATGGGACAGCTGATATGCCTGTTGTTTTTTGGATGGTCGCCTCTTTTTTCTCTGCTCTCTACGCAGCACTTTCAGGATCTCTTCGATGGGGGATTGCAGCTGGCTTGCTCGCAGGGCTTTCTACAGCCTGTAAATACAATGGTCTTGGGGTGGCGATTGCAATTCCAGTATTTTTTCTGATTCAAAATGGTCCAAGGACATTGCTTAGCAAAAACCTCTGGCTATCCTCGTTGGCCGTGCCTGTTGGTTTTGTTCTAGGATGTCCTGGAGCAATTTTTGACCACACTCGTTTTGTGGAGGATTTTCTTTATAATCTCTACACAACACCTGTCTATGCTGGGGATATTTCTCACGCGGGATATGGACGCTTTCTCACTTCTATTCCAAGTATTATCGGGTGGCCTGTGAGCCTCTTGCTTCTGCTATGTGTGGCAGTAGCTCTTATTTTGTTTCTTCTAAAACGATTGAAAAAAGAGGAGTTGCTCCTCCTTAGTGGAGCAACTGCTGTTTTTTTCTTTTACTTCATCACCATTGGGCGGTTCCCACGGATGGAGATGCGATTCGTGATGCCAGTCATTCCATTTTTACTTGTGATGGCTGCTCCAGCTCTCACAAGACTCAAGCGGGGCGTGCTAGTCTTTTTACTCGTTCCTCTATTGGCTTATAACCTTATTTGCTGCGCGTTTGTTGGCTGGCGATTTTTGGATGATCCTCGCATGAAAGCTGACAGTTGGGCGGAAAAAAACTTCCAAGCTGGAGATGTCATTGAGAGTGTTTATTCTCCCTACTGGGATGATCTCATCCCAGGACTGAAAGTGATTCATACACCTCTTTTTATGGGGCACACCGATCGATTCAAGAAAATTTTTGGAAACAATCCTATTATTTCAAAAGGATTGTTAAAGTTTGGAACGGATCCTTCGGCAGAAATTTTTACTCTTGAAGCCTTAAAAAAGCGTAATCCTGACTACGTTACATTTTCTGCCTTTGCTATTTTCTGCTCCGAGCCTGTAGCAAGGCAATATTATCAAAATCATCTTGCTGAAAAGTTAGGCTATCATATTGTTTGGCAAGAACAGGATTGGCAGCCTCCTCAATGGGCCTACCCACAGCGCATTGATTTTTTAGTCCCGGCTATGTACATCCTGAAAAAAAATGTGATTCCGAAGAACAAGCCTTCAAGCACTTCCGACGAAGAGGCTGTGCCGCTATCAGGATCGGTGAAAACAAGTTCTTAATAAAAAATCTTAAAGTTAACTTGATTTGAAAACTATTTTAGTCACAGGAGGGGCAGGGTATATCGGCTCACACACATGTGTGGCCTTATTGGAGGCCGGTTACACTCCCGTTATCCTGGATAATTTTTGTAATAGCAGTCTTTCGGTTCTTTCAGCAATAGAAAGCCTTGCCAAAAAATCAATCGAGCTTATTGAAGGAGATATTCGAGATGCGTTCTTGCTTCAGAAAGTTTTTACGGAGCGTCAGTACGACGCAGTGATTCATTTTGCTGGGTTGAAGGCCGTAGGAGACTCCGTTAAGGAACCGCTCCATTATTATAATGTTAATGTAACTGGTTCATTAACCTTACTTCGCGCGATGCAGCAAGCAGCTGTGAAAAAGCTCATTTTTTCTTCTTCCGCTGCTGTCTATGGAGCATGCAACGAGCTGCCAATCAAAGAAGGAACGGCATGCCGCCCTGCTAATCCTTATGGGCGCTCTAAACTCTTGGTTGAACAAATATTGGCAGACCTCATCCAAGCTGATCCTGCCTGGAGTATAACAGGCCTTCGCTATTTCAATCCAATTGGAGCACATCCGAGCGGGATCATTGGAGAAAACCCTCAAGGAGTCCCTAGTAATTTGATGCCTTATCTCACACAAACAGTAGCAGGCTTACGGAAAGAGCTTTCTATTTTTGGGGATGATTATTCAACACCAGATGGAAGTGCCGTGCGGGACTACATCCATGTGATGGACTTGGCTGAGGGGCATGTCACCGCTCTTCGGCATTGCATAGAAAGCTCCGGAATGGCCATCTTAAATTTGGGGACGGGGAAAGGATATTCAGTATTAGAAATGGTAACAGCTTTCGAACAAGCTACTGGAAAAAAAGTTCCTTATAAAATTTCTCCTCGTCGCACAGGCGATGTCGCTGCATGTTGGGCAGATGCTTCCGCAGCAGAGAAGATTCTTGGATGGAAGGCGAGCCGTACTTTAGAAGAGATGTGTCGTGATAGTTGGCGCTGGCAGTGCCATCGGCCGTAATTTTAATAAAAGTTTTAAGCTGAAGAAAATTTTTCTATGAAACGAAAAGGTATTATTTTAGCAGGAGGTTCTGGAACGAGGCTTTATCCGGTGACACAGGCCATTTCAAAGCAACTCCTCCCAGTCTACGACAAACCCATGATTTATTATCCGCTCAGCACCTTGATGCTAGCTGATATTCAAGATATTTTAATTATTTCAACACCTCATGATCTGCCTCATTTTGAACGATTGCTCGGAGATGGAAGCGCTTGGGGACTAAATTTTCAATATGCCATCCAACCAAGCCCCGATGGGCTTGCGCAGGCTTTTTTGATTGGGAAAAGTTTTATTGGCAATGATCTTTCCGCATTAGTGTTAGGGGACAACATTTTTTATGGGCATGAATTTCCTACCCAGTTGGAAAAAGTAAACACTCGAGAACAAGGGGCTACCATTTTTGCTTACCATGTTCATGATCCAGAGCGCTATGGTGTGGTTTCTTTTAATCCAGAAGGCAAGGCCATTGAGATTGTAGAGAAGCCAACTCAACCCAAAAGTAGCTATGCAGTAACAGGGCTCTATTTTTATGACAACAATGTTGTTAGTTTGGCAGAAAGCCTCGCCCCTTCGCTACGAGGGGAATTAGAAATTACCGACTTAAACTCCCTCTATTTAAAACAAGAGCAACTGCATGTTGAGGTGATGGGACGGGGCTATGCATGGCTCGATACAGGCACACACGAGAGCCTGATCGAAGCTAGCAATTTTATTAAAACTATTGAACACCGCCAAGGTTTGAAGGTTGCATGCCCTGAGGAGATCGCATATCATCGCGGCTTTATTACCGCTGAGCAGTTAGAAAAGCTGGCCAACCCACTTTTAAAAAGCAGTTACGGGAAATATTTAAAACAAGTTTTGCAAGAGCAATGAATGTAACAAGAACTAATATAGAAGGTGTTTTGCTGCTTGAACCAAAAATTTTTGACGATGATCGTGGTTTTTTTTGCGAGAGCTTTAACCTGCGTGAATTTTTGAACCGGACAAAGCTCGATATCGCTTTTGTACAAGACAACCATAGTCATTCTATTCAAGGAGTGCTTCGTGGTTTGCATTATCAAGTCCAGCAGCCTCAGGGAAAACTCGTGCGGGTTGTGCGTGGAAAAATTTTTGATGTCGTTGTTGATTTGCGTCGTTCTTCACCAACTTTTGGAAAATGGGAAAGTTTTGAACTCTCTGAAGAGAATCATCAACAACTTTGGGTTCCGGCTGGCTTAGCGCATGGATTCTTAACGCTGAGCGAGAGGGCGGATGTGATTTATAAAATGACCCATTATTATGCCCCGGAGCATGAGCGAATTCTTCGATGGAATGATTCCGAATTAAAAATTTCATGGCCTTTAGCTGGAATAAAAACAGTGAGGCTTTCAAAAAAAGACCAGCAAGGACTGCCGTGGCATGAAGTTCTTGAAACAGCTTGAAAACAGCAATGACCTACCATTCTTCTCGACGATTTTCTTTTTGGGAACTTGTGCAGCCATGGAAAATATTACTGCGATTCATGGCTTCTGGTTCATTAATAAAGCAATTTACGAAGCGGGAAATAGAGAATCGCTATAAAGGAACTTTTCTTGGATTGTGTTGGGCCTTTTTTTCCCCTTTGTTAATGCTTGCTGTTTATGCTGTCGTTTTCGGTTTCATTTTTCATGGTTCTTATGGACACGAGGGTGAAACGAAAATGCAATTTGTTTTAGGCTTGTTTTCTGGATTGCTTATTTGGGAGATGATTTCGACATCACTTGCCATGGCACCAATGCTCATTGTTCAAAATGCTAATTTAGTAACAAAAGTGGTGTTTCCTTTAGAAATTTTACCGGTTATCGCCCTCGCTTCCAATGTAGTGCATGCAGCGATTGGGTTTATCCCCTTGTTGGTGATAATGTATTTGTTCCAAAAGGTGCTTTTTCTTTCAACGGGAGCACTTGTTTTGATCCTTATACCAATCATGCTTTATACGGTTGGATTGGTTTGGATGATCTCGGGACTAGGAGTTTTTTTGAGAGACATCAGAGCCATTATGCCTTCCTTCATTACTGTTTTGATGTTCGCAAGCGCTATTTTTTTTCCTATTACAGCAATTCCTGTGGCATGGCGTTGGGTGGTGATGCTTAATCCCGCAGCTGTTCTTGTTTCCATGGCGCGGAGTGCATTGGTTTTTGGAGAATGGCCAGACTGGAAAATGTATGGATTTCAGTTGATCATAAGTTTTGTCATAGCCGTAGCAGGGTATGCTTTCTTTATGAAAGTAAAACCAGCATTTGCTGATGTCTTATAAAAATCATGTTTCAAGAAGTTGCTATCTCCGTTAAGAACGTTTCAAAAGCCTACACGATCTGGCGTGATCCTGCCGCACGGTTAAAACATCCATTGCTCAATTTAGCAGGAGAGTTGTTTCCACCACTTCGTCAAAAAATAGATCAACAACTTCACGGACTTTGCAGCGAGTTTTATGCCCTTCAAAACATCTCCTTCGAAATAAAAAAAGGAGAAGCTGTTGGAATCATTGGAAAGAACGGGTCTGGCAAATCAACACTGCTCCAAATCATAGCTGGCACCCTGCAGCCCTCAGATGGTTCCGTCGTTGTTAACGGGCGGGTGGCAGCGCTACTAGAGCTTGGGAGCGGTTTTAATCCTGAATTTACAGGTCGTGAAAATGTTTATCTTAATGCTTCTATTCTTGGACTAAGGGATGAAGAGACAGAGCAACGCTTTGAAAAAATAGAAGCCTTTGCTGATATTGGCAATTTTATGGATCAACCAGTAAAGACCTATTCAAGCGGAATGGTCTTGCGCTTAGCTTTTGCTGTACAGGCGATGATTGATCCGGACCTCTTGATCATTGATGAAGCTTTAGCTGTTGGAGATTATTTTTTCCAACAAAAATGCGCAGCAAGAATGCGAGAACTCCGGGAACAAGGAACAACCTTGCTCTTTGTTTCGCATGATATGGCAAGTATTCGAGACCTTTGCCAAAAAGGTCTTTATTTGAAAAAAGGAGAACAGATTTTCTGGGGAGAAAGCGAGAAGGCGATAGGTTATTATTTTAATGATACAGCGCCTCTGCCTATAACAGCGAAAGCAGACAAACCAGATAGTAATGAAAGGATGCAGCAAGCTGTTTCGGTAACGCCACAATCATATTTAGATCACTTAAAAAATGAACTAGTGTGGGTTATTGAAAAAATCCCCTTCCAGGAAGGGGCCTGCATTCTTGCTGTTGGGACCTATACTGAAGAAGGAGTGCCAGCTCAAAAAATTAGGATGTCTCAAAAAATGAAGGTAAAAATAATATTTTTATCACTTATTGAAGAAGAATATTATTTAGTGATCGTATTTAAGAATAGGTACAATCAAGTCATTAATGCAACGACCTCTTACCTCGATGGACATAGCTATATCGGCATGAAGGCGAATGAAGTTTTAGAATTTGAATTTTGTTTTGATCTCAACATCGAAGCCGGGCAATACAGCTATCAAGTTAAGTTAGCTAAAAAAAATAAATTTATTAACAAGGGGGCTAGTATGCACGAAACGCCTTGGTTAGGTCCTTTGGAGATAAGTTGGGATTATGAAAATCAAAAAGCCCCATTTTTAGGAATGTTTGGCATTCCTGTCGTTGTTAATGAATTGAAGCGATCTAAGTTACCACAAGGAGATTAATTAACTCAGGATGCGGGCGTATTTAGCATAAGGATTGGAGTCATTTTGATATTAACCCTATTGATACAACAATTTTTCACTTGGATATTACGCCATGAAGCCCTTTTTCATTAGCTACAGTAAATCTTATTCATGAAAGTTGTTCATTTTTCTTCTAATGATAATCGAAGTGGGGCAACACGCTCAGCATTACGTCTCCATGATGGATTAAGATCTCTTGGAATTGACTCAAAAGTATTGGTCAAAAAAAAATCCTCACAAGATCCTTTTGTTATTCAAGCGGCTGCAGATTATGAGCCACCACTCGCTTCTATTGTTGAAAAATTTTACATTCAGTTTCAACGAGCACCATTAACGAATACATGCTTTTCGTTAGGCTATCCTGGAGTGAGCTGTAACCACGAACAAATTGTTCAACAGGCAGATGTTTTAGTTTTTCATTGGGTTGCTGATTTTTTAAATCCTATGGAGATTAATCATCTCCTCAGCTTGAGAAAGCCAGTCTTATGGGTGTGCCACGACATGCGGGCTTTTACGGGAGGCTGTCATTATCCGGCTGGATGTCGTCAATTTATGGAAACGTGTACGACTTGCCCTCAGCTGAAGGCAGATCCATTACATGTTGTTGAGGCGAACTTTGTTGATCAATTAGAGGTTTTTCAATCTTGCCCCATTACCGTAGTGGCTCCGAGTCATTGGATGGCTCAAGAAGCGCAAGCTAGTGCTATCTTTCGTGAAGCGAAAATCAAAACAATTCCTTATGGGATTGAGACAGACATTTTCAAGCCTGCTAATAAAAAGGAAGCCCGTCTTCATTTGGGACTTAGTGAAGATGCCTTCATTATTTTACTAACTTGTAGCGACGGTGAAGAAAAACGGAAAGGCCTGGAATATTTGGAGGAGCTTTCGTATGCCTTATTGCGAAAAATTTCAGAAACATTGGGAGCTGACTTTAAATATAAAATTCAATTTCTGTTTGTTGGTAAAAGAGCAAGCACACTTGCGCACCTTGCATTTCCAACAAAGCACCTGGATGTTATTGAAGAGGATTCGCAATTACAGGAGGCCTACGCGGCTTCAGATGTCTTGCTCTCTCTTTCAAAAGAGGACAATCTCCCCAATACAATTTTAGAAGCTATGGCCTGTGGAGCACCTATTGTTGGTTTTAATACAGGTGGGATAAGCGACCTTGTTGTTCATGGGGAAAATGGATTCTTAGTTTCTTTAGGAAATATCGGAGCCTTGACAGAAGCTCTGTTAAAAATTTTGCTGAATCCTTCTCTGCGGGATGCTATGGGCCAAAAGAGCCGCTCTTTTATCGAGAAAAAATTTACGCTGCAACGTCAAGCCAAAGCGCACAAGCGTCTTTATGAAGAACTATTGGCTGAACAGCAAGAGCTAAAGGCCACAGGGCTTGCGCCAAAGCCTCAACAATCTCCTCAAAGTATAAGAATGAGAAGAATCATGCCGCAGCTTTTTTCTATTGCTCAGAGTATCGATCAATTTATTCAAATTGAAAAAGCCTCCTGTAAGCAGCAGCTAGAAGCACTGGCGGATCAATGCGGAGGTAAAGAAGAAAAAAAAGGAGCGCCCATACTAGTTGAGCAACGCAAGATTAATATGTTAACGGTTCTGATCAGCGCCATAAAAAGGCAGTGCAATGCAAAAAAAGTTTTTCAACATTCTGATTATCACTTTGCTATTGATGCCCCTAAGTATCTCGCTCATCGTAAAAATCAAGAGGTTCGGGGGTGGTTTTTACATCAACATGGAACTCCTATTGAAAAAATTCGCTTCAGGGTGGGTAATAAAATTTTTAATGGTTTTACCGGATACTTGCGACCAGATGTTGCAAGTCAGTACAGTCAAAACAATGGATCTTATGATTGCGGCGTGAAAGCACCAGTAGAGTTACACTTTGGTGTGAATGACATTGTTATCGAAGCCGTAGGTGCAGAACAGCAGTGGGAGCAGATTGGGACTATCCAAATGGTGTACAGCCCACTTTTAATAAGTTTTCTTTTCCTGCCTAAAAAAGGAATGGATCTTTTTCAGTGTATCCTTGATTGGAATAAAAAAAATGTCAAAAAACCTATTATGTCGGTCATTCAACACTATCTCTACCACCGCAAATGGGGAGGTATTGGACATTTGTGGCATTACGATCCTAGGCCAATTAAGAATGAAATATTTTCAAAAAAGAGTGTCGTTTTAAAAAATAAAGAAAAAACACCGAAGATATCGATTGTTACTCCCTCCTACAATCAAGGGGCTTTTTTAGAGGCCACTATTCAAAGTGTCTTAAATCAAAATTATTCTAATCTTGAATATATTGTGATTGATGGAGCTTCGCAGGATGCATCTCCAGCCATCATTGAAAAATATCGCCCCTTGTTGAGCTATGCTGTTAGTGAGCCGGATGAGGGACAATCGGATGCTATTCAAAAGGGACTTGCGCGATGCACAGGAGGAGAAAACGAGATCATGGCTTATTTAAACTCAGATGACTTGTTGCTGCCTGGATCGTTAGCCTTTGTTGCTGATTTTTTTGAAAAAAATCCCAACGTCGATTTAATCTATGGACATCGTGTTCTTATCAATGATGGCGGTAAAGAGATAGGAAGGTGGTTTACGCCACATCATAACAATTATAATCTTTCTGTTATAGATTACGTGCCGCAAGAAACGATGTTTTGGCGGAAGCGCCTCTATGACAAAATTGGAGGAATTGATCCAAACTTTCATTTTGCAATGGATTGGGATTTTCTACTACGAGCCCAAGAGGGGGGCGCTGTGATAAAAAGGCTACCTTATTTTCTTGGGTGCTTTCGAGTCCACGAATCTCAGAAAACCAACGCTCAAATCAACACTATTGGACACAAAGAAATTAAACAGTTACAGTTCCGCTCCCATCAACGAATCATTACAGACGAAGAAATAGGAAAAGTTTATATGAAAAATGTAATTGAAAGTAAGATTGTCCAGTTGCTGTTCTCAATCGGGGTTAGAATCTAAGATAAACATACAAGCATGCATCCCTTTGCCTTTTTGCTCCCACTTGCTATTTTTCTCCACTTTTGCATTCTAGGGAAGGCCTTTATAGTAGCGGTTCGTTTTCCTGGGCCATCATTAAGATCGTGGTTGATTTCACCAGCACTTGGATTCTCCCTTCAAATTCTTATTGTTAGCATTATTAACCAAGCAGGCTATCCCGTCGAAAAATTTGGCCGCTGGGAAGCTATCATTCTTTCTGCCCTTGCTATTGGGGTCTTAGCTTGGAAGCGGCCAAGTTTTAACTTGAAATTACTAGCCCCTTTTATGGGCGTTGCGCTCCTTGTTTTAGTTTATACTGGATGGCCTCTATTGAAGCTTGGCTTGGGCTGGTTCTCTTATTGCAACGATGATATGGCGAACTATTGCTTGGCAGCCATGAGATCGCTGCATCATGGTTTTTTTGATCTACCAACAGTAGAGGAACTTATTAGTAAGGATTATGCTCAATGTTATTGGTTCTTACATGTTGCTAATTTAATGCGTTATGGGAGCGAATTGTTGTTAACTGAAGTAACCGCAGCGACTGGGATAAATGCAATTAACATTTTTATGCCAACAACCATTGCCTTGGGCATGTCAATGCCCCTTGCTACAGCTGCACTCATGCGAGCAAATCATAGTAAGTACAAGACAATGCTTCTTGCTGCGGTCTTGTTATCGTGGAGTCCGCTTTTTCTTTTAGGAATCTTTTATCAACTTATTGCTCAAGTGGCGGGTCTTACTTTGCTCTGTAGCACTGCTGCTTTATTGATAACAGAGAAAATTTCTTGGGCAAGAAGGTCTGCTCTAATACGGTATGCGATTGTCCTTGGGATATTAGGAGCTGCCTTATGTATTACCTATCCAGAAATAACACCATTTTGTGGATTGGGATTTTTTTTGTGGGTTATCATCAAAAGCATTCGAGAGAAAAAGTTTTTTTGGCTCCCAATAGCTGGAGTTTTTTTTGTAGGACTCATCGTTGCCGCACTTTTGCGGTATAACGTCCTTACTTATCTACGGACTCTTCAGGAGCAGGTTAGTTCAGGATCACATTCGCTTGAGAGCGATCTTTTATTTCCTTATTTTTTAGTCCCGAGTGGATTATCTGCTCTGTTTGGATTTTCAGCTCTTGCAGACCAATTTGAAAATATTGAGAAGGGCTATTTTTATTTCTTTCTCGCTATGAGCTCATTGATTTTCTTTAGTTTGCTTGTTGTTCGATCGTTAAGAAGAGGAAGAGGAGCAGCTTGTATTGCCGTGATAATGATTGGGATGGGGGCAAGGCTTTTTTATAAAAACGTAGGCTTTGGTTTGTTTAAGCTAGCCATGTTTATTCAACCCTTTATTGCCATTGAGCTAGCACTTTTTTTTTCAAATATCGCCTTGCTGCCATGTTTGCTTGGTGTGGGAGTCTATTGTTTATTACAGTTTCCTATAGGTGTTTTTTATGGTGTTTGTTCGCTAGGACAGCCTAATGCTCGGTTTGTTTCAATTCCTCAAATTTCAGAAAGCGATTTTGAAATAGAAAAAAACGCTACAACAACGCGCTTTAATTTAAGGAGCTCGCATATTGTTATTGAAAAACTGACAGCCTGCTTGTTCGACCTGCATAATCAAAATAGCCAGTCACTGGAAGTTCATGTTCCTTTTGAAAGCATTATGAATGTTCCGGCGATTGCTAAAGAGGAATTTATCAAAAAATATCATCCGTATGGGAACGAGATTTTTTTAGCAAAAGACCTTGCTGAAAAATACAGTGACATGTTTTATCAGAGAAAGATCCTTGGGACTGATGTTGTGCAGCAAGTGAGTCAGCATGTTGAAGGGAAAGAACAAGAAATCAGGCCGATGGTAGGGATAGAGCCTCTTAATCAATTGCAATTGAGGACGAATAAAAAAACAAGAACGCCATTTTTTCAACAGCAGTATTTTTTCGATAATGACATTTATTTAACATTTATTGCTTCTAACAGAGGAGAGCATTTTTACGGCTTTAAAAACCTCAAAAATGTTTCTTTCTATCAAAGTGAAAAAGACCCATTTTGGCCAACAGGTAGTATTGCAGGTATTGGGCGGTTCTTTTTATTTAGAGTAGATGATTCTTCACAGCCAATTTACCTGAGATTAGCAGCGACAAGATCGATATTAGGAGATAACAAAACAGCCCTTTTTAAAAATGCTATTGTTAAAGGCAAGCAGGATGTTTCTATTGAGCTAGAGGGAGATGGAGCTGCAAATTGCTATGTTGGGCCTATCACGCCTGTCAATATTGATGGGGTAGATTACATTGCTGTTGATTTTGGAGAAGATGGCCAACCACTTTCAAAAAGCACAAAAGGAATTATGGGCTTTTATGGAGAAAAGCGGCTGGTTGATCCTCGGTACTTAGTTGGATATGCACGTGATATTTCTGCCATCTCAGCAGAAGAGTACAAAAGAATGGATCGGCCTCGAGAAATTAAGAATTTTCCTAAAGACTTAGTAACGGCCACGACATTAGAATTTTCAGGATGGTATGAAGATGGATGGATCTCACAAAATTCTTATGTAATTTTGGGGCCAGCACAGCCTGGAGATTCCTTGGTTGTGAAAGGGGTCGTTCCAGGGATTGGAAGCTTTATTTCTAAAGACCAAGAAATAACAGTGCTTGTTAATGGCGTGCAGCTTGGCGAAAAGCATCTACTAAAGCCAGGCCCCTTTGCATTGACATTTCCTTTATCAGCAGGAAATGAAAAAAAGACTTCAACAAAAGTTGAGCTTGTATTTAGCTCTTTTGAAAAATTAACGGCTCCTGATTGCAGGCCTGCTGCAGCTAAAATTGATTATTTGGGCATAGGCAAAGCTAAATAAATTTTTCATTTTTATGATCACTTCACAACTTTCCATTATCGTTCCCGTTTATAAGGAAGAAAAAAATGTTCCTGAATTTTTAAATCATGTTTTGCCCGTTCTCGAGCAACAGGATTCAGCATATGAAATTATTTTTTGTCTAGATCCTTCACCTGATCGTACTGAAGAGGTTATTGCGGAACAGTATCAAAAAAACTCTCGAATTAAATGTCTTACATTTTCTCGACGAGTAGGGCAACCCATGGCGACTTTGGCCGGCTTACAATATGCTTCTGGTGATGCTGTGATTATCATGGATGTTGACATGCAAGACCCGCCAGAGCTCATCGTGACAATGATTGAGAAATGGAAAGAAGGATACGATGTAGTTATTCCGCAGCGACAACGTAGGACAGGAGAACCGTGGATTAAAAAAGTCGTGGCTTCGGTAGGGTATAAAATTATCAATAAAATTGCTAATGTTCCTATTCCTCCAAATACAGGAGATTTCAGGCTGCTTTCACGTCGGGTTGTTAATGAAGTTGTACGCCTTAAAGAATGTCATGGATTTTTACGAGGAATGGTTGCTGTAGTCGGGTTTAAGCAATGCGTCATTCCTTTTAATCGACCGCCTCGCCAATTTGGGACGACACACTATAATCGGTTTTTAGGGTCATTGAAGATTGGGTTCAATGGCGTATTTTGTTTTTCTACCTATGCACTGACTCTGGCAACACAATTTGGGTTTGTTATCGCAGTAGCTTCATTTTTACTTATGCTCATCTATTTGTTCTATAAATTAATGGGATGGCAAATTCTTTGGGGGAATCCAACATTGGTAATTTTAGTTTCCTTTTTAGGAGGAGTGCAATTAATCAGCATCGGCATTTTAGGGGAGTATATCGGAAGGATCTACGAAGAGGTACGAGGAAGGCCAAAGTTTATTATTGATAAAAAAATTGGCCTTTAAACTAATTAAACTCCGCCCTAGCCTAATCCTTAGTTTTACAAGTAATGCATATCAAGCAACACGATTTAGCTGAGTCCTTAAATCAGCAGTTCTTTAAAGATAATGATTCTTATAAGTCGATCCAAAAAGGCTTAGTGCACTATCAATATCTTGCTAAGAGTGCAGCGCATGAGACAAAGGACGCTAACGTTCTTTTAGATATCGGTAATGGAGGAGTCTTTATTTATCCCATAGAGCATATTGCTCAAGTAACGGCCATCGATATTTTTATGGAGGAAGATTTTAAAGAGCGTTACCCTTCTGTGGAATGGCTGCAAATGAGTGCTCTAGATATAAAAGCCAATAAACGTTTTGATACGATTATTGAAATTAATACATTGCATCATGTTGTTGGGGGCACTGTGGCGGCGACTTATGAAAATCTCAATAAAATCATGGAACAAGTAAGCCAAGTGATGGCAGAGAATGGAAAATTTATTTTATTAGAAAGTACAGTTCCGAAATGGTTTTTATGGTTTTATAAGCCTGTTTTTCGATTGCTGCTTGCAATCTGGCCATTGAAGCATCCCCCTACTTTTCAATTTCATTACAGCGACATAATAGAAGCAGCAGAAAAAGCGGGCTTACAATTAGAAGAATTTTGCTGGATTCCTAAAATAGGTGATATTTTACAATTTGGAATTCGTGTAAAGGGTTGTTTTTCTCCTGTTCAAATTGGGAAATTTATTTTTACTAAGAAAAAATTATGAATGATGTTTTTATTACTGGAGCTGCCGGTTTTATCGGATCAAATCTCGTTGATCGCTTATTAACGCTTGGGAAAAAAGTGATTGCTTGGGACAACTTTTCAACAGGACAAGAGCGATTTTTAACACAAGCTCTCAAAAATCCTAATTTTACTTTAATTCGTGGCAACAATCTTGATTTGCCTGCGTTGACAAAAGCAATGGAAGGTTGTGATTTTGTTTTTCATTTGGCTGCTAATGCGGACGTTCGTTTTGGAACAGAGCACCCTGAAAAAGATCTGCAACAAAATACGATTGCTACATTCCATGTGTTAGAAGCGATGAGGAATAATGGAATTAAGAAAATCGCCTTTTCTTCAACAGGCTCTGTTTATGGAGAGGCGAAGGTGATTCCAACTCCAGAAGATGCGCCCTTTCCCATTCAAACATCATTATATGGAGCCTCTAAGCTCGGAGGCGAGGGCCTGATTCAAGCTTATGGTGAGGGGTATGGATTTCAGGGGATCATTTTTCGATTTGTTTCAATTTTGGGAGAACGCTACACACATGGGCATGTTTTTGATTTTTACAAACAACTATTAGAACATCCTGATTACCTTCGAGTATTAGGCGATGGGACCCAGCGGAAAAGTTATCTTTATATTGGAGATTGCATTGATGCGATGCTGCACGCAATTGAAGTTAATCAAGAACATCCTGTTACAAACAATGTCCAGATTTATAATCTTGGGACACCTGAGTATGTGCAAGTGAATGATTCCATTAAAATTATTTGCGAGGCGCTTAACTTGTCGCCTCGGCTTGAATATACAGGAGGAAATAAAGGGTGGATTGGCGATAACCCCTTCATTTTTTTAGATACAAAAAAAATTACTGCAACCGGGTGGAACCCTCGGTTAACCATTCGAGAGGGTATTGTGGCTACTTTAAAATGGTTGCAAGCCAATGAGTGGGTCTATCAATCACGAGCATAAATTTCTTCATGAAAATTGTGATTGTTGGATCGAGCACAGGCATAGGAAGAGCGATTGCTGAAGACTTGCTTGCTTTAGGGCACGAGGTTTGGGGAGTTGCGCGAAGAGCTCAGTTAGAGTTGAGAGAAAAATACGCTACAAAATTTTTAGCGACACAGGCAGATGCTTCAAACTGGCTGCATGTCAAAACGCTTCAAGAAGAAATCAAAAAAACATGGAATAGCATTGATGCTTTGATTCTTTGTGCAGGATTTCAAGGGGCTATCGGACCTTTGTCAAATTCGGATCCAGAAGACTGGAGTCAGACAGTAACAAGAAATCTCAACGCAACATTTTTCCCTTTGCGTGCTTTCCATCAATTGCTCGTTCGAACTGCAACAGCGAATCCTACAAAAATTATTTGTTTTTCAGGAGGTGGAGCGACCCAGCCCAGAACTTGTTTTTCTGCTTATGCAACTGCTAAGGTCGGTATTGTAAGACTAGTTGAAACGCTTGCAGAGGAATGGAAACAGGATTTTATTGAGCTCAATGCCATTGCTCCAGGACGCATGAATACAGCAATGATGGATGAAATTATCAATAAAGGTGCCGCTTTTGCTGGTGTTCAAGAATATCACGCAGCATTACAACAAAAAGAAAAAGGGACTGATACGATGCCAACAGTGTTAGCGTTGGTGCAATGGATGCTTTCCTCAAAAAGTAATGGCATTACGGGAAAACTGATTAGTGCACAGTGGGATAATTGGGAAGGCTGGTCAGAACACTTAAAGGAGCTACAAACAACAGACCTTTACACATTGCGTCGTATTACAGGAAAAGACCGGAGTATGACGTGGGGGGATAAAATATGAGTTTTAATATTGGCATTATTGGATGTGGACTAATTGGACAAAAAAGATTTCGTGCATTAGGAGAAGGGCGCTTGATAGCTTGTGCTGATATCGATGAAAGAAGAGCAAAAGCTCTTGGAGGTCCTGTGGGGGCAAAAATTTTTACTGATTGGAAAAATCTTTTAGCTTTACCTGAAGTAGACATTGTTATCATCGCTACACTTCATGATGCGCTTGCAGAAATTACGCACGCTGCCATTAAAGCAGGAAAGCATGTCTTGGTTGAAAAACCAGCAGCCCGTCATCCTAAGGAATTAGAGCCGCTTATTGAGGCTGCAAAAAATAAAAAAGTAAAAGTGCGGGTGGGATTTAATCATCGGTATCACCGTGCATTTCGCCAAGCAAAACAACTTCTCGATCAGCAGCAGTTAGGAGAGTTAATGTTTCTTCGCGCTCGTTATGGACACGGTGGCCGTTTGGGATACGACAAAGAATGGCGTGCTAATCCAACTCTTTCAGGTGGTGGTGAATTAATAGATCAAGGCTCTCACCTTATTGATCTATCAAGATGGATTATGGGAGAGTTTGTTGAAGTTGATGGCTATGCGCACACCTATTTTTGGGATATGCCTGTCGATGACAATGGGTTTTTGCTCCTAAAAACAGCGGATAAAAAAATGGCTTTTCTTCATGCTAGTTGTACAGAATGGAAAAATCTTTTTTCGATGGAAATTTACGGGAAAACTGGGAAGTTGGAAATTTCAGGTTTGGGTGGCAGTTATGGAATTGAGCGGTTGACTTTTTATAAAATGTTACCTGAAATGGGGCCGCCTGAAACGGTGACTTGGGAATATCCTATGGGAGATGATTCTTGGAGCTTTGAGTTAGCTGAATTCTATGATGATATCCGTTTGGATCGAGAACCTTCTATTGGAATAAAAGACGCTTATGAAGCTCTCAAAGTTGTAAGTACTATTTATAAAAAATCTGGTTATGATTATTGCACGTAGTCCACTTCGCATTACTCTTGGAGGAGGCGGCACTGATCTGCCTTCTTATTATCGCGACCACGAAGGTTTCCTCATTGCAGGGGCGATCAATAAATACGTTTTTGTAACAATAATGAGACCCTTTACCAAGGGGATCTATTTGAAATATTCGGAGTTAGAGCAGGTCAATGAAGTTGACGAAATAAAGCATCGTATTATCAGAGAGGCTTTAAGTTTATTGCAATTAAGAACACCGCAAATTGAAATTACAACATTAGCAGACATTCCAGCAGGTACGGGGCTTGGTTCCTCTGGAAGTTTTACGACAGCCTTATTAAAGGCTCTTTATGCCCATCGACGGCATTTGATGCAGCCGCAAGAATTAGCCGAGTTGGCCTGTGATATTGAGATTAATCGCTTAGGGGAGCCGATTGGAAAGCAAGATCAATATATTGCTGCTTATGGTGGATTAACTTGCTTCACGTTCCACAAAGATGATCGAGTAACGGCAGCGCCGCTTAAAGTTTCGATGGAAGCTATGTATGATTTGGAAGATAACATACTTCTTTTTTTCACCGGTTATTCACGAAGCGCAGGTGGTATCCTAAACGATCAGCAGGTTCGCACGCAATCAAGCGACCAGGAAATGTTGAATAATCTTCATTTTGTCAAAGAGCTGGGATATCGGAGTAAAGAAGCTCTGGAGGCAGGTAATACAATTCGCTTTGGAGAATTAATGCATGAACATTGGGAGCATAAGAAGCGCCGCTCTGGTGGAATGTCAAATCCTAATATTGATCGCTGGTATGCAATAGGAATGAAAAATGGAGCCGTTGGAGGGAAGCTCGTCGGAGCTGGTGGCGGCGGCTTTTTGATGTTTTATGCGAGTGATCGGAATAAGCTTCGCCATGCAATGAGCAAAGAGGGGTTAGAAGAAGTTCGATTTGGTTTTGACTTTGAAGGCACAAAAATTGTTCTCTCATGAGTTGGACTGTTGCCATTTTAGCAGGGGGATTGGCAACACGCCTCAGGCCGATCACTGAAAAAATTCCAAAGTTGTTGGTTGAGGTTGCTGGCGAACCTTTTTTTAATCATCAGCTCCGATTGCTGAAAGAAAATGGTCTAACCAAAATTGTTCTTTGTGTGGGACATCTTGGAGAAATGATTGTCGAACGTTATGGCAACGGCTCTGCATGGGGGGTTGAGATTGACTATTCTTTTGATGGGCCAAAGTTACTTGGTACTGGTGGAGCTCTTGTTCAGGCACTTCCCAAGTTGGGAGAAAATTTTTATGTTTTATATGGGGATAGTTACTTGCCTGTTAATTACCGTAGCATCGAAAACTATTTTGCCTCATCTTCAACAAAGGGATTGATGACCATTTATCATAATGAAGGTCGTTACGACGCGAGTAATGTTTGGTTTCAAGGGGGAGAGCTCGTTATGTACGATAAAAAAAATCCTCACCCAGAGATGCATTACATCGATTATGGGTTGAGTCTTTTTAAGAAAACTGCTTTTGCAACATATCCAAGCAACACGTTTTTAGATTTATCTGAAATTCAAAAAAATCTAGTTGTTCAGAAGGAAATGGCAGCATATGAAGTGACACAGCGTTTTTATGAAATTGGATCTTGTGAAGGTTTACAAGAATTAGAAAATCTCCTGTCTAAGCACTAATTAAAATTTATGTCCTATACAAAAAAACACCTTCAAGAAGCAGCAGAAATCCTTTCTAAAATTAATGCAGATCATTGTGAAGCTTGTGTTCAAGAACTTCTCGAGTTGCGGGAGCGGGGAGGGCGGCTTTTTGTGTTGGGCGTGGGCGGCAGTGCTGCTAATGCATCTCATGCGGTGAATGATTTTCGAAAAATTGCAGGGATTGAAGTTTATGCGCCAACAGACAATGTTTCGGAGTTAACAGCACGCACAAATGATGAAGGTTGGGAAACGGTATTTGTTGAATGGCTGCGTGGTTCTAGAATGAGTGAAAGAGACGCCTTGTTAGTCCTTTCAGTGGGAGGAGGTAGTCTTGAAAAAAACATTTCTCCCAATTTGGTCAGAGCTGTTCAATTTGCTAAGCAAGTTGGTACGCGAGTGCTTGGTATTCTTGGAAAAGATGGAGGGTATACGGCAACGGTTGCCAATGCATGCGTCATTGTTCCAACAGTGAATCTTGAAACTATCACGCCCCACGCAGAGGCCTTTCAAGCGGTAGTGTGGCACCTCTGGGTTTCTCATCCATCACTAAAACTCAATCAAACTAAATGGGAAAGTGCCTCTCAAACCAGCTGAAATCTGTATTGAGAGACAACTGTTATCCTCGTTTTCTAGAGCATGTTAAAAAATTCTATAGCCGCGTATTGTGGTGTCACTCCGGTGCTCGAAGCCTCGAGGATAAGATGTACAGTGCGTTTCTGCGTTTCTTGTTCCTGGCACTACATCGACTATAATATTTTTAAAACGTTCTAGCATACGTTACGAAAGCACCATGCAGAAAGCAGGATCAACATGAGATGTTTTTGAAAGCAGTTGTTTTTACAGAAGGATTCTCAAAGGTTATTTCCATGCCATTTAAATCAGCCGTTTTTCTAGATCGAGATGGAACTTTAAATCGTTCTCTTATTCGTGATGGGAAGCCATATCCACCCGGACGAGTTGAAGAGTTTGAATTACTTGAAGGTGTCAAAGAAGCTTGCAACCAGTTAAAGAGAGCTGGCTTTTTGCTTGTGGTTGTTACAAACCAACCTGATGTGGGGCGAGGAACGCAAGCGCAAGCGGTTGTCGAAGAAATGCATCAAAAATTAAAATATCTTTTGCCTGAACTAGATCATATTGAAGTTTGTTATGCTTCAGGAGAAGAAGCTGATCGACGGCGCAAGCCAGAGCCTGGAATGCTTGAAGATGCAGCAACACTCTTTGATATTGATCTTAAAACTTCCTGGATGATTGGAGATCGCTGGAGAGATGTTAATTGTGGTAAAAACGCTGGCGTCAAAACGATTTTGATCGACTATCAATATAAAGAATCGTTAAAAGACAATCCTGACTTTACGGTTGCATCTTTGCTTGAGGCAGCCAAAGTAATTTTAAAAAACTATGAACCTATTAAATCATCTTAAAATCGATATTTACGCTGATGGAGCTGATAAAAAGGGAATCTTAGAGCTTTATACTGAGCCTTACATCAAGGGGTTGACGACAAATCCCACGCTGATGCGCAAAGCAGGGATTAAAGATTACGAAGCTTTTGCGCGTGATATTTTAGAGACGGTGACCGCAAAGCCGCTTTCGTTAGAAGTTTTTTCGGATGAGTTTTCAGAAATGAAACGACAGGCTGAAAAAATCCATGCTTGGGGAGAAAATGTTTTTGTCAAAATTCCAATTACTAATTCTCACGGAGAATCATCACTTCCTTTAATTCGAGATTTAGCCCATGAGGGGGTGAAGCTCAATGTCACTGCTTTGTTAACAGTTGCACAAGTGGAAGGAGTTGCGGGCGCTTTAAATCCACAATTGCCTTCGATTGTTTCTGTTTTTGCGGGGCGCATTGCTGATACAGGTATTGATCCGATGCCGATCATGAGAGAGGCAAAAAATATTCTTAAAAATCAGTTTCAAGCAAAATTGCTCTGGGCTTCCGTGCGTGAAGTGTTGAACATTATTCAGGCAGAAGAAGCCGGGTGTGATATTGTCACGGTGCAACATGATATTTTAGCAAAGGCAGCTCAACTGCTTGACAAGGATCTTACAGAACTTTCGCTAGAAACGGTGCAAATGTTTTCCAATGATGCGAAGGCATCTGGTTTTTCGTTGTAACAAGGATGAACATCCTTTTTGTTCTCTATGGTGGAATAGAAACAAATTCGTTTCTCTGTCTTTCTCGATTTGCTAAAGAATTGGGGCAGCGTGGGCACTCCTGTGCCGCTGTATTGTTAAATGGGGCAATCGGACCTTGGAAGGAAAAATATCTTCAAATTCTTACAGCGAATGAAGTTTTAAAAAACCCCAACAACTGTTTTGGAAATGGCCAAAGAGCAAGTGTCATTCACGCCTGGACTCCCAGGCAGAATGTTTGCCATTTTGTTTCAAGTTATCGAGGGCAGTACCCAACACCACTTTTTGTTTATAGCGAGGATGACGAGGTTTGGATTGCGAGCGAGTGGTTAGCAGCACGAACACGATTGCAAAAAATTCTTGCCTTTTTTAATAAGGAAAAAATTCCGCCTTATTTTTCTGACCCTGTTCAAGCACATGATTTTTTAAAAATGGCAGATATGGCAGGCATTATTACCCCTGTCCTTAAAAAAGATTTGCCGCCAGGGCTTCCTTTTGAAGTGTTATTACCTGGTGTTGATTTGAAAGAGTTTGTTCCTCAAGTTACAAAACCCCTGCTGCGAGAAAAATTTCATCTCGATAATGGTGAGAAGCTCATTGTTTATTGTGGTGGAATAAATCAATTCACGGCGCCTAGCATGAGGGATCTCTGCCATATGGTGCTCTTGCTGAATCAGCGAGGACATCAATGCCGTTTGGTTCGGACCGGTGTACAAAAAGTGTCTCATATTTCTGGTATCAAAAAAGAAAGTCTCGAATTTGTATTGGATCTCGGTTTAGTGCCGAGTTCAGAAATTCCAATGATGATGAGCCTTGCTGATGTTTTTGTACAACCAGGTCGTCCAAGTTCATTTGAGGCAGGGCGGTTTCCTTGTAAGACTGTTGAGTTCATGGCGATGGGAGTTCCATCAATCCTTCCAAATTGCAATGCTGGACAATTTGTTAAAGAGGGAGAAGAAGCTCTGACGCACAGCATTGGAACACCTGAAGAGCTGGCGGTGCTCTGCGAAAAAGTTTTTAACGATCCTTTATTACAAATTAAACTGAGTGAGGGTGCGCGACGATTTGCAGAAAGGCATTTTGATATTCAAAAAAATACTGATCAGCTTGAAATGCTCTATCAGAAAGCCAGCGTGGAGTTTTCAAAAAAGCAGCGATAGTTTAGAGCATGTTCAAAATTCTATAGCCGCGTATTGCGGCATCACGACGGTGCTTGAAGCCTGTAACTGCGTTTTTGCGCTCTTCATTCCTGGCACTACATCGGCTTCATATTTTTTAAAACGCTCTAGAAATTTAGGAAATTAATTTTTAAACAACGATTCTTGACACCGTAACCATTCGTCGTTGATTCTAAAGGGATTCAATTTTTTGCTTCAGTATTGCCGACGTAGCACAGTGGTAGTGCAGCTGATTCGTAATCAGCAGGTCAGGGGTTCGAATCCCCTCGTCGGCTTAGAAGCTGCCCAAATGCTACTGCTGAGGCACAAGATGGCATCACTTTGGTGCTCGCACTCGCAAGGGTTTCCATGTACAGTGCCGAGTTGCGTTCTCAGTAGTGTATTTGCGACGCTGTTTTAATTGAAAAAGTTTAAGTAAAAGTTTCTATGAAAAAAGCACTCATCACTGGTATTACGGGGCAAGATGGCTCCTATCTTGCGGAGCTCTTGTTGAAAAAAGGTTACGAAGTTCATGGTGTAATTCGACGCGCTTCAACATTCAATACGAGTCGGATCGATCATCTTTATAACGATCCTCATATCAATGGCACGAAGCTCTTTTTGCATTACGGTGATCTTGCTGATTCAGTGCAGATGGTGAAGCTGCTCTATGAATTAAAACCTGATGAAATCTACAATCTCGGAGCGCAGAGTCATGTTCGTGTTTCCTTTGATGTGCCCGAGTACACCGGAGATGTGACAGGGCTCAGCACGGTACGTTTGCTGGAAGCAATTCGTGAGGCTGGCCTTACGCAAGACGTTCGTTTTTATCAGGCTTCTTCTTCCGAAATGTTTGGGCTTGTTCACGAAGTGCCTCAGCGGGAGACGACGCCATTTCATCCGCGCTCGCCCTATGGTTGTGCTAAGGTTTTTGCTTACTGGCTTACAGTAAACTATCGCGAAGCTTACAAGTTACACGCGTCGAATGGGATTTTATTTAATCATGAGAGTCCTCGTCGTGGTGAAACTTTTGTGACGCGCAAAATTACGCGTGCGGCAACACGGATTAAAATGGGGCTTCAAGATAAACTCTTCCTCGGAAACCTAGATGCGAAGAGGGATTGGGGCTATGCGAAAGAATATGTTGAGGTGATGTGGTTGATGTTACAGCAGGATAAGCCCGATGATTATGTTTGTGCGACAGGGGAGACCCGCACGATTCGGGAGTTTTGCGAGGAATGCTTTGGTCTGCTTGATCTCGATTGGAAAAAATATGTGGCACATGATGCCCGTTATGAGAGGCCTAGTGAAGTGGAGTTGCTTGTTGGCGATCCTTCCAAACTTAAACGGCAAATTGGATGGGAGCCGCAAGTGAAATTTAAAGATCTCGTCAAGATTATGACGGAAGCGGATCTCGAACTCGCTAAGCAAGAGCTGGCGCATCGTGAAATTCGAGGGAATGTTTCCTCTTCTTCTTTGATTACCCCTCCATAATGAAAACAGATCTTGCTCAAAAAGTTTATATTGCCGGGCATCGTGGGATGGTTGGTTCGGCGCTCGTTCGCGCCTTGCGGGAGCGAGGATTTCAAAATTTGATTTTGAAAACGCATCACGAGCTTGATTTGTGTGAACAAGGAAGTGTGCGTCATTTTTTTGAGCAAGAAAAACCAGACGTTGTCATTGTTGCTGCGGCTCGTGTTGGCGGTATTCATGCCAATGCTACGTATCCTGCAGAATTCATTCATGAAAATTTGGCGAGTGCCCACAATGTGATTCACGAAGCCTATCGGCATGGAGTGAAGAGGCTTCTTTTTTTAGGGAGTTCTTGTATCTATCCACGCGAAGCTCCACAGCCGATGAGAGAAGAGTGCTTGCTCACTTCGCCTCTCGAGTCAACTAATGAGGCATATGCCATCGCTAAAATCGCTGGGCTCAAGCTTTGTCAATTTTACCGGCAGCAGTATGGTGTGCTTTTTCATTCAGCAATGCCAACGAACCTTTATGGGCCGGGAGATAACTATCATTCTGAAAACTCGCATGTTTTGCCGGCACTCTTGCGTCGCTTTCATGAGGCAGCTCAGGTGAATGCTTCTTCTGTGACTCTCTGGGGAACAGGAAAAAGTCGGCGTGAATTTTTGCATGTCGATGATTTGGCGTCGGCTCTCTTGACTGTTTTAGAAATGGAAAATCCTCCTGATTGGATTAATGCCGGGAGCGGCTCTGATGTAACTATTCGAGAGCTTGCTGAACTGATAGCAACAATAACTGGATTTAAAGGTGAGTTGCTTTGGGACACAACGCGTCCTGATGGGACTCCTCGAAAGCTGATGGATAGTGGCAAGCTGCTGGCTACCGGCTGGCGACCGCGATTTGATTTAGAGTCAGGAATTAGGCATGCCTATGCTGACTTTGTTGGCTCTCTTGGAAATTTGAGGATGCGTTAAGAGAGAAGATGAGGTAGCTTGTTCTTTTTATGCTAACCCATCTCTTTTCTATTGTTGGAATTTCAGTTGAAGTGGTTGTCCTTTTCAATCTCATGATTGTGGTTCATGAATTGGGGCACTTTCTAGCAGCGCGCGCTTGTGGGCTTGTTGTCGAAAAATTTGCCATTTGGTTCGGCAAGCCTCTTTGGTCAAAAAAAATTGATGGCGTTGAATATCGTCTGGGATCAATCCCAGCTGGTGGTTTTGTGGCCATTCCACAACTCGCGCCAATGGAAGCTTTGGAAGGAAAAACAGAGAATGAGTATGAAGATTTGCCGCTAGCTTCGCCGTTTCATAAAATTATCGTTGCAGCAGCGGGGCCAGCTTTTAGTCTTTTACTTGCCTTTGTGTTTGCCTGCATTGTTTGGAAGGTTGGTCGCCCTGTGAGTGAGGCAGAAAGGACTTCTGTGGTTGGTTATGTTTTGCCTGAAGGGCCAGCTGCAAGAGCTGGATTGCGGCCAGGGGATAAAATTTTGTCGGTCAATGGGCATGCTGTAACCCGAATCAATGGAATGGGCCGCATGAGTGATAGTGTCGCTTGGAATGTTGCTACGAGCCAATCCCCCTTAATTCCAGTTTGTTTTGAGCGTGATGGAATCCAGAAAACAACGGAGGTTGAACCGTGTGTTCAACCGCGTCATGGCTGGGGAAGAAAAAATTTGAAACAGATCCAACTTCTGCCGGCACAAACGCCGATGATTGCTGAAGTTGTTAAAGGAAGCCCTGCTGCTCAAGCCGGATTACAAGGGCATGATGAAATCCTTGCAGCTAATGGAATCAAGTTGCTGAGTCTTCCTGCGTTGGCAGAAATGTTGAAGTCAGCTCCTGAGCATCCTGTTACGCTGACGGTTCGGCGAGCAATCAATCAGGATAGTTCTAAAATTTTTAACGTTTCTATTACCCCTCAAATTCCCGTTGGAGAAAAAGAGGCGCGGCTTGGTATCTATTGGGATCAGCGCGGGATGATGACGTTAGTGCATCCCGATCCTGTAACGCAAATTATTGCGAGTATTGAAACAATGTGGGAAACGATTACTGCTGTAGCGACGCCTCATTCCGAGATTACGCTACAACATCTGAGTGGACCTGTTGGCATCATGAGAATTTATTACATGCTCTTTCAAAACCCCATGGGATGGCGCTTGGCGCTTTGGTTCAGTGTCGTGCTCAATGTCAATTTGGCCTTACTCAACTTGCTTCCCCTCCCAGTGCTTGATGGTGGACATATTTTATTAGCGATCATCGAAAGTATCATCCGTAGGCCGTTGCAGCATCGTGTACTTGAGTGGATTCAAAATGGATGTGCCGCTTTGTTAATCGGATTCATGATTTATGTCAGCTTCTTTGATGTGCTCGATCTTCCCTGGATGCATCGTGAAAAAAGTGGAGAAACAACTTCTGCCGTGATGAAGTTTGCACCTCAATGTGCCGCTCCTGAAAAAAAATAGGATAAAAGAGAAAGTATAAAAATTTTTGACAAGGAGACTTTTTGACGTAAGTTTCTGCTATGAAAAAAATAGTTCCTTTAATTGTTTTCTTAGCCCTTGGATTGCCCTTGCAAGCTCTTCGTGCTGATGCGTTGAAATCCAGTGTTTCTAATATCGTGCTCGATGAAAAAAATGCTAATACCCCAGAGTTGCCTATTAATGTTGCATTGAATGGTAATATTAAAATTTCGCTTCAAGGAAAGGACTCCTATAGCCCTGTATATTCCAGTGGCAGTGGTTCAGAGTATGGTTATCGGTGGGAGTTGGAGAAGAGTAGCGAAAGTAATATACTTACAGAGTTAACTAAACCAGAAGCAATTGTCCGCTCCTGCAATGTTGGGCAGGCGTATCAGCTAGGCTGGAGTACTGAATCAACTGGCTACACTTGGGTTTTTACTTCTAAACAACTAGGCATTGCAACCTTGACTTTCAAAAAATATTACTATTCCAATGCTATGGTCCGAAATTCTGATGGGTCTTTACTTTGGAAAGATCCTGTGGAGACGATTCAATTTACGATCAATGTTGTGGATGATGGTGCTCCAGGCACTTCAGCAAGCAATAACTAAGAATAAAGGGATAGTGTATGAAATTGAAAAAAAGCGGGCCATAAGCTTGCTCTTTTTCGTTAGGACTCCGTTCTCAGATCTTACGTTATCTTCGGATAGCGTCGCGATCTTCGGTCTTGTCCTAAGAAAAAATGTCGGCGCTTCTAACATGCCCTTTTCAATTTAATAGACGATAGATTTTTTTTGAAAAACGAGAGAGGTCCAGCTTCTCTCGTTTTTTCTTTTTTGATTTTGCTTTCTCGTTTCTGTAGTTAAGTTTTCTTCATGTCCTACTGCAACAGCCTTTATCACTATCAACGACGCCTCTCTCGTGTGGTGACCATGGGCTCGCTTAAGATGGGAGGTAATCATCCCATTCGTGTCCAGTCGATGTTGACTTCTGATACGATGAACACAGACGCTTGTGTTCGTGAGGCTTTGGGGCTGGTAGAGGTGGGGTGTGAGCTAATACGCATCACAGCTCCGACAGTCAAAGATGCAGCAAATCTTAAAAATATTCATGCTGCACTCCGCTCTGCAAAGTGTGATGTGCCGCTTGTTGCTGATATTCATTTCAAGCCGGAAGCAGCCATGGAAGCAGCTCTTTGGGTGGAAAAAGTGAGGATCAATCCTGGAAATTTTGCTGATTCTAAAAAATTTAATGTTCGCGAATATACGGACCTTGAGTATGAAACAGAACTCGAGCGAATTCGAGAACGCTTCACGCCACTTGTGCAACGTTGCAAAGAGCGTGGTGTGGCGATGCGGATCGGAACCAATCATGGATCGCTGAGCGATCGCATCATGAATCGCTTTGGTGATTCGCCGCGCGGCATGGTCGAGAGCGCGTTGGAATTCGCACGAATTGCACGGGGCCTTGATTATCACAATTTTGTTTTTTCGATGAAGGCTTCGAACCCCAAGGTGATGATTGCAGCTTATAGGCTTTTGGTGTCTCGTTTAAACGAAGAAGATAGACTCCTTTCAAAACTCGTTGCTGGTGATGAAGAGCAAGGAGTGGCGGCGCACAGAGGAGGAGTGTATAGGGGGATACTCGACGACTCGAGCGCCGATGCAACACAGCTATTCGCTCCAGCAGTAGAGTTTCGAAAGGAGTCTTGGAATTATCCGATACACCTTGGCGTCACGGAGGCTGGCGATGGTGAAGATGGGCGTATCAAAAGCGCTGTTGGCATTGGCTCGCTCTTGGCTGATGGCATCGGTGACACGATTCGAGTTTCACTCACGGAAGACAGCGTGCATGAGATTCCGGTGGCTAGAGCTTTGTTGGAGCAAGTTCAATTAATAGGCAATTGTTCGCAAAAAGAGGAGAGTCCTGTAAGCCATGACTACATCGATCAATTAACTGATGAGGTCTCCTCTTCGTGGCCTCTTTTTGAATATCAACGACGTGCATCGGAAAAGCTGATGATACAAGGCTTGGAAGTTGGTGGAGATGCATTGGTTCGCGTTGTGGTGCCACAGGCTACGCATGAAGCGGTCGCGCACAAATTAAAACAGCTTGGCGAATATCAGCCGGAATTGATGTTAGAAGAGTTGTCGGTGAGAGAAATCGACCCACGTTCTGACGAAGAGATTGCAATTTTAAAAAAAGAAAAAAATCTGCAACTCGTCACCGTGCGTGATGGAGTGGAGATGAATCCGATGGCCGCTTTCCGCCTCCTTGCAGCGCGGATTGCGACACGACATCCGATTTTGCTTAAAGATACCCTTCAACCAAGGGGTCAGTCCCTGATATCGCCTATTTCGGGGTCATACCCGGGACTGGCACCAAAATATGCAATATCAGGGACTGACCCCTATGTGGAAAATCTTATTTCCTCTTCGATGATTCTTGGCTCTTTGCTTTGTGATGGGATTGGAGATGCGATTTTAATCAGAAGGGAAGAGGCTCCTGGAGCCTCACTCAGGCTGGCTTATAATATTTTACAAGCTGTAGGAGTGCGGATTTTTAAAACGGATTATGTCGCTTGTCCTTCGTGTGGGCGTACGCTTTTCAATTTGCAAGAGACGACAGCTCGAATTAAGGCTGCGACTGGGCATCTCAAAGGGGTGCGTATTGCCGTGATGGGCTGCATCGTCAACGGTCCTGGCGAAATGGCTGATGCCGATTTTGGTTATGTCGGCGGAGCTCCTGAAAAAATCAATCTCTACGTCGGGAAAAAAGCCGTGAAATTTAACATTCCTCAAGCAGAGGCTGTGGATCGGCTTGTAGAGCTGATCAAGCAGCATGGAAAGTGGGTTGACTTGTAAAAAAAAGAACAGGGATGTAGTTGATGGGATAAAGTCTCTTTAAATTCAAATGGTCTGCCTTATGTAGATACTGCATTGGTCGCAACTTTAGAAAATGTAGCGTCAGGGTATGAGGGGCCTTATAGATAGTCGGATTAGTATATAGTCAAAGCATGCTCTTTGGGAGAAATGAGGTTTCTATTTCAAAAAAATGATAAATTAGCCTGTCATCCTGAAGCCCTAACCTTCCGATTCAATGTTCTTAAGGCTTCTGCTGTAGCTCCAACAACTCCTGCTATGCTTGATAACGGCAACAACGAAACGCCAACGCCCAAAAATAATTTTCTGCAACCTGCCCTGTAATCTGCTTCAGCAGCTTGTCACTGGAGCTGTTTTTGCTCGGTGCTCAGGGAAGAAGAGCTCCATCTCTTGCATCATTCGTTTGATGTGGCGGTAACTTTTTACACGGGCCATGTGCCAATAACTTTTCCATGGGTCGCCCCATTCTAAAATTTCAATCGTGACGCGGCGTACGCCCCACTCATTCATTTTTGAGCGGGTCGGTTTGTAAAGGTCAATGGTGTTAGTGCCAGCAAGGGCAAATCCATAGTCATCGACGACAAAAATTTCTCCGGTTGCTTTGATGCGAAATTTTGTTCCTGCCGGCCAGCGCGCCCAATCAGCAGCAGCGCTATTGATTTTGCCATACCTCAATGGAGTTCCAAGAGCCGTGCAGTAACCATAACAACAATGGTCTTTTTCACTATGGGTGTAAGCGGTGGTGCGAATTTTTTCAACCGCTGCGCGCTCTAGCGGCTGTTCGTAGGCTGGGAGTTCATGATGAGCGCAACCAGAGAAAAAAAGAGAGAAACCCAAAAGAAAAACACTAAAAATGGGTCGCCAATTAAAGCAGAAAGGGAGGTTGAGATTTGGGGTCCAGCGCATCAGCAAGTTCATTTTTAGCGATGAGGTGACTTAAGAGGAAAAAGAGGAACAAGCAGAGCGCCTTGAAGTTGAGACAACAGTTTGTCAATGTTCAGAGGTGGTGCGATGGGAGCATGAGAACATCTTAGCTCAGAGGTGCTATAAGGGGCTGCTAGGTTCAAAGACAAAGTGACATCCATATGCTAATGTTATTGAATGAAAAACTCGGCTCACTCTTATTAAAAATACTTTCCAATCTCAGCAAAAATTATTGATGATAAAAAGAAAAACAAGGATAACTTTTAAAACAAGAGATTATTTTTCCTATGCGTCCTGATAAATTTACAATGAAAATGCAAGAGGCTCTTCAAGCAGCCTTGGACCTTACTTCAAAACATGGCCAGCAAGAAATCGATAATGAGCATTTCTTATTGGCTCTTCTCGAGCAGAGCGAAGGATTGGCGCGACCGATATTAGAAAAAATTGGTGTCTCAACTTCTTCGCTAATGAATCAACTGGCGACGCTCATTGCAGGGCGTTCACGAGTTCAAGGAGGAGCACAACCTTTTGTTGGCAATGACCTGCGTAAGACCATCGATCGTGCGGAAGCAGAACAAGAAAAACTCAAAGACGAATATCTGAGCGCAGAACATTATCTGTTAGCGCTCAGTGACGACAAAAACAAAGCGGCCTCCCTCCTCAAAGAGCAAGGCGTTTCTAGGGATAAGCTCATGAAGGCCCTTGTCGAGGTTCGTGGCAGTCAACGTGTGACCGATCAAAATCCTGAGGGCAAGTATCAATCTCTTGAAAAATATGGTCGTGATTTAACGGAACTGGCACGCCAAGGAAAAATTGACCCCGTGATTGGTCGAGACGAGGAAATTCGTCGTACCATGCAGGTTTTATCGAGGAGAACAAAAAACAATCCTGTGCTCATTGGAGAACCTGGTGTTGGAAAAACCGCCATTGTTGAAGGCCTTGCTCGCCGGATTGTGAGTGGCGATGTGCCTGAGTCTCTCAAAAACAAACGAATCATTGCGATGGATCTTGGTTCCATGATTGCTGGTGCAAAGTTTCGTGGCGAATTCGAAGATCGGCTCAAAGCCTTTTTAAAAGAAGTGACCGATTCTGAAGGGCAAATTGTGCTCTTCATTGATGAGCTTCATACCATTGTTGGTGCAGGTGCAGCTGAAGGAGCGGTAGATGCTTCTAATCTTTTGAAGCCTCAATTGGCACGTGGTGAGCTTCGCACTATTGGTGCTACGACGCTCGATGAGTATCGTAAATATATCGAAAAAGATGCTGCGCTCGAGCGTCGCTTTCAGCCAGTCATGGTCGAAGAGCCAAGTGTAGAAGACGCTATTGCCATTTTGCGTGGGCTCAAGGAGCGCTATGAAATTCATCATGGAGTTCGAATTCAAGATGCAGCCTTGGTTGCAGCGGCAATTTTGTCGCATCGTTATATTTCAGATCGGTTCCTGCCAGATAAAGCGGTGGATCTTATTGATGAAGCAGCATCGCGATTGAAAATCGAGCTAGATTCCATGCCGACTGAGATTGATCAACAAGAACGGGCTATCATGATGCTCGAGATGGAGCGACAGGCCTTGCGGAAAGAGAAAGATGCTGCAAGCAAAGAGCGACTTGAAAAACTTGAAAAAGAATTGGCCGCGATTAAGGAAACGGCATCAGGCCTTAAAGCTAGGTGGCAAAAGGAAAAAGAAGAGATTGGAAAATCTCAAAAGCTGAATGAAGAAATTGAAAAATTGAAAAATGATTTAGCTAAAGCCCAACGGGAGGGTGATTTTGCCAAGGCGAGTGAAATCCAATATGGTCAGATTCCTGAGTTGACGAAGCAGCTTGAAGATCATAATGCGAAGATGGCCAAGAGTGGAGCACAAGCCTTGCTCAAGGAAGAAGTGACAGAAGAGGATATTGCTAAAGTCGTTTCTGTATGGACTGGTATTCCTGTTTCTAACTTGCAGGAAGGAGAACGACAAAAATTAATCAAAATGGAAGAGCGTCTCTTTGAACGTGTCGTTGGGCAGAAGCAAGCCATTAAGGCTGTTGCTAATGCCGTTCGTCGTGCTCGTGCTGGTTTACAAGAAGAGAATCGGCCGATCGGATCGTTTATGTTTCTTGGGCCAACAGGAGTTGGAAAAACAGAGCTTTCAAAAGCGCTCGCTGAATTTCTTTTCGATGATGAGAATGCGATCATCCGTCTCGATATGAGCGAGTACATGGAAAAACATACTGTTGCACGCTTAATTGGAGCTCCTCCTGGTTATGTTGGTTACGAAGAAGGAGGTCAGCTCAGCGAAGCTGTACGGCGCAAACCATATAGTGTGATTCTTTTTGATGAGGTTGAAAAAGCACACGGCGATGTTTTTAATGTCCTTTTACAAGTGCTCGATGACGGGCGCATTACCGATGGGCAAGGTCGTACTGTTGATTTCAAAAACACGGTGATCATCATGACAAGTAATATTGGGAGCATGGCGATTATGGAAGATTTGGAAATAGAGGAGCGGAATCGTCGTGTGATGGAGGCACTTCGTGGACATTTTCGTCCAGAGTTTTTAAATCGCATTGATGAGATTGTGATTTTTGATCGTCTTACTGATAAGGAAATTGGAGACATTGTAGCGATTCAGTTACAGCGTTTGATGAAGCGCCTTGAGAAACAAAAAATCCATCTTGAACTTTCTGAGGCGGCAAAGCTCTACCTGGCTAAAGAAGGGTATGATCCTGCCTACGGAGCACGTCCTCTCAAGCGGGTAATTCAACAGAAAATTTTAGATCCGCTCAGCATGGAAATTCTTGATGGAACTTTACATGAAGGGAATATCGTTCTTGTCGAAGTAGAGCAGGGGAGATTGAGTTTTAAGAAAAAATAAAATTTAAAACCTTTAAAATAGTAAGGGTGTTAAATTTTTTCGACATGGATCGTAGCAGCATCTTTCAATCGCAGGCTGAGACTATAGCCACGAACCTTGATTTCTAAAGGGTCTCCAAGAGGTGCCTTACGGACATAAGTGATTTCAGTGCCCGAGAGAATTCCCATTTCTCGTAGTCGCATTGCCAGAAGTTGATCTTGTGGTAATCCTCGGATGATAGCTCGATCGCCTGGTTTTAAATCGGCAAGAAAGGAGTTCATAAGATCTTAATTTTTTGGCTTTTCTTGCTTTACCCAGATTTTTTCTGCTAAGGCGCGGCTTAAGGCTAATCGAGTGCCACAAACATTGCAGATAATTTGACCGCCACGACTTAATAACTGAATTTCTGCTTTCTCGCAAAAGCCGACTTCACGTAACCGACGACAAACTTTTTCATTTGCATCTAAATGATCAACTAACAAAACTGGGCCCGGTTCTGCTTCAGATAGGGGCTTCAACAATGATCCGCTCATCCGTTGAAGATAGCAGTTTCAGCTATGAATGAAAACAATAAGAGGAGATCAAAAAATTTTCCTGTAGCCTTCTGCTTTCAATCTGTAATCTGGTACTCATGTCAGAAGCATCTTCTATTCATCCGAGGCGTTATGCTGTTGTTGGTAATCCCAATTGCGGCAAGACAACGCTTTTTAATGCATTGACCGGGTTGCGGCAAAAAGTTGGTAATTATCCTGGGGTGACTGTAGAAAAAAAATCAGGCAGCTTCATTGGGCAACATGGTGAAAAAATTGAACTTCTTGATCTTCCCGGAAGTTATAGTCTCAGTGCTCATGCGCCCGACGAGCAAGTAACGCGTAATGTATTACTCGGATTACGCCTTGATACGCCACGCCCTGACCGCATTCTTTGTGTGGTTGATGCTTCCCACTTAGAACGAAACCTTTATTTCATCACCCAGGTATTGGAGCTAGGGCTGCCAACAATTATTGCATTGAACATGGTAGACCTAGCGGAAGCAGGTGGAGTCTTTATTGATCCCAAGAAACTTTCCGAGCAATTAGGCGTACCTGTTATTCCTTGTCGGGCTCATCGGCGTGAAACGCTGTTTCCTTTGAAATTAGCGCTGAGTCGTGCTGAGGTTGCAAAAAGCACTTGGTCGCTTCCTCTTCCTTCTGTCCTCATGCGTGCTGTTGATATGTTAACAGCAAGTTATCTTCGTGAAGCAGTAGCTGATTCTCTTCTTCGAGTTAAATCAACACTTCTTTTATTAACTCCCGATGCTGAGGTTGGGGGCCTTGCAACAGAACTCGATATGGGTTCCGCATTAGGGGTGGCGTTAGCACAACGGACGATGCTTGATCGAGAACTTCCAACATGGCGTGAAGAGCTTATTGGAGCTCGCTATGACCAGATCAATAAAATTTGCCAAACATCTCAAGGACGTAAGACGATTGCAAGTGATGTTGTTACTCATCGAATCGATGAAATTTTAACCCATCCTTTTTGGGGATGGGTTGGTTTTTTAGGAATCATGAGTCTCATGTTTATCTCTATTTTTGTCGTAGCTGCTTATCCTATGGACTGGATTGAAAAGGGATTTGATCTTTTAGGAGAGGTTATTAAAGGGGCCTTGCCTGCTGGAGATGTGAGAGATCTTCTTGTTGATGGCGTGGTGGCTGGCATTGGTGGTGTGGTAACATTTTTGCCACAGATTTTGGTTCTGTTCTTTTTTATTGGATTGCTCGAAGACACCGGATACATGGCTCGTGCTGCTTTCCTCATGGATCGGATCATGAGTAAAGTAGGGTTACATGGAAAATCGTTTATTCCTTTGTTGAGTTCCTACGCCTGTGCCATTCCTGGGATCATGGCAACACGAACGATTGAAAACTCCAAAGATCGACTCGTGACGATTTTAGTGGCGCCATTAATGAGTTGTTCAGCACGTTTGCCGGTTTATGCTTTAATGATTGCCGCGCTTTTTCCATCGGGAGAAGTTTCTATTTGGTTCAAAGGATTTCTCATGATGGGACTCTACCTTTTAGGAACGGTTGCAGCATTGACCTTTGCTTGGCTTTTTAAAGCAACGCTTCTACGTGGAGAGACGCCTGTCTTCTTAATGGAGCTTCCTCCCTATCGCTGCCCAGCACTAAAGCATATTGCCATGCAGATGTTTTTTCGGGCGAACATGTTTTTGAAACGCGCAGGAACAGTTATTTTGGGAATTTCGATCCTACTTTGGTTTCTATCTAGTTTTCCAAAAGTAAAAACGGAATCCTCTTCCGTTGGGGCTAACAAAGCAGCTCAACTTGAGCAGAGTTATGCTGGGCGCTTTGGGCACTTGATAGAACCTGTGATTGCGCCGCTTGGTTTTGATTGGAAAATGGGAATTGGCCTCGTAGCCGCGCAAGCAGCACGCGAAGTCTTTATCAGTACGTTGGCCATTATTTATCACGTAGAAGGTGATGAAAAAGAAGTGAAAGAAAACAGCGCTTCTCTTCGTGAAAAATTATTGCATGAGACACGAGTGAACGGAGAGCCTGTCTACACCGCGCTAACCTGTCTTTCTCTCCTCATCTTTTTTGTTTTTTCCATGCAGTGTATCAGCACACTTGCCGTAGTGCGGCGTGAGACCAATAGTTTGCGCTGGCCTCTGTTCCAATTTTGCTACATGACGGGAACCGCTTATTTTCTAGCCTTTCTTGTGTATCAAGGAGGTTTGTGGTTAGGATTTCGATAAGAAAGGTAACAATTTTTCATGAACGCTTCTTTCCAAACAATCATCGTGCTCTCACTGGTTGCGCTCACTGTCGTGGCTTTTATTTTTCGATGGTGGAAAAATCGTAAGAAGCCAGGGTGTGGAGGTGGGTGTGGCTGCCCTTCTACGCAACTGAAAATTCAGCATGGAAGAAAAAAGGCTGACTAATATCGCATTGACCTATGCGAATGATGTTTTGTGCGATGGAGCAGGGTCACAGCTTCATCGGATCTATGGAATTTATGCCCTTTCGAGGGCTTATCATATTTTTTATGTCCATTCACCAATCCAAAAAATCGGATATCAGGGAATCGCTGCTTTGGAAAAGAATGAAGATAATTTGGAGTTAGTTGATCAGTACAACAAAAAATTTCATCTCGATTCTGACATTAAAGTGCCTCTAGATGCGATCGTCACAACGAAGTTTGATATCGAAGAAAAAGATTTGTTGGAAGAGATAGAAAAGGCAGCGCAAAATCCGGCGTCTTTTTTTTTGCTAAGAATTGGATCTCCCATGAGGGTGGCTGATGCAAGACCTTCTGTTTTTGACCATGTGCGGCATTTTTCTCCTTTCAAAAAAATTTGTTCTTCCACGTTCAGAATTGCAATTCATGTGCGATGGGGGGACTTAGTTGTTGGGCACGAAGAGCGACTCTTGCCAAATCAATATTACATTGATGCGGCAATGCAAGCAGTTCAGGTCTTAAACAAACTAAATATCGCGTTTGTTTGCGAGTTGCATACAGAGATGCCCAGAAAACCATTTTTTGTTACACCTGATCATCATGGCGTCAAAAATAGAATCGAAAAGTTTCGTCTAAAAAAAGCAACGTTAATTACGCCGCAGCAATATGGTGTTTCTGACTTTGAAGTGATTCCTCATTTGCAGCAGCACATCAACAAGGATCCAATCCAAACGTTGGAAGCTTTAGCTACTGCAGATTTTTTCATCATGAGTAAATCTTCTTTCAGCTATTTGGCGGCACTTTTTAACCAAGAAGGAAAAATTCTTTATGCTCCTTTTTGGCATTCTCGAATGTCAGCATGGCTGCAATATTTTCCTCCATTCCTCTTTGCTGAATGTTTGGAAGAATACTGCGAGCAATGGCTATTAAAAAGGCAAGCCAGGGATATTTAATCCTGCAGTCAACTTGCCCATTTCTGATTCACTTAATTTTTTAGCATCAGCCATGGCTTGACGCACAGCGCTGAGGATTAAGTCTTCTAACATTTCTACGTCATCAGGCGAAACAACTTCGGGTGCAATTTTGAGTGATAAAATATCACCAGTTCCTGTTGCCGTAACTGTCACGCGTCCACCGCCAGAAGTTGCCTCCACTTTTTGTTGAGCCAGCTCTTCTTGGATCTTCGACATTTTTTTTTGAGCAGCAGAAGCTGCCTGCATCATTTTTGCAATATTCATGAAAACAAACTAATCACAAAGAGTCCAAAGGTCACAAAAAAAATGGTGATCGCAAATTTTTATTTTTAAAAAATATTCTTCCAATATCTTTTTTTCATGGAAGAGCAACTATTGCGTTCAGATTATATTGAGCTCAGTTATGTTGGCGCATTTTTTTAAAACGCTCTAGAGCATTTTCAAAAAAGTGATAGCCGTTCATTACGGCGTCACTCCGGTGCTTGCCTCCTCGAGTATCAGAATACACTGCGGGCCTGCGCTCCTCGTTCCTAGTACTGCATCGGCTATAACTTTTTTTAACACGCTCTAGCCCGCTATTGGAACATCTCTTGCATTCATGCTCTTCCCGCTATGCTGTTTTAGGAACAGTTAGAGGAGTTTTATGACAAGTGGAAACAAAGAATTTAACTCCCAACAATTTCTGCTTTGAAAATTTCTAATGCTTCTTTAATGAGCGGATCGTTTTTGAAATTTGCTAAGGCTTCTGGAGTGAGTGGAGTTCCGGTAGTAGTTGCTGGTAAAGGCTCTTTAGATGGCGCTTTAGAGGGGAGTGGTTTTGCCGGGGCTGGAGCTGGAGCTGCTTGAGAGAATGCAAGTTCCTCTTCAATATTTTCTTCGTGCAATTCTTCTGCAACTTCTTCGCCCGTGAATTGTGGTACCAATTCAATAGAAGTACCACAATTTTTGGAGAGACATTCTTGGATTTTTTTACGAGCTTGAGGCCAAAAAAGTGTTTCTGTTTGTGCTTCGCATGAAGGAGGAAATTCAACAACAATTTTATGATCGCGTTGTTCTAAAAATTTCCCTGATGTCATCCACCCAAACTTTAGCTTGGACTCGCTGGCAAGCTGTTCAGCAACCGAAGTCCAAGGATTTAAAGAAGATTGATGAGAGGCGAGAGAAGGCTGTTGGCTAGAAGCTGGAGCAGTGTTAGCAGGGCTAGCTTCTGAGATAGAAAGTGCAGGATCCGAAACAGGAGCAACTGTAGTGTTGAGGCTCAGTTCGGAAGTTAAAGTAACGTTAGCGGCATAGCTAATTTTGGTTTCTGTTGAAGGGGGTGTCGTTTTGGTAACAGGATTAGAAAAGCTGGGTGCTAAGGAAGTATTTGCAGCTGGCCTTGGTTTTTGATGTAACGTGCTTACGCCAATCTGAGCTTGTTCTGTTGGGCTTTCTGAACTGGTTAATTGAGCGACCGTTGGACTACCTTTGAGAGCTGCGTTCTGAGGGGTTTGTTGTAATATCGGATCAGCTAATTTTGAAAGTGCTTCGAGTACGTCATCAAGGCTCACTTCTTGCAACAAATGAATGGCTTTAATGACAGTAACATCAAGTTGTAATTTTTTATTGGCAGCCCAGCGCAGCCGTGATTCAGCGTTCCCAAGCTCTTCTAAAAGTGACAACAAGTTTTTTGTAGAAACCAAACTTTTCAATTCTGTAAAAGAAACATCTTTTGCAGTAGGAGAAACTTTTTCTACTAAGAGATCACGAATAAAAGCAATAAAGTCTGTCAATAAACGTGAAAGATCTTTGCCGGCATTATGTTGTTCTAAAATGAGCGCTAGCGCCTGAGCAGTTTCTTGTTGAAACACTGCTGTTGCCAGTTGTCGTACGGTTTCTCGTGGGGTAAAACCAAAAACTTCTTGCACATCGCTTGCTTGGATTGTGTTTCCACAGAAAGAAACAACCTGATCAAACATTGATTCTGCGTCACGTAGGGCGCCGTCAGCTCCATGGGCCAATGTCTGAGCTGCTTCTGGAGCGAGATCGATTTTTTCTTTGGCGGCAATTTCAAGGAGGTGTTTTGCCATGAGCTCTTCTGAAAGACGATGAAGGTCGAAACGCTGACAGCGGCTGATAATAGTAGCAGGAACTTTTTGAGCTTCTGTAGTTGCAAACAGAAATTTCACATGAGGCGGTGGCTCTTCCAAGGTTTTGAGTAGCGCATTAAAAGCCGCTGTGGTGAGCATATGCACTTCATCAATAAGATAAATTTTGTAATGACCTTGTGCTGGGGCAAAGGCTGCATTTTCACGAAGGGTACGAATGCTCTCAACGCTGTTATTGCTAGCACCGTCAATTTCTAAAACATCAAGGCTGCGTCCTTCTGCAATTTCAAGACAAGCGTGACACGTGCCACATGGATCAATTGTTGGACCATGAATACAATTCAGAGCTTTTGCAAAAATACGCGCTGTGGATGTTTTGCCAACACCGCGAGGTCCAACAAAAAGATAGGCTTGTGCTAAGCGATTATTTTCAATGGCATTTTTTAGCGTCTGAATGATGGGAGTTTGTCCTACCAATTCGGAAAACCGTTGAGGTCGATATTTTCTAGCAAAGACGCGGTAAGACATGAAAAGTTTGAGTTGAAGTAAAAGTTGCTAACCAGAGACTATAGCGTATTAAATCGAAAAGGGCACTCTATAAGCTTGCTCTTTTTTCTTAGGGTTGCGTTTTCAGAGCTTGCGTTAGCATCAGCTAGCATCTCGATCTGCGGCCGTGTCCTAAGAAAAAATTGCGGTGCTCCTAGCGCCTTTTTTTTCAATTTAATGCGCCGTAAGTTGAAAAAATATTACTTCAACTATTGAGCAGCAGCATGCTTTTCAATAAGCGCGTACGCATTGTGGTTGTGGATCGATTCAAAATTTTCAGCTTCGACACGATACCAAAGAATGTTGGAATCTTTTTCGCAAGATAAAGCCACGTTGCGAACCAGGTCTTCAACAAAGACAGGATTGGCGTAAGCATGTTCTGTGACAAACTTTTCATCGGAGCGCTTGAGGAGCGTATAGAGCTCACAGCTAGCAGAATTTTCAACGCGCCGAATCATCTCCTCAATCCACATGGCTTTTTTGCAACGTACCGAAAAAGTTACTTCGCCACGTTGGTTATGAGCTCCTGCCTTGCTAATCGCTTTGGAACAAGGGCAGAGGGTCGTTACAGGAACAATAACGGTTGTCATCAAATCAAAATGGTCTTCTTTTTTTTGTTTTGAAAGCGTAGCGCTAAAACGAACGCGATAGTTAATGAGTGACGTTGCTTTGCTAACGGGTGCTGCTTTTTCGAGAAAAAAAGGAAACTCAAAATCGGCATGAGATTGCTCTGCGTGAAGTTTGGTTGTGAGCTCTTCAAGAATAGTGCGGATATTGAGAACGTGCAGAACCGGACCATGAGAGTTAAGCACTTCCACAAAGCGGCTCATGTGAGTTCCTTTAAAATGATGAGGAAGATCGACAGTTAGTTGAATGGTGGCGATCGTACTTTGAAGGTGATCTTTTTCTCCAGCTTCTTGACGATCACGAATTTGGATGGGATAGCATAAATTTTTAACGCCGACACGATCGATTGGGAGCTGGCGATGATCGATCTCGTTTTGCATATCGTGGAGTGAAGCGGATGCTGAATTTTTAGATGCTTTCATGAAGACTAAGAATTTAACTCATAATTCAGTACACTCAAGCAGTAGAATGCAGCTGTTTCTGTTCGAAGAGTAATAGGCCCGAGCGAAACTGGCTTGCAACCTGCGGAACGAGCAAAGCGGTATTCTTCAGGCGTGAAGTCTCCTTCGGGGCCAATAAAAATAGTGCTAGAAGGAGCCAGAGACGATCTCATTTTTTCAATGGGTGAAAAAATATTTTTGATGGGAACAGCATCGTGTTCTAAGGAGGCAATAAGGCTGTATTGATGAGATGCGGTTTTTTTCAAAGCTTCTTCGAGAGAGGTAGGATATTCCACCACAGGAAGCCAGTTTTGGCCGCATTGTTTGCAAGCTTCTAAAGCGATCATCTGCCAGCGTTCTTGTTTTTTTGAGACTTCCTCTTGATCGCGCAAACGAACAATGGTGCGATCTGTGACGAGAGGCATAATCCGCGCTACGCCAAGCTCAACGGCTTTTTGAATGATGAAGTCCATGTTGCTTCCCTTGGGGATTGCTTGAGCAAGTGTGATTTCAGTTGCTGGTCTTGGAACCATATGTGAAGGACCTAAGCGAAGGAGGGTGCTCTTTTTTTGGAAAGTTTCAATCGTGGCAGAGGCTTCGCAGCCAGCTCCATCAAAAACTGTAATGGTATCACCTTGTTTCAATCGCAGTACGCGTGCAGCATGATGAGTCTCAGTTTCTTCGAGTTGAGCGGTATGCCAGAGATGAGGAGGAAGATAGAAGCGCATAGGAATCTGTTTTTCTTGAGAAGATTCTATAAATTTTTATTTTACTTCGATCAAAGAAATAAAATCTTCCACCGCTTCTTGCCAAGACCTCAGGGGCGTTCCGAGAAGGTTAGAAAATTTTGTAGTGTCCAAGGAGGAGTGCTGCGGGCGCTTTGCAATAAAATTTTTCATTTCGAATAATTTTAAAGCAATAACTGAAGTGGTGCAAAGTTGCGTGCCATAGCGCGCAGCAGTCTGTAGAGCATGCTCGCCATAATCTCGCCAGGAGCAGGTGCCTGAATTACACAAGTGGTAAATTCCACCAGGAGTTTGAGGCTTTAGAAAAACTTGCAACCATTCACACAAATCTTTGGTGTAGGTGGGGGAAGATGTTTTATCAGCGATGGCTGCAACTTGATCGTGAGTTTTGGCTCGCTCAAGGATCTGATCGATGAAACTTGGGCGCTCAGGGCCAAAGACCCAGGAGACACGAGCCACAATATGATGAGGAGAAGCTGCGAGCACGGCTTGTTCTCCTGCTAGTTTGCTGACTCCGTAGTGACTTATCGGATTGGGGAGGTCTGTTTCACGATAAGGACGGTCCAATCTTCCATCAAACACGTAGTCTGTACTTACGTGGAGGAATTGCGTGTTAGTTTCAGCGGCAAGTTGTGCGAGGAGGCCCGGTGTCATAGCATTCACTCGCATTGCCAATGCTGGTTCTGCTTCGCAGTGGTCCACATGGGTCATCGCAGCACAGTTAATGATGCAATCATGAGGGGTAAGAGAAAAATTTTTTAATATCTCCGCGCATTTTTCAGGATGTTCAAAGTCATATTCTGAACGAGGTAATCCTAAAACCTGAAGACGAGGTTGATGTTTCCATGCTTTCATCAAAGCGGCGCCCAGCCTACCTCCAGAGCCTAAGATAAAAATTCGCTGTCGGGCCCTGTCTTCCATTTGTTATTTTCTATCAAGTAACTTCTTCCACCAATTTTGATGTTCTAAATACCACTTGATTGTTGCTGTCAGCCCCTCTTCTTGTTTCCAAGCGGGTTTCCATCCGAGTTCTCGGTGGATTTTTGAAGAATCAATGGCATAGCGGCGATCGTGACCCAGTCGATCTGTGACATAATGGATAAGGGAATCTGGCTTCTCGAGTTGTCGTAAAATTGAATGGACAATATCGATATTTTTTCGCGTGGCATCAGCGCCAATGTTATAAACTTCACCAGAACGGCCATGAAGGAGAACTTGCCAAAGCGCTTCACAATGATCAGCGACGTGAATCCAATCGCGTACGTTGAGGCCATCTCCATAAACTGGAAGAGGTTTATCATGCATTGCTGAAAGAATCATGAGAGGGATTAATTTCTCAGGAAATTGATAGGGCCCATAATTATTGGAACATCGAGTGATGAGGACTTCCTGGCCATAAGTATGATGCGCAGCGCCGACTAAAAGGTCTCCGCTGGCCTTGCTTGCTGAATAAGGAGAATTAGGATGAAGCGGAGTCTGTTCTGTAAAATACCCTTCGGGACCGAGAGATCCATAAACCTCATCTGTGGAAACTTGAAGAAAACGTCTTACCTTATGCTGACGAGCTTGTTCTAATAGGATACTCGTTCCATTAATGTTAGTCCGAATAAAATCTTGAGGAGAAAGAATGCTGCGATCGACATGAGATTCAGCCGCAAAGTTAATCACAGCATCCAAAGGCTGATCCGTTTTTCGACTTTCTGTCAAAAAAACTGTTTCCATGGCTGCCTCGTCTGCAATGTCTGCTCGCACAAGACGATAACGTGGGTCAGCCTCAATAGAAGCGAGATTGTCAATATTTCCTGCATAGGTGAGCAGGTCAATATTAACAAGGGAAGTGATCTCAGGACGTGCAAGGGCCTGTCTGACAAACTCACTTCCAATAAAACCACAGCCACCAGTGACAATAAGACGCATAAGCAGAGATTACAAATTATAGACTATGGGTTACAGAAAAAAGTTGTGGTCAAAAAAAATGCCGCTCACCACAAGAGTGAGCGGCATTTTGAAAACGAGTTAAGCGCTTAGGCTTTGCTATGTTCTTCGATGTATTTAACAACATCTCCAACTTTGAGAAGCTTTTCTGCATCTTCATCAGGAACTTCAACGCCAAATTCTTCTTCAAACGCCATAACGAGCTCGACAGTGTCGAGAGAGTCAGCGCCGAGATCTTCAATAAAAGAGGCTTCAAGAGTGGCTTGTTCTGCGGTTACGCCAAGTTGCTCAACGATGATGCCGCGTACTTTTTCTTCAATGGATTTATCAGACATGGTGTGTATATATAAAAATGAACAGGGAGAGAAAGGTAGTGAGGTCTCAAGAACTTTGCAACAAAAAAGATTTCCTCTTTGTCTGCTTTAAAAGGGCAATAATCCTTTGTCTTGCGAGCTCGGGTCGTTGGTCTTTTTTGGGTAAGAAGGTTTGCTCTTCTCTAGCTGAGGGGTGACTGTTTCGGAGATTTTATATTCTGGTTGATGTGCTAAGGAGATATCAAGGGTGTAGCTTTTTCCATTTTCCATACCTGAGGTTGGAATTTTTTCAGTATAAAAAATAGACTCCTGTGGATTGATTGCTACGGTGTCCTCAGTTGCATCAAAAGAGCGGTCGTCGGACCAGCGAGACAGTATTTTTTCATGATCATCTTTTACCACGATTTCGAGACGTTGATTCGTCGGGAAGTGGAGCATGACCATTTCCTTTTTGTCGTTGGTAATTTTTAAAGTAACGCTCAGTTCAGGATCTTCAGCGACAGAAAAAAGAGCAGGCTCTACGGTTACGCGAAGAGCTGGGGTTTTAGACATCGAAGATTCAACGGCTCCGACCAAATGCTTGCAAAAATTAGCAATCTGTTTGGAAATCGAATGTCGTGGAGGATAGAGTCTGTTCACACTCGTATTGCTCGCAGCGGCAGCGGCAGCCGCTTGCTTGGCGTCTTCGCGTTCAATGAGAAAGGGGCTCTCTTCAGCATTTGTTTGAGAGGTCGCTTGTTCTATGGCGTGTTCTGAAATAACATCAGGGGATTCAGGAATGGCCGCTGCTGAGAAAAGAGGGATTAAAAAGAGGAAGAGAAATAAATTCACAGGAACAAACGTAAATAAAAATTAACAAAATTGAGCAAATAAAAATTGTGCTTGGCACCTTTATTAAAAAACAAAGATTATTCTTTTATGAAAAAAATAAGCAGTATTCTTTTTTTGCTCGTTTTGCTATTGGCGCATTCTGATTTTTTAAAAGCCAACACTCAAGAAGATTGTTTTGATGCAATTGGACTCATCACGGTTGGCAAGTATCTTGATTTTAAAAATGCTCTTGCTCCGAGTGTAGGAGAACCTTCTAAGCTCAATGCCGACTTAACATGCGAGGGGGGGCAGGCAATAACCGATGCTCCCATGCTCGGTCTTTCGAAAGAAGAAGCGATGGAATACCTCACTTGGGCTGAAAATGGTAATGATGATTACGATTTAATTTCCAACAAGGACGGATCTTTTTCGCTCATTCAAAATAAAAATGAACTGAATTTTCCGCTGATGTTTGGACTTTGGGGACCAGCAAATAATAGAGCAAGACAGGATCCTGAATTAAACAGACCTCTCAATACCGAACAAGCTGGGCTCGGGAACAGAGAGCAGCCGGGTCTACCGCCGGAGCCTCGTGAGCATCAAGGAAATGAATTGCCTGCAGAAAATGCCCCAACTGTGACAGATTTTATTAATGCAGCCTTAACACATTTTGATGCAGAGCAGCTGCTTGTAAGCCTCCCTAACGAGGCTAACAATAATCCTGTTATCGCAAAGAGCGTTAGTGAATATAGGACAGGTTCTGAGAGGCAGCAACGCCGAAGACAAGATACCAAAGAGAGATTAAAACAAGTAATTTTAAGTGAATATAGACGTGATGTCTGTGGAAGCTTGTCTCTTCCTATCATAGACGAGAGGGTCATTCTCTACTCTTCGCCTTTGAGTAGTTTGAATATTTTTTGGATCTTGATGACAGTGGAACAAGCTATGACCACAAAGATTTTGAATATGAGTGAAAGCTTAACTCAAGAGCAGTGGAATGAGTATGGGCTTCGGCAAAAAAGCTTTAGAGACAGTGCAATAAAATTTGCCCAAAAATTTGCTGCAATACCTGAAACAGATCAACGTTGGGTTCAGAAATTAAAGGACCTTGCTGATGTTATGACAGGTGACACCACGATTAATGGTGGATGGGTAGGGGTGACTCTAAATAATCACGATACCTTTATGCTTGCTGTTAAGGGCATGGGGGGTCGCTATAATGAGAAGCAACGAGAAGCTCAAGCAATAGCATTGTGGGCACATTTTAATTATGAAAAAAAATTAGTAGCTAAAGCTCAAAACCAAGGAAAATATCAGTGGGAAGAAGCAACACGACCCGATGAGCAAGGACCAGTCGACGAGGGGTTCGAAGCGATTAAAAATGAATTGAAGGAATACTGGGGTAATACTAAAAACAGTTATCAATTTTTTACGAAGGTTAGAGACGGATGGATTAACGCGAGATCAATTAAGGACCGTTTCCTGTGGACGCATGCGATAGAAGGGGTCAATCAATCTACCGTGTGGTTTTCTCGGCAAAGGGGAGGGTGGAATCCATTCAACTGGTCATCTGATTCAGAATGGATGCTTATAAGGCAAGCTTCGAAAGGCTCTAAAGTGCCTGGTGAAGTTTATAACGTCCTTAAAGGAATCTATTCCCTACGTCAACTTCTTCATGAAATGATCATGCATCGAGGGCTTTTTTCTTGGGATCGTCAAGTATATGTAGAGCGAGCTGAAGAAGAATTGAAGAAACTTCAAAATGTTATAGCGACTTATCCCCATGAAGGAATAAATGCCAATGAATGGAAAGGAGTAATGGGAGAGATCCTGCCCGCCGCCAAAGAGACGTTTGAGATTATTCAAGATGTCCATCGGCTCAAAGAAGAAGGATACGTTTTTTAATCAAAGCCATCTCTCAAATGAATTCTCGCCAACGTCACTCATCTAATGGAAAGCAACTTGTTCTTTTTCTTGTCGGGCTCTCTTTATTAGCAGCTGTTGGAACGTGTTGGAATTACTCACGGCATGTTTTTTCTACGCATCAAGCAGTTGTTATCGATGCGGATGGGCATATCAGAGCTTCTTTTCCTTTGTCGGCGATAGCGCGATTGCACCCAAAGCAGTATGCCAAAATAACCATGAGTGGCCTTTCCACCGAGCCGTTGCGTGCTCAAGTAGTAACGGTGGAAAGAGAGGCTGTTTTGTTGCAACTTTTAGAAAAGCCAAAAGTATTTTCTCCAGGCGAGGCCTGTGATGTGACGATTGACACGACGATTTCCACTGATTTTCTGCCGTGAAAAGTGCAAAAAGTTTTTTGTTTGCTGTCGTCACTGGAGTGGCCATGGCGTTTCCATTCTTGAGTTTTCATGATCGATGGGAACGGCATCTCAGTTGGATTCCCTTTTTTGCAATGGCTCCGCTGGCATGGGTGCTCCTTTGCGGGCCTTTGCCTCAGGCTGCATGGGCGCGTGTGCGACGCAGCTTTTTTTTCGGCTGGATAGCAGGGGTTGTTTTTTTTGGCATCACGCTTTCGTGGATTTCCTCAGTCGCTTGGGAAGGTGTTGCGCTCTTGCCGCCATTTTTAGGACTCTATTTTGGCTTGTGGTCTTTGTTTGTTGCGATGGTGGTTAGGCCGCTTTGTTGGAAAACAGAGGTGCCTCAAGAAATGCATTGGTGTCGCTCTCTTCAAGCTGTCTTGCTAAGTGCAGCAGCTTGGGTTGGGATTGAATGGCTGAGAGGAACGTTATTTACAGGATTTGGATGGAATAGTTTTGGTGTTTCTTTTTATCACAACATTTCACTGATTCAGTTTGTTGATATTACTGGAGTGGCTGGGCTTTCTTTTTTAGGTGCCATGACGAGCTGTATGACAGCAGTTGCCATGGGCCGACATGCGCAGCAACAAAGGATCGAACCGTTGTTGAAGAATCCTTGGCATGTTCATGGTGATGTCAGTTTTGTTTTAGTGGTTGTCATAGCGCTTCTCTACTACGGAATTCGCGAGTTGTCGGCGCCTCTTCCTCCTCAGGACTGGCTTTCAGTAGCAGCGGTGCAGGGAAATATTCCACAAAATCATAAATGGGATCGTGCTTTCGAAGAGAACATCATGCAGGTTTATGAACGAGAAACACAGCTCGCCTTGAGAGGAGCTCCGGATCTCATTGTTTGGCCTGAAGCAGCTACGCCACGTCCGCTCTTGAATGATGAAAAGATTTTTGCTCGAGTTAGCCGGCTCATTGAGGGAAGTCATACAGACTTGCTGGCAGGCTCACTTCATTACGAAGAAGATCCACAGCGCGATTATAATGCCGCTATTTTGTTGGATCCAGCAAGGGAAGCTCAAGTCTATGCCAAAATGCATCTTGTTCCATTTGGAGAATACATTCCTTGTCGAAAAACATTTCCTCTTTTCCAATGGATTATTGGGGATCGCGTCTTGGGCGACTTTGACGCGGGGTTAGAGCCAAAGGTATTGCATTTGTCAACAAAGCCAATCGCTATTGCACCGTTGATTTGCTTTGAAGACACGCTTGGAAATTTGGTTCGACGCTTTGCCTGCCAACACGCTCAACTTTTGATCACGCTAACTAATGATGGATGGTTCGGCCATACAATGGCTTCGCAACAGCATGCGATGAATGCTCTTTTTCGCTCTGCAGAAACAAAACTCCCTCTACTGCGTGTTGCTAACACTGGCGTAACCTGCTTGGTTGATCGCTATGGTCGGCTAACACAAGTTTTACGCGACGAGCATGGAGGCACTTTTTTTGAAGGAGTGCTCTTTAGTCAACTCTCCGTGCCACGCGATCCCGTGCCAACATTTTATACGAAGTATGGCGATTGGTTTTCTTATCTCTGTTTAGGAGTGATGGCCGTGGGGCTTCTCTCGGTTTTTCTTAGAGCATTTTCAAAAAAGTTATAGCCGTTCATTACGGCGTCACTCCGGTGCTTGCCTCCTCGAGTATCAGAATACACTGCGGACCTGCGCTCCTCGTTCCTAGTACTGCATCGGCTATAATTTTTTTTAACACGCTCTAGAAAAATAAATTGATTGCTTATTTTTGGCAGAACGTATATTTCAGAGCACCCAAAATTACAGAAAGATTTCAATTATTCTTATTCAATTTATGTTTACAAATCTCTTGCAAATTCAGAATGGCATTAATTTCGCCATGATCTGTGGCACGCTTGGTCTGCTTGTAGCCCTTGCGCTGATTCGCTCTATTCTTACCTCATCAGCAGGAACGCCAAAGATGGCCGTTATTGCTGGAGCTATCCAAGAAGGTGCAAAGGCTTATCTTAATCGTCAAATTACCGCTATCTCTTTAATTGCGGTAGCGATTTTTGTAGCCCTTTACTATTTCAAAGGAGTTGCTGCTTCGGGCGGATTTGTGATTGGAGCCCTTTGTTCACTAGCTGCAGGCTATGTTGGAATGCGAGTTGCTGTTGTTGCTAACGTTCGCACAGCTGCTGGAGCATTGCTCTCACGTCACTCCGCTATGAAAATGGCTTTTAGCGGTGGTGCTGTTACAGGATTGCTTGTCGTTGGATTGGCCTTGCTTTCCGTTGGTGGATTTTATGCATTGGCCCGTCCTTTGCTTGGAGAAGCTGAAGCAATCAACAGCTTGATTGGACTTGCTCTCGGAGCGAGCTTGATCAGCGTCTTTGCTCGTTTGGGCGGTGGTATTTATACTAAGGCAGCTGACGTTGGTGCTGACCTTGTTGGAAAAATTGAACAAAATCTTGATGAAGATGATCCACGTAATCCGGCAACAATCGCTGATAACGTTGGTGATAACGTTGGTGATTGCGCAGGCATGGCAGCTGACGTTTTTGAAACTTATGCAGTGAGCCTTATTGGTGCAGTCTTTGTTGGCTACTTGACCCTCAAAGCAACACCAGCAGCCATTCTTTACCCCTTTGTCCTCGGTGGTATTTCCGTCATTGGATCAATTCTTGGAATTTTCTACGTTAACCTGTCGAAGCAAAAACCAGGTGCTTCTTTAATAACGGCAGTGGTTTTGAATGCTATTTTGTCAGCGGTTCTTTTTTATCCAGCGACAAAGATGCTTTTCCCTCTTGATATCGTTTCAGACTCAATGACGATTACATCACAAGGCCTTTACTTCTCGGCATTGATTGGTTTGGCAATGACAGCAATCATCGTTTTGATTACCAACTATTTTACTTCTACCGAGTATGAACCCGTTCGCCGCATTGCACGTGCTTCGGAGACTGGTCATGGTACGAACATTATCGCTGGTATTGCGGTGGGAAATCATGCGACTGTCTTGCCTGCGATTTTTATTATCGCTGCGATTTTAGGTAGTTTCCATTTTGCAGGACTCTATGGAGTTGCTGTGGCTGTGATGAGCATGCTCTCACTTTCAGGAATCATTATCTCACTTGATGCTTTCGGTCCAATCACTGATAACGCGGGTGGTATCGCTGTGATGAGCGAATCACCAAAGACAGCTCGTGAAATCACCGACGAACTTGACGCTGTTGGTAACACGATGAAAGCTGTGACCAAAGGTTATGCCATTGCTTCTGCTGGACTCGCAGCACTTGTCCTTTTTGGTTCTTATGTTGAAGAACTCAAGAGTCACATGCTTGATAATGCTGGGTTAAGCTTCTCGCTTTCTGATCCACGTGTCATTGCTGGACTTCTCATTGGAGGCTTGCTCCCATTTGTTTTCTCCGCTTTCAGTATTGATGCTGTTGGTAAGGCTGCTGGCGCTGTGGTAATCGAAGTGCGTCGCCAACTTGGTTTGCACCCTGGTATTTTAACAGGACAAGACACACCGGAGTATGGAACCTGTGTTGACATCGTCACCAAGGCAGCTCTTCGCGAAATGATCATTCCGGCGCTGCTTCCTGTTCTTACCGTTCTTGCTGTTGGCTTTATTCCATGGCTCGGAGCTGTGGCTCTTGGTGGTGTGCTCGTTGGAACCATTGTGACGGGCCTCTTCCTTGCAATCTCGATGACCTCCAGCGGTGGGGCTTGGGACAATGCAAAAAAATATATTGAAGAAGGAAAGCACGGTGGCAAAGGTTCTTCTGCTCATGCTGCAGCAGTAACCGGAGACACTGTTGGTGATCCTTACAAAGACACAGCTGGCCCTGCAATCAATCCGATGATCAAAGTTGTGAACATCGTTGCGATCTTAGTTGTTCCTCTTTTGTTTAAATAAATTATTTCATCAACTTGCTATTTGAGCACGGCCGCATTGCTGCCGTGCTCTTCTTTTTTAATAGACTTAGGATTTTTATAGAGTCTTGATCTTGGAGCTTGTTATTATGGTGCATTAAATTGAAAGAGGCAGGCCATAAGCTTGCTCTTTTTCGTTAGGACTGCGTTCTCAGATCTTAACTTTTCACTTGTAACTTAACACTGCTACTACGTTATTTTCGGATAGCGTCTCGATCTTTCACCTTGTCAGACGCCAACGCTCCTGAGTCTTATAGTTTAGCTCATTCATAAAGGTGATATAACTCGACCTATGTCTCACCAATTTCAGCCTCCAACTTTTAATCTTCCAACAGCTTTGGCCATCGTTGGCGAAGAATTGGCAATTGCTTGGAACGATGGAACGGAACAGTTTCTTTCTTTGCAAGCACTCCGCAAAGCCTGTCCTTGTGCAGTGTGTGAGGGAGAGCCAGACGTCATGGGAAATAAAGTAGTGCTCAAAAAACAACTCACACCAGAAAGTTTTATGTTAAAAAAATATGAATTCGTGGGCGGTTATGGGATTCAATTTTTTTGGGGAGATGGACATAGCACGGGGATTTATTCGGTGAGGTATTTAAAAAATTGCGATAACGTTTGAACGCTCAACTTGTTTTTCATGAAACCTTCTCTTCCTCATCGTCGAAGCATCATCTGTCTTCTCGGCTTGCTCACGGCAGTGAGTCCTTTCACGCTCGATATGTATTTGCCAGCATTTCCTGCAATTGCCAGAGCGTTACAGACAACAACAGCAGCCTTAGCACTGACTGTTTCTAGTAATTTTATTGGGATTGGCATGGGGCAACTTTTTTATGGATCGCTGCTCGATCGCTTTGGAAGAAAGAAGCCTCTTTATTTTGGACTGTTCATTTATGTGATTGCCTCGCTCGCATGCATGATGAGTTCCAGTCTTAATCAACTGATCTTATGGCGGTTCGTAGCAGGTCTTGGTGGCTGTGTTGCAAGTGTTGCAGCTTATGCTGTGGTCCGTGACCTTTTTATTGATGAAGAGCGGGCTAAGATTTTTTCAATGATCATTCTCGTTATGGGGGCATCTCCACTTTTTGCGCCGAGTATTGGAAATTTGCTGACACTGTTTGTGGGATGGAAGTTTCTCTTTTTAGTTTTAGCATTAATCGCTCTTGCTTTAATGGCAGGGACAAAATTTATTTTGCCTTCATCAGTGGCTATCACGGATAACAATGTCCATCTTCATCCTTGGCAAATGTTGCGTGATTATTGGGAGGTAGCAAAGAATCCTTATTTTTATAGTTATGGTCTTTGTGGCGCGATTTCTTTTGCGGCACTCTTTGCTTATGTTTCTGGATCACCGTTGCTTTTTCTTAATTTTTTTCATGTAAGTACAACGGCCTTTAGTTGGATTTTTACCTTGATTGCGGCGGGGTTTATTTTAGCAAGTCAGCTTAACATTTGGTTATTAAAACACTGGAACAGTGAGCAGATTTTGAAGGGTGCTTTATTATTTCAGACAGGAATTGCATTTATTTTTTTAGGAATGTTCCTGATACACCAACTCTCATTATTCAGTACCGTTCTTCTTCTTTTTTTATTAATGGCTTCTGTCAGTACTTCTTTTTCCAATGCCAGTGTCTTAGCGATTGCGCCCTTTGAACACAATGCTGGTCGTGCTTCTGCGTTCATCAGCTTCTCTCAAATGGTCCTTGGAACACTCTCCTCAACGGCAGTAGGCTTTTTGAGTGAAGGTACCGTTGTCTTTCTTGCAGTTATTATTTTTGCAGCATCATTAGTGGCATCGGTGATGATCTGTTTTTCTAAGAAAAAAATGCAATAAAAATGAATGGATCAATCAAGGTGGCTCTTAGTATTGCCTTGGCTATCATTCTTAGTTCAAAAATAAATTAAAAAACGAAGTTGGAAACGACTCCGTTTTTTTGTTTTTGTCCTTTGTTAGCTTTGTGGCTATTCTCTTCTTCCCATGGAACAAGTCATTATCATCGGTACCGGCTGTGCCGGATTAACAGCAGCCATCTACACGGCGCGTGCAAATCTCTCGCCGCTAGTCCTCGAGGGATCTCAACCTGGAGGACAGCTTACGACCACAACAGAAGTTGAAAATTTTCCAGGTTTTCCTGAAGGCATTGACGGGTCAGAATTGATCATGCGCATGCACAAGCAGGCCGAAAAATTTGGCGCCCGTTTTTTGTACGGAAGTGTTGAAGAGTTTGAACAATCTAACGGTATCAATCGCGTCAAAGTTGATGGGAAGTGGCTGGAAACAAAGGCACTCATTATTGCGAGTGGGGCCTCAGCGCGCTGGTTGGGACTTGAGGGAGAAAAAGAGCTCGTTGGGCATGGTCTTACTTCATGCGCCACTTGTGACGGAGCCTTTTATCGCAATGTTCCTGTCTGCGTTGTTGGTGGTGGGGATTCAGCTTGTGAGGAAGCTCTGTTCCTTACGCGCTTTGCTTCTGAGGTTTTTCTGATCCATCGTCGTGATACGCTGAGAGCTTCCAAAATCATGGCTGATCGGGCGCTTGCCCATCCGAAGATTAAACCAATTTGGAATACTGCCATCGAGCGTTACATTCCGGATGACGAAAAAAAAATGCGTGCGGTTTTGCTCAAAGACCTTGTTTCTGGTGAGACACGTGAGCTCGAAGTAAAGTGTGTTTTTGTTGCGATTGGACATACGGCAAATACGGGGCCTTTTGCTGGTAAACTTGATATCGACAAAAAGGGATATCTTGTTCCGAAACATGGAACCGAGATGAATTTGCCTGGTGTGTTTGCTGCTGGCGATGTGGCTGATCAAATTTATCGTCAAGCTGTGACGGCCGCTGGACTTGGTTGTGCTGCTGCAATCTCTGCAGAACGCTGGCTGGCAGAAAAAGAGTAATCACAAGCAGAATTTAAAACCGCGAGTGAGACGAAAGAAAACGGAAAGAAATTTTAGAGCATGTTCACAAATTCTATAGCCGCGTATTGCGGCGTCACTCCGGTGCTCGAAGCCTCGAGTCTGAGATATACACTGCATTTCTGCGCTCCTCGTTCTGGGCACTACATCGGCTATCATCTTTTTTAAACCGCTCTAGTGCCTTTTCGCCCCCTTTACGGCTCGTTTTAGCCTTCCTCTCTCCATGCTTGTTTGTGACCTTACTCAATTTTATTCTCCCGTTGGTGGAGGCGTTCGCCGCTATATCAGCGAGAAAGCAAAACACCTACGAGCGGCAGGGCATCGGCATCTTTTAATTGTTCCTGGTGAAAAAACAGAGCGGCGTGAAGAGAATGGAAATATTGTTTACACGATTGCGTCACCTCTTATTTCACGCACAGCTCGCTATCGAGCATTGCTTAATTTGACGTTGATTGAAGAAGTACTCGAGCAAGAAAAACCAGATATTATTGAGTCAGGAGACCCATATCAGGTGGCTTGGAAGGCTATTGCATCAGGAAATGGGCTCGGCATTCCGACGGTTGGTTTTTATCATTCTCATTTTCCAGAAGCAACAGTCCGCTCGATTGCAAAATATTTTGGCGGTATTTCGGTGCTTGTTGCTAAAGAAATTTCAAGGCGATATGTGGCATCGCTTTATAATCGATTTCAACGGACTCTTGTTCCAAGTGCGCTCTATACTGATTTGCTCACAACATGGGGGGTTGAAAATGCAGTGACGCTAGAGCTTGGAGTGGATACATCCATTTTTTATCCTGATCGAGAGAGAGGGCTGCTGCTCCGTAAGAAATGGGGGTTGCCAGAAGATCGTACCATTTTGCTTTATGTCGGCCGGCTTGCGCCTGAAAAAAATGTGAGAACTTTGCTCGGAGCTTTTTCTCACCTGCATCAGGAAGAGCCACATCGCTATCATTTGGTTGTGATTGGCGATGGACCGTTGCGAAGCCCGTTGCAACGTCTTAGTGACAAAACAGGGGAGATTACTTGGCGTTCTTATTGCGAAGATGCTAAAGAGCTCGCTGACATTTATCGCGCAGCAGATCTCTTTATTCATCCTGGAGTGCAAGAAACTTTTGGTTTGGTAACGCTTGAAACGCAAGCCTGCGGTACGCCTGTGCTTGGCATTCAAAAAACATCTACAGAGCGTCTTATTGTTGTAGGAAAAGAATTAGGGGCTCAAAAGAACAACCCTCTTGCTCTTGCAGAAGCAATACAATGTGCTTCAAACCTTGATCTGAAGGTCTTAGGTAACAAGGCTGCTGCTATTGTACGAGAACGTTACTGTTGGAACCGCGTTTTTGATCAACTTTTTAAGATTTATCAAGAAGTGATCACGAGTTATAGTGCATAGCTAGAAACGATTCTTTCATGATTATTAGCAACCCATCACCAGGCATTTTTATTCGCCGTTATCAGTCATCGGACCGTGCTCGTGTGCGAGAGCTTTGTTGTCAGACTGGTTTTTTGGGACAAGACATTGCTCCTGTTTTTGAAGATCGTGAACTTTTTGCTGATTATTTAACGCGTTATTATACGGATATAGAACCTGAGTCTTCATTCGTCTTAGAGCAGGAAGGTCTCATAAAAGGATATCTGCTTGGATCTCGTCTGCCCTTCCAACAACAGTGGTTTAGTTTTTTCAATAATATCAAACTTTTTTGCCGTGGCATGAGCCGCTATCCCTCATATAACCGAGCTACACGCGATTTTATTGGGTGGATTTTGAGGAACTCATGGCGCGAAGTTCCTGCCGCACCGCGGCGGAGTGCGCACTTTCATTTTAATATTCTTCCCGAAGCCCAAGGCCTGGCTCATTCCACCGCCCTCATGAATGCCTACTTGGACTATCTTCGCAGCAAAGGGGTAGAGTCCGTCTATGGCCAAGTCGTGACATTTGAAACACGACGCGGAGCGCGGGTATTCGAGCGCTATGGATTTCAAGTCCTCGAACGTCGTGAGATTACGAAATATCGTAACATTCACCCAGAGCCTGTTTATTTAACAACAGTGCTGATGAACCTGGCGCCACCCGATGCAGGGTAGAGAAAATGCTCTGTCCTAAGGCGAAGGCGGTAGGATGCCATCTATGAAAAAACCTCACTTTCTTTTCATCGCATCGTTTCTGACCATGATGGTCTCATCGCTGAAAGGATGGCCGATGATAGGAGAGACCTCGCCACACGCCAAGGAATCAAAACCCTTTTTGAACAGGCGCTATTAGACCAAACGAGGCGCACAGAAACGGAGTGTATATCTCATACTCGAGGCTTCGAGCACCAGAGTGACGGAGTCCTGAGCCTCAGAGATAGCATTTGGACAGACTCTAAATAGCAGCAACAAAGCGTCTGGCAGCTTCATCAGCAATCAGGATCTCATCTAAAGAAGGATCGATAACAAAAGGAATGGTATTCATGGCCTTTTCAACGAGCTCCCAAATTTGAGGAAAACGAATTTTTCCCTCGAGGAAGAGCGCAACGGCGACTTCATTAGCAGCATTGAGGGTGGCTGGCATGGTGCCACCTTGTATTCCAGCTTGATGCGCTAAGTTTAGTGCAGGGAAAACATCATAGCGAGGCTGCTGAAAGTGAAGGCGGCCGATTGATGCCAGGTCAAGATAAGCAGCTGCCCCTGGAATACGTTCAGGATACGTCACCGTGTATTGAATCGGGAGCATCATGTTGTTTTGACTGAGTTGCGCTAAGATGGAGCCATCAACAAACTCAACCATGGAATGAATAATGCTTTCTGGATGAATAAGCACATCGATTTTTTCCATCGGGATATTAAAAAGCCGCATGGCCTCAATCATCTCGAGTGCTTTGTTAAAAAGGGTGGCAGAGTCGAGCGTTATTTTTCTTCCCATCTTCCAAGTAGGATGACGGAGGGCCATTTCGGGAGTAACATTCCAAAGTTCTTCTGCAGGAGTGTTGCGAAACGGGCCTCCAGAGCACGTAATAATAAGGCGGCGAACAGTGGCAGGGTCACGACCATCGAGACATTGGAATAAAGCGCTGTGTTCACTATCAACGGGAAGGACGTTGCAGCGGTTTTTTTTAGCGGTTGACATGACTTGCTCTCCAGCCATGACAAGAATCTCTTTGCTCGCTATCGCTAGGTCTTTTCCAGCTTCTAGAGCTGCAAGTGCTGGCTGTAAACCTGCTGTTCCTGAAATCGCAATGAGCACTAAATCTGCTTCAGGCATGGTGGCGAGCTTGATAAGGCCTTCGGGGCCATAAAAAACAGGCAGGGTGGGGACTAAGGTTTTTTTGAGAAGCGCTGCAGCTCCTTCCTCTTTAGTGCTGATGGCATAAGGCTGAAATTCTTGTGTGAGCTCAAGGAGGCGTTCGATATTATTGTTGCCAGAGAGCCCCGTAATCTTCATGCGATTAGGGATGGTGCGTGCGACTTCTGCTGCGCTAGCGCCAATCGAGCCAGTGGCACCTAATAATGAGACATGGCGTTGCATCATGATCGAGCCAAAAGAAATTGGAGGACAAAATAAAAAACGGGCGCTGTAAAAAGAATACTATCAATCAAATCCATGCCACCTCCAATGCCTGGAAGCGTGTGGCTTGAGTCTTTGGTGTGGAGAGAACGTTTAAGAAGTGATTCAGCAAGATCACCTGCAATGCCGATGGGAGCTAGTCCTAGCGAGAGAAGAATGGCTGTTTTTGGGGTGAGGAGTGAAAGGTGATTTTGAAAAAGAAAATAAAATGTCGAACTACATACGAGCGAAAGAAAGAGCGCGCCAAAAAATCCCTCCCATGTTTTTTTGGGACTTATGTTCGGACAAAAAAGATGTTTTCCAAAAAGGCTGCCAAAGAGAAAAGCACCGACATCAGCAAACTTTGTGATGATGATTACAAGAAGAACATAGTACATGCCTGGAAGAGCTCCCGCAGAGGTTCTAGGAAGGAAATAAAGAATTTTTAGAACGAATGAAAAAAGCCATGGGATGTAGGTGAATCCAAAGAGAGTGAAGGCAATGCCTTCAGCAGAGATTCGTTGAGAATCTTGAGGACGGAAAAATTCTCGAAAGAAAAGAACGAGAATGGTTGCGACAAAAATAGCAGTATCAACGACAAAAATAAAATTTCTGTTTACCAATGCTGAGTTTCGAAGTAACCAGCAGTTTCCAAGTAAGAGAGAGACCCCTGCTGTATAACCAATGCGCCAATTGCGCGGAAGGTTGCTGGCTTTCAATAACCAAAAATATTCCCAAAGTGAACCAAGAGCAGCTCCGGTAATCAAAAGGCAATAACCGAGTTCCCACTGCAATGTGACCACCCCAACAATCAAGCCCCAAAGCGTGGCCGTGCTCAACAGGCGAGGTAGGAATGAGGAAGGGAGCGGTTTCATAAACACGCTGTAGGTTATAGATTGTGTGTCGTAGGTAAATGAAAATTTGGAGTAAAATTTCTTTAAAAAATAAAAGAAAAACGTTTGCTTGAGCGAATAAACTTCTTAGACTCGTCAATTCTTTAAAATCTTTTTACCTCTTTAATCTTTCTTCCTATGCCAAAAGACGATGCAACCAATGACAAAGCCGCTGCTCAAAATGCCAAAGAACAAGCAGCTCGGGCAAAAAATCTCGATTTAGCAATTCAACAAATTGCCAAGGATTATGGTGATGGTGCCATTATGCGTTTGGGACAAGAAGGAGAGAAGGGGATTTCTGTTATCCCGACGGGGAACTTATTGATCGATCGTGCGCTTGGCGTTGGTGGTTTTCCAAAAGGGCGTATCATTGAAATTTTTGGACCAGAGTCATCGGGAAAAACAACACTTACACTTTCCGTGATCGCTCAAGCCCAGAAAAAAGGGGGGCTAGCAGCTTTTATCGACGTGGAGCATGCACTTGATCCCGTTTATGCACGAAAACTCGGGGTGAACTTGGAAGACCTGCTCGTCTCTCAACCAAGTTCTGGTGAAGAGGCGCTGCGCATCTGCGAGACGCTTGTTCGTTCCAATGCACTTGATGTCGTGGTTCTTGACTCTGTTGCTGCCTTAGTGACAAAAGGAGAACTCGAGGGAGAGATTGGTGATTCGGTCGTAGGCGCTCAAGCCCGCCTCATGAGTGCAGCAATGCGTAAGCTTACAGCATTTATTTCTAAAGCCGATACGTGTGTCATTTTCACAAACCAAATCCGCGAAAAAATTGGGGTAATGTTTGGTAATCCTGAAACAACACCAGGTGGTAAAGCTCTAAAGTTCTACTCCAGCGTCCGCGTTGATATTCGTCGTATTGGTGCTCTCAAACAAAGTGATGGCACGGTTACAGGGAATCGCACTCGGATCAAAGTGGTAAAGAATAAAGTTGCCCCTCCATTTACCGAGGCAGAATTTGACATCATGTACAACGAAGGGATTTCCAATACAGGATCCTTGCTTGATCTTGCGCTTGAAAAAAATATTGTTGAGAAGCGAGGTTCTTGGCTTAGCTACAAAGGCAATCAGCTGGCTCAGGGTCGTGACGCTGCTAAAGAGGCACTGAAGAACGATCTGGCCCTCTACGCCGAAATTGAAGCTGCAGTACAAACGGCATTAGAGGAAGAGAAAAAGTAAAAAGAAGGCAAATAAGCGCAAAAAATAAAAAGAGCACAAAAAAGAAAATTTCTGGAGAGGTTTTCAATAAATTTTTTGCGCTCTTTTTTCTTTTTTTGCCTTGGTAGAGCGTTTTAAAAATATGATAGCCGATGTAGTGCCAGGAATGAGAAGCGCAGAAGCGCAGTGCACATCTGATACTCGAGGCTTCAAGCGCCCGAGTGACGCCGTAATACGCGGCTATAGAACTTTTTAAAATGCTCTAATGAGCAATAAAGCTTCGAAGAAGTTTCATTGCCGCCACATCTTCGGCGAGGTCTTTGCCTTTTGGGGTTTCTAAAATTTTTGGAACGTCAGCCAACGTTTGTGCACGCATAATCCAGCGAAAAGTCTCTAGTCCAATTTTTCCTTGGCCAAGGTTTTCATGACGGTCAACTCGAGAGCCAAGCGGAGCTTTGGATTCGTTGATATGAAGTGCGCAGAGTTGCTTCAATCCGACGACGTCATCAAATGTTTTAAAAACTTGTTGAGTTCCATGTTCTGCGGAGAGGTCATAACCTGCTGCAAAAACATGAGCGGTATCAAGGCAAATGCGAAGGCGTTCTGGATCCTGAACACGATTTAAGATTTCAGCCAACTCCTCAAAACGAGCTCCAAGGCAGCTTCCTTGACCAGCTGTTGTTTCGAGGGCGATGCGAACTTTTAGATTGGGATGTTCAGTATGAATTTGATTGAGGCTTTGAACCACGCAACGAAGCCCTTGCTCAAGTCCAGCGCCAAGGTGCGAGCCGGGATGTAAGACGAGATAGGGAATGTCCAACTGGTCGCAACGGAGCAGTTCTTCGCATAAAGAACGTAATGATTTTTCGTGATTCTCCGAATTTTCTGTTCCCAAATTGATTAAGTATCCTGCGTGGGCAATCACGGCTCTCAGTTTGCTCCGAAGCGGATGGTGCGTGAACCTCTTCACTTCTTCTTCTGAATAAGGCTTTGCAAACCACTGCATGTTATTTTTTACAAAAATCTGCATGGCCGTGCATTCAATATCAAGTGCGCGATCAATCGCTTTGGCAGCACCGCCAATAGTTGGAATATGAGAGCCGAGGAGCATTAGAGCAGGGTACAGATTGGAGATTGCAGGTTACAGAAAAAATTTAGCTAAGGTAAAATATCGTTGATGCGAGGTGTAGGTGAGCATCAAACTTCCAGTAAGTCAGACAAAAAGAGGGGACAGGGCTACCGGTATAAGATTTAGACCGTGGTAAATCACGAGTCCCGAGCTGATTAAAAGTTGAAGAGGGCAACGGCTCCTTGCCTGATGTTATCAGGTTGGAATGCCTTATCCAGGCCTGGAGCTAGCAACTAAAGTTGGTGTCTTTAAATGACGGAGTGAATTATTAGCCAGAGCCGCTGTTATTCATTTATCAGCAGGCAAAAAGAAAAGATCAAAACAGTGTAAAATTAAAAAAATTAAAAAAATTAAAAATTCTTCTTGCACTTATTGTGTATTTCTCTAAAGTTTCCCGTCCGGTCTTTCATGAAGTTATTCATGAGCATGAAGGTACTGTTTCTTGAGTCACTTGAAAACAAGAGGAGAAGCAGTGCGAGACCCAATGAATTTTATGCCGACTATCAATCAACTCGTACGAAAAGGACGCCGCAAGGTTTTGGTGAAATCAAAGTCACCAGCGCTTATTAATTGCCCGCAGCGTCGTGGTGTTTGTGTTCAGGTTATGACTCGTACACCTAAGAAGCCTAACTCTGCATTGCGCAAGGTTGCGAAGGTTCGCTTGACGAATGGACAAGAAGTTATTGCTTACATTCCTGGAGAAGGGCACAACCTTCAAGAGCACTCTATTGTTCTTGTGCGTGGAGGTCGTGTTAAAGATCTTCCTGGTGTTCGTTACCATATCGTTCGAGGCACTCTCGACAGTCTTGGCGTTGACGGCCGTCGTCGCAGCCGCTCTAAGTACGGCGCAAAACGTCCAAAGCCAGGCGCTGAAGATAAATCTACCGCCAAGAAAAAGTAAAATTTCCCGTCATCTGTAACCTGAACCATTTTTCCTATGTCCCGTCGCAAACGCGTCATCCACAAAGAAGTTAAACAAGACCTTCGGTATGCCAATCCGTTGGTTGCGCGTCTAATTACCTCCGTGATGCGCCATGGTAAACGATCCATTGCTGAAAAGATCGTTTACACTGCGATTGAGACCACTCGTTCTGGAGCTGAGGTTATTGATCCATTAGACGTTCTCAATAAGGCGATCGAGAATGTTCGCCCTCGTCTTGAGGTTAAGAGCCGTCGTGTTGGTGGTGCTACTTATCAAGTCCCTATGGAAGTTGCAATGGATCGCTCCCTTGCTCTTGCTATGCGTTGGATTGTTACCTTGGCTGGTAAACGCAAAGGGGTTCCTATGGCGAAAGCTTTAGCTAATGAGCTTAAAGATGCTTCTGTTGGTCAAGGTGCTGCAATTAAAAAACGCGATGACCTTCATAAAATGGCTCAAGCTAACAGAGCTTTTGCTCACTTCCGCTGGTAATCTCATTTAACGATTTTTGAATTTAGTTTTTTATGTCTAAGAACCCTTCTTCCAATCCGAACTCTCCGGATCGCGCTTTCCCATTAGAAAGAACGCGCAATATTGGAATTTGTGCCCACATTGATGCGGGTAAAACAACTTTGACCGAACGTGTCCTCTTTTACACCGGCATGATCCATAAGATTGGTGAGGTTCATGAAGGAACTACTGTTACGGACTGGATGGAGCAAGAGAGAGAGCGTGGTATTACTATTACTTCTGCTGCTACAACTTGCAGCTGGAAACAGCGTGTTGAAGAAGATGTTGTCAAGCTTTTCCCAAACATTAGCCAACGTGTAAATATTATTGATACTCCTGGTCACGTCGATTTTACTGCTGAAGTAGAGCGTTCTCTTCGTGTGCTTGATGGTGCTATCGCTGTATTTTGCGGTGTTGCTGGTGTTCAGCCTCAATCTGAAACAGTCTGGCGCCAAGCTAATAAGTACGGTGTTCCTCGTATTGCTTTTGTTAATAAGATGGATAGAACTGGCGCTAACTTTGCCAATGCTGTCAATGACATGCGAACAAAGCTTGGTGCTAATGCTTGGCCGATCTTGATTCCTCTAGGTGCCGAAGATAACTTGCGCGGTCAAATTGACGTAGTAAACCAAAAGGTTGTTCTCTACGTTGATGATAGCAGCATGGGATCCACTTATAAAATTGAAGAAATTCCTGCTGATCATGTCGAGTTGGCAAAAGTCGCTTATGACGACCTGGTCAATCAAATGATGGATCTCGACGAAGAAATTGGAAATCTCTTCTTGGAAGAGAAGCCAGTGACTCGTGAAGATTTGAAAAAAGCAATCCGTCGTCAGACCATTGCAAATCGCTTTGTTCCTGTTGCAGGTGGTTCTGCCTTTAAGAATAAAGGTGTTCAATATCTTGTTGACGCTGTCGTAGATTACCTCCCAAGCCCTATCGATATTGATGCCGCTAAAGGTCAAGATCCTGATACAGGTGATCAAAAATTAGCAACAACAAGTGATTTTGAGCCCTTCTGCTCTCTCGCTTTCAAGCTTTGGAGTGACCCTTTTGTTGGAAAATTAGTTTTCTTCCGTGTTTATTCTGGAAAACTAAGTAAAGGTGATACTGTTTATAACCCTCGCACTCACAAGCGCGAGCGTATCAGCCGACTGATCCAGATTCAAGCTGACAAGCGTGAAGATATTGATACTTGCTACTCAGGTGATATCGCTGCAATCGTAGGTATCAAAAATATTACTACAGGTGATACGCTCTGCGATGAAGATCATGCGATCCTATTAGAGCCTCCTTCCTTCCCTGATCCAGTTATTTCGATGTCTATCGAACCAAAGACTAAAGCGGATCAAGAGAAAATGGCAAACGCCTTACAACGTCTTTCAGAAGAAGATCCGACCTTCCGTGTCTTTACAAACGAAGATACAGGGCAAACGATTATTGCTGGAATGGGCGAATTGCACCTTGAAATTATTCGCGATCGTATGTTGCGTGAATTTAAAGTTGATGCTGCTTCTGGTAAGCCGCAGATCGCTTACAAAGAAACTGCCCTTATGCCTGCTGAAGGAGAGGGAAAACTTGTTAAGCAGTCTGGTGGTCGCGGTCAATACGGACATGTTATCGTTAAGACAACACCAAACGAACGTGGTAAAGGAATTACCATTGAGAACAAAGTTGTTGGTGGAACAATTCCAAAAGAATATATTCCTGCTGTCATTAAAGGGTTGAATGAAGCTACTCTAAATGGTGTCGTCGGAGGCTACCCTGTTATTGATCTTCATATTGATATCATCGATGGTTCTTACCATGATGTTGACTCAAACGAACTTGCTTTCAAAATGGCAGCAATTTTCGCGCTGAAAGATGCTCTTAAAAAAGCGAAGCCAATCTTGCTTGAGCCGATCATGAAGGTAGAAGCAATTACTCCTGAAGAATATCAGGGTGATATTATGGGAGACTTAAATCGTCGCCGTGGAAAAATCATGTCAATTGAAACAAAATCGATTAGCACGAGCGTCAATGCTGAAGTGCCGCTTGCTGAAATGTTCGGCTACGCGACAGCAATCCGATCTCTTTCCAAAGGACGCGCTGCTTATTCTATGGAACCTTCTCATTTTGAACAAGTGCCAGCACAAGTTTTGGCAGCAGTTCTCGATCAAAAGAATTAACTTTAACTTAAACTTTTCACTTTAACTTTTATGGCCGCTGGACATCGCATTCGTATTCGACTGAAAGGTTTTGATTTTCGCCTACTCGATATTTCCGCATTGGAAATTGTAGAGACAGCGAAACGTACCGGATCTAAAATTCTTGGACCGATTCCTCTTCCTACCCATGTTGAAAAATTTACCGTGAATCGCTCTCCTCACGTCGATAAAAAATCGATGGATCAATTTGAAATCAGAACTCATAAGCGTTTGCTTGACATTGTTGAGCCAACAGCCAAAACCGTAGATGAACTCCGAAAGCTTAATCTACCAGCTGGCGTCGATATCTCTATTAAAATCTAAACTTCACATTTTTTATGTCTCTCGGAATTCTTGGAAAAAAAATTGGCATGACTCGCGTTTATGACGCGAAGGGTGTCGTGCGTGCTGTGACAGTTGTTGATGTGCGCGACAATCAAGTATTACAAGTTAAAACAAAAGCTAATGATGGCTATGATGCTGTTCAGCTTGGTTTTGATGATCAAAAAGAACACCGTGCTACAAAAGCACAGCTTGGTCATTTCAAAAAAGCAGGCTCAACACCAAAACGTTTTCAACGTGAATTCCGCTTGGCTGAAGGAGTTGCTGCTCCTGCTTTAGGGACTTGGTCGCTTGCTAATTTTCAGAACGGACAATACGTGGATGTCATTAGCACCTCCAAAGGTAAAGGTTTTCAAGGTGTTGTTCGACGTTTTAAATTTGCCGGCCAACCAGAGACACACGGTTCCATGATGCACCGTCGTAACGGTGCGATCGGAAATCGTCTTACTCCAGGACGTGTTTGGAAAAATATGGGAATGCCAGGTCACATGGGTGATGAGCGAATTACTACACAAAATCTTGAAATTGTACAAGTGCGTGAAGATGATGGTGTCATCCTCATTAGCGGAGCAGTCCCGGGCGCTAAAGGAACTTATGTCATGGTGCGTCCTGCTAAGAAAAAAGTAGCCCCTAAAAAAGATTAATTGCTTCAACGAGACGATAAAACATGAAAGCACATTTACTAACTCCAGAGCTGGCAAAGAAAGCTAGCATTGAACTCATCGATAACGGCAAGGGAACGCAAGCTGTTCATGATGTTGTGGTCGCCATGAGGGCAAATCGCCGCAGTGGGACTGCTTGCGTTAAAACAAAAGGCACTGTTAATCTTTCTGGACGCAAACCATGGCGTCAAAAAGGAACTGGCCGGGCTCGTGCAGGCTATTTTAGCTCGCCTGTTTGGGTGGGCGGTGGTGTTGCTCACGGACCTCACCCTCGTTCTTATGCAAAGAATACTCCGAAAGCTGTTAAAAAATTGGCCTTCCGAAAAGCCTTGAGTGCCCGCATTCTTGCAGGAGACGTTTTTTCTGTTACTTCATTTGAAGTAGCTGAGCCGAAGACGAAACAGTTTGTTGAGCTTGTTGAAAAAATGACTGGTGGTGCAAAAAGTACGCTTGTCATTTCTCCAACTTTTTCAAAAAATACTTTCCTCAGTGCTCGCAACGTGCAGCAAGCTCTTCTTATGAGCGCTGCTGAAGTAAATACTGAAAATCTTCTCGCTTTTGATAAAATCATCATCACTCAAGAGGCTCTCTCGGCTCTTGGACAACGTCTCGCATAATACCTCATCGCATGAAGGAAGCCACTCACATTATTAGCAAAGTTCACATTAGTGAAAAATCTAGCTTGATTTCTGAAAAGTTAAATCAGTACGTATTTCGCGTTCATCCTGATTGCAATAAGATCGAAATCAAAAAGGCGATTGAACAACTTTTTAAAAAGCGTGTTGTATCCGTACGAACAATGCAATATGCAGGTAAGAAAAAAAGAGAGCGTCGTGCCGACTTTGGGCGTCGTGCTCATTGGAAAAAAGCCATCGTGAGTTTAGCTCCTGGCGATAAAATTGATATAGCGTAACCAAAATTTTTTGTATGGCTCTTAAAACTTTTAGACCTCTCACTCCTTCTCAGCGATTCAAAGCGCTTCCTTCGTTTGAAGAAATAACGAAGAGTAAGCCTGAGAAATCGCTTACAGAAATCAAACGCCGCACCGGCGGCCGTAATAATGCAGGGCGTAAGACCGCGCGTCATCGTGGAGGCGGTCACAAAAAACGCTATCGGATTATTGACTTTAAACGCTCTCGTCGTGACATTGCTGCAGAAGTAATCGCGATTGAGTATGATCCTAATCGTAGTGCACGTCTTTGCTTGATTCAGTATACGGATGGAGAAAAAGCTTATATCTTGGCTCCTGCTGGAATTACTGTTGGAACTAAGGTAGCTGCAGGTGAACAAGTAGATCCTTCATTAGGAAATGCTCTTCCTCTTAAAAGCATTCCTCTCGGTTTATCACTTCACAATATTGAATTGACTCCAGGTCGTGGAGGACAGATTGTCCGCAGTGCTGGTTCTCAAGCAATTTTAAGCAACCGCGAAGCTGGTTATGCTCTTGTAAAAATGGCTTCTGGAGAGTTGCGTAAAATCAATGAAGAGTGCTATGCAACAATTGGTCAAGTTGGCAATGCGGAGCACATGAATGTTTCTAGCGGTAAAGCTGGCCGTAGTCGTTGGCTCGGTATTCGTCCACAAACTCGTGGTATGGCAATGAACCCAATCGATCACCCTATGGGTGGTGGACAAGGAAAGAGCAAAGGTGGAGGCGGACGTCATCACCCGATGTCACCTTGGGGTCAGCTTTCTAAAGGATTTAAAACCCGTCAAAAGCGCAAAGCTTCTGATAGATTCATTGTTCAACGTCGTAAAAAGAAATAATTTCCTATGGCACGCTCACTAAAAAAAGGTCCTTTTGTTGAATGGAAGCTCCTCGAAAAAATCGATAAGCTTAATGAAACGAATATTAAAAAACCGATCAAAACTTGGTCGCGTCGCTCGACGATCACACCTGATTTTGTTGGTCATACCTTCAATGTTCACAATGGTCGTTCTTTCCTTCCTGTTTTCGTGACTGAGAATATGGTCGGCCATAAGTTAGGGGAATTTGCCCCAACCCGTGTCTTTAAAAAGCACGGATCACATACGGCTAAAGTTACTAAATAATTTTTTATGCAAGTTCGCTCTCTTTATCGTTACGCTAAAATTTCTGCCTTTAAAGCTCGTGAAGTCACGCGAGAGATTCAAGGTCTTCCCGCTGTGGAAGCGCTTGCTCAATTGAAATTCATTCCAAAAAAAGCAGCTCCTCTCATTGCTAAGACTCTCAAAAGCGCTATCGCTAATGCAGAGCAAAATAACAACTTGCGTCCCGAAGTTCTTGTGATCAAAGAGGCGGTTGTGGGAGAAGCGCCAACATTGAATCGCATTATTGCTAAAGCCCGTGGTAGCGCTGGCCCGATTCGCAAGCGTACAAGTCACATTCGTATTATCTTAACCGATGAAATCCCTATTGCTCGCCGAGCAGATCGTGACAAAACTCAAAGCAAGAAAAAAACTGCTCCAAAGGTATCAAAGAAGTCTTCTTCTAAGCAAGTAGCAGTCTCTGAACCAGTTTCTGAGGTTGTTTCCGAAGCAGCAGCTGAATAATTTTAACTTCTTACCATTTTAACTCTACACCTTTCTAAATTATGGGCCAAAAAGTAAACCCCATCGGATTTCGACTCCCGATCACGCGTGATTGGAGCTCGCGTTGGTATGCTTCTGAAAAAGAATTTTCAGAATTTCTTCATGCTGATGCAAAGATTCGCACAACTTTAAAGAAAAAATTAAAATCTGCAGCTGTTTCTCGAATTATTATTGAACGGGCTTGGAACAGTGTTCGTGTAACAATTGTTACAGCTCGTCCCGGTATTGTTATTGGGCGAAAAGGCTCTGAAATTGAGAACATGACGCAAGAAATTTCTTTACTTGCCGGTGGAAAGCAGGCTAAAGTTGACATCGTTGAGGTTAAGCAACCTGAGCTTGATGCTACACTTGTGGCAGAAAGCGTCGCAAATCAACTAGAGCGTCGTATTGGATTTCGACGTGCTATGAAAAAAGCGATGCAGCTCGCCATGGATCTTGGTGCAGAAGGTATTAAGATTCGTGCATCTGGTCGTTTAGGGGGAAGTGAAATTGCTCGCACAGAAATTGTACGTGCAGGAACAATTCCGCTTCACACTCTTCGAAAAAATATTGACTACGGATTTGCTGAAGCTGATACCATGGCTGGCAAAATCGGAATCAAATGTTGGATTTGCAAAAAATCAGAACCTGCTGATGTGCGTCAACCTGCACCTGCCAACGCCTAAATCAAATTCTAATTTTCATTAAGTTATGCCTTTATTACCAAAAAGAGTTAAGTACCGTAAGACCCAGCGGGGAAGCCGCAAGGGCATTGCTTCTCGCAATTTGAAAATCGATTTCGGTGAATTTGGATTGCAAACCCTCGAGCGCGCTTGGATCACTAACACCCAAATCGAAGCTGCTCGTGTTGCCTTAACGCGTAATATGAAGCGAAAAGGAAAACTTTGGATTCGTATCTTTCCTGATAAATCAGTTACTGCGCGTCCGCCCGAAACTCGGATGGGTAAAGGTAAGGGTCAGCCAGAATACTGGGTTGCAACAGTACGTCCTGGTAATATTCTTTTTGAATTGGATGGTATTCCTGAATCTGTAGCCAGGGAGTCCTTGCGACTTGCTGCTAATAAGCTTCCGATTCGAACTAAGTTCGTGACACGCCATCATGCAACAACATCTGGCAGCACTATCTGATTGATCTATGACTATCGCTGAAATCAAAGAATTGACTCCTAAAGAACTTCTCGCAAAGACAAAAGAATTGCGTCAGGAAATCTTTCACTTTCGTCTCCAGCAACAAGCTGGACAACTAGAAAAACCTCATTTAATGAAGGTTGCTCGACGTGAGATTGCTCGTCTCCAGACGATTCTGACTCAAAAGACAACCAAGAAATAGAATTTACTGATGAAAGCCTCCGCTAATACAACTCAAGAGCGCAGCCAGCGCAAGACTCGCTCCGGTGAAGTCATTTCTGCCAAAATGGACAAGACAGTTGTTGTCAAAACCATAACACGCGTTCCTCATCCGCGCTTTGGAAAAATTATTAAACAAGTGAAAAAATTTCACGTCCATGATGAAAATAATGAAGCCAAAATTGGCGATGTTGTTTCTATCATGGAAACAAGACCGTTGAGCAAGCTCAAACGCTGGCGTCTCATCGAGATTCTTAAACAAGCTGGACAACAATAAATTTTTACAAACATGATTTACATTCGTTCTCGTCTTAAAGTCGCCGATAATACAGGCGCTCGTATGGCCACGATGATTGGTGTTATTGGAAAGAAAACTCTCTGCGCTCATGTCGGTGATATTATCACCGCTAACGTCAAAGAAGCGACAACCGGTGGTACTGTCAAAAAAGGAGAGGTTGTGCGCGCAGTTGTTGTTCGGACTTGTCAACCTGTTCGTCGTCCTGATGGTTCATATCTTCGCTTTGATGCGAATGCCATTGTGATCATTGATAAAGATAAAAATCCTCGCGGAACTCGTATCTTTGGCCCCGTCTCACGTGAATTGCGCGAGAAAAACTTCATGAAAATCGTTTCCCTCGCTCCAGAGGTTCTTTAATTTCTATTTTTTCACTATGATTAAGACTCACGTCAATACAGGCGATATCGTTAAGGTGATAGCTGGCAACCATCGTGGTGCTCAAGGCAAGATCCTTCGTGTTCTTCGCGAAAAGGAACAAGTTTTTGTAGAAGGTGTTCGCATGATAAAGAAACATCTTGGTCGTTCTCAAGATCGCCCTCAAGGAGAGATTGTTGAAAAAGAAGGGCCTATTCATATTTCCAATGTTAAATTGGTAGAAGCTGCAGAAGCAAAGAGCGCTAAAAAAGCAAAAGCTGAAACAGCTGAAAATCCGAAGAAGAAGACGCGAGTTAAAAAAGAGACCGCATCTCATAAAGAATAACATACCATGCAACCAGCAGCAGAACTTTTTACAGATTACCAAAATCGAGTTATTCCAGCGCTTCAAAAGAAGCGTGGTTACCAAAACAAACACCAAGTTCCTAAATTGGTGAAGGTTGTGATTAATACCTCTATCGCCTCTGCACAAGATGTAAAGCAGGCGCTTGAAATTGCAAAAGAAGAGCTTGCCTTGATTACAGGACAAGCTCCAGTTGAAACCATTGCTAAGAAAAGTATTTCAAATTTCAAGCTTCGTGCTGGCCAATCGATTGGTGCTAAAGTTACATTGCGTGGTCGCATTATGTATGAGTTCTTGGAGCGTTTGCTTAAGATGGCGCTTCCTCGTATTAGAGATTTTCGAGGCGTTTCTGCAAAAGCCTTTGACGGAAACGGAAATTACACCCTCGGTATTTCTGAGCAATCTATTTTTCCTGAAGTAGAACTTGATAAGATTAAACGCAATATTGGTTTTGATATAACTATCGTCACCTCAACTAACGATGATCAAGAGGCAAAAGATCTCCTCACCGAGCTTGGTATGCCTTTTGTAGGTCGTAATGCTGCTAAGAAAAAAACAGAAACTCCCACTGCGACTGAAGAAGTCGCTACCGCTTAACTCTGACTAACGCTGATACGAAACATGAGTGCCCTTACCGATCCAATTGCTGATTTGCTTACCCGCATTCGCAATGCTGTTCAAGTTCATAAAAAAGAATTTTTTGTTCCTTATTCCAAAATGAAGAGCGATATTGTTGCTATCTTAAAAAAAGAAGGCTATATCACTGACTACGAATTGGATAATAGTGAAACTCATCCACGCTTGAAGGTTGTGGCTCGTTATGTCGGTAAGGCTTCGGCTATTGCTGGTCTTCGTCGTATTAGCCGTCCTGGTCTTCGACGTTATGTTGGAAGTGAAGAGATTCCTAGAGTTCTCGGCGGTATGGGGATTGCAATTCTCTCAACCTCACGAGGAGTCATGACTGGCCATGAAGCACGTCGTCAAAAAGTTGGAGGAGAACTCCTCGCCTACGTTTGGTAATAGCCTGTAACCTGTAACTTATTTGAATCATGTCACGTATCGGAAAAACTCCAATCACTCTTTCAGATAAAGTCAAAGTCACTTTGGCTGCTGATAGAACATTTGTCGCAGAGGGTCCAAAAGGAAAACTATCTTGGCAACTTCCCAAAGCTATTAAAATTCATATTGAAGGAACAACTCTTTGTGTAGAGCGAGAAAATGAAGAGCGCGAAACACGAGCTCTTCATGGTTTGACACGGGCCTTAATTAATAACATGGTTATTGGAGTTAATGAAGGATTTCGTCGTGATTTAGAGATTCAAGGTGTTGGTTTTCGTGCTGCAATTAAAGGAAATCAGTTGGATCTTTCTATTGGATATTCTCATCCAGTTCTCTTTGATATTCCAGAAGACATCAAAATTACTGTTACTGATAACACCAAAATTAGTATTGAGGGAATTAACAAACACCTAGTTGGCCAAGTTGCTGCTGACATTCGTGCATACTATCCACCAGAGCCTTACAAGGGTAAAGGAATTCGTTATGCAGGAGAGCAAGTTCGTCGCAAGGAAGGAAAAACCGTTCAATAATATTACTCATTTCATTGTTTTTTACTATGGCCCATACTTCATCACGTACTTTGCGGCATCGCCGCCTTCGCAAAAAAGTTTCAGGGACAGCGGAGCGTCCTCGTCTTTCAATTTATTTTTCTGGTCGTCACATCACTGCTCAGGTTATCGATGACCAAGCTGGTGTAACATTAGCAAGCGTCAACACAACAGAAAAAGAATTTCGTAAAGCAGCTGATGTTCGTCCTAATGTTGCTACCTCTACTAAAATTGGCCAACTTATTGCAGAGCGAGGTCTTAAGAAAAATGTCAAAAAAGTTGTTTTTGATCGGGGTGGCTTTAACTATCATGGCAAGGTAAAAGCACTTGCTGATGCTGCTCGTGCCGGTGGATTTGAATTTTAATTATTATGTCTGAGAAACCCAATAAACGTTCGCGTCGGAGTGAAGCAGCTAGTGAAGCGATGTCAGCTCCAAAAGAAACAGTCGAAAAAGTTGTCTTCATTAATCGATGCGCCAAGGTAGTAAAGGGCGGTCGTCGTTTTAGTTTTAGCGCTCTCATTGTTACAGGCAATATGAAAGGCAAAGTTGGTGTTGGCTTTGGAAAAGCTAACGAAGTTAGTGAAGCAATTCGCAAAGCCTCTGATGCTGCCAGCAAGTCAATGATTTCAGTTTCTATCGGTGAAACAACGATTCCTCATGAAGTCACTGGTGAACATGGTGGTGGACGTGTATTATTGCGTCCTGCTTCTCCTGGTACAGGGGTAATTGCTGGTGGTGGAGTTCGTGCAGTGATTGAAGCTGCTGGTGTGCGTGATGTCTTAGCAAAATCACTTGGATCAAATAATCATGCTAATGTCGTTCACGCAACAATTGATGCACTCAAACAACTTCGCTCTGCAGAAGAAATTTTCAAAATGCGTGGCAAAACTATTAGCCGCCAAGAACGTAAGGCTTAACAAATTAAACATAAAGAACATCAAAAATTGAGTAACGCTTTTTAGCTGCTAAAGATTTTTTAACTTCTCAATTTTTCAATTTTTCAATTTTTCTATGAGATTACATCAACTCTCTCCTCGTCCTGGTGCCAAGCATCGTCGCAAGCGTCTCGGTTGCGGTGAAAGCTCCGGTCATGGTAAAACTTCAGGACGTGGTCATAAAGGTCAAAAAGCTCGTTCTGGTGGAAGTGTTCGATTAGGATTTGAGGGCGGTCAAATGCCTCTTAATCGTCGTCTTCCTAAGAGAGGGTTTAACAATACAACATTCAAGCCAATTTTTGGTGTTATTAACCTTGACACACTTGATGCTCGTTTTGAAGCAGGTGCAAAAGTTGATGAAGCCACACTTCGCTCGCTTGGTCTTATTAATGGACGTAATGATGGTATTAAACTTCTTGCCCGCGGAGAAATAACAAAAGCCTTAACACTTGAAGTAGACAAAGCTAGCGAAGCTGCTCGTGAAAAACTTGAAAAAGCAGGAGGAAAATTAATTCTTCGTCCTGCTAAGATCGAGATGACAGCTCGTACGCCAAAAGGTACAGAACGTCCTTCTCGTGAACGTCTCTCTCGCCGTAAAAAATTAATGACAAAAAAATAAAAAATAGCCGCAAAAAAACGCAAAGGAAAAATAAAAAATCTTTAAACTGATTAGAGATTAATAATAAATAAAAATTTTTTCATATAGTTTTTATATTTCAGGCTAATCATTTTTTTGCGCTCTTTTGCGGCTATTCTTAAAACTCTTTTATGATTTCCGCATTTGCCAACACTCTCAAAATTCCTGAACTGCGCGCTCGCGCTCTTTTTACCCTTGGCATGGTGGTTATCATGCGTTTGGGAGCTGTAGTAACAACTCCTGGCGTTAATGCTCAGGTTTTAAGACAGTGGTTCATGAATGTTGCTGACGCTAAAGTTGGTGGTGGTGTTGCTTCCATGTTTAATTTGTTTAGTGGTGGCGCGCTTAGTAACTGTGCAATTTTTTCGCTCGGGATCATGCCCTATATTAGCGCTTCTATTATGCTGCAGCTTTTAGGTGCAGTCATTCCACAGCTTGGAAAATTGGCTCGTGAAGATGGAGGGAGGCAAAAAATTTCTCAATACACACGGTACACTACAATCTTGCTTTGTATTTTTCAGGGCTGGCTTCTTGCTCTTTCGTTTGAGAGTCCTCAGTCTAATCCTTTTCTTCCTGGTATTGCAGAGACGATTGCACGTCTTGGAGTGCCGCTTGTAGCAGATCCTGGATGGGGATTTCGCCTTCTTACAGTGGTTACAATGACGGCAGGGACAATGTTTCTCATGTGGCTTGGTGACCAAATTACTGAGCGCGGTATTGGAAATGGAATTTCGGTCATTATTACAGTTGGTATTTTAGCACAGTTGCCAGCAGGTCTTGTACAAGCTTGGAGAACTTTTGTTCCTTCAGGTGGGGAGGCTGCAGCAGTGAATCCAATAGTCCTTGTTATTCTTTGCGCTTTTCTTTTGATTGTAATTGCATCGGTTATTGCAGTAACTCAGGCGCAGCGTAAGATTAGTATTCAATATGCAAAGCGTGTTGTTGGTCGCAAGGTTTATGGTGGGCAGACTCAATATATGCCACTCAAGGTTAATTATGCTGGTGTTATGCCAATCATCTTTGCGCAGGCAATTTTACTTTTTCCTTCGACAATCTTGAATATGGCTTTTCCTGGAAAAGCTTGGGCTCAAGAGCTAGCTTCTGCGTTAACGATTGGTTGGCCTCACTACGTGCTCTATGCAATTCTCATTTTTTCCTTCAGCTATTTCTGGGTTGCAACTCAATTTCAACCGATGCAAATTGCTGATGATTTGAAGAAAAATGGTGGCTTTATTCCTGGAATCCGCCCTGGAAAGCCGACCGCAGAATTTTTAGATTTCACAATGAGTCGTCTCACTTTTGCTGGGGCCATCTTTTTGGTGGTCATTGCGATTCTACCTCAGTTAATGAGCCGCGGCTTGCAAGTTCCTTACATGACAGCTCAATTTTTTGGAGGCACCGGGCTTCTGATTATTGTTGGTGTTACGCTTGATACCATGCGTCAGGTTGAGACCTTCTTGTTGCAACGTCACTATGATGGTTTCTTGCGTAAAGGAAAAACAACGAATCGTTCTTATTTCCGTCAGTCTATGACAAATGGCTCGATTGTCAGTGATACCTTCCTTGTTTGGTTTTATGCGGGCCTTGGTGCGCTGTGCATTGCTGGTGTAACGATTTTCCTGACTAGGAGATAAAAATTATCCAGAAGGAAAAAGAGATCGAGGATAAGGATCTCGTCTGTGAGTAAATACTATAGCGATTGAGTTGTATTAACTTTTCTTAATAGAAAAACTTACTCACCTGATCCGTTGTTCCCCAATATGCAAACGATAGGGCTTTTGTTTGGAGAGAGGGGCTCATGTTTTTTTGTAATGTTGAAAAGGTTCACAGTAGCCTGAAGAAGGCCAGCGTTGGCCTTGTTAACCCCACTGCTGCGGTTGAGGACTCCTAGGTCTCAAAGATTGTAGAACATTAAACTACAAGGGTGAATCATAGGCTTGCTCTTTTTCTTTAGGACTGTGTTCTCAAGTTTTTCCTCATCTTCGAATGAAGGTTCTATTTTTTGCCTTGCCCTCGAAAAATGCGGTGATGTTAACTCTCTTTTGTGATTTAACGAACTATATGGGAAAATAAATAACAGCTATCTCTATTATTGGTTAGGCTGTTAATCGTTGGAAGAATGGCCTGGAAGTGTGACTGTAATGGGAAATTGGCGTGATGTTATACAACGCGTTGCGGCGCTTTGATGCCCATGTGATGCATTGCTATTGCAGGATAACTTCTCACAGAATTGTAGAATGATGATCACGGAGGAGTGTTAATAAATTATGATATAAAACCGTGACGGATGCTCTGTGTTCGCAGAGGAAAAGTAAATCTTGGTTTTGCTATTGAGATGTTGAGAGAAGCGACGGCTTTAATGTGGTAACAACAATCTCACGTTTGAGCTCATTGTGATATCAGTTTTATAAATTTATTAGGTTATGAAAAATGAGCGTCGTTATTGATTTTGGACAAATTGCGATTGGCGCTTTTGCCTATGCTTTGACAATTGGATGAACATTGTTTCAAGGTGAAAGCCAGGAGCTTTTTGATTCAAATTTTTGGTTGGTGTTGCAACGTAGATGTGTTGGCTTGTTTAGAATTTCCTCATAGTTGCAGTCGGGTTCACAAGCTGTGAATATATTTAGCATCGCGTATTCTTGCCTCGCTATGAAGAATGTGTTGCGTCATTAATTTTAAGGTAAAAAGGATAGAGGAAAATAAAACATTCAAGATCTATCTCGCTCTCTATTTACAAATGCAAGCCCAGTGCTAATAGGAGCCGTTCGAATAGATGTTATCGTTACTGCTGCCTTTAAAAGGAGTGTCGAAATTGCGAAGGTCTTTTATTCTGCCAAAAATTATAACACGATAATAAGCGTGTTTGGAAAGAATAACGCCTCTGCTACAATCCCTGCTATCATACGAATCAAAGATGAATACGCTAGGTTGTTTCATAATAGAGGGAAAGCAAAGGGAGAAGAAAGAGAAAGCGATGTTATTTTCTTTGCTGAAGCTGTGTTGATATAGCTTTTAAAAGAAAATTATTTTTAGTGTGCCGTCGCTATTCATATTACAAGGTGATTAGCTCTATTCTGTAAGATGAATGTCCAATATCTTTTTAAGAAGGCTCTGGTAACATCTAATTTAAAATGAGAGCTAGCATTGCTTATGAAGCTGCTGTTGCGCTTGTCAATATGTTAGAAAAATAACATCAATTATTGGAAGTTCTGAGGGAGGGGAGGGGTGCGCGTTTTACCATAGCTGTGTGCAGTATTCATTCCCGCTCGTGCTTAATTTTGTGACTCCTAAAAACGCTGCTTGGAATTAAAAGAAAAACTTCACTAGCTGGCACGAATAAATGCAAGCTTGATTGGCCAATCTCAAAAGCACGCTTGATACTAGCTAGCCCCATAAAAGCGATCTTGATTTTTTATGGAGCAGATTATGGAACAAAAGAGCAACATTTTTAAAAGCCATTTTTCAATGAGCCTTTTATTTGTTCCAGGATTTGTAAGTGTTGCGCACGCGATCTCCATGGTTTGTTCGCGAGAGCGGGGGCTCTTGAATTGGTTGTTTCAAGAGGTAAAGCTGTTTTAGAAGCTGGCTGAACGTTTTCTATAGGGTTTTAGTTTTCGATAGGATCATGGGCAGAGGTTGGCGTTAATTGCTGGCCAGGGATACTATCGTCATCGCTAAGCCCTTTAAAAAAATCGTCTTCATTTAACTCATCTGCTGGTAATTTTTTTTGGCGATTGAGAATGTGCGTTGATTGGGCTTTCAACATGAAGTAATTTTTCATCATTAAACTTCCACTCATAGTCATCGCTGACGGGAAATATGTTGTGCTTTAGTAATTCGTCAGTGTCATCGATAGAATGGAGAGGAAAGTCTGTTTCAGCAAAACTTCTTTTCTTGAGAGAAAATGTTTTGGTCATTATATGATCGCCAAGATGTGCTTGATCCATGTTGTGCTGGGGAGAGGTTGATAAAGCGTGTTCTGTTTCCGCGGAATTATCGCGAGAGATGGAAGCAGGAGAGATGCTGTTTGAAAAAGTGGTATCCATAAATTAATATTTGGTGTTCTATCGTTGCTCTCTAGTTGTAGTTTTTGTTACAGTAATCATTTCCTACCGATGATTCCAATTAAAACAGCCGCAGAGATAGAAAAGATGCGCCTTGCTGGACAAGCCGCCGCAACAGTTTTGGATTACCTAGCGTCGCTAGTGGAGCCGGGGCGAACAACAGGAGAAATTGATAAAGCTGCGGGAGTGATGATTGAAAAATTAGGCGGCAGGAGTGCCTTTTTAGGTTATCATCGATTTCCAGGACAGACTTGCATTTCCATAAATGAAGAAGTTGTTCATGGCATCGGAGGGCCACGGCGTCTGGCTTATGGCGATATTGTTTCTATTGATGTTGGAGTAACGCTCAATGGATGGATTGGAGATACCGCTCGTACTGTTGCTTGTGGACTCGTTGCTCCTGAAACAGAGCGGCTCTGCAGGGCAACAGAAGCAATGTTAATGAGCGCAATCACATTTGCTACGGCAGGGCGACGCCTTGGTGATTTGTCTGCGCATGTTGAAGAGCAGGCGTTGCAAAAAGGATTCAGTGTTGTCAAAGAATTTGTTGGACACGGTGTAGGGCGGCAATTACACGAGGAGCCTGAGATTCCTAATTTTGGACGTCGCGGTACAGGTCCCAGACTTAAAGCGGGAATGATCCTAGCGATTGAGCCAATGATTAATCTTGGTGCTTCTGATGTAAAAATTTTGGCTGACAAATGGACGGTTGTTACAGCCGATGGAAAGCCCTCTGCTCATTTTGAGCATACAGTTCTGGTGACTGAGGAGGAGCCCGAAATTTTAACGCGCCTCTCTTGATCAAAAAAAATTTAAAATTTTACTAGCCTAAATAAGCTTCTTCTGTCATATTCGTCAGCCCTCTTCGAAATGGAGTTAATCTATGCGCTCTATTTTATTTCAAGAGTTTGTCTTTTGCATTATTTATCAACGTCTTTTTTTTCATGAAAGTTCGAGCTTCTGTTAAACGCCTTTGCGAAACCTGCAAAGTTGTGCGCCGCAAAAATGTGGTTCGCATCGTTTGTAAAAATCCACGCCACAAGCAGCGTCAAGGCTAAACTTTTCTATCAACAACTCACTATTATGCCACGACTTCTCGGTATTGAAATTCCAGGCGACAAGCGCATCGAAGCCTCGATTACCTATATTTACGGTATCGGTCCTAAAACAGCAAAGCGCATTCTCGAACGTGCTAACATCAATCCTGATCTTCGAGCAAAGCTGCTCACTCCGGAGCAGATTGGTTCTATTATTCATGCTATCACTGATGAGAAGGTGATGATTGAAGGTGATCTTCGTCGAGAATTACAAGGAAATCTCAAGCGGCTTCAAGCTATCAACTGCTACCGCGGTATTCGCCATCGCAGAGGTTTGCCAGTTCGTGGTCAGCGCACTTCCACAAATGCACGCACACGCAAAGGGCCACGCAAGACTGTAGGTGTTGCCCGCGCTAAAGAATAAATAAATTTTTTCATTATTACTTTCCATGTCCGAAGAAACATCCACACTTGATCCCGTTGCAGAAACTCCTTCTGAAGTAGTTTCTGAAAAAGCTCCAAAAGCAAAAAAGACTTCCAAGGCTAAAAAAGCAGAAGAAGCTGCAACGCCTGCAGCGCCTGCCGTTAGTTTTAGTTTGGACGATCCTATTGAACTTCCTAAAATCATCAAAGCTAAAGGAAGCAAAAACATTTCTCATGGAATTGCTCACGTTCAAGCAACCTTTAATAATACGATTGTTTCCATTACCGATCTTCGTGGTGCTGTTTTAGGGTGGTCAAGTGCAGGAAAGATGAGCTTTAAAGGATCTCGGAAAAGTACTGCTTATGCAGCTCAAGTAGTTGCTCAAGATGCTTGCCGTCAAGCGATGGGACATGGCCTTAAGGAGGTTGAAGTACGCATTAAAGGGCCTGGTTCAGGACGTGAATCAGCCGTTCGCGCAATGCAGGCTATCGGACTTGAAATTAGCGTTATTCGTGATGTTACTCCAGTTCCTCACAATGGATGCCGTCCTCCGAAACAACGTCGCGTCTAATTTTTTAAACTGATTACTAATTACAATTTTTATGGCTCGTTATACAGGACCCAAAACTAAAGTTAGCCGTCGCCTCGGAGTTCTTCTTGGCGGTTCACCTCGCGCTTTTGAGAATAAAAGCTATCCTCCCGGAATGCATGGACCAAAAGGAGCTCGTCGCAAACTTTCTGATTATGCGACAGCAATGGCAGAAAAAAAGAAATTGCGCTTCCAATATGGCGTTCTTGAACGCCAATTCCAGCGCTACTTTGAAATGGCCTCTCGCCAACGTGGTGTGACGGGCTTGCTTTTACTTCAGATCTTAGAAACTCGTCTCGATAATATTGTTTATCGTATGGGATTTGCTAAAACTCGCTCTGGAGCACGCCAACTTGTTTCCCATGGGCATGTTCTCCTTAATGGACGTAAGACCGACATCTCTTCTGCGAATCTTAAAATTGGAGATACTGTAACGATCAAAGAGAAGCAAGGATCTCGTCGTCTTGTACAACGTGGTCTGGAGCAAACACAGATCGTAAATCCTCCAACTTGGCTCGAAGTTGATAAAGAAACCTTGACTGGGAAAGTCCTTAGTATTCCAACACGTGAGGAGATTAATCCAGTAGTCAACGAGCAATTAGTCGTCGAGCTCTACTCTCGCTAAAAACTGGTTGCTAAACTCTACTGCTTTAGCGAAGGGCTGCGTTGCGCCGGTGCTCGCGTCATCGAGTATTAGATATACGCTCAGCCGCTGCGCGCCGTCACGCCTTGCCCTTCATCTAACTCAGCGAGTTTCTCAACTAATTTGCAATTTAGCTTGGGGCGTCTGCGCTCTTCGTTCCTTGTTCTGCATGCAACTCGCTCGCTCCCGCGAGGCTAGCCTTACGAGCTGCCTTCGGCATTTGATCCGGCGGCTGCCAACGCCCTACGTATTTGCCTCAGCGAACTCCTAACTAAGTTTTGCTGCATAGTTTGCTGCGGTGCTCGTCGCCTCACATAGCCATAGATGTTCAGTGTCTGCGCTCCTCGACTTCTTGTATTTTTTTCTTATGAGAAATTTTTGATTGTTTGCAGTTTTACGTTTTGTTGTGTTATAAGCAATGATCTTTTAGCGCAGCAATAGGCTGATAAAATAGTAAACCGTTTACAGCAAGAAATAAATTCAGAACAGCAAACTTTTCCAAAAGGAGATCTTGTTGATAAAGAATACGTCAAACTAATCCATTGCTGAAATGGATACGATAGACCAAAAAGTGAGGAAGGAATTCATTGAAAAACTTGGTTCAGATTTAATGAGTCATCCAGAGACCCTGCCTCTTATGTCTTCTATAATAGATGATCTTCATGTCCTCAAGGTGAAGAAAATGTTGCAACAGTGTAGATAGCTTGCGCTTTCTCAGCTTGCTGAAGTTGGCGATAACCAAGTATGGCTGTTAGTGCAACATTCAGGAGATCTCCTTTTTCAAGAGGGGTATTTATTTATTCTTAGCAAGTTGATTAATCAAGGAGAGGTAGGCAAAAAATTATGCCTATTTTTAAGGTTGAGTTGTACCTCAATCGCTTGTACTTGGAAAGTAGCGCGATGGAACGCAGTTCAATTTAGTCAATAATGAGTTGTGCTATTCCCTTGCGAAGGAGCAGTAGAAGAGCTTAATCAAAGGAGCGCTGACATGGGCCTCAATAGTGGAGAAGATATATCTTGCGAATATAAAACAAGCCTATCATGTAGAAAAGAATCGTTGATGGACTTCCAATTCAAATTGACATCTCTTGACATGGTCTAGTAAATTGCTTGGTCTTATGAAGCCGAAGAAGCTGATTCAATTTGATTGGGCGATCAAAACGTTGTTACGACATAAAGCAAATTTTCCTATTCTGGAAGGGTTTTTATCGGAGTTATTAGGGACTGCTGTAAAAATTGAATCACTTTTGGAAAGTGAATCGAATAAAAAACATGCCACGGATAAATCAAATCGTGTTGATGTTTTGGCTCAACTCAAAAGTGGTGAAAAAGTAATCATTGAAGTTCAATGCGCACACCAATGGGATTTTCTTTCCCGTATGTTATATGGTGTTTCTAAAGTTGTGATTGAACATTTAAAAGAAGGTGAAGAATACGGAACAATGCCACGTGTTATTTCTGTTAATATTGTTTATTTCGATTTAGGGCATGGTGAAGATTATATTTATCATGGAACGACTGACTTTAAAGGTCTTCATAAAAAAGATATTTTGCAATTAAGCTCTCAAGAAAAAAAATATTATCCTGCACGTATTGATCATCTTTCTAAAATATTTCCCGAATACTATGTTTTGAAGGTGAGTGAGTTTGATCTGAAAATTAAAGACACGCTTGATGAGTGGATTTACGCCTTGCAACAGTCAGAGGTACGACCTGAATTTAAAGCGCAAGGTATTCAAGAGGCCGCCGAGCAATTAAACCTTCTTCAACTTTCAAATGAGGAACGTACGGCATATGAGCGTTATGTTGGTGACAATAGAGACTCGAAAAGTATTTGGCGTACTTATCATGGAGAAGGGCTAGCTGAGGGGCTAGCTCAGGGGCTTGCTCAGGGGCTTGCTCAGGGGCTTGCTCAGGGGCTTGCTCAGGGTAGGGTTGCAGAAAAAGAAAAGATAGTTCTCAATCTGTATCGCGTGGGGTTATCCATAAAACAGATTGTTGAATCTGTGGAGCTTTCAGAAAAGGAAGTTAAAAAAATTCTTGCTGCTCAAAAAAGTTAAAGCTGTTCATCTCCTTGGTCAGAAGGAAATGCATAATAATATCTTTGCAAATTTGACAGCTCGAAGAAGATTTGTGTGCAATAGGATCACTGTTCAAATTGTGTTACTGCAAGTTTGATAAGCATAGCCGATTCTGTTGTTGATCATTACGCCTTGTAGTCTATAGCCTATAACCTGTCACTTGTTTTTATGCCTGCAAAAAAACCAATCGTTCAACCAGAGCGTCGCTATCAAGGAGTTGCCGTTGCTCCCGGGATTGCAGAAGGGCGGCTTTTTTTGCACGTGCCTCATCCGGAAGAGATTCCTTTTCGCAAGATTGATGGAGAAGAAATTCCCCATGAGATCACACGTTTTAAAAATGCGTTACTAGAGACACAGCGAGAGCTTCAGGAAATTCAACGACGCATTACAGAATCGGTTGGGGCAGCCGATGCGGCAGTTTTTGATGCTCACTTGCTCTTGTTAGAAGATCCCGAATTGCTCAAAGAGACACTCGAATCGTTGCATCAAAAGCGTTACAACATTGAGCATATTTTTAATGATGTCATTAAACGGACATGCCAAGCTCTGTATAAGGCGAAGAACTCTTATCTTCGGGAACGAACGATTGATATTGAAGATGTTTCAAGGCGCATTTTACGACATCTTTTGGGAAGAAAGGTAAATGTCGATCGCCTAACGCATGAGCATCCCATTATTGTAGCGCACTCCTTAGCTCCTTCCGATGCAGCGATGTTGCATCATGAAAATGTGGCTGCCTTTGCTACTGAAGTTGGAAGTAAAACCTCGCACACTGCTATTATTGCTAGGGCATTGGGTATTCCAGCTATTGTGGGATTGCATGCTATTGTTTCGGAGCTAACACATGGAGATATTGTATTGCTTGATGGGTATGATGGACTTTTGATTGTGCATCCTACTCAAGAGACGTTGCATTATTATCACAACATTAAACTACAGCAGCAGCATTTAGAAAAAGATCTCGCGAAAATTAGAAAAGCATTACCGGTCACACAGGATCATCATCGAGTTATTCTTTCGGCAAACATTGAGTTGCCTCAAGAAATGGATGAAGTGCTTTCGAGTGGTGCTGAAGGTATTGGGCTTTATCGCACCGAATTTTTGTATCTTAATCGCACCAATCCTCCTGAGGAAGATGAACAATACGCGATCTTTCGAAAAATCGCCGAGCAATCCCAGCCAAATGGTGTGATTATTCGGACGTTTGATATTGGTGCCGATAAGCCAGTAAAATGTTTGGAGCTGTCTCAAGAATCAAATCCTTTTTTAGGGTGTCGAGGTATTCGCTTTTGTCTCCAGAACAAAGAACTTTTTAAAATTCAATTAAGAGCCATTTTACGTGCTGGGGTGGTTGGAAATCTTCGGATGATGTATCCGATGATTTCGTGTTGTGAAGAACTTCGAGAAGCAAATACGGTCTTAGAGGAGGCGAAACAAGAGCTTCGCCAGCGAGGGGCTCCTTTCCGAGAGGATTTAGAAGTTGGCATTATGATTGAAGTGCCAAGCGCTGCTGCTATTGCTGATTTGCTGGCCAAGGAGGTGAAATTCTTTAGCATTGGAACCAACGATCTTATCCAATACCTTACGAGTGTTGATCGTGGAAACGAATCAATTGCGTATCTTTACAATCCAGCTCATGCCGGTGTGGTGAGAATATTAAAATCAGTAATTGATGCTGCGCATGCTGCTGGGATTTGGGTTGGTGTTTGTGGAGAGCTTGCAGGAGACCTTCTTTTTACACCCTTGCTGGTAGGGCTGGGGATTGACGAATTAAGCGCTAGTCCAATTTTGGTGCCACGCATTAAAAAGGCGATTCAAAGTTTGTGCTTTTCTGAGTGTCAAGAAGTTGCTGTCAAGATGCTCCAAGGACATAACACTGCCGAAAATTATGCGCACACAGTCGCTCTCGCGCAACGGTGTTACGGCCTCTTGCTTTCAGCTAGTCAACAAACTTAGCGTGTTAAAAATTGTTGCCGATACAAGTATCGGCGCTGCTCAAGTGTGAGCGTCTACGGCAGTTCTGAGACTTTCATTCCTTGGGTTGCAAGAGTTCTTGCTCTTTTTTAAAAGTGCGCTAGCGCAGGTTGCGGCTATTTGACTGGCCCTTTAAACTTCTTGAAGGAGTTTATGAAAAAGAGAAGTTGTATTTTTATATTTCATCGACTTCATTGCATCCGTATGAAATGATCTTCGTTAAAATAAGAATAGAGCTATGAAATTTTTTGTTATCTTCATGTCGTTTTTAGCGTTGGGAGGCGGGGTGATGGGGCAAGGTACAAAATCCTCTGATGCTTCAATAACTGTTTCTTCTACTGCTCAAGCGGACTCTTTGGCGACTCCCGCTAGTGTGGGCACAGTTTCAGATGAGTCGAAACCTTCTGCTACAGAGCCTGCGCCCAATACAAATGGAATTGTCCCCACAGATCCTTCGATGATTCCTCCGTCAGAATCAACTTCTGCAGATAATGCCACTAATGTGCCTCTTCCTGTTGATCCTAATGCAGGAAGTTCATCCGAAGCAGCGACAGAAGAGGCTTCCCCAGTAAATAGTGCTGAAAGCATTGAAAAGAAAAAACATGAAATAAAGGTGCGCTATAACGAAGTCCGTACTCAGGTAGAAAAAGAAGAAGCTGTCGCAGCTTTGCATCAAGCAGCAGATAAAGCAACGACCCCTGAGGGGCGGCGCCAGACATTAAAGGCCTATTATGAACTTCTTTTTAAAAGGATGAAGCAAGTAGATGCTTCTTTGACGGAGCGTTGTGATCTGATGCAAGGAGCCTATTTAAGGCGAATCGAGCAACATGGACTTGAGCCAACAGTTCCTCTGAGTCTTCCTTCCAGCAGTGAACGTAACGAGACAAATGTTGCAACACCCTCTGTTACGAAAGAAAAACTTCGTAAAAAATCACCAACCTCTAACCTTGCTCCATAATGATAAAGGGATCCACGCCTGAAATGAAGATTTTTACAGGATCAGCGCATCCTCAATTGGCTGCTGACATTACTAAATACTTAGGGCAAGAACTTGCCGACGCAACAGTCACAACATTTCCTGACGGAGAGAGTTTTGTCAAAATTAATGACAATATTCGTGGGCGTGATATTTTTATTGTGCAACCAACCTGTCCTCCAGCGAATCAAAGTATCATGGAGTTGCTTATTATGGTTGATGCAGCTCGCAGAGCTAGTGCTAATCGGATTACTGCAGTGATTCCTTTTTTTGGATATGCACGACAAGATCGCAAAGATCAACCGCGCGTTCCTATCACGGCAAAATTAGTTGCTAATCTTTTAGTTGCCGCCGGGGTGCAGCGTGTGCTGACCATGGACCTTCATGCACAGCAGTTACAAGGTTTTTTTGACATTCCCGTTGATCACTTATATGCGCTGCCCGTAATGGTTAAACATATTCGTTCGATGAATCTTTCTAATCTTGTTGTTGTTTCTCCAGATGTGGGTGGTGTCAAGATGGCGTCCGCTTATGCAGAGGCTCTGGGTGCTGGTTTGGCAATTGTTGTTAAACGGAGGCGCAATGCAACAGAGGTAGAGCCACTTCATGTCATTGGTGAAGTCGAAGGAAAAAATATTCTTATTGTTGATGATATTACGGAGACAGCAGGAACATTGGTGAGTGCTGCAAAAATTTTGCGGACATTAAACGTCGGCGAAATTTATGCAGGTGTTTCACATGCAGTTTTAACCGATCTTGCTGTTGAGCGGCTTCAGAATTCTGAAATTAAACAGTTGATTACAACAGATAGCGTTTCGGGAACAAAAGATATTGTAGGTCGTGTTAAACGGCTTTCTATTGCTGAGCTTCTCGGAGAGGGGATTCGACGGATTCATCAAGGGGAGTCCGTAAGCTCGCTCTTTAGGGTGAAGTAAAAAAGAATAGTCTCAAGAGAACGCAAAAAGATAGTTGAACTTTTCTAGAAATCAGTCTAAGGTTTCAGCCCCTTTCTTCTATTCACTATTTATAACTTTTCATTTTTATGGCCAAACAGGTAAAACTTTCCGCTAAGCCTCGCTCTCACGTCGGACGTAATTCCATTAAGCAACTACGCTCACGTGGGGTTGTTCCAGCAAATATATACGGGCCAAAGACTCAGCCTAGCAATCTCGAAATTGGTGCTCGCGATATTAAACAGCTTCTTGCTCATGCTGTTGGTGAAAATATTCTCGTTGAGTTAGAGATTGATAATGGAGGGAAGCTTTCAAAGCACCTCTCGTTGATCCAAGAAGTCCAGCACCATGCTGTTCGTGGCGATGTTTTGCATGTCGATTTTTTAGAGGTTTCTATGAACGAGTTGTTGCACACTGAAGTAGCTGTTGAACCTTTTGGTGATGCAGTTGGTGTGAAGAGCTATGGTGGTCTTCTCGAGCAACTCTTGCGCCATATTACGATCGAATGTTTGCCAAAAGATCTTCCTGAATGCATCCGCGTTGATGTTTCTAAATTGGGAATTGGTGATTCCTTGCACTTGCGTGATCTTGCTTTGCCGGCAGGAGTTAAGGCAACGGGCGATGCTGATTTAACAGTTTTCTTGGTTGCTGAACCAAAGGTTGCTGGAGAATCGAAGTCCGAAGAAGCTCCACAAGCTCCTGAAGTTATCAGAGAGAAGAAGTCAGAAGAAGGTGCTGATAAGAAATAAAAATTCTTATTAGGTAGTCTTCTAGGCTATAGAAGAACAAAGGAGCAAGTTAGACGATGCTGTTTTTTCTTAACCTATAGCCTAGCAAATTCTAACTTGGATGCATGCTTCATGAGTTTGCTAGTCCATGAAAGCTAACTTAATCTTTTCAAGATGAATAGTTCTTGTCACGAGGGTGCTTATGCACCGCTTCGACTCATTGTTGGTCTTGGTAATCCGGGGCGTCAATACGAAGGAACTCGTCATAACATTGGGTTTGAGGTAGTGGATGCTTTAGCGCAGTTATATCGCGTTGAATTTTCTTTTTCTTCAAAATGGAACGCTGATGTTGCAAAAATTTCAGAAGAAGGAAGAGGAGATTTATGGTTGATGAAGCCTAAGACGCTTATGAATTTGAGTGGGACAGCAGTAGCTTCTTTTGCTCGTTTCTATCGCCTTCTTCCAGCAGAAGTTTTAATTGTTTTAGATGAGGTTATGCTTCCAGTGGGAAGTATTCGATTGAGGTGTTCTGGTAGTTCTGGCGGGCAGCGTGGATTGGAATCGGTGTTAACGCATTTTTCAACGGAAGCAGTACCACGATTAAGGATTGGAGTTGGGGCTATTCCTAAAGAAGAGGAAGAAGAGAAAAAGAAATCATTGCAGATGACTCTTTCGGACTATGTGCTCTCTCGTTTTGAACCCCAAGAGCAACCACTTATCAATGTCGCAATACAACGGGCTCTCGAGGCCATTCAGACTCTTTTTAAAGACGGATTTAATGCGGCGATGAATAAATTTAATGAAAAATCTAAATAAAAACTTTTCTTAAGGTTCCCAAACTCCTACACTACTAAACCCTTAAACTTTTAAACATTCATGAAACATTACTACGAAATCCTGCTTGCCTTAAACATTGCTGGCAGTAAAGAAGAAGAAACTAAAGAGCTCCTTGAGCGTCTTGAAAAAGTCATGGTCGCTGAAGGCGCCACAGTAGAGGAAGTGCAACGTTTAGAGCGAAAAGAGTTTTCTTATCCGCACAATCATCTTAAAGCTGCTTACTACGTAAATTTTGTGGCCGTTATGGAGCCAGCTTCCGTTGAGAAAATCCGCCAAAAATTGACACTGATACAAGAAGTTACTTTGCAAAATTATTATCGTAAAGGAAGTGTAACGGTTGCTACTAAAACTAAAGCAGTCAAAAAGAAAAAAGCAGTAGCGAAAGAGTAAGGCGAATCACAACGGTCTGCTTTTCTTAATCTTTTTTTAATCCTCCTTTCTTATGGCTAACCTCAATAAAGTTCAACTTATTGGAAATATCACTCGCGATCCTGAAATTAAGTACACTCCAAAGGGGAGCGCTGTGACAGATTTAGGGATGGCGATTAATCGTTATTACACCACTGAAACGGGGGAAAAAAGAGAAGAAGTGACTTTTATCGATGTAACACTTTGGGGACGGCAAGCAGAGATTGCTGGCGAATATTGCAAAAAAGGCCGCCCCGTTTATATCGAAGGACGCTTGCAATTAGATTCTTGGGAAGATAAAGCAACAGGACAAAAGCGTAATAAGTTGCGCGTTGTTGGAGATTCTATGCAGCTTCTTGGACCTAAGCCAGGCGGAGCAGGAAGCTCTTCGGGATATGAAGAAGAGAACGGTAGTTATTCCCGCAGTATGCCAAGTTCAAAATTTAGTGGTACTCGCGGAGCTGCTCCAGTAGCTGCTCCTCAGCCTGAAGAGGAAGACGATATTCCTTTTTAAACAGGCTGAAGTCCAAAAGGATGAATGTGCTTTTGGCTCAGGCTTACGTCCTAGTTCTATAAGTTCTAGCAATAAAAAGTGGTTGTTTGTAGATCATTTATTTTGCATAAAAATCTAAACAAAAACGTTCATTTGTAGTGAGCGAGTTTTTTAAAGAGTCCTTATCCTTCAGTTCTAATATTATTCTACGCCAATGGCCACTCCTGCTCTTGACTCTATGCCGCTTGGCAAGATAATGCCCGACTTTGAATTAGAGGATGTTGTTACGCAAAAAAAAGTTTCGTCGCGTGATCTTCAAGAAAAATTTCCTCGTGGAAATGTGATTGTTTTTCTCTGTCAACATTGTCCTTATGTGCAACACCTCTTAGGAGGGATTGTTAATATGGCAGAACTTTTTTTACAACAGGGTATTGGATTTGTTGGGATTAGCGCAAATGATCCTATTGATTATCCCGACGATCATCCTGAAAAATTAAGAGAAATGGCACTTGTAAAAAAGATTCCTTTTCCCATTTTATTTGATAGCACACAGGAAGTGGCTCGTTCTTTTGAAGCCTCTTGCACGCCTGACTTTTTTGTTTTTGATGATCAAGCAACCTTGTTCTATCACGGTCGCTTTGATGGAAGTACGCACAAAAATGGAATTCCTGCCACAGGAGAGGAGTTGAAAACGGCTCTGTTAGCTGTTTTGAAGAAGGAAGTCATGCTGCGCCCTTCTTTGCCCTCATTAGGATGTAGCATCAAGTGGAAGCATTAAAAAAGCCATTTCTCTTTTTATTGGGTGCGATTTTTTTCGTAAGTGGAGCTTTTTTCATTGATGCCCCCACGAGGCAAGTAGTGGTCAAAGTACAAGGCTCCTCATGGCACGATTGTTACGAAAAAAAAATCGTTGCGGCAGTGAGTCATTACGGTGATTGGCCTGAGCTGATGCTGTTGGGTAGCGTTGGATTTTTAAGCGCGCGGAGGTTAAGGTCGCAACGATGGCAAAAAGTTTTTTTATGTGCAATGTTGGTTTCAACAATTGCAGGAGGGCTTGTTAATACGGTAAGACTTACGACGGGTCGCACACGTCCGCGGGTAACGGACCAGCAGTGGTATGGACCTTATCACGAGGGAAAATGGACAATTGGAAAAGCTGAGTTCAATAGTTTTCCTTCTGGGCATACAGCCACGGCGGTTGGTTTTGCAGCGGTTATTTTGTTTGCCAGTCCTTGTTGGGGGGCCGGTGCTATGTTGCTTGCTATGCTGGTTGCAGCCTCAAGACTCTTGCTTGGAGCTCATCATCCTTCTGATTTAGCAGCTGCAACATGTGTGGCTCTAGGAATAGCTTGGTTTTCGTGGAATTATATAAAAAATTGCACACCTCGCTGGATGGAGCGACTAATTCGATAAGCATTGATGTTATGAAAAATTATTTGATAAGCATGGGCCTCCTCTTGATGTGCCTTGCAGGAACCAGTCATGATCTTGCTGCAGCTACAATTTTTATTGAAACAGTTCCAGTAGGAGATGCCAATAATGTTGCGGATCCTTTAACAGGATATGGTGCAGTAGAAGAGGATTATCGCATTGGAAGAACTGAAGTTACAGCATTACAATATTGTGCTTTTCTCAATGCTGTTGCAAAGCAGTCAGATAGATACGGGCTTTACAATAAAAAAATGGGAACAGAGACTAATGTTGCAAGTATTCAGCAAGTATACAATCCCACCACCAAATCCTACCTGTATACAACAAGTAATAAAACAGAACACTTTCCTATTACATACGTTAGTTGGTCCTCTGCAGCGCGCTTTTGTAACTGGCTGAATAACGATCAACCTGAGGGGGATGAAGGACCGGCGACAACAGAGCAAGGAGCTTACTCTTTAAATGGATTCATGGGAGGAGTGGTCCCTTTATCACAAGGGTCAACTTGGTTTCTTCCAACCGAAGATCAATGGTATAAGGCAGCTTACTATAAAGGAAGTGGAAGCAATGCTGGGTATTGGCTATATCCTACGAAATCTGATACGGCCCCTGATAATAGCATGACAGGAAGTATGACAAACAATGCTAATATTTTTATTCTTAAGTCAGAAAAGAATTGGATGGGCAATATCATCAATAAAGAGACTTACGCTCAACAGAGCGGTCCTCCTTTTTTAACATCAGTTTATGCTTTTACTAATTCTGCTGGGCCGTACCGCACCTATGATATGGGAGGAAATGTTTTTGAGTGGGTTGATGCTAGTCGAGTAGGGCTTGATACCGATCTGCAAGTGGTGCGAGGAGGTGCTTGGGGCAAGTCGTTTGGCGCTGCTGCATTGCAGTCAACCTATCGTGGTGTGATTAATAACTTTTCAGAAACAAGTGCAATTGGATTTCGAGTTGCTATGCAACCCCAGCACATTACTCTTTCTTGGGTTGAAGTTGGGGATGCTGGAAACCCTGCAGATGCAGCAACAGGCCACGGCGCTGTTGCTGATGTTTTCCGCATTGGAAAATATCCAATTACGGCAGAGCAATTTTGTCTTTTCCTTAATGGTGTTGCCGGTAGTAGCGATCCGTATGGCCTCTACAATTCTTGGATGCGAGATGATCTAATTAATGGTTCGATTATTTGTACGCCTTTTGCAGGGCACTTTTATTATTCTGTAAAAGCAGGAAGGAAAAAATTTCCTATCAATTATGTGAGTTGGTTTGATGCGGCGCGCTTTTGTAACTGGATTCATAATCAATGTCGGGAGGGCAATGAAGATGATAGTACTACTGAAAATGGAGCCTATGCACTACATGGGCGTTGTAATGGCGCGTTGGTTCCTTTGAATGAAAATGCTCAGTGTTATCTTCCAACCGAAGATCAATGGTACAAGGCCGCTTATTACGATGGTCACGGGGGGTACTCTGAGTATCCTACGCAGCATAATGTTGCTCCCGGAAATGTTATTGGCGCAGAAGGAGATCAAGCTAATTATAACAATGCTGTCATTGGTACTTCATATGCCGCTTCTTGCTTAACCCCAGTAAATCTTTTTAATGATACTAAAAGCTATTATGGAGCATGCGACATGGGAGGAAATATTTGGGAATGGAACAATACAACAACCTCATTTTTTGGAATAACTAAAGTAGAGGCTCGAGGGGGTTCTTTTAAAACCGATGCCTCGGCATTGACAAAAGAGAATTTCAAATTCTTATTTTCAGGAGAAAGCGATGTCGGATTTCGTATTGCAGCGCCAGTAAATTAAAGAACGCATTTTGTTCAAACGTGCCCTTTTCAATTTAATACACTATAGTTGCGCCACCAAGAAATGAAGGTGCTTTTACAATCAAAGAAGGCTTCTGTAAGCTTGATAACATGAGGTTCTGGAAGATGTTAACGAGCAATGATTGGGGAAACTCTTTCCAAAAATTAATGATATAAGCAAGCCTCTCCTAAATGAGTGAATGGCCTCGGTTTCGCTGCATGTGAAAACGAAAATAAATTTTCTGTAGCCTGTAAGGTACAAGCTGTAGGCTGATGAGCCATGTATCAAACGAAGGCGCTCTTATTGAGGCGATATCGATTTTCAGAAACAAGTTTTGTGATTGTTTGGTTGACCCAGGAATATGGAAAAATCAAAACAACCGTGCGCTCTGCTATGGCCTCAGGAAAAGGCGTGGCTGGACGATTGGAACTTTTTAGTGAAGGAGAAATTGGGTTTAAGCTTAGTAAAAAAAGTGAATTGCACAGCTTGACGGAAATGGTCTCTTTAAATAGTTGGCGGCTCCCTCCACGCTATCACACACTTTTAGCGGCCTCTTACTTTTCAGAGTTGTGTGATCTTGTTTTGGAGCCGTTCCATCCAGTTCCTGAAATTTATCATCTTTTGCAGCGAGCGTTTCTTTTTTTACAACAACAAATGCCGACACGTCGGGCTATTGAGCATTTTGAGAAAGAGCTTGCTAAAGCTCTTGGTGTCTATGATCCAAGTCGATCAAGTTTTGGAGCATTGCAAGAATTGCTGCCGCAAGTGCCGCGCAGTCGTGAAGAGCTGTTTAAAAAAGTTGAGAGCTAAAAGTAAAATTGCGGCTCAACAAAGAAGAAGTAAAAATTTTTGGGAGTCTCAAAAATTTCAGCGAACTATTTCACCTGTTATTGCTTTGCAATAGATATGCTCGGGGAGGGACTCGAACCCTCATGCCTTGCGGCATGCGCCCCTTAAACGCACGTGTCTGCCATTTCACCACCCGAGCAATGAGCAGACGATCATAGTGGTAATTTCGAGCTTTCGCAAGAAGGAAAATTTTGAAAGCGTTTGTCTTTCTAACTAGATTCCGTCGAAAGCTGAACAGTTTTTTAAATGAAGTTTTAATTTTGCTTGATAGCTCGCTCAGATGGAGGCCAAGGCTCGTGGCTAAAGGAAAGGTAGATTAAAGAAAAATAAAAAAGCTTATGAGTCAATTCGTGATGAAAAATAAAACCATTCTCTTGTTGCTTTTATTTTTGCTGGGAGAAAATTTTGATCCTTTGCAAGCAATGCCGCCCAAGATTGTTGGCGAAAGAAAAATCGCTGAGGAACAAAAAAATCAACAGCTGCGGGAAGGGGCGCAAGAAAAAGAAGGAAGGATTTCAGCTGCTGCTGCTGATGATATATCAAGCAGTGCAGACCGAGGAGATGTAGTAGAAGCAAAAGAAAATAGCGAAAGTAAGATGGAAGATCTTTTAGATCAAATACCACTAGAACAAAGGCTGAAAGAGGTAAGCCAGGAAGTACGAACCTTAGGGTGATTACCAGTCCTGAGGGGAGTGTGATTACGGTTATCAAAAAAATAGAGCGGAAAAACTATTCAAACATTTCTTTCCTTCTATCTTCATTGCAATCAAATTTTTTACCCCCAAAATATTCTCCATCAAAAATAAAATCGCTCTATAGTCGTATTATTTCTTATCAGCCAAAAAAAAGTGAATATCCTTATTCGTTCATAAGCGTTGACTTTCATGAAGCCGCTCAAAAACAAACAGCGCGTCTGCTGAAAAAAGTTAAATCTATTAAGACGCTGCAAAGAAAAAGCGCACGTGATTTCAAATTAAAATCCCAATGCTCTCACGCTTCTTTTTTTTGGAGCAATGAATGGATTCATGCTCAAAAAATAAGGGAACGCGCACTAAAAACAATTACTCAAAAGCCAATCAACTCGTATAGAGAATTAGAATTTGCTGTAGAAAAAATTAGAAAAAGCGCTCTGAATAGCGCCAGAAACGTTTTGAGGGTAAGAGTGCTTCGTGGACCTTTAATGAAAAGGTCGGGTCTGCAAACTGCAATTAAGTTGAGAGAAAAATTACAAAAAGCTAAAGAAGCACCAGCAACAAATCAATCCAAGCCATTACCTACGGCTAATCCTCAAAAAAATATCTAGAAAGAACTCAAGAGTTAATTCAAAAATAAAAAGAGCTTATTCAGAAATCGGTTGCCAAAAATAAAAAACAAAGTTTTACAAAAAAAAGCAAGAAAGTCCTCCTCAAAAAGTTCCGAAGTCTAAAGGGAAAAAGTAGAAATAAGAGACGCAGATATTTTTTTGTTGCCACAAGGGCTAATCTATGGAATCTTATCCCTCCCATTTTTAAAAATTTTATGTCCTACGCAATTATTCAAACAGGCGGCAAACAATATCGTGTTGCTGAAGGAGACGTTCTTGATGTCGAAAAACTTCCTTTAGAAGCAGGCCAATCAACAACTTTTACTGACGTTTTGATGATGGTTGACGGAGAAAATGTCACTGTAGGTGCCCCTTTTGTTGACAAAGCTTCTGTTAAAGCTGAGGTCGTCGATCAATGGAAAGACGATAAAGTAATTGCGTTTAAGTTCCGTCGTCGGAAAGGATATCACCGCACAGTCGGACATCGTCGTCAATTGACAAAGCTCAAGATCACTTCGATTTCAAACAAATAATTTTTTACTCATTTTAACCTATTTAAAGTTATGGCCCATAAGAAAGGACAAGGAAGTGTTAAAAACGGACGCGATAGTCAAAGCAAACGACTTGGCGTTAAAAAATTTGGTGATCAAATGGTTTTAGCTGGTAATATTATTGTTCGTCAGCGTGGTACAAAATTTTTGCCAGGCCGCAATGTAGGCCTTGGACGTGATTACACCATTTTTTCTCTTATTGAAGGAAAAGTTCGTTTTGATCGCGCAGGCCGTCGTGTGAATGTTGAGCCACTTGCTGTTGCTTAACACCTAAAAAAATTTCACAGGGCTGGAAGAGATTAAAGCGACCACAAAAAGAGTCGCTAAAATCAGCTTCTTGTTGTTGCTTCGCGTACTTCATGGTTAATACGCTGTAAATTTTTTCATCCCTTCCGTAACTGTGAATTTTTCTCTTCCTCTTCGTCTTGGAATTCTAGGATCGGGCAAGGGGTCAAATTTTCGAGTGCTTGTAGAAGCAGCTCGCAAAGGTCCTGTCTCTTATGAACCTGTCGTGGTTCTTTCTGATGTTGCTGATGCTGGTATCTTAAAAATAGCGAATGAATTTCAAATTCCTGCGCATTCTGTATCACCTGGTCCTTTCAAAACAAAAATGACGGAGGCTGCTGAGCAAGAAATAATTTCCCATCTTCAAGCAGCAAAAGTCGATTTTATTGCCCTGGCGGGGTTCATGCGTGTCATTAAAGCACCACTCTTGAAGGCGTTTCCAGGGCGTATCTTAAACATTCATCCCTCACTCTTGCCTCAGTTTCCGGGGCTAGCTGCTTGGCAACAAGCCTGCGTTGCAAAGGTCAGTGAGACCGGTTGTACAGTGCACGTGGTCGATGAAGGAATTGATACTGGAAAAATTTTGGGACAATCACGAGTTCCTGTTTTTTTAGAAGATACCCCCGAGATATTGCATGCACGCATTCAAGACGCTGAACATGAGCTTTATCCCCGCATTGTGAATGCATTTGCTAGGGCAATGTACCAAAGTTCCTAAAATATACGTTGTAGCAGCGCGATGCTACTTTTTGCTTCATCCATTCTATGTCTGCGAGTAAATTTCGTCTTTTTGATCTCAATCCTGAACAATACCGTGCAGCAACTCATCCTGAGGGAGCTCTTCTCATTCTTGCCGGAGCTGGCACTGGAAAGACGCGCGTTCTGACAGCGCGTATTGCTTGGTTAGTTTCGCAGGGTGTTGATCCGGCTTCTATTTTAGCAGTGACCTTTACTAACAAAGCAGCACGTGAGATGAGAGAGCGAATTGCTGGCATGCTGAGCACAGAGCAAGCACGAGCGATGACAATTTGTACTTTTCATGCACTTTGTGTCAGGTTGTTGCGCCAAGATGCAACGCTCTTAGGGTACAAAGAAAATTTTAGTATTTTTGATGAATCGGATCAGATGGGATTAATTAAAAAACTGGCGAGCCGTATTCATGATCAAAAAGATCCTATCAATCCCGATCTTGCAAAAAATATTATTAGCAAGGCAAAGAATCTCGGTTCTGCTTTTCCAGAAGAGACTGGAACGGCCTTAGGAAGCCTCTTTGCAAAGTATCAAGAAGAATTGCGCACACTCAATGCCATGGATTTTGATGATTTGTTGTTACAGGCTCGCAATTTATTGTCTCAACATCCGGAAGCTCGAGCACGTTGGCAAGAGCGGTATCGTTTTATTTTAATCGATGAGTTTCAAGACACGAATCGATTACAGATGGAATTGATCACGCATCTAGTGAGCGAGCCAATTAATCTTTGTGTTGTAGGAGACGATGATCAAAGTATTTATGGTTGGCGTGGTGCGGAGAGTGCGCATTTGATTGAGTTTGAACATGCCTTTCCTAACCCAGAAATTATCACGCTAGAGCAAAATTATCGCAGTACGGATCTTATTTTAGCGACAGCGAATCGTCTTATTAAAAATAACACTCGGCGGCGCAAAAAAAATCTTTGGAGTGATGAGAAGGAAGGAGAGCCCATACGTGTATTGAGTGCACAAGATGATGCTACTGAAGCAGAATTCATCGCTGATGAGATTCTAGAAAAGCATCGAGAGGCCTCCTGGAATCAATTTGCGATTCTGTATCGCATGAATGCTCAGGCTCGACTTTTTGAAACCGCTTTGCGTGAACGCAAAATTCCTTACCGCGTTGTCGGAGGAAAAAGTTTTTTTGATCGCCGTGAAATTAAAGATGTCATGGCCTATCTGAGTGCCTTGATTAATCCTGATGATGATACGGCGCTCTTGCGTGTTCTAACGACCCCGCCCCGCGGTCTTGGTAAAGTCTCGCTTCAGCGATTATTAGAAATTTCAGTACAGCAACAAAAATCCCTTTTTCAAGTATTGCAACAACCAGTAACGCAGGATGATTTTTCAACAAAAACACAAGAAGCGATTCGAAGTTTTTTAGAAGAATGGGAAACGTTGAAAGTTCGTTTGCAGACTCCGGGGCATGACTCAGGAGCTTTGCTCGGAGAGTTGCTGCGAGAAATTGGTTATTATGATGACTTGAGGAAGAGTTGTAAAAAAGAACAAGAGGCTGATGCTCGAGAAAACAATGTTCGAGAGCTGTTGCAAAGCCTCACTCATTATTGTCAGAAAAATCGACGAGAGGGGATTCAAGGTTTTTTAGATAGCATGGTTCTAGAGCGAGAAAAGGAAGAAGAAGAGGAGATTCATGATGGAGTCACCCTAATCACGCTTCATGCTGCAAAAGGCTTGGAATTTTCTCATGTTTATCTTGTTGGGCTCGAAGATGGGCTGTTGCCGCATGAGCGCTCTAAGCAAGAGGGAACAATGGATGAAGAACGACGGCTTTGTTATGTTGGAATAACGCGCGCCAGAAAAACACTGACATTAACTTACTGTCGTACGCGTAAAAAATTTGGAACAACAATTTCTTGCAAACCAAGTCCTTTTCTTTTGGAGATTGCAGGAGAAGGGGTGGAACCAGGAAGTATGGAGGAAATTCTCTCTAAGCCCTTGGAAGAAGAAGATGTTGATGATGCTTTTGCACGGATGCGATCCTTGTTAACGTAGAAAAAACTGCAGGGAAAAGAACGCCACCGATGTCATACGCGCTATAACCCCTTTTCAAGAAGTGTGACGATCAGATTTTTTGTGCTCTTTAGCTTCTTTCGCAGGTATAGTGTATTGAATTGAAAAAGGCAGGCCATAAGCTTGCTCTTTTTCGCTAGGACTGCGTTCTCAGATCTTAGGTTATCTTCGGATAGCGTCTCGATCTTCGGCCTTTTCCTAAGAAAAAATGTCGGCGCTTCTAACGTCCCCTTTTCAATTTAATACACTATATTGGTTTTGGCATCGGCGGTTTAACTTTTATGAGAAACAAATTTCTTTTTCTTTTGCTCATTATCGGAGTTGCTCTTCACGCACAACAACAAGGAATGGGAGGGGGACGGCAGCGTCGTCAACGCTTAGGATGGAATAGCCAAACGCAAAGTCAATATGGAGCACAGATACGACAAAACCAAGTGGGATTGCAGCAACGCCAGCAAAGTCGGTGGGGACAATCTTCGTTGAGTCAGGGGCAACAGGGACAGGCTGAGAATCAAGGACAGCAGCAGCAAGGAGGTCAGTCTTTCAGAGCTCATCAGCGAGGAAGTTGGAATGCATCAAGCCGTGGAAGTTATCAGCAACAGATGCAGCAAAATCATCAATTGTTACAGCAGCAACAACAAAGTCGATGGGGACAACCTTCGTTGATTCAGGGGCAACGGGGACAGGCTGAGAATCAAGGACAGCAGGAGCAAGGAGGTCAGTCTTTCAGAGCTCATCAGCGAGGAAGTTGGAATGCAGCAAGCCGTGGAAGTTATCAGCAGCAGATGCAGCAAAATCACGAAGCCTTGCAGCAACAACAACAGATGCGCTGGCAGCAAAGGGGAAGTATAGTGTATTAAATTGAAAAAGGCAGACCATAAGCTTGCTCTTTTTCGTTAGGACTGTGTTCTTATATCTAGGTTATCTTTGGATAGCGTCTCGATCTTCGGCCTTGTCCTAAGAAAAAATGTCGGTGCTTCTAACGTGCCCTTTTCCATTTAATAGACTATAAGCGATGACATCGCTTGCTGCTTTTTGTTGCGAGAGCGATGAAATATTCTGACTAGGCTCTCAATATGTCATGTTTATAAACTTAAAGCTGACACAATTTTTTTATGAAAACAAAAAATAGATCTCGTTGGCTCCTTTTTAGGTATGTGCTCTTTTTCATTTTTGTTAAGAGCCCTCTTCTTATGGCCTCATGGCAATTTCCTTGTTGGAATAAGGCTCAGAGCTCATCTCAAGAACAACAAAAAAAATGGAAGCGTGAGCAACAAGCTTGGAATCAAAAGAGTGATCCCAGCATCATAGAGCGCAGGATGAGAAAAGAGCACCAAAAGTGGCAGCGCGAGATGAAGAAGCAGCAACAAAAAGAGAAACTGCCATGCTTAAAATTAGGGGCAACTTAAACTTAATTTGTCCCTATGAGCCGCAGCGTTTTTATGGCGTTGCTGTTGGAGAAGGCGTTGGAGCTGACGCTGCCGGAGCAGAGGTTGAAGCCGTTTTCAGTACAGCGGGTGTAGTTACAGGGAGACTTATTTCTGTGGGGGTTCCAACGGGGGTCACATTCTGAGTAGGTGCTGGTGGATTATCCCAAGGCGTAGCAGGGCGAAATTCAAGGTGTCTGATGCGACCACCCGCTTCAGCTGTCCAGATCCCAAGAGAAATAGAAATGATATTTCCTAATAAAACAGCCGAACTGAGCCAGAGTGCTGCATGGGGAAATTTGACTAAAGCAAGAAGAGCAAACAAAGCAAGAATAGCGCAGGCATAAACAACAGGACCCGTTTTGTCGGCGCGACTATCATGCATGTGAAGCGCAATTTTTCCAGCATCATCAAGAGGAGGAAGCGTTTTTCCTTCTTTAAAACTGTGTGCTGCTTCTTTTCCCGTTTGCATGATCGTTGGCATCATGCCAGCACAAAGCAATGTTGCGAGAAGCCCTGCGGCAATGGTTGTTCGAGATTGAGCTAAAATACCAATCACGATTGGAAGAGAAGCAAAGGCAATGCCTATGATGGGAATGTGATTGAGGGCTAAGTGAAGATGGGCTGGAGTAAGATTAAGGTCCATAATGAGAACGTTTGAAAGCGATAGTTTTTTTGAGATGCAGGCTTGGGGTTTAGAAAATATCTGGTCGTAGGAATGAGTAAAGAGTAAAGAACGAAGGGGTAGTGATCATAAAAATTGTTTTTTTGAAAACATGCTTTCCTTTTCTCTCCTTATTTCTGACCTCAAGATAAAATAAAAATTCTTTTCAAAATGATGCTTTCAAGGCAAGAATCCTGACATGAATACATCGCAAGGATCTGCAGGAAATGTTATCGCGGCACTCGCTAGTTTTCTTTTTCCCGGCTTGGGACAACTGTTGCAGGGGCGTTTATTAGCAGCATTTTTATTTTTTATCGGAGCAGGGATTGTTTGGTTCATTTCTTTTGGAACGATGGGATGGTTGATTCACATTTGGGCGTGTATTGATGCAGCTACTTGGCATCCAAATTCATTTTAAATACTACTACTGGAGCAAGGAGCTCCGTATTTCGTCGTTGCTCGCTTACCACATCGAGTTTCATATTACTCAGCTGCTTTGCGGTCGCGCTTGATTTTCCTCATCTGGATTAGCTTATAGTCAAATTACTTAGAAGTGACAATAAAGGGGCTTGGTCTTAGTTAGGAACAAGCAGCGTTCTGATCCCATCGCGTTATCGTTGAGATAGCGCTCAGTCTTCCGCCTTGCCTTTTCTAAAAATCTCTCCGTTCTTTTCTGTAATTTCTAAGTAATTTGACTATAAAAAGAATTCTAACTCTTTTAAGTTTCATGAAATCTAAATTATCAGTAGAAGAGATTGTTAAAATACTCGATCATCTTGCGCAACTTTTAGAATTGCGTGGAGAAAATCCTTTTAAAATCAGAGCATATCAACGAGGTGCACGAGCTTTGGAGACGCTTTCAGAGCCGCTTGAGCGCTTAATAGATGAAGAACGATTAGGAAAAGTAGAGGGGATTGGAAAAGCTATCGAAGAAAAAGTAAGTGAATTAGTAGTAACGGGACATCTTCGCTACTACGAGGAGCTTGTGGCTTCATTTCCTGCAACGCTTTTTGAATTATTTGAATTACAAGGACTCGGAGCCAAAAAAATTAAAATCCTATACGAATCATTGGGAGTTAATTCGATTGCTGATCTTCAAGTAGCATGCGAATCAGGAAAGGTTGCTCGACTTGCTGGCTTTGGTGAAAAATCGGCGATCAATATTTTAAAAGCGATTGCTTTTTATCAGGAACATGTTGGCCTTTTTCGAATTGACCAAGTTATGCCGCTTGCAGAGCAGCTCTTAGAGGACTTGCGCAGTCAGCCTGATGTAGGACAATGTCAAGTTGCTGGCAGTTTTCGTCGTTGCAAAGAAGTCTTAGGAGACTTGGATTTGCTCGTCTCTTCAAAAAATCCAGAAGCTGTTTTAGCATTTTTTGTAGCGCATCCTTTAGTCAGAGAAATCTTGTCGCGCGGCTCCACTAAATCAAGTGTACGGCTGGAGGGTGGATTGCAATGCGATCTCCGAGTGGTGAAGCCAGAGGAATTTCCTTTTGCTTTGATTTATTTTAGCGGAAGTAAAGAGCATAACATTCGATTGCGTAATCGTGCTCTGGAACGAGGGTGGTCACTCAATGAATATCGTTACACAGTGCAGCCAGGATCGGCAGAGCCGCCTCTTATCCATGATGAAAAGGAGCTCTATGCATCATTGGATTTAGACTATATTCCACCAGAGCTGCGTGAAGATCGTGGAGAAATTGCTGCCGCAGAAAGCAAGAGCCTGCCAAAGCTTTTAGAGTGGACGGAACTTAGAGGAACTTTTCACTGCCACACAACAGCGAGTGATGGAAAAAATACACTAAGAGAAATGGCTCAAGCAGCTCAGGAGCTGGGCCTTGACTACTTGGGCATTGCAGATCATAGCAAAAGTTCTTATCAAGCAAATGGACTTTCTGAAGAGCGGCTGTTGCAACAACGACACGAAATTCAACAACTCAATCAAGAAATTTTTCCTTTTCGAATTTTTTCAGGAATAGAATGTGACATTTTAAAAGATGGCACACTCGATTTTTCGGATGAAGTTTTGGCTTCACTTGATTACGTTGTTGCCTCCGTACATTCTTCTTTCGGATTGAGTGAAACAGCAATGACTGATCGGATCATTCGTGCGATTGAAAATCCCTATGTGACGATGTTGGGACATCTCACGGGGCGGCGCTTTTTTTCGCGTGATCCTTATCCTGTAAACATTCCAGCTGTGATTGAAGCTGCGGCAGCGACTGGAACCATTATTGAGCTTAATGCAAGCCCTTATCGACTTGATATGGATTGGCGTTGGTGGTCACTCGCCAAAGAAAAAGGAGTGAAGTGTGCGATCAATCCTGACGCTCATTCAACGCAGGGATTACAAAACCTTAAGTTTGGTTGTCTTCTGGCTCGCAAGGGATGGTTAACAAAAGAAGAGGTCATCAACACGCGGTCGTTAGAACAAGTTGTGCCGATGCTCGAAATAAAACGCCGAAACAAGGCCTGAAATTGTTGAATCAATCAATGAAACCCATTCAAGAATATTCTCTCGTTGCCACGGAGCCTCTATTGTTTTTTTGGAGCGGATATGATGCAGAGGTGAAGTATGAATGTTCTTGTTCAGCAATCGTTACATCAGCTGGTCTGCTTTTTATTGATCCGTTGGCATTGGCTCCAGAGCCTCTTGTAGCTTTATTGGCAGAGGCAAGAGCGTCAGCGGCTGGTATTCTTTTAACAAGTGGAAATCATCAACGTTGGAGTATAGAGTTAGCGACGCAATTAAGGTTGCCGATTTATGCTCCAGTCGGTGCAGGTGAAGAGATTATTGCCACTCACTTTTATGAACCAGGAGATGAGGTGATGGGGTTAGGGTCCATAGCTCTTCCTGGCTTTGGCCCTGGTGAGACGGCGTTTTGGAGTGCAAAGGGAAAAATTTTAATCTTAGGCGATGCAATCACGAACGCTCAAGAGGAAGAACTTCTCGTACTTCCCAAAAAGTATTGTACAAATCATCGACTCATAGCGAAGTCATTAAGTTGCCTGAAAGAATTTGCTCCGAGTATTCTTGTGACGGCGCATGGATTGCCGATGACACGTCACGCTACAACGCGGCTAAGAGAGGCTTGCTCGCTGAAGAAGTGAGCTTTTTTGGTAAATAGAAATGGAAGAAGGAAGTGTAATGTGCTTCTGTGCCTGACGCATCGCTCCTTGATGGCGCCATTGATGCCAAGGTTTCAAAAATGCCGTCATGCCCGTAGCCTTTGGTAACAACGACGCATTCTTTTTTTCTTCGTGAGTAGTAACAGTGGCGAGCATCGGAAGGGCTTTAATTTTTTTTCCAGTATGCAACAAACGGAGTAACCATTCTGTGATCATCTGATGCTGATATTCAGGTTTCAGCATAAAAGGTTCTTCGAAGAGAGAGGCTCGACAAAAGAAAGAATGATGCGGCAATGAAGCTTGCACGCTGGTGAGATAGTTGGAAGTTGGAAGCGTAGCTGGTGCCACAACGGGTTTGTTAGCAATCAATGTTACGGAACCAGTGAGCAAGAGATCGGCTTCATCGTTGCTTTGTAAGGCTGTGTTAATGGCTGATAAAGCTCCTGGCAAATATTGTTCACCTGGTTGTAAAAAACCAATCCATGTTCCAGTGGCCCGTTTCACTCCTGAGGCAAGGGTTTCCTCAGTGGAAGAGATCGGTTCTTCAATGACTCGCAACGTTACTTGATCTTTTTTTGCAGAAAGATTTAATGCACGTGATAATTTTCCCCAAAGTCCAGAAAGGCCTCCTCCATGTTGAATCAAGAGTTCAATGCGCACCCCTTCCTGATCAACGATAGAAGCAAGTGTCGGTAACAACGGATCATCTTCAGTGACGTTGCCATTGTGAGGAATGATGATGGAAAAAGCAGAAGGAGTCATATGAAGCTGTTAAGACTACAGGTTATGGACTGCAAGCTACAGGTAAAATTATAAAAAGAAAACGCTGCTTGTGTTGTAGGTTAGTTTTGGTGAAGAGGCAAAGAACTAAAACGTGAGTGATTTCAACATCTTTCACTCTTTCAACTTTCTTCACAGCAAGAAAACAATTCTCTCATACCATCTTCCCTCATTAGCTGGACGATAGGGCTTGTTCTTATTGGCGTCTGATGGCGTTGTCATCATTCACGTTGTCAGAAGGTAACGCTCGTAGTGGAAGAGATGGTTCCAGAAGTTAACAAAGAAACAGGATAATCAGTGAGATTGGCTGTTTGGATTAAGTGCAACAAAAGTAATAGTGACGCGAGAGCATCAGAAAGAGCTTCATGCCATTTGAAAGTGGGATATAACGAAAAAAGTTTTTCAGTGAGCTTGCAATGAGCCATCACCTCAGCAAGAGCATAAGAAGGTAATCCCGGAAAAAATTGACGGCTCAATGTCAGGGTGTCAATCCAGGGACCAAAGCCATGCATCGGGAAAGCTCTTAGAAAGCGCCTCTCCGTTCCATGTCCGTGAGCGACGAGCAAACGTCCTTGCAACCGCTGGCGTAATTCAGGCCAGAGCTCAAGCAGTGAAGGAGCATCTTGTAAGTGAGTGGAGGTAATGCCGTGAATTTTTTTTGCAACTTTTGTGATCGAGGAATTCGTTTTTAAATAGGAAGAAAAAAAAGAGTCTGGATCCAATTGAAGTGATTTCATTTCAGCAATGCCAATTTGAATCGGGACGCCGGCTTCTCCTGCCATTTCACCGCTTGATTCAAAATCAATGGCTGCAAAAGAAGCATTTTTGAGAAGAAGATTCATAAAAATCTTTTGAGTTTCTTATATTAAAAAGCTCGATGCTTAGACCGGTAGAATTTTTTATGCGCTTCGAAGCATTGCTGCTGTGCTTTCCCAGTCAAGGCAAGGGTCAGTGATCGACATGCCGTAGCGCAAGTCTGTTAGCTTCATGGGTAACTCTTGGTGCCCTTTTTCTAAATAACTTTCAATCATAGCGCCAACAATTTCACGGCAGCCACTACGACGTTGTGCCAAGAGGCTTTCCCAGACACGTTGTTGGCCTGTTGGATCTTTACCACTATTGGCATGACTGCAATCAATAATCATGGCTGTCGAAACTTGAGCCGCTTGAAGCTGCTGGATGGCTTCTGTGATTTGATGAGGATGATAGTTAGTTCCATGCCGGCCTCCACGCAAGACAAGGTGGCACTCTTCATTGCCCATCGTTTTGACAATGCTCGTCATTCCATCATGGTCGATTCCCAAAAAGCTATGTGGCACGCGTGCGGAGCGCATCGCATCAATTGCTGTTTGAATCGTCCCATCAGTACTGTTTTTGAACCCAACAGGCATCGAGAGACCGCTGGCCATTTCGCGATGAGTTTGCGATTCAGTAGTGCGCGCCCCAATGGCCGACCAGCTAATCAAATCAGCAATATATTGAGGAATGATGGGGTCCAAAAATTCAGTGGCTGCTGGAAGCCCAAGAGCAGCAACGTCGAGGAGTAATTGACGTGCAAGGGTGATTCCATGAGCTATGTCACCCGAGTCATTAAGATGAGGGTCGCTAATAAGGCCTTTCCAACCAATAGTCGTTCTTGGTTTTTCGAAATAGACACGCATGACAATGAAGAGCTTATCTTTGAGTTCATTGGCTATCGTTGCTAAGCGGCGTGCATAATCGAGTGCCGAGACAGGATCATGAATAGAGCAAGGACCAACAATAACAAGAAGACGTGGGTCTTGACCGCGAAGAATATTGCGGATTGTGCGACGATGCTCGAGAACTTGATTTAAAACCTCAGCTGAAACTGGAGTTCCTTCTTTAACTGTTCGTGGAGTAACGAGACGCACGATATCATGAACACGTCGATTTTCAACGTGAGGCAAAATCTCTGCTAAAGAAAGCTGATGGGAAGCAATGCTCATGGAACAAGATCGATTAAGAGTAGCCACAAAGACTACAAAGAACACGAAAATTTATCTTTGTGTTCTTCACGTTATTTATGATTAATTATTTCGATCCTCTAAAAAAACGATTATGCCTTCTTTTGATATTGTCTCGGAAATAGAACGAATGGAAATTGAGAACGCCGTGAACCAAGCTCGTAAGGAGCTTGTGAGCCGGTTTGATTTTAAAGGAAGCAAAGCTGCAATTGAACAGCCAAAGCCTGAAACAATCATTCTTACAGCTGAAGATAATAATAAGTTAAAAGGCTTGAGCGAAATTATGGTTTCTAAACTCGCGAAGCGAAATGTTGATTTGCGAAATGTGGATCAAAAAAAACCTGATATTTCGCCACTCGGTCATGCGCGCCAGGAATTTATTATCGCTCAGGGTATCGAGGGTGCTAAAGCAAAAGAAATTATAGCCGCGATCAAAGCTGAAAAATTCAAAGTTCAATCAGCCTTGCAAGAGCGCCACATCCGCGTTACAGGAACAAAGCGCGATGAACTTCAAGAGGTCATTGGATTTGTGAAAGGGAAGGACTTTGGGGTTGCGCTGAGTTTTAAAAACTTCCGAGAATAGCTTGAAACTAAAAGTAAGGGCAGATTACGGTACAATTTAGCAGCAGCTTGTTAGAGCATTTTTAAAAATAGTATAGCCGTGTATTGAGGCGTCATGGGGGTGTGCACTTTGGGTCCACTCTTTGGCATTCGGCTCGCTTCTTTGGGCCTACTAGCAGGATGTTTCGAAGTCTCCTAACTTTCAACGCATGGAGTAGCGCTTACACGTTGAGGGTCTTAGTAAAATGCTATGCCGCTTCTGATTTAATACTAAATAATTTTCGCTTCTGGATCAGGTCAGCAACCTCGGGCGGCACCATTTTTTTCCAGCTCGCATCTTTCTTTTTGATTTTATTAAGGACAGTAATTGACTGGATGCCCAGGTATTCTGGATGGCAGCTGTTAACTGGAATGATAAAATTATTCCCGAGGAGATATTCGTAGAGATCTTTAAGGTGAGGCTGAATAGGGAACGATGTTGCTTCTAGCAAGTTTCCTTTTTCGTCATAGGTTGGGTAGACATAAAGCTGAACGCCTTTTTTGAAAAGGCGGCCTAATCCTTCTAAAATGCCACCTTCTAGGCCAGTGTAATATTTTTCATCAAAAATTTCATAAAGGCTAGGGATGCCGAGAGGTAGGCCAATGCTCTTAGTCGTGTACCGTGTGAGGTACTGAATGAGTCGATAAAACTCTCCATAATTCGAAATTAAGACAGTTCGATTTAAAGCACTGAGCATGTCAACGCGGTCGATGAAATCTTGAAGATCAAGAGCTCCCTCGCGAAGCAAATTTGACATGGTGATCTCCATCAAAATTTCAGGCTTTTCTCCAGCGAGCTGTTCTTCCTTTAAAAACATTTTCAAGGAACAATCAAGCATATCATTGGCAAGGAGTGTTACCGGACGGAAACTGCCACGCTCTACAAGCAGCGGCTTGTTATGAAATTTATCCGCAGCTTGAATCACATCGCCATCGGTATTGAACAAAACAGCATTAGCCAGTCCTTGCGTTACAAGTTCAAGGCACATGATTCGATTGTCGAAAGCTTTAAATTCAGGACCAGAAAAACGGATCATATCAATTTCAACACGCCATGGCGTTAAGTCATCAACAAGAGCTGCAATCAGGGCTTTTGGATCTTTGCGTAAGTAAAATGCGCCATGAATTAAATTGACGCCAACAGTTCCTAAAGCTTCTTGCTGATCAATGTTCTCCTGATCAAGTAGACGGATATGAAGAATGATTTCATTTGCCTCTCCAAATGGTGTTGCTTGAAAACGAATTCCCATCCATCCATGTGATTCATTTTTTGTTTTGTAAGAACGAGCGGCTACGGTATCCGCAAAAGCAAAAAAGCAACGCTCTTTCCCAACCTTGCTATTAAGGCGTTCAAGGAGCAATTGATATTCATGAGCTAGCATTGTTCCCAGGCGTTCACGACTGACATAACGTCGACAACGCCCATAAATCGAATCAGAAAAGGTCATGTCATAGGCAGACATGGTTTTTGCAACAGTGCCTGCAGCAGCACCAACATGAAAGAAACGTCGAGCAACTTCTTGTCCTGCTCCAATCTCGGCAAAAGTACCATAGATGGCTGGATCCAAGTTAATTTGGAATGCTTTTTTATCAGCTTTGAGGTCGAAAGGATGATGCATTACAGGAGGCGCAAGTGTTAGAGTTCAGTTTTTAATTTTGCTTTTAGATTATCAAATGAGCCATTGCTAAAAATCAAAATAACGTCACCTGGTTTTGCCAATGATTGAAGGCGTGTGATGATTTGATTAGTGATGGGTTCGTAGAAGGCAGGTTTGCCTGTTGCTGCAATATCTGCGACCAGGCGTTCAGGGTTGAGGCGTTCTTCATTACCTAGTTGAGTAGCACGATTGACGGCACCAACAATGACCCCAGTCGCTTTTTCAAAAGCAGCTGGCAAGACTTCTTGAAAAACAGCACGACGTGATGTGTTGCTGCGAGGCTCAAATAGAGCCCAAATGCGGGCATGAGGATAATGAGCGTGAATACCAGCTAGGGTTTCGCGAATAGCAGTTGGATGATGACCAAAATCATCAATGATAGTCATTCCGTTAACGATGCCCACAACTTCTTGGCGTCGCTTGATGCCTTGAAATTTTAAAAGTGCTTCTCGAATGGTTAGGAGTGGGATGTTGTAAAAATGAGCCGCTGAGGCTGCCATAGCCGCATTACGAATATTGTGCTCACCGTTCATGGAGATTTCAAATTTTTCTCCCAGAAGCTCGAAACCGGCGCGACCTTCTTCTTGCCAGGCTTCACGAATACGATGGCTACAGTTTTCTGAAAAACCAACTTCGATGATCGGTGCCAGTGCATCACCACTCACGTCGCGAGCGTTAGCATCATCGCCATTAATTAAAATCATTCCTTCAGAAGGAACTAATTTTAGGAGTCGTCGGAAGCTGAGCTTGATTTCATCAAGGTTGGCGAAGATATCGGCATGGTCAAACTCAATATTATTAATCACAACAAGCTCTGGCAAGTAGTGTAAAAACTTGGAGCGCTTATCAAAAAAAGCTGTGTCATACTCGTCTCCCTCGAGAATGACATGGTGTGATGCTGAAGGATCGCGCAAACAAGCTCCTTGGCCTAGATTATTAGGGATGCCGCCGATCAAGTAGGACGGATTTTTTTTCGCAAATTCAAAAATCCAAGCGAGCATTGATGAGGTGGTTGTTTTTCCATGGGTGCCAGTGACGACTAAATTGTGGCGACCTTGCAGGAAGTGGGTGCGCAGCAATTCCGGTAGGGAGGTGTAAGCAAGACGTCGATTGAGAATCGCTTCAACTTCTGGATTGCCGCGTGAAAGAGCATTGCCAATGACAATGAGTGACTTTTCTTGAGGAAGATTTTCTGCGCTAAATCCGACCGCAATGGGAATATTGCGGCTGGCAAGAAAGTCTGAAATGGGAGGATAGGGAGCAGTATCAGAGCCAGTGACGTGCCATCCTTGTTCTTGCATAGCGGCTGCAACCGCGCCCATGGCTGTTCCGCAGATGCCAAGAAAATGAACGCGTTGTGGAGAAGAAGATTTCATAAAATAATCAAATAGTTTTTTTAAAGATTTATGACGTTCAAACCTTCGGTTTGAGTCAGCAATTTTTGACGAGCATCACAGGTAACAAACTCTCGAATATTATCGCCACCAGCGGGGTTGGAAAGAATTCTAATAGACATCCTTCCGATAGCGTTTCTCTTTTTTCATGGCCTCAATATAGGCTGCAGCGGCTTCTGGTTCATGAGCGCCTTGAGAAGCGATGATCTCATGAAGTGTTTGTTCAACGTCTTTGGCCATGCGAGAGGCATCACCACAGACGTAGAAGTAAGCGCCATCTTCAAGCCATGCATAGATTTCTTTTGCTTGTTCCTGCATCCGGTGCTGAACGTAGATTTTTTTGTCTTGGTCGCGCGAGAAAGCTGTATCAAAGCGGTGAAGTGTTCCTTCCTTGTGCCAGGTCTCCAACTCGTCGCGGTAGAGAAAATCAGTTTCAGAGCGTTGATCTCCAAAAAAGAGCCAATGTTTGCCAGTGGCTCCTGTAGCCTTCCGATCATGGAGGAAAGACCGAAAGGGAGCGATTCCTGTTCCTGGCCCTACCATGATAATATGGCGGCTGTGATCCTCGGGAAGACGGAAGTGTTTTGCAGAGTGAATAAAAACAGAGACAGGGATTTCATGGTTCACGCGATGAGCTAGGAAAGTCGAGCAAACCCCGCTGCGCGAGCGTCCATGACTTTCATATTGTACAGTCGCAACCGTGAGATGAATTTCTTCCGGATGCACTTTAGGCGAAGAGGCAATGGAATAAAGACGTGGTTGAAGCTTGCGGAGCAGCTTGACTAGTTCTTCAGGTGTGAAACGAGCCTTAGGGTGGTCCAAGAGAGGATCGATGATGTCGCGACCCCAAAGATATTTTTCGAGGTGTTCTTTCGATTCTGGAGCATGGAGTGTTGCTAAATGAGAAGCTGAAGGATCTCTCTCGGCGATGGCCGCAAGGAGCTGCTTCGATGGTTCTGTAATAATGTAATGTCGGAGTAATGCTTCGTGAATAGGAATGATTTGACCATTAGGATCGGACACAGGCTCAGAGCCTTCAAAGTGGAGTACCTCAAGCAGCTCATTGACTAAGTTTGGGTCGTTTACAGGAAACACACCAAGCGAATCCCCTGGTTCGTAAACAAGCCCTGAGCCAGCAATAGAGACTTCATAGTGACGCGTATCCTTGGCAGAATGCTGACTCGTGAGCTTGCGGTTAGTGCGGAGTATAGCAGGAAAAGGATTTTTACGAGAATAGAGCGACATAGAAGCCTAAATCCTATAGATTCGAGATCTTAGTTTACAGAAAATAAAAAATTCCAATTTTTAATTGTTTATAGTTTAACTTTGATTTCTCAAATTTGTTATGAAAGTTTTTCTCCATCTTCTTTTGTGGATTGCTTTATTTTTACTCAAGATGACAACGTTGAGTGCTACTAATGCATGGAATGATGTTACGTTGCGCGAGTACACCCAGTTTTTGAATGCGGTTGCAAAAGAAGATCCGCACCTGCTTTATGATCAAAAAATGGGAGCAGAGAGCGGCATGGGTTTGATCGAGAGAGTGGGGGAACCAGGAAATTACAGCTACTACTTCCGAGAAGAGGAAGGTGACGCGTCGGTACTCTTAGTAGATCTTCGCTCTGCGATGCGCTTTTGTAATTGGAAAGAAAATGGAGAACAGGAAAACCCTGCTACAACCGAATATGGTGTCTATGAAATGGGGGAAGATAAGCTGCTTTCTGTTCACATTGATGAAACAACAACTTATTTTCTGCCTCGAGAAAATGATGGGATAGCTTCTCAAGACCATTCCTGCTTGAAATTGAGATCGTTAGAAGATCCCGCCTCGTGGCAGCGATCCAATCAAGTTGTGTTTCATTTAAAAGGACGATTAGAAAATATAGCTACTTTTCTCAAGCAGGAGACACCAAAATTAGACAATTCATGGCTTGAGGATGCTGGCTATGTTATCGGAGCGATTGCTACCATGACTGCTGTTGCTGCTACATGGAAATACCGAGATAGTTGTTATACTCCGCGGGCAGGATATGAGCAGCTTACTGATGGAGAGGCTGAAGAACCAGCAAGGATGAGAGCAGGGAGTGAGCCTCTTGGAAATAACTTTTTAGGATCCATTTCTCCATCAATCAGCACTTCCTCTGCCGCTGCAGCAGCAGTAAAGGAGAGCAAAGAGCAACGGTTTCAACGAGAAGCTCAAGAATTTATTAATAAAAATATCTCTCCACGAACGCAAATGATCGAGCGTGCCATTTTGGTAACCCCTGAATCTCCTTATCAACTTAGGCTTGCTGATCCTTTTGAAAGTCAAGTTGCTCAGGTGCGAAAAAAAGGTGAAAAGTTTATTCAGTTTTTTAAAAGCAATTTTGAAAAAGCTTTTGACTATACAAAGAGAACGGCGTCACTTGCGCAGAGCATGGAATTTTATATGAATGATTTAGTTAAGAGAATACAAATTCCTCAGGATTCAAGATTCATAAAGCTGATTACAGGTGATCCTTCACTCGAAACGCATAAAGATACGATGAGTGATGCACAACGCTATTGTCGTGAGTTTGATCAGGCTTGGGAGAACGTTTTCAAGGTGACAGAGGTGCAGCACCGAGTTTTTGAAGCTCTGCAACGCAAAGACAACTGGATCAGTAACTATTTTTCTAACTTAGTTAATGAAAAAAAGATGAAAATTGAGATGACCTTAAATGGGAGCTGGGTGGGTCAGGTTAAAAATTTAAGAACAGGGGCGGTTAAAAAATTTTTTGAGAAAACTTTTGGAGAACAATTTAAAAACGATCATAAAAGCATAACGAGCCTCATCAAAGATGCTCAGGATAAGATTGGTCGATGGAATCAACAAGTGGAAGATCTTCCTTTTGTAGATGGGCAATGGTCACCAGAGGGGCTGGATCAACGTAAAGAGGATGCTCAGGATAAATTCGATCAAGAAATCGAATTATTGTGCAAACATTATAAGGAGTGGAGTGATCAGGCAGAGCATGCTATCACAAGAGGAGAGCGATTCTATGATGCCGTAAACCATCAGATTCCAAATTGGAGTGATAAGTGTGGATTGACCGAAAAAGAGCATGGCTTGATGGTCAGCACCATTCAAAAATTTAATAATCAGAAAAATCTAAGTTTGGAATATCCTTCAAAAAACGAGGAAGAAAAGTATTTGAAAGAATGGGTTGGAGACCAGTATAACAAAATCAAGCAGGAATTGAAGGATGGTCGTGGTTTATTTCAGACTGCTATCCATATAGTCACCTCGCCTGAAAAAGTACTAGCCGGCGACTTGCCTGAAAATGAAAAAAAAGTTCTTCGTTATTTCTTAGGCATTCTTGATCGCTCTCCTGTTGAATTTGTTCGTGAAAAAGCAACAGAGTTACGCCAAGAGCTTGATCCAACGGCAAGTAATTCTGAGGATGGGGATTTTGAGGCTGACAGCTCTGAGGATGGGGATTCTGATTTACCTTTTTAGTCAGAACAGAAAGAATGTGCTTCTATGAAAAATTCTATGAAAAATTTTTTGATCATTTTCCTGTTGGCTCTGGCTTTCTTGATTCCAGCAGCTTTTGCAGTAGACGCTCCTACCATCACGGTGCGCAAGAGCGATGCGATCAATGTGGCTTTCACGAATTTTGGAGGAGGTGATGGGGCCGCAGTCACGAAAGTATTTGCCAACGACCTCGCCCTTGCAGGGACGCTGCACCTTGAAACAAGCGGTAAAGCTTCTTTTGTGATCAGTGGTGTCGCAACTGGAGGAACATTGCAGGGACAAGTAGTGGATCGCAGTAATTCAATTGTACTTTCCAAAAGTTATAGCGGTGATTCCCGCACGATGGCTCACCGTTTTTGTGATGATATTGTGCAAACATTGACAGGACATCCTGGCATTGCCATGAGTAAAATTGCTTTTGTGAGCAATCGTACCGGACGAAAGGAAATTTACACGGCTGATTATGATGGTTCCAACGGACGTCAACTGACGCATGATAATGGAATTAGTGTCTCTCCTTCACTGAGTCCAAGTGCTCGAGAAGTGGCTTACACAGGCTATCTGAGCGGTTATGCCGATATTTATTTAATCGACCTTGTAAGCGGGGCACGTCAACGGTTAGTAAAATTTCCAGGAACTAATTCTGGCCCTCGTTTCTCACCTGATGGTAATCGCTTGGCTTGTACGCTGAGTAAAGATGGCCGTCCTGGACTTTATGTTGTTGGCGTTCACGGAGGTGTGCAGCGTCTCACTCGGACGCGTGGTGCTGAATCATGCGGTACTTGGTCGCCAAATGGAGCTGAATTAATTTACTCTTCGGATGAAAATGGAAGCCCACAGCTTTATCGTATTAGTGCTTTTGGTGGCGCTGGACGCTTGGTTTCAACAGGCTTTGGCTACGCAACCGAACCAAACTGGTCGCCTGATGGGCAGCACGTTGCTTTCAATGTCCGATCAGGGGGAGCGTTTGCTATTGCTGTACTTGATTTAGGGAGTGGTTCTTCACATGTTGTAGCTCAAGGCGAAAATCCTGTCTGGGGGCCTGATTCTCGTCATTTGCTTTTTAGTACGCACAACGCGCTCGTCTTGTTTGATGTGCCGAGTGGAAAATCAATTCCTGTGGTGAGCGGGCTTGGAGAAGTGACCGAGCCAACATGGTCGCGTTAACCTCTCTCGACATCCTGCTCGTGGAGCAACAAGCAGGATCGTGTAGATATTCGTTCCTTCACATTGAGATCAATGTTGTTGAGTATAGCGTATTAAATTGAAAAGGGCAGGCCATCAGCTTGCTACGTTATCTTCCGATAGCGCTTCGGTCTTCAGCCTTCTCCTAAGAAAAAATTTCTGCGCCTCTAACGGGCCCTTTTCAATTTAATACGCTATAAAAGAGCTCGTCTTTTTTTATAGCTTGTGAGAGACTGACGCATCAAATTATGAAAAATAAACGATCTCTTTTCTCGGTTCTTCTCATTGCAGCCTTGCTCCCTGCTTGTGCTCACAAAAAGAATAAGCAATACGCCGGTATTGATGGCGACTACGTGAGTGGAACGCCGCTCAGTGAGCGCTCCGAGGGGGCTAATTTTATGGGAGCGAACGTTGATCGTTCTGAATTCGCGCCAGTTCATTTTGCCTTCGATAGCACTTCTGTCAGCGCTGAAGAGCAAGATAAGGTAGCTACTGTAGCTCAGAGTGTTCGTTCTTCAGGGAAAACAGTTATTGTTGCTGGCTTTACGGACAATCGTGGTACCGAAGAATACAATCGCAGTCTCGGCGAACGCCGCGCTTTGGCTGTGCGCGAGGCTTTAGTTGCAAAAGGTGTCTCTGCTAACAAAGTTCAAACAGTCAGTTTTGGTAAAGAAATGCCTGCTGATTCTGCTAATAGCGAAGCTGCTTGGGCAAAAAATCGCCGTGCGGAATTTGGGATTGTAAAGTAAGCGACCAAAAGAAATTAGAGCATTTTCAAAAATTCTATAGCCGCGTATTGCGGCATCACGCCGGTGCTCGAGGCCTCGAGTATGAGATAGATAGTGTATTAAATTGAAAAAGGCAGGCCATAAGCTTGCTCTTTTTCGTTAGGACTGCGTTCTCAGATCTTAGGTTATCTTCGGATAGCGTCTCGATCTTCGGCCTTGTCCTAAGAAAAAATGGCGGCGCTTCTAACGTCCCCTTTTCAATTTAATACACTATACACTGCGTTTCTGCGTTCCTCGTTCCTGGCACTACATCGGCTATAATATTTTTTAAAACGCTCTCATCGCAAAGAAAGCAGAGAAAATCAAAGAACACAAAAAAGAAAAATTTGTGTGTTCTTTGATTTTTCTTTGCTTTTTTTTATGTTAAAATTCTCCCCACTTTTCTCCTTTATTAATTTTTTTTATGGCAATTCCCTTATTTGACCTTTCTCGACAAAACGAAAACACTGAGCTAACCACAGCAATTAAAGCTGCTGTTGATCGTGTTCTTGAGCATCAGCAGTTCATCCTAGGAAAAGAAGTTGCGGCATTCGAACAGGAAGTAGCAGCCACTTGTTTTGACGACAAGGCCCATGTTGTCGGGGTTTCTTCTGGCACCGATGGATTGCTAGCAATTCTCATGGCTAAAAAAATTGGATCTGGTGATGCGGTGATCACGACCCCTTATACTTTTTTTGCAACAGCAAGTTGTCCGCACCGCTTAGGTGCAGAGGTCATTTTTTGTGATATCGATCCTCAGACCTACATGCTCGATCCAAAAAAACTGGGAGAACTGCTTGCATCGTTTCAGCGAGATGGAGAGGGAATACTTCGTACGGACAAAGGCAATCAGGTGAAGATGATTATTCCCATTCATCTTTTTGGAACGTGTTGTGACATGAATGCCATCATGGCGCTTGCCCAAGAATATGGGGTGAGTGTTGTTGAGGATGCTGCGCAGGTTATTGGCACCGACTACCCCAGCCCGGAAGGAACAAAAAAAGCAGGCGCCATTGCTGAGTTGTCATTTGTGAGTTTATACCCAACAAAAAATTTAGGAGCCTTTGGTGATGCTGGATTTATCGTTTGTCGTGATCCACAAATGGCTGAACAACTTCGTATCATTCGCAATCATGGAATGGAAGAGCGTTACTATTACAAAGTTGTTGGAGGAAATTTCCGAATGGATGGCATTCAAGGAGCCATTTTAAGAGAGCGACTTCCCTTTTTAGCAAAATGGAATGAGCAGCGACAAAAAAATGCGGCGATTTACAAAGAGGCATTCATTAAGGCTGGCTTGCTTGATCGCCTTGCCTTGCCTGCAGAGCCTTGGGCTGCGAGTGGTTTAAAAAATCATCACATTTACCATCAGTACGTCATTCGAATACTGGGAGATCAAGCTTCTGCACGGCGCGATCAGGTGATTGCACACCTCAATAAAAAAGAAATTGGTTACGCGATTTATTATCCAGTTCCATTGCATCTTCAAGAGTGTTTTGCTGGTCTTAATTATAAACCAGGCTCTTTTCCTGAGTCAGAACGAGCTTCTCAAGAAACGTTGGCATTGCCAATTTTTCCAGAGCTGCGTGAGGAGGAGATTCAAGCAGTGGTTACTGCGATTGCAGAAGGATTGAGTGTATCCTAACATGGCCGAAGTGGGGGATTGCGTTGTCGCTCTGGTGATCGCTGCTACACGTGTTCAATACGCTCAGCGTCTTTGCCTCTCGACTCCTTGCGCTGCATCGATTTTGTAATAGATAAATCAATGACACAACAAGCCGAACTCAGTTTTTTAAGTGAACCACAGGCGTTAGGAACGCGTGTTGAAAAAAAAACTGTTGTTAAAAAAAATAAAAAAAAGAGAGAAGAAGTAGTAGATTCTACTTCCTCCATAACAACGAACCCATCAATGCTTACCGTTACGGAGCTTACGCGTCGTATTACGAGCTTGCTTGAGGGAGAGATTGGTGAAATTTGGATTGAAGGAGAAATTTCTAATTATCGTAAACAATCTTCAGGGCATCATTATTTCACGCTCAAGGACGCTGGAGCACAGATTGCCTGTGTTCTTTTTGCAAGGACGGCAGCAGCTTTTTCTTCGCTCCAGCTCGCTGATGGCCTTGCCGTACAGCTTCAAGGTGCTGTAACGGTTTACCAACCACGGGGACAATATCAACTCATGGTTCGTCTCGTTCAAGCACGTGGAGTTGGGCTATTGCAAGCCAAGTTTGAAGCACTCAAACAAAAACTAGCTGCAGAGGGATTGTTTGAGGTAGAGCGTAAGCGGCCGCTTCCTCGTTTTCCTCAACGTATCGGAATTGTGACCTCTCCAACAACAGCCGCAATCGCTGATTTTTTAAATGTATTACACCGTCGCCATCCCGGCTTGCAAGTGGTGATAGCCCCTGTGCGAGTCCAAGGCCTCGGTGCAGCAGAAGAAATTGCTCAAGCCATTGAAAACTTTTCCTCTTCATCAACAGCCATTGGAAATGTTGATGTCATCGTAGTTACGCGAGGTGGTGGGAGTTTGGAAGATCTTTGGGAATTTAATGAAGAGAGAGTGGCTCGTGCTATCGCAGCCAGCTGCATTCCTGTTGTGAGTGCAGTAGGACATGAAATTGATCATACGATTGCTGATTTTGCAGCGGATCTTCGAGCCCCAACTCCAAGTGCTGCTGCAGAGCTCCTGGCAGCTGATAGTGTTGCGTTGCAGGAGAGTGCCAAACTTCTTCTTAGGCGATTACAACGAGAAGTTTTTTTACAATATAGTCAGCTGCTTCAACGATGGGAGTATGCAAAAAATGGCTCCCTTTTTCGAGAGCCAGAGAGATATTGCTGGAAGCTGCAGCAACACTTAGATCACTTGGCGCGTTCCTTGGAAGCAACCTTATACCATCGCTTGGAAAAAATGAAAACTATAGCGAAGACCATAGAATTGCAATTAAGCCGCTCTCATCCTGAAGTTTTTTTTCAGCAGGCTCGTCATCAAACTACGATGTTGCAACGGCAATTGAAATATCAGCTCTCAAATCAATATCATCAGCTGCAATCACAATATGAGCGACTTCGTGTTTCCTTGGCTATGCTCAGTCCCGAAGCAACCTTGCAACGAGGTTTTACAATCACGCGTAATGAGCAAGGCGAGATACGTTCTTCCTGTGCAGGAGTTACTTCTGGGATGCGAATTTCAACTCAGTTTCATGATGGAAAAATAACTTCAGTAATAGAATAGTTGAAGTTTCACTTTTTCCTTGCAGAATCGTATAAAATCCTCTATCGGAACAGTAGCTTTTATCCATTTTAAACTATGAAATCATTAACAACTCGTCTGTTTGTAGCTTTTCTTTCTTTCACGCTTGCCTCCCATGCAGCCACATCAGCACCGAAGCAAGCTGCTACGCCTGTTCGGGAAAATCCTGGATCGCTTCCCATTTTAATTAGTCTTGATCATGTGAGCCAAGACTTGCACCTTACTTCTCTTCAAAAGAGCATTATTGCAGGACTACGCAGTGACTATCGCACAGCAGCGATGAAGTTAATGAAGGCGCCACATCAGACACCCCTTCAAATTGCAGATGCGCAGAAAAAATTAGAAGCACTTTCTGTTTCGTATAACCAACGTGCTATGGATGTCCTGACCCCCATCCAACGTCACCGTCTGCGTGAAATTGAACGACAAATTTTAGGAGGCACTTTGCTCATTGCTCCTTCTGAACAAAAACTTTTGGGATTAAGCGAAGAGCAAAAACAAAAAATTGAAAAAATTCATCAAGATTCCTATCGAAAAGCAATGAATATTGATTTGCGTGCAGACCAAGGAAAGATGAACTATCACCAACAAATTTTAGCGCTTCGGAACAATCGCAAGAAGCATGGAGCCGCTATGGCAAGAGTGCTTACACCAGCACAGAGAACAATGTGGGAACAATTGCAGGGGAAGAAGGTAGTCTTTTAATAAGAAACTAAAGCTCCCTAGAGTGTATAAAACTGAAAAGAGCACGCCATATGCTTGCTCTTTTTCTTTAAGGCTGTGTTCGCGCAGCTTGTGATCTTGTTGAACAGGACTTGTCTATTAGGGCGTACCTTTTCTCAAAACTTCAGCTTTCTTTTTTTAGCTCAAAATAATTTGGTTATTGTTCTTATTTTAATCCTGCTGGAACGGGTAGTTTTTTGATGTTTTCTACAGCATCACGATGGCAGATGAGGAGTGCATCATTAGTTTGAACGATGACAAGATCCTTTACTCCGCAAAGAGCTATGGTTTTTCCTTCAGAAACAATAATGTTATCAGTGGCTTCGTGAAGGAGGATTTTTTCTGGCTCTGCTTGAATTGTGTTTCCTTTTTCATCAACTCCAAGATGCTTGGGAAGTGCTATCCAATGACCGACATCATCCCAATCAAATGTTGCAATCGCAGCAACAACTTGTTTGGCCTTTTCCATGATAGCGTAATCGACAGAAATTTTTGGAAGCTGAGGAAAATCGCGGCGCAATAAATTTTCAGGAGAAGTTTCTGTTACAAATTTTTCAATGAAAGAAGCCAGTTCAGGTTGTTGACACTGGCATTCTTTTAAAAATGATGTTCCCTGCCAAAGAAACATTCCTGCGTTCCAGCCATGGCGTTTGCCAAAGAAAAATTCCTTCGCTTTTTCTTGCTGTGGTTTTTCAATAAATTGATGAACGTTGTGAAAGAGTGTTTGTTGAGCCTGCGGCGCAAGATGAGGTTCGCCAAGCTCGAGGTATCCAAAACTAGTAGAGGGATGATTTGGCTTAATTGAAAAAGTGATCAAGGCAGGGTGTTCTGCTGCTATATGGGCTGCCTCCAAGAGTTGGGCGCAGAAGGTAGTAACGTCGTGAATCATCGCATCAGCAGGAAAAAGTCCAACGATGGCATCTTTATTATGACGTAAAGCAATAGCTGTTGCTAATGCTGCTGCCGGCGCAGTGTCTCGCTTAGCAGGCTCAGCAATAATATTTTCTGGAGGATGTTTTGGGATCGCTTGAAGTGTTGCTTCCCGCTGAGCTTCATTTGTGAGTACAAAAATTTGTTGAAGTGGAACGATGGTTTCAAAGCGTTTTAATGTTTGCTCGAGCAACGTTTCTTTTCCAAGGAGCTTCAAGAGATGCTTTGGTGTATGAGTTCGGCTTGCTGGCCAGAAGCGTTCTCCACTTCCCCCTGCCATGACGAAAATGAAGAGGCGATCAGAGACTTTTGCGTTATCTAAATCAGGTGACAATGGGCAGTTAGCAGTTGACATGGTAGCGTATAAATCGATCAAGGAATGTTATAGGATTATGCTTTTTGATTAAGACTGTGCTCTTAGCTTTAGAAGATGGTATCTCGATCTTTCGTCTTGTCCTAAGAAAGAATTTCTGTGCCTCTAGCGCGCCCTTCTTAATTTAACACGCTATCGTCAAAAAGAGGTGTTGAGTAAAATTAGGAATTCGAAAATTTTTCGAACATTGTCTGCAATGAGCTGAGGCGCTCTTGCCACTTTGTTTCCCGTTCGTGATGCTCTTGGAGAACGACCGCTGGAACTTTTTCAACAAAGGCAGTGTTGCTTAATTTTGAACGAACTTTAATGAGTTCGGCTTCAGCATTTTTAATTTCTGTTGAAAGACGATTTTTTTCAGCAACAGGGTCAATCAGCCCTGCAAGCGGGATGGTTATTGTGCCAAGATCGGTAATAACAGAGGCGCTTTCTTTGGGGGGCGCATCATGCGTGAGCGAAACATGCTTTCCGCGTGCTAACGTTGTGAAGATCTGGAGCTGTTCTGGTGTCCAAGGCGCTGTCTTATCTTTTGGTGTAATAAGAAAATCGATCGCCTGTTTGGCGTTGATTTTGCATTCGCTGCGAAGATTTCGAGCAGCGTGGGTGGCGCGATAGAGGGCGAGAGTTTTATTTTTTGCTATCTCGATTTTTTCTGGAGCCAAATGAGATAGATGATTTTCCAGAGGAGGTTTGGCGTAGAGTAAAAAGTCAGAGCGCCCTTTGAAGTCGTTTCCGGTCTTGAATCCAAGGCGATTCCAAAGTTCTTCTGTGATGTGAGGCATTAGTGGGTGTAGTAAATGCAATACCCCTGCAAGAACAACATCCATCGTTGCTAGAAGCGCTTTTTTCTTTTGTTCATCAGGTCCTTGGAGGGTTGATTTTGCAGCTTCAATAAACCAATCGCAATAATCACCCCAGAAAAAATCGTAGAGCGATCCCGCAATCGCTTGAAAGCGATACTCATCATAAGCTGTGCGAACGTCAGCATGCATCTTGTCAAATTGCGCTAGGAGGGTGATCGCAATTTCAGGTAATTCGTACTGCGTTAAGTCAGGGTTATAACTTAAAGATCCCTGCATTTCACGAAACCGAGCAGCATTCCAAAGCTTGTTAGCGAAGTTTCGTCCTTCTACAATTTGCTGTTCATCAAAGCGAATGTCTTGGCCCGTGGGTGCAATGCGCATCATGCCAAAACGAAGGCCATCAGCTCCATAAGCTGCGATTAAGTCGAGTGGGTTAGGCGAGTTGCCAAGGCTTTTCGACATTTTACGGCCTTGCTTGTCGCGAATAATGCCAGTGAAATAGACGTCCTGGAAAGGTAGCTGATTTGTATATTCGAGGCCGGCCATGATCATGCGAGCAACCCAAAAGAAAATAATATCAGGCCCAGTGACAAGAACGGAGGTTGGGTAGAATTTTTTCTGTGTGGCTTCATCCATTGTTTCATGAGCCCAAAGCCATGAAGAGAACCATGTGTCGAGAACATCTTCATCTTGCACCCAATCATCACCAGGAGAATCAAGCTGGACTTTGATTTGAGAGCCATCTGCCGAGTGCCATGCAGGAATCTGATGGCCCCACCAAAGTTGACGGCTGATGCACCAATCTTGAATATTTTCTAACCAGTGGTCATAAACTTTTTCCCAACGATCAGGAAAAAATCGAACAAGATGTTGTTGTACTGCTGCGCGAGCCTCCGCAGTTTTGGGATAGCGTAAAAACCATTGTTCGCTCAAGCGAGGTTCAATTGGGACGTCAGCGCGCTCACTGAAGCCAACATTGTTTTCATAAGGCTCTTCTTGGATGAGTAAGCCAAGCTCGCGGAGACGCTCGCCAGCTTTAATACGCCCTTCAAAACGATCGAGACCTGCGAATTCTTCGCCTGCAAGTTCGTTGAGGGTTCCATCGGAATTCATAACATCGATAACTGGAAGTTGATGGCGGAGTCCAATTTCATAGTCAATCTTATCGTGAGCAGGGGTCACTTTGAGTACTCCGGTGCCAAAAGTCATCTCAACAGCATCATCACTAATGATAGGTAGTTCAGCGAGCTGGCCTAGTGGACGACGAACATGCTTGCCAATCAATGCCGCATAACGTGGGTCTTTTGGATTCACTGCCAGGGCCACATCAGCCATGATCGTTTCTGGACGTGTGGTTGAAATTTCAATCCATGTTCCAGGTTGTTCGATGATTTCTAATTTGTAGTGGTAGAGAATACCTTTTTGCTTTTTAGGAATGACTTCTTCATCGCTCAGTGCTGTGTGGGAAACAGGGCACCAATTGACCATGCGCTTGCCGCGGTAGATCATTCCCTTGTTGTAAAGGTCAACGAAAGTCTCTTGAACTTTTTTGGAGTAAGCCTCATCCATCGTGAAGCGTTCACGCTTCCAGTCGCAGGAGCAGCCGAGTCGTTGTAATTGCTCGAGGATGATGCCACCATGTTTTTCTTTCCATTCCCAAACTTTTTTTAAAAAAGCGGTCCGGCCTAAGTCGTGGCGCGTCTTTTTTTCCTCCTTGCGAAGCTGGCGCTCAACAACAGTCTGTGTCGCAATGCCGGCATGGTCAGTTCCCGGAAGCCAGAGAACTTCATGTCCAGTCTGACGTGCACGCCGGGCTAAGATGTCTTGGAGCGTATTGTTGAGTACATGTCCTAGTGTGAGTACACCTGTGACATTGGGTGGGGGCATAGCAATAGAAAAAGCAGGAGCTGCTGATGTTTCATCAGCATGGAAACAGCCTGTATTGCACCAACGTTGATACCAGAGAGGTTCAACATCAGTTGGTGCGTAAGCTTTAGAAATTTCAGGAGAGGTCATGGGGGAAAGAGGCTAGCCTTAAAACATGAAATTTGAAATTGGAAAATGCGATCAGGTGCAAAACGGATTATTATCTTAAAAGCGTGAAGCTGCGCATCTGCCCACTGCCTGATGGCAACCGAGTTCGCTGGCCATGAAAAACCTATAAGCCTAGAGATGGCGCTTGGCCTTCAGTCTTGCCTTTTGTAAAAATCTCTCCGTTCTTTTCTGGGACCTCAAGGTAATTGGACTGTACCTGCAATCTTCTTGGATCTTAAAAAATGCGTATGCTGGGTTTTTTCATCTGCCTTTTTCTATTTTCCCTTGCCATGGCATTCTTTCTGTGCGATAGTCTCCGGCTACAAAATAATATAAGAACATGAATACAGAAATCGCAGCACTTCGGCTGCATGAAAAAGACACCGGTAGTGCTGATGTCCAAATTGTTAACTTGACCCAGCGCATCGCTGCTCTCACCCAACATTTGAAGAGTAACGCTAAAGATCACTCTTCTCGTCGTGGCTTATTGGCCCTAGTGGCTCAACGCCGTCGTTTGCTTGATTACCTTAAAAGGACCGCGAACGAGCGTTATCAAGGGATTATTCAGAAATTACAACTCAGAAAATAAATCGCGTAGCGATTTATCTTGCTTAGAGGGGGGGGTAAGAATTAAAGGTGCAGGGTTATTTGCCCTAGCAAAAAATTTAACTTAAAAGGTTAAATTTTTATTTCCATTATTCTTAGAAAAAAGAACTATGTTCTTTAACCTAACGCTCACAAAAATATCTGTGATATTTCTAACCCCTTTAATGCGTTAATTCTTCACATCTTAAACTTTTTTATACCATGCTACCCGCTAAAACCATGGCCTCTGTCGGCCGTTTTCCTATTACTTTCGAATCTGGCAAGATTGCCAAACTGGCCGATGGTGCCGTTGTTGTTCGTTTTGCTGACACGGTTGTGATGACCAGTGCGGTCAGCGCTACTACTATGAAGGAGGGGCAAGATTTTTTTCCTCTCACTGTTGACTACAAGGAAAAAGCTGCTGCTGTTGGAAAAATTCCTGGCGGCTACTTCAAGCGCGAAGGTCGTCCTACTGAAAAAGAAATTCTCACGAGTCGGATGATTGATCGTCCATTAAGACCACTTTTTCCAAAAGGTTATTTCTATGATACTCAAATCATCAGCATTCTCCTCAGTGCTGATGGGGAAAATGACCCCGATATTTTGAGCATTAATGGAGCTTCTGCGGCTCTTGCTGTATCAGATATTCCTTTTGCAGGCCCTATTGGAGCGGTTCGTATTGGACGCATCAATGGTGAATTTGTTATCAATCCAACACATGATGAACGTGAAAAAAGTGATCTTGATCTTGTTTACGTTGGCGATGGCGAACAGGTCATCATGATCGAAGGTGCTGCTAATGAGCTTCCAGAGGCTGATTTCATGAAGGCTCTTGATATAGCTCGTGACGCTGTTCGTGTCATTATTGAGGCTCAACGAGAGCTTGTTGCTAAGATTGGAAAGCAAAAGCGAGAAGTGCCACTCTTAAGTGTTGATGAAAATCTTTTAGAAGTTGCTTACAAAATCGCAGGTGATCGCATTGAGGGAGCGCTCTATACTTCTGGTAAAGTAGCCCGTGGCAAAGCAGTTGGAGCACTAAAAGAAGAGGTTCGTGTTGCTATTCTTGAGGCATATCCAACGGCAACTCCTTTTGAGATTTCTCAAGCTTTTGATTATCTCCAGAAAAAAGCATTTCGTGTAAGCATTTTGGATCGTCAGCAACGTTGTGATGGTCGCGGCTTAAAAGAGCTTCGTGTTCTTGGAAGTGAAACAAGCTTGCTCCCTCGTACTCACGGATCCGCACTCTTCCAACGTGGAGAGACCCAGGCCATTGCTTTGGCTACACTTGGAACAATGGATGAAGGTCAGACCATTGATGCCTACGGTGGTGGTGAAACGAGCAAACGTTTTATTTTGCACTATAACTTCCCACCGTTCAGCGTTGGTGAAACTGGTCGTTTTGGTGGACAAAATCGCCGCGAAATCGGACATGGTGCTCTTGCTGAGCGTTCTGTCTTTCCGGTCATTCCTTCGGAGTCAGAGTTTCCTTATGCTATTCGAGTAACGAGTGAAGTTATGGAATCGAATGGTTCGACGTCGATGGCTACTGTCTGTGCTGGAGTTCTTGCTCTCATGGATGCGGGTGTTCCTCTCAAACGTCCTGTTGCTGGAATCTCTGTTGGCTTAGTAACAGAATATGCGGCAGACGAGAAAACCATTTCTCGCTACTCACTCTTGACTGATATTATTGGTTCTGAAGATCATTTTGGTGACATGGATTTTAAACTCTGTGGAACCTCTGAAGGAATCACTGGATTTCAGTTGGACCTTAAGCTTGCAGGTATCAGTCATGAATTGATGGCTGAAGCAGTTGCTGATGCACGTCATAATCGGATGCTCATCTTGCAGCACATGGGCACTACGCTCCCAGAAGCTCGCAGCGAAATGAGTCAGTATGCTCCTCGTATTGAGAGTCTCAAAATTCCTGTTGATAAAATAGGTCTTCTCATCGGACCTGGTGGTAAGACAATCAAGGGTATTGTTGCTGAGACAGGTGCTGAAATTAATATCGAAGATGACGGTACGGTTAATATTTACTCAAGCAATGGCGAAAGTCTCCGTCGTGCTAAGGAGATTATTCAAGGAATGACTAAAGAAATCACCGTTGGTGAAACTTATCAAGGGACAGTAGTTTCTATTAAAGAATTTGGCTGTTTTGTGGAGGTTTTGCCCGGTAAAGATGGCCTCTGTCACGTCTCCGAGCTTGCTGATGTCCGCGTTAACAAAGTAGAAGACATTGTTAAAGTTGGGGACCTTATTTGGGTCAAATGCATTGGCGTTGATGATAAGGGTCGCGTCAAACTAAGCCGTAAGGCTGCGCTCAAAGAGCGTGATCAAGTAGCTCAAGCGGCTTCATAATACTACTGTAATGGCGAAGGGCTGCGTTGCGTCAGTGCTCGCGGTAAGAGTGTTTTCATAGACACTCAGCTGCTCTGCATCGTCGCGCTTTGCCCTTCATCCATCACAGCGAATTACTGAAGTTGCTTGTCATGTAAACGCACAGGAGCCCTCGCAGCAAAAGTTTCAAAGTGACATTTTAAAGCAATGTCGACTCATCGCCCTCATCTGATCATTATCCTTGGAATTCGTAGGAGTGGGACGAGTGCTATGACAAAGGGGCTTGAGACCATGGGAGTCTCAATCGTTGATCAGTCATTAATAACGAGTAATTCCTTTAATGAAAAAGGATATTGGGAAGATCCAGAAATTCATGAGTTCAATATACAATTGATCAATGCTCTCGAGCCGTTAGAGCATCGATGGAGGAGCATTCTTCCACTTGCCGAAAAAGAAGTTGATTTTTTGTGTGGTCAAAAATTTCTGGAGCAAGGAAAGCGTCTCTTGTTGTCGAAACTTGGGACATCATCGCAGCCGCTTGGTCTTAAAGATCCACGTTTTTCTATTTTACTTCCTTTTTGGAAAAGAGTTTTTAAAGCATGTGAGCTTAGAGTTTCATTTATTGTTTTGCTAAGAGATCCTTTTAGCACGATTGCCTCGATGAAAGCTTTTAGTCGAGAATGTGAACCGATCAATGATCATGATGAAAAGTTTTTATGGGCATGGATTTCTTTTTTAGTGGGATGCTTGGAAAACACAGCAGGAGAAGAGTGCGTGTATGTCCATTATGATAAGCTTTTGAAAGACCCTGTTGCTCAAATAGAGCGAATTGCTCGTGTCTTGAATTTAGAGGTTCAAGAAGATGTCCTAAAAAAATATCATGCAGAGTTTATTGATCCAAAATTATGCCATTTTAAAATGGCTAAGATTTCAGGAGAACCTCTCACGCCTAGTCAAGCACTAGCATGGGAAATGTATGAACAGCTTCTTTGGCGTGTCGACCATCACCTTCCAGTGAGTCAACTTCAGAGGTTTCTTAAAAAATGGAAAGCTGAGCTTGCTGCTGTTGAACCCCTTTTAAAAATGGCAGAAAAAAATGAACAAACCATCTTGTTGTTGCAAGCAGCTGTTCTAGTTTATCGGGATATGGTAGAGAAAAATTCCAAAAATAAGCTACTCAAAACAACGGGCCTATAACGACCAGAAAACCATGTCAGGTGCTATACTTTTTCGTTAATGCCATCTAATTGTTTCAAGTGAAGTTACTGATAATTGTAATTGTTCCGCAGCGAGATTTAAAAAGCCTTCCGAACGATCGCTGAGAATAAGATGAAGAGCGCCTTCTTCTTTTTGAGGCGTTTTCAAATGAGATTCTAACAGTAATTGCTGAACTGTATGGGCACAATTTTCAGCAGAGTCAACGAGCGTTATATTAGGGCCAACGATAGTTGCGATCCGTTTTTTAAGTAAGGGATAGTGAGTACAACCAAGGACGAGTGTATCGATACTTTGAGATAACATAGGATCAAGATAACGATGGATAATCGCATCTGTGATCTCGTCTTCCAGCCATCCTTCTTCAATGGCCGGAACAAGGAGTGGGCAGGGTTGTGAGATGATCGTGAGGTTTGACTGGAGCGCCTGAATGGCGTGAGCATAAGCATTGCTTGCAATCGTTGCTTTAGTGCCGATAACGCCAATTTTTCCTGAGCGTGTTGCTTTCACTGCGGCAGCGGCTCCTGATTCTATGACACCTTGTAGTGGAATTTTGTAAAAATTTTTTAGGATTGGAAGCGCTACTGCTGATGCAGTATTGCAGGCAATGATGATGAGTTTGCACTCTCGTTGTAAAAGTAAATCAATAATTTCTTGGCTATAGCGCAGGATTGTTTCAGCGCTTTTGCCACCATAAGGAACGCGAGCAGTATCGCCAACATAGAGAATTTCCTCATCAGGTAATAAACGACGCAGTGCAGCTACTACGGTAAGGCCTCCCACACCAGAATCAAAGACGCCGATAGGAGAGGGAACAGGTTGAAAGCTGGAACCTGCTGGTTGGAAGGTGGTGCTGTTCATCACGATTTTAAAAAATAAATTAATAGCCACAAACGAATCTAAAGAACATAAAGAAAATTTTTTCCGTTCTTTATGTTGCTTTATCGCTATTCTCTTCTTTCTTCTTTGTGGTCTTTATGGCTAAATTCTTGTCTCTTTCTTTTTCGCACTCGTAGCTCAATTGGATAGAGCGCTGCCCTCCGGAGGCAGAGGTTGTGGGTTCGACCCCCGCCGAGTGCATTTTTTTGAAGATTCATGTCGCGTCATCGCATTATCATCGTTCTGGGAGTTCGTAGAAGCGGAACGAGTGCTATCACGAAAGGGCTTGAGACTGTCGGTGTCTCTGTGGTGGATCAGGCATTAACACCTTTTAATATTTCGAATGAAAAAGGATATTGGGAGGATTTAGAGTTTCATGCTTTTAACATGAAACTCATTAACGAGCTGGTTGAGTTAGAGCAACGTCGGCGTGGAATGATGTTGCTAACGGAAGAAGAAGTTGATTTTTTGTGTGAAAGAGGATTTTTGAAAAAAGCCAGTGACCTAGTGCTATCAAGGTTCTTAAAGCTGTGGCAGCCGCTTGGGATAAAAGATCCACGATTTTCAATCCTCTTGCCTTTTTGGAAAAGAGTGTTCAAAGCGAACGGAATAGCGGCTTCTTACGTCATTGCGCTCCGAGATCCTCTGAGCACAGTAGCATCGATGAGGATTTTTGGAGAGCGCCAGAGAGATGCTAGTGCTCCTCTTGAAAAGTTTTTTTGGATTTGGATAACCTCTATTTTAGGAGCGATGGATGCATCTGAAGGAGAAGATCGAATTATAGTGGACTATGGCGAGTTATTAAGTGATCCGGCGTTTCAAATGAGGCGCCTTGCCGATACTTTTAAATTAGAAATTCAAAAAAAAGCATTGGAAAATTACAGCGCTCATTTCATTGATTCGAAATTATGCCACTTTAAAAATCAAACATGTTCTCGTCATGCTATGGATGATGCTCAAAGCTTCGCTATAGAAATTTATGAAAAACTTTTTGCTGTTGCCAAAGGAGAAGCTTTGTGGGAGGGGCTTCAGCAGGTGCGTGAAGAATGGAGTCGGCGACTAGGACTAGCTCGCTCTCTTTTAATTTTGGCAGAAAAAAATGAACAGGCGATGTTGATGCTCCAAGTAGCAAATCTTGCGCAGCAGCAAACAATAGATAAAATGAGTCTTCATGATGCCCCAAGAAACCTTTCATAATTTAATTGTAGTTCCAGATGATGGAATCGAGCCTTTTCAAGCAGCCATTCGTTCGGCGACGGCAACGCTTGATATTAAGATGTTCCAATTTACAGAGCCGCGGCTCTGGAATGAAGTGGCTAAAGCCCACCAGCGAGGAGTGAAGGTTCGAGTGATGCTTAACCCTTCTCGTTTTACAGGCGAACATGACAATGATGAGGCCTTTGCTTTTTTTAAAAAAGAGGGTGTGCCCGTCCAAGAAACAAATCCAAAATATCCAATCACGCATGAAAAATCGATGGTGATTGATCGCAAGAAAGCATTTATCATGTCGCTAAATTGGGCGCCAAAATACTTTGGAGAGACTCGTGATTATGCTTTGGTAACAACGATGCCAGTAGAGGTGAAAGAAGTAGCAGACTGCTTTGACGCTGATTGGAAGCAAGCCGAATTTACTCCCCCATCAGCTTCTCCATTGATTTGGAGCGTGGGAGGATCACGACAAGAAGTCATAAATTTTATTCGCTCTGCAAAAAAGACACTCTACGTTCAGCATGAAAAATATGTTGATACGCCAGTAATTGAAGCGCTCGTAGAGGCTTGTGTTAAGAGGAAGGTAAAGGTTCATGCCATGGCTCTTCCGATTCATTCATTACGTGATTTTTATCGGACTGAAGGAATCGCAGGGTTGAGGCTGCTAGAAGATCTTGGGATTCACATTCACAAACTTCATGGGCTTCATCTTCACGCAAAGCTCATGATTGCTGATGAAGAGAGGGCGTTACTGAGCTCGTTTAATTTTTATCCAAAATGTTTTAATGAGCGACGCGAGCTTGGAATTCGCTTTGAAGATCCTGCTTTAATCAAACGCTTGGTCAAAGTTTTTCAAATTGATTGGGAAAATTCAAAACGGATGGACCTATCTGATGAAGCAATTGCAGAGGACTTGAGAAAGCATGCAGCTAAGAAAGCGTTGCAACATAAGGCTAGTTCATAGTGTTTAGAAAGGTAAAATAGCCGTAGTGTGCAGAAAGATCTTTTTCCCTTTGCCGCTATAAAATAGAATCCTTCCTCCAGATGAATTGCCAAGCGAACAATAATGAACCATCAACCACAAACTGTGAGTTACTCGCAGGGCGTAAGGTTGTCAGCCTTTCTCAACTCGCTAAAACTTTTCTTTTCATTGGTGTGACAAGTTTTGGAGGAGGCTTAACCGCCTATGTGCGACGCATCATTGTGGATAATAAAAAGTGGATGACGAACGAAGAGTTTTTTCCAGGGCTAGCTTTAAGCCAAGCATTGCCAGGAGCTAATGTCGTTGGTATTTCACTCTACATTGCAAACCATCTTTGTGGCCCCAGAGGAGTCGTAGTTGCGCTGAGTTGCTTAATTGCTCCTCCGGCAATTTTTAGTTTTTTTGTCGCTTATTTGTATTTTACATTTGGAACATTGCCAGCAATGGAATCTGTTCTCAAGGGGGTTGCTGCAGTAGCGTGTGGACTGATGGCAAGCATGTTTGTAGAAGCAGCTAAAGAATCGCTCAAAAGCAAAATGGATATCGTAATTTTTTTAGCAACTTTTCTTCTCATTAAAAAAGGACACGTCTCTATTCCTTATGCCATCTTGATCGTGGCGCCACTAGCGATTTGGTATTACCGACCAAAGAGAGATAAGCAGTCAAGGCAACCTAGCATAAGCCAATAACGCATGATGTCGCTGACTACAATTTATCTAACATTAGCAAAATTATTTTCTGCTCTTTCGCTTTCAGCGTTTGGGGGTGGTAATACCATTTTGCCAACATTGGAAGAGGTTGCAGTGAATCAATATCATTGGTTGACGAACACCCAATTTGTAGATTGCTTTAGCCTTAGTAAAGCAGGTCCTGGCCCAACAACACTTATTGTAGAGTTGATTGGCATTAAAGCTTCAGGCTTTGTAGGAAATCACTTTGTTCTCCATGCCGCTCTGGTAGGGGCATTGATTTCATTGATTGCTATTTTTGTCCCAAGTTCGATTGTGCTACTCGTTGTCTCTCATTTTTGGGAAAAATGGAGAGGTGCTCCTTGGCAAGCCGCTATCGAAAAGGCATTGCTTCCCCTTACCTGTGGTTTGATTCTCGCGTCAACTGAAGCTGTTGCCAAGACTGCTGTTTCTAACTGGATAACCGCTGTTATGGGGCTTGTAGCGCTGCTCTTGCTGCTCTATACCAAGCTCAATCCCGTTTTAATCATGGCGCTGGCAGGAGTAATTAGTTGGATGATTGTGAAGTGATTTCACTGCAAGGTGACTAGAGTATGTTAACAAATTCTATAGCCGCGTATGGCGGTTTCACTCCGGAGCTTGAAGCCTCAAGGACGAGATATACGCTGCATTTCTGCGCTCCTCGTTCCTGGCACTACAACGGCTATAATATTTTTAAAACGCTCTATACCTTGAAAAACTATTTTTTCAGGCGTAATAAATCTCGGATTTCTATGAGCAGCTGATCTGTTTTACTCACAGGTGCAGTCAATGAGGCATTAAAACGAAGGATCATGATCATTCGCACAAGGCCAAAAACAGAGGCTCCGATGACAAGGAATTCAATAATCGTCGTAATAAAATTGCCATAGTTGATCGTAGCGACTCCCGCAGCCTGAGCTGCTTTTAAAGTTTCATAATGCTGACCATTTAGAGCAATAAATAGGTTTTGAAAGTTGATTCCTTTCAAAAGCAGTCCAATTGGAGGCATGATGATATCATTAACAAGAGAGTTAACAATCTTTCCAAAAGCAGCTCCAATAATGATTCCAACAGCAAGATCAATGGCATTGCCACGAGAGATGAAGTCTTTAAATTCTTGAAGAAGGCGAGCAGTCATAGGGAAAATTTAAACACAAAAAAACCAAAACTGAAAAGAAAGAAGCGAGCAGAGAAAAGACTCTACCTTTCCTCTTCTGGTCTGAGCTGTCGCCAGTAAGAAGTTAAATCATGGCCAACTCCAATGCTCAGCGAGATTCCCATAATCATCCATGCTGGCGGGTGTACTGACATCATAATAGTCCAGAGAGAAGCGGTAGCAAGGTGCCAACCGAGGCTGTAAAAAAACGGACCAGCTAAGTTAAAATTGAGAGAATTCAAATTTTCAATTTCTGTTGTTATAAAAGATCGTAATTCTGCAACAGTGAGGAGTGTTTTGTTTGGAGCAGGCTTAAACTTTTCATCAAAGCGATTGAGAATGGGCTGACGTAACTCTCCAGGAAGCTCTTTAAAAAATTCTTTCAGAGCCGTTCTTATTGCAGTCAGACTTCTTGCTCTCTCTTGATCTTCCGTGAGAGGAGGTGCGGTGAGAGCTGTTTTTGAAAAAGGATTAAAAGAAATTCCATCCGACTTAATACTTTTGCTGTCTTCGAAAGGGTTGCTTTCAGCACAAAGCAGTTCAGTCATTGAATGAGCTGAGGAAAGGTAGAAGGCGCTTGGATTAATGCTACTTTCAATTTGGATAAAATTTTTTAACTCGCCAACCGTTAAGCAATTTTGCGCCTCTGGAGAGTTCAGTGCTACCATCTTGTCATGAAAATGCATATCAAAGCGCTCAAGGCCTCGGCTGCCAAAGTCTCTAAAAACAGCAAGTCTAACGAGGTTGATTCCTTCTTGAGCGACCTTGGTATTTGAAGTAAAGGATGAAGAAGTTCCATCGGCCAGCTCTATTTCTCCCCGCCTTCCAAGAACGGCATGATTATTTTCTGTTTCTAAAAAATCAGAAAGTTGAGAGAGAATATTAAGCCCAATTGTTCTTCGTCTAATGGTTGTTTGAGCGGCAAGCTCTAAAAGCGCTTGGCAAGCTTTATCGATAGTTAAGGAGCTGGAGCTTGCTGAGTCTGATATTAGAGAGAATGCTGTGGAATCCTTAGGAAGTAGTGGTTGAGTTTTTATTTTTAGCGAAGCGTTATCAGCAATCCGCTCATAAGCTTGATGAGCCTTTTCTAGGGCTGAAAGCAGATTTGTTAATAAAGAAATTTTTAGCTTCAAAAGGACTTGATCGCTCAGTGTAGTGCGCCCATTTTCTTGAGAAGCCCTTGCTATTTCTGAACTTGTTTCGTCAATTTTAGTCTGAAGGTAAACAGCGTTGTTGAGGGCAATATCTTTTGCAGTTCCATCAAAGAGGGATTCCGCCAATAAATAATTGGCATGCCGTTGATCTAGTTCTTCATGAAAAGTAGCTAGCGCTTTCGTAGTTAGAAATGGATTGCCTTTTACTTGAGAGAGTTGGTGAAGGAATTGATGGGTCTCCTCTATGTTATCCAATGCGATATTGATGGAACGCTCCACAAAAGGGTGAAGCGCCTGCAGCCGAACTGTATCAGCTAAGGTTATGACTTTAATGACAGCAGCAATAGTCGATGGAGTTGATTTACTTGTTTGTTCTAAAGCAAAAAGTGACTCAATAAGTTTTTGCTCCTCCTCGAATGCTTGAGTGACAATTTGGTGGGGTTGATCAAGATTCCCTTGTGTTAGAGTGCCTGCAGGGGGTGTTGGAAGCTGATTTGCATAAATTTCAAAGACTGAATCGAAATAACTTTTCTGATACGCGAGGAGTTCCTGCTTGGCGCGTAGAAAAAGAATATTTCTTTCGTGAGTTGCTGTTTTTTTAAGATCGCTGATAGCTCTTTTTTTATCGGCTTCAACTCCGTGGCTAACAGCCATACCCATTCCTCGCCTCATTCCTTGAGCTTGCAGAGCATTTGCTCTATTTTCTACTGCTTGAATATCTGCGACACTTTTTGTTTCGATGGTGGCAAGTTGTTGCGCGAAGTCTTCAAAAATAGCATCGAGCGTTTTATTATTGGTCGAAAAATTCTCTGTTTGATGGACAGGCTCTACATTTTTCAGGACAGATGCTTTTTGTTGATTGGCGCAACTTAGAGTTAAGTTTAGTCTGCTCCGTAGCGAAGCTAAAATGTTTGCTGAATGATGAACAGCTGTTATGCCTGATGGCGTTGTCGTGATTTTGCTTTTCGTAGCAAAAGCTTTGGGAGTGCTATCACCTTCTATAGCCGCAAAAGAGAGTGAAGAGGAAGAGATGTTGCTCATGAAATCGGGAAGGTTCTAGCCAAATTAGTAGACTTTTTGACCATCGACCATCATTAATGACAAGGAGAACTAATGTCAATGAAGGGGTGTGCTGATCGTCTTTTCTGAAAATGATGGGACTGCAAACTTGCTCTGATCACGGTGAGATAGGCATTAATTTACCAGCATCTTATCCTTCTTGTTCAGGAGTAGTATATTTATTTGATTCAATCACGTTGCCCTCACTCGCGTGCATAGAAAAGAGAGGGATGTTTAGGCTTACCACTTAAAACAAAAAAGGAGAGGGGATTGGCGCATTGCATCGTAAGTAAGCACACAAGGAACGAGCGTCAATTTTTTTGAGGAAAAGTAGTGAAATTTAAAAAAAGATCTTGCCAGGTGACTAATCTTGAGGCAGACTCGCTTTCCTTTTTCGCCAAAAAGGCGAAGGAATTTTTTCGACGTTAACGTTTTTCAATTTTCATGGCTAAAGAAATCGTAGGTACTATTAAACTGCAAATTCCTGCTGGAGCTGCTAACCCAGCGCCTCCAGTTGGTCCGGCTCTTGGTCAACAAGGGGTCAACATCATGGCCTTTTGTAAGGAATTTAATGCCGCAACGCAAAAACAAGCTGGTGATATTTTGCCAGTAGTTATCACTGTTTATAAAGACAAGAGCTTCACCTTTATAACAAAAGCTCCTCCAGCTGGAGTTCTTTTGAAAAAGGCAGCCAATATCGCTTCTGGTTCCAAAGAGCCTAACAAAACAAAAGTTGCGAAGCTTACCAAGAAGCAGGTTATGGACGTTGTAAAAATCAAAATGCCTGACATGAATGCAAGGTCCGAAGAGGCAGCCTTCCGCACTCTTTGTGGGACAGCGCGTCAAATGGGTATTGAAATCGAAGGATAATTCCCCTCAAACATTCTTTTTTAAACTTAACATTAACGCAGGAGATTTATTTCGCTAATACTGCACCCAATCATGAGTAAAAAACATAGCAAACGTTATAACGCAGCAGCCGCACTTGTCGATGCTAGCAAAAAGTATTCTTTAAATGATGCTGTCAAGGTTCTCAAATCCATGCCGGCACCAAAATTCGACCAGACGGTTGCCCTTTCAATGCGTCTTGGTGTTGATCCAAGGCAAAGCGATCAAATGGTTCGTGGCACTTGCCCGCTTCCTCATGGAAGTGGAAAAAATGTTCGCGTTCTTGTTTTTGCAACAGGATCCGCTGCCGCTGCTGCTACTGAAGCCGGCGCAGAGCATGTTGGTTTTGAAGAAATGATCAAAAAATGCCAAGCTGGCTTTGCTGACTTTGATGTTGCGATTGCAACTCCAGCAGCGATGGTTGAGGTAAGAAAATTGGGTAAAGTTCTTGGACCTCGTGGCCTCATGCCTAATCCTAAAACGGGAACTGTTAGTGATGATACAGCTCAAGCCGTTCGTGAAGTGAAGGCTGGTCGTGTTGAGTTTAAGTTAGATAAAAACGGAAATGTTGCTGTTCCTGTTGGGAAGTTTTCATTTTCCGAATCACAGCTTACAGAAAATGCAGCAGCTGTTATTGAGGCTGTCATTAAATCACGTCCTGCCACAGCAAAAGGATCTTTTGTTGAGGCCGTCACTGTTGCGGCGACAATGCTTCCTGGCCTCCGTGTGGATGCCGCTCCGTTTTTGAAAGCTAAATTATAATCACAACACTCTCTATTTTTTTTCTATGCGTCCCGAGAAATCTACTATCGTTGATGATGTTAAGTTGCGACTAAATGCTGCTCCTTTCCTTATTTTGATTGAATATGGCGGCATGAATGTCGTTCATTTTGCTGAATTGAGAAAGCGTCTTGCTGAGGCAGGGGCACAATGTTCTGTTGTTAAGAATACTTTTTTAAAGCGTGCGTTGAAAGATGCGGGACTTGCTTCTCTTGATGAGCATTTAACAGGTCAAACAGCTCTTGTTACTGGAGAGAAGGATATCTGTGCTACTGCAAAGACTCTTAAAACATTTGCTGCAGAGTTCAAAAAACCAACCATGCGTGTTGGAATTTTAGACAATGCTATTTTGTCTCTTGATCAAATCCAAGTGCTCGCATCCTTGCCATCGAAAGAGAGCTTGCAAGCCCAGCTCTTGGCCTTGCTTCTCACGCCTGCAACTCAACTTGTTCGTACCCTCAACGAACCAGGAGCCAGCTTGGCGCGAGTTTTGGCAGCCAAAGCGAAAGAAGCTTAAGAGATTTGCTGCTTTTAAACACTTAAACTTACTGCAACGCAGTTCAACCAATAACATTTTCATCCAATGCTTCGCGGCAGAGGATGATCACAACACAACTAACACGATGTATGTCGGAGTGGCAGCTGCCGCTCTCAAATGTTTCGAAGCTTCGAAATGCGACAGCATCACAGTCCCAATAAAATTATGTCAGACAATCAAGCTATCGTAGATCAACTTAGCAATCTTACAGTCCTTCAAATTGCTGAACTCGTTAAAGCCCTCGAAGAAAAATGGGGTGTCAGTGCTGCTGCTCCTGTTGCTGTAGCTGCTGCAGGTGGTGCGGCTGCTGCTGCTCCTGTTGAAGAAAAGACAACCTTTGATGTTATTCTGAGCGATGTTGGTAGTAACAAAATTGGTGTAATTAAAGAAGTTCGCGCTGCAGTTCCTGGATTAGGTCTTGCTGAAGCAAAAGCTCTTGTTGAGAGTGCGCCTAAGCCAATTAAAGAAGGTGCTACCAAAGAAGAAGCAGAAGAGATCAAGAAAAAGATCGAGGCTGCTGGAGCTAAGGTTACCGTTAAATAAGAATCATGTTTTTCTAAGTTACCGTGTTAATTCCTTTATTGACACGGTAACTAGATTCTTATATATTTACCGACCCTACTTTGTTTAAACTCTCCAATCCCATTTTTTAATTGTTGGCATCATTCCGAGCATCTTACAACGAGCTGCTCGGAATTTCCGTCTTCACATTGAGTCATTCCAGTCAGTCTATTTAATCAAGCATCACTTTGTGATGATTGATGAACTTTATCACGGTTAAGGACACTCTCTGAAACCTGATCAATCTTAAAACGCCTAGCGACACCTTCGATTTATGTCAGAACGCATTCAATTTGGAAAACTTCACGAGGTTATTGATCCACCTAACTTAATCGAACTTCAGATTAAGTCTTACGACGAATTTTTTCAAAAAGGGATCGACCCTCTCAAGCGCCGTAATATTGGTTTGCAAGCGGTCTTTCGTGAATTTTTTCCAATTTTTGGATTTGAAGAAAAATCAAGTTTGGATTTTGTCAGCTATCAACTTGATGAGCCTAAGATTGGGCCTGTTGAATCTCAGCTTGAAGGCTTGACTTATAGTGCGCCGCTTTATGTTACATTTCGTTACAAAGATGAAAAAGTAGCAAAAGAAGAAAAAGTTTATATGGGAGAGATTCCCTTGATGACTGCACAAGGAACATTCATCATCAATGGCGCAGAGCGCGTTGTTGTCAGTCAGTTGCACCGCTCTCCAGGTATCAGTTTTGAAACTGATGTTCATTTGAATGGGAAATTGTTGCAAGGCTTTCGTATTATTCCAGATCGTGGTTCTTGGATTGAAATTCAATTCGATACTAATGACTTGCTTTATGTCTATCTTGATCGCCGCAAGCGCCGTCGCAAATTTTTGGCAACGACATTCCTTCGTGCGCTCGGATATCCAACGGATGAAGATGTTGCCGGCTTATTTTATAAAATAGAAAATCTTAAACTAACCGCTAAGCTCGATGAAGAAGAGCTTGCAACAAAAGTGCTCCTCCAAGATTACGTCGAAGGGGAAACAATTATCGCACGTGCTTTTGAACCGCTCACGCTAGCTGTTATTCGTGATTTGCTTAATGCTAAAGTTACGAATGTTAATGTTGTTGATATCAGAGAAGATGACACGATTATGAAGTCGCTTCGTCGTGACCCTGCTCACGATGAAGATGAAGCTCTTAAAGATATTTATCGTAAGCTCCGTCCTGGCGATCCACCAACTGCACAAAATTCACGCGGCATGTTAAAGCGCCTTTTCTTTGATGCAAAGCGTTATGACTTAGGGCGTGTTGGACGTCACAAAATTCAACAAAAACTCGGCGTAAAAACCGGAGGTGATGATCGTTTGCTCTGCAAAGAAGATATTGTTGAAGCAATTCGCTATCTTCTCAAGTTGCGTCGCGGTGAGGGAATGATTGATGATATCGATCATCTTGGTAGTCGCCGTGTGCGTACAGTTGGTGAGCTTCTTGCAAATCAATGTCGTGTTGGTCTTTCTCGAACAGAGCGTCTCGTCCGTGAACGTATGGCTTTGTACGATCCTGCTGTAGATCACATTACTCCACAAAAGCTGATCAATCCTAAATCTCTTAGCGCTGTTGTGCGTGATTTCTTTGGTCGCTCACAGCTGAGCCAGTTCATGGATCAAACCAATCCTCTTTCCGAATTGACTCATAAACGACGTCTTTCTGCGCTCGGACCTGGTGGTCTTAGCCGTGAGCGTGCGGGCTTTGAAGTGCGTGACGTTCATCCTTCTCACTACGGACGTATCTGTCCAATTGAAACACCTGAAGGTCCAAACATTGGTCTTATCAGTTCGTTGAGTACCTATGCTCGGATCAATGATTTTGGTTTCATTGAAACTCCTTATCGCAAAGTGATCAATGGGTGTGTGACAAATGATATTGTTTATCAAACTGGCGATCAGGATGAAAACTATTATGTTGCACAAGCAAACTCTGCTATCGATGCAAAAGGCCGTTTCTTGGGAAATGCTGTGCTTGCACGCTACCGTGGAGACTATGTTGAAGTTGAGCCTGATAAGATTGAGTTCATGGACGTTTCACCAAAACAACTTGTTTCGGTGGCTGCTGGGTTGATTCCTTTCCTTGAGCATGACGACGCAAACCGTGCGCTCATGGGTTCGAACATGCAACGTCAGGGTGTTCCTTTGCTTGTCTCTGAATCACCGATTATTGGTACCGGCTTGGAAGGTCGTGTCGCACGCGATTCAAAGGCAGTCATTCTTGCTGAGTCCACTGGCAAAATTGCTTCTGTTGATTCTTTGCGTATCATAGTTACCAAGAATGGCCTTCTTCCTGAAGGAAAGAAAAAAGTTAAAAATGATCCTGAAAATGGAGTTTATGTTTATGAACTGAGAAAGTTCATGCGTTCCAACAGCAGTACGTGCATTAATCAGCGTCCGATTGTGAAAAAAGGCCAGTCGGTAAAACCTGGAGATGTCTTGGCTGATGGTCCTAATACAGAGCAAGGAGAGCTAGCATTGGGACGTAATGTCCTTGTTGCTTTCATGCCTTGGAATGGTTATAACTTCGAAGACGCCATCATGATTTCAGAACGTGTGGTAAAAGAAGATATTTATACTTCGATCCATATTGATGAGTTTGAAATTGGGGCTCGTGATACGAAGCTTGGTCCAGAAGAAATCACACGCGATATTCCTAATGTAAGTGAAGAAGCGTTGCAAAATCTTGGAGCTGATGGAGTGATCCGTATTGGAGCTGAGGTAAAGCCTGGAGATATTCTTGTTGGAAAAATTACGCCGAAGAGTGAAACCGAATTAGCTCCTGAAGAGCGCTTGTTACGTGCAATTTTCGGAGAGAAAGCGGCTGATGTGCGTGATACATCATTGACTGTTCCATCAGGAACCTATGGTATTGTCATGGATGTCCGTGTCTCCTCCAAAAAAGAAGTCACTAAATTCAAAATCACTCCGGTTGAAGCAAAGCGTCAACTCAAAGTCATTCAAGAAGAATACAAAAAGCGCAAAGAAGAGCTTCATGAGCTCCTAACAGAAGCGCTTTCCAATGTTCTATTGGGCGAGAAAATTCCGCTTGATGTAGTTAACGGACAAACAGGAGAAATTATTATTCCTGCAAATCGCAAAATTACCAAGATGCTCTTGCGTAAGTTAGCGAGCGTTTATAATCATGTTGAAATTGATCCAAGTCCTATTCGCAATAAGATCCGCGAAATCATTGGTCAGTTCGAACACCGTTTTGCTGATCTTGAAAACGAAAAAGATGAAAGCTTAGGACGCATTGAGAGTGGTGATGATGTTGATCCTGGGATTATCAAACAAGTTAAAGTTTATATCGCCAGCAAACGTAAGTTAAGCGTTGGAGATAAGATGGCCGGACGTCACGGTAACAAAGGTGTTGTTGCAAAGATTGTTCCGGAAGAAGATATGCCTTACTTGGCTGATGGAACACCTGTTGACATCGTTCTTAACCCTCTTGGTGTTCCAAGTCGTATGAACGTTGGGCAGCTTCTCGAAACGCACCTTGGTATTGCTGCCAAAGCTCTTGGATTCAAAGTTGCAACACCTGTCTTTGACGGTATTCCTGAAGCGGAGATTCGTAAATACCTCAAGGAAGCAAGCACAAAAGAAGGTTTCTCTTGGATTCAAGAAAACGGCAAATCAAAGCTTTATAACGGTCTTACTGGAGAACCATTTGATCAAGAAGTGGTCGTTGGTATCATGTACATGCTCAAACTAGGGCATTTGGTTGCTGATAAGATTCACGCTCGTGCAGTTGGACCTTACTCCCTTGTAACCCAACAGCCACTTGGTGGTAAAGCACAGTACGGCGGCCAGCGCTTTGGTGAAATGGAAGTCTGGGCGCTTCAAGCATACGGTGCAGCTTACACCTTACAAGAATTGTTGACGGTAAAATCAGATGACGTTCAAGGAAGAACGCGCATTTATGAAAGTATTGTCAAAGGTGACAATTCATTGGAAGCAGGCATTCCTGAATCTTTCAATGTTCTCATCAAAGAAATGCAAGGACTCTGTCTTGACGTCGCTGTCGGTGGCAGAGAGCATGCTAGCACCTTTGATATGGCCTAAAGAAAATTAATTATAGCTAAGCAATTACAAGTTTAACGAAGACAAACGACCATGATTGAACAAGAAATGACTGACTTGTTGGGAGTTCCCAGCGATACATCTTTTGACGAAGTACAAATTACTGTTGCCTCGCCAGATATGATGCGCTCTTGGAGTAAAGGTGAAGTAAAAAATCCTGAAACGATTAATTATCGTACCTTTAAGCCAGAAAAAGGAGGCTTGTTCTGTGAACGTATTTTTGGACCAACTCGTGATTGGGAATGTTCTTGCGGAAAATACAAACGCATCAAACATAAAAATGTTGTTTGTGACCGTTGCGGTGTAGAGGTTACTCTGAGTCGTGTTCGTCGCGAAAGAATGGGGCATATTGAACTTGCTGTTCCTGTGACTCATATTTGGTTCTACAAATGCATGCCTTCTCGTATTGGTCTTATGCTCGATATGACTGGAAGACAATTAGAACGCATCATCTATTATGAAGATTATGTAGTCATTGATCCAGGTAAGACTCCTTTTGAGCGAGGACAACTTCTTACAGAAAGTGAGTTTCGTGAAGCTGAAGACCAATATGGTGAAGATTTCACCTATGGCATGGGCGCTGAGGCTATTCACAAATTGCTTGAATCAATGGATCTTAAAAAAGAACAGGTCCATATTGAGCAGCTTTTAACTCAGACCAAAAGCAAACAAATTCGTAAAAAATTGGCAAAACGATTAAAGCTTGTCCAAGGATTTATGAATTCAAAGACTCGTCCTGAGTGGATGATCTTGAATGTCCTGCCAGTTATTCCTCCTGATCTGCGTCCGCTCGTTCCGTTGGAAGGTGGTCGTTTTGCAACATCTGATCTTAATGATCTATATCGACGTGTTATTAATCGTAATAACCGTCTGCGTACGTTGCTCCAACTCAAGACTCCTGAAGTTATTATTCGCAACGAAAAGAGAATGCTACAAGAGGCTGTCGATGCTCTCTTTGACAATGGTCGCCATGGTCGAGCTGTAACAGGTGCAGCAAACCGTCCGCTAAAATCTTTGAGTGACATGCTCAAAGGAAAAAGTGGTCGTTTTCGTCAAAACTTGTTGGGTAAACGCGTTGACTACTCTGGTCGTTCGGTCATCGTTATTGGACCTGAGTTGAAACTCAATCAATGTGGTCTTCCTAAAAAGATGGCCCTTGTTCTTTTTGAACCGTTTATTATTCGTCGCCTCAAAGAACTTGGTTACGTACACACTGTTCGTAGTGCTAAGAAACTTATCGAGAGACAGACTGCAGAAGTTTGGGACATTTTAGAAGAGGTAACTCGCGGTCATGCGGTCCTCCTTAACCGTGCTCCAACATTGCACCGACTTTCAATTCAAGCTTTTGAACCAATTTTAATTGAAGGAGAAGCAATTCGTGTTCACCCACTCGTTTGTACTGCTTACAATGCTGACTTTGACGGCGATCAGATGGCTGTTCACGTTCCACTTTCAGTTGAAGCTCAATTAGAAGCTCGAACTTTGATGTTGGCTCCTAATAACATCTTCTCACCATCTAGTGGAAAACCAATCACCAATCCATCTCAAGACATTCCGCTTGGCTGTTACTACTTGACCTATACGCCACGTGTTGTTACTGGAACCAAGGAAGAGCGTTTGCCGCTTTTTGCTAATCCCGCAGAAGTAGAGATGGCATTAAGTGAAAAGTCTATTAACGTTCATACTAAAATTCGTCTTCAAAATCCTGATCGTGGTATTGCCACTGTCTATGGAAATGCAGCGCTTGCTGTAATTGAAACCACTGCAGGACGTGTTCTCTTTAATGAAATTTGGCCAAATGAACTTGGCTTCTACAATAAAGTTGCTGGTAAAAAGCAGCTTAGTGACATTATTTGGCGCTGTTATAAGGCCGTTGGCCAACAGCGCACTGTTGAGACACTTGATCGCCTCAAAGAAGTTGGCTTCCGTGAAGTTACTCGTGCTGGCGCTTCAGTTGGTATCAATGATATGATCATTCCAAAAGAAAAAGTTGCATTCATTGAAGCTGCTCAGAAGCAAATTGCAGAAGTTCAAAAGCAATATCGCCGCGGTATCATTACTGAAGGTGAACGCAAGAACAAGGTGCAAGATATTTGGACTCATGCTGGACAAGAAATTGCTAATGCTCTTTTCCGAACACTTGAATACAATGATGGTCAAAAAACAATGAATCCTGTCTTCATGATGGTTGATTCAGGAGCTCGTGGTAATCGTACACAGGTTACTCAGCTTGCAGGAATGCGCGGCTTGATGACTAAGCCATCAGGAGAAATTATTGATCAGCCAATTCTTTCCAATTTCCGTGAAGGCTTAACGGTTTTGGAATATTTCACTTCAACCCACGGTGCTCGTAAGGGGCTTTCCGATACGGCTCTTAAGACCGCAGATTCTGGCTATTTGACTCGTAAGCTTGTTGATGCAGCTCAAGATGTGATCATCACTCAAGATGATTGCGGTACTGTTAATGGTATTGTTGTTCGTCCTATTTACGAAGGAGACGAAGAGGTTGTAAACTTGACCACTCGTATTGTTGGCCGTGTTAGCTGTGAGACTGTAAAAGATCCTATTACAGCGAAAGCTATTGTGAAAGTCAATCAGCTCATCGATGAAGAAACTGCTGCACAACTTGCTAAGATTGGGCATGAACAACTCAAAATTCGATCTGTTCTCACTTGCGAAAGCAAACGTGGAGCTTGTGCAATGTGCTATGGACGGAATTTAGCAACTGGTGACATGATTGGGCAAGGAGAAGCGGTTGGAATTATCGCTGCTCAAAGTATCGGTGAACCTGGTACCCAGTTGACGATGCGGACGTTCCACGTTGGAGGAACTGCAAGTCAAACCTTCAAACAGCCCGTTATTAAATCAAAGAACGAAGGTATTATTCGATTTAATGACCTTCGGACTATTCAAGCACTCGATGGTACGTTTATTGTCTTAAGCAAAAACGGAAGCATTGGTATTTACAGCAAAGATGGACGTGAATTAGAAAGTCACGCTGTCGTCCTTGGTTCAGTAATCTCTATTGCTGATGGTGCTTCTATTAAGAAGGGTGTTTCCTTTGTTCAATGGGATCCTTATAACGTTCCTATCATTACTGAGCGAGCTGGTAAAGCAGAGTTCCGTGATATGATTCCTGGTGTAACGATCCGCAAAGAAGTTGATGAGGAAACAGGCATCATGGGCACAGTGGTCATCGAGCATAAAGAGGATCTTCATCCTCAGCTAGTGATTGTTGATGACAAAAAGGAAATTATTGCTAGTTACTCAATCCCTGCTGGAGCTCACTTAGAGGTCAAAGATGGGGAGCGTGTAGAAGCAGGACAACGTTTAGCAAAAACGCCGCGTAAGATTGCCAAGACTAAAGATATTACTGGTGGTCTTCCTCGTGTTGCAGAGCTTTTTGAAGCACGTCGTCCAAAAGAAGCATGTGAAATCGCTCGTATTGATGGTGTGGTTGATATTGGCGGAACTGTTCGTGGTAAACGCAAGTTGATCGTTAAAGATCCACAAACTGGCGTGGAAGAAGAACACCTCATTCCCCTTTCGAAACACCTCATTGCATTCAAAGGTGACTTTGTCAAAAAAGGACAACAGCTCACTGAAGGTCCTGTTGTTCCTCATGAAATTTTGGAAGTTTGTGGACCTCAAGAATTGCAAGAGCACCTTCTGAACGAAGTTCAAGAGGTTTATCGTCTTCAAGGTGTTGAAATTAATGATAAACACATTGAGATTATTATTCGTCAAATGCTTCGCAAGGTGAAAATTACAGAACCAGGTGATACAATTTTCCTCTGGGGTGATCAAATCGATCGCTTGGAATTTGAAAAGGAAAATGCTCAAGTTGCTGCCAAAGGTGGTAAACCAGCTGAAGCAACTCCGGTCTTGCTTGGAATTACTAAGGCTTCCTTAGAAACTGACAGCTTCATTTCTGCAGCTTCTTTCCAAGACACAACTCGTGTTTTAACGGAAGCAGCAACGCTTGGAAAAGTCGATCGCCTTCGTGGGTTCAAAGAAAATGTCATCATGGGGCATTTGATTCCTGCTGGTTCTGGCTTTAAACAAAATCGAAATTTTGATTTGGCTCTTCTAGGAGAAACACATCAAGAACATATAGAACAACCTTCTTCTGAACAGGAAGAACAATAAACAAAAGTCTTTCTTTTAACTCGTTAACCTCTCACTCTTCTTCTCATGTCTGTTGAAATCATGACCGAACTACTCGAAGCTGGCGTCCACTATGGACATCAGACCAAGCGCTGGAATCCTAAAATGAAGGATTTCATCCTTGAGGAAAAAAACTCCATTTACATCATTGATCTTTCAAAAACAATTGATCAACTTCGTGATGCTGGCAATTTTCTTTCGAAGATTGCACAACAAGGTGGAAAAATTCTTTTTGTTGGCTGTAAAAAGCAAGCACAAGAAGCTGTAAAAGAAGCTGCAGAAGCCTGTGGTCAATTTTATGTCAACCAACGTTGGTTGGGCGGAACCTTGACGAACTTAGTCACTATTCGCAAGAGCGTTCATCGTCTTCGTGCATTTGAAGAACTAGAAAAGAGTCCTGGCTTTCAACGTATCAACAAAGCTGAAGCAAGTGCACTTCGTCGTGAAGCTCAGAAGATTCGTAAGAATTTAGAAGGAGTCCTTATGATGGAAAAACTTCCTGATGTTCTTGTTGTCATTGATACAGTCCGTGAGGGCATTGCTGTTGCAGAGGCTCGCCGTCTTGGAATTCCTATTGTAGCCATCGTTGATACTAACAGTGACCCAGAAAATGTTGATTATCCAATTGCAGGAAATGACGATGCAATTCGTGCAATCCGCATTATTCTTCAAAAATTAGTGGACGGAATTTTAGCTGGCCGTGGTAGTCGTAACCAAGCACCAATGGCACTTCCTGAAGCTACACCAGAGGAAATTGTTTTGGCTTAAAAGCTGAAGATATCAATAAAAATAATCTCTTCTATAGAATTAATACTTGTAACCTGTCTCCTGTCGACCTGATATGATTGATCCCAATTTAGTTAAGAAGCTCCGTGAAAAAACAAATGCTGGCATGATGGATTGCAAGCGCGCACTGCAAGAAGCAGGTGGCGATGCGGAAAAGGCAGAAGCTATCCTTCGTGCGAAAGGAATTGCTAGTGCTGATAAAAAAGCGACACGTGCAGCAAAAGAAGGCGTTATTGCTTCTTATATTCATTTACAAGGGAAAGTGGGAGTTCTTGTCGAAATTAATTGCGAAACTGATTTTGTTGCCAAGAATGAAATTTTCCGTGAGTTTGTAAAAGATATTACTCTTCAAATTGCCGCAAGCCATCCTCTTGTTGTAAACCGCGAACAAGTTGATGCTAAGCTTGTGGAGGGTGAACGAGCTATTTATCGTGATCAAGTCAAAGGAAAACCTGAAGCTATCATGGAAAAGATTGTTGATGGGAAATTGGATAAATTTTATAGCACTGTTTGTCTCATGGAGCAGACCTTTGTAAAAAATCCTGATTTGACCATTAAGGACTATGTTTCTTCTAAAATTGCAGAACTCGGCGAAAATATTATCATTCGACGTTTTACGCGTTACATGGTTGGAGAAGAAATAGCTAGTTAGTTTTGAGTGAACGTGATGACTTCCCAATCTTCAGAGACCCTGGGAGCATTACTCTCGGTGAGTCAGATTATTCCAAATATGGTGGCCACAGAACGGTGGCAGGCCATTGAAGAGATCGTTTCTTTTTTAATTGAAGGAGGACATCTTCCTAAAAGAGAAAAAGAAAGTATCTTGGGAGCCTTATTTCATCGAGAGGAAACAATGAGTACAGGAATAGGCTTTGGAGTAGCTATTCCTCATGCTTCTTCAGAAGCCATCAATAAAATTGTTGTTGCTTTTGGTCGTTCTCAAACAGGAATTGAATTTGAGTCTCTAGATAGCAAGCCAGTTCATTTTGTTGTACTTTTTCTTGTTCCTTCTACACAATTTCAGACGCATCTTAAAACGCTTTCAGCAATCGCTAGATTTCTCAATGATCGCCCTACGCGTGAGGCATTGACAAATGCTCATGATGCCCACGATATCATGCAAATTCTCTTGCGCGAAAAGTAAAAGGTAGGCTTTTTTGCGATAGGCATCTTAGATAAAGCTAGGAGGGATGAGGTGCATCAACGATAAATCTTTTAAAAATTCTCTAATAAAGAGTTCATCTTTGTGAGAGCAAGGTAGAAATCCATAGGCGATTTTTGATCTAGATTAATGTCACTGGAAGCTGCGTCTCCACTCATTGATGCCGTATTCATAAGGTAAAAATTCTTTAGATGATTAAGCGATATCTTGCTATGATCTTCACTCCCATGCAGCCACCTCTCCAATTACTTCTTCAACAACGAATCGGTGAAGCTTTAACAAAGCTACAATTTGATTCTGCACTTGCCACCATCACGCCAGCAACAGACGCTCGATTTGGTGATTATCAAACGAACGCTGCAATGGTGATTGCTAAGCAAGAGCGGAGAAATCCTCGTGAGGTAGCAGCGCAATTAATTGAACAACTCCGCGTTGATGATATTGCTGCCAAGCCTGAGATCGCTGGGCCAGGTTTTATTAATTTTCGTCTCACAACTCCTTTTTTAGAGCAACGCATTGCAGCATTGCTAAAGGATCCACGTTGTGGTGTTTCAGTGGTTGAATGTCCAAAAACAATTATCATTGATTTTAGTTCACCTAATGTAGCGAAGCCTATGCATGTTGGGCACATTAAAAGCACGGTGCTTGGTGATGCCTTGGCTCGGATCGCTCGATTTTTAGGCCATCGCGTGATTACCGACAATCATCTTGGAGATTGGGGGACGCAATTTGGAAAAGTGATTTATGGTTGGAAGCATTTTAGAAAGATAGCTGATCCAGAAGCATCGACCGTTCACGAATTGGTTAGACTTTATCGCGAGGTGAATGAGCAAGAGCAGGATAATCTTGAAATGAAATCAGCCGTTCGTGAAGAGCTTGTGAAGTTGCAGCAAGGGGATGCTGAAAATATTAAGATATGGAAAGAGGTTGTTGCAATTTCTTGGAAAGAATTTGAAAAAGTTTATCAACAGCTCCATGTTTCTTTTGATGAGTGTCTTGGTGAAAGCTCTTACAATGAGGCTCTAGAGCCTTTAGTGAAGCGGCTTCAAGAACTTGGAATTGCTGAGGAGAGCCAAGGAGCAAGGGTTGTTTTTTTTAAAGATCATCCAACGCTGGCAGAAAAACCTTTTCTCATTCGTAAAGCTGATGGAGGGTTTTTATACGCTACGACTGACATTGCAACACTTGAATATCGAGAGCAGCGCTGGCATCCGGATGCGATCTGGTATGTCTGCGGTATGCCTCAGCAATTGCATTTTGAGCAGCTTTTTGAAGTTGCAAAAAAAATGGGGATAACGACAGAGCTTCGTCATGTCGGCTTTGGAAGCATTTTGGGTGAAGATCGCAAGATGATGAAAACACGGAGTGGTGATAATGTTGAACTCAATGCTCTCCTTGAAGAAGCCGTGGAGAGAGCATTAAAAATTGTTGCCGAAAAAAACCCTGATTTTTCTGGTGCTGAAAAAAAAGAGATTGCCAATATTGTTGGGCTGGGAGCGTTAAAATATTCAGATCTTATGCAGCATCGCATGAGTGATACTATTTTTTCTTGGGAGAAGATGCTTTCATTTCAGGGTAATACCGCCCCTTACTTGCAAAATGCATATGTCCGCATTCAATCAATTTTGAGAAAATCAAAAGAAGCGGGGGGAAGTTGCGTGCTAGGTCCTATCAACCTTCAAGCAGATGCTGAGCGTACTTTGGTATTGCAATTGTTGCAATTTTCAGAGGTGGTTCCTGCTGTTTTGGGCGATGCGCGTCCAAATATTTTGTGTCTGGCGCTTTACGAGTTGGCAAATAGTTTTCATCGTTTCTACGAGCAGTGCCCCATTTTAAAAGCAGAGGAATCAATCAAGCAATCTCGGCTTGCGCTTGCAGAGCTTACAGCCCGTGTATTGCAATGTGGCTTGGAGTTGTTGGGAATCAAGGTTCCAGAGCGGATGTAGCTGGAAATTTTTAGAAGAGATCAAGGGAGCAAAAGAGAGCTCTCGTCTTCTAATGAAGGTAAGATTGAATTCGAATGTATAGTCAAATTACTTAGAAATTACAACAAGTTGACTTGATCTTATTTAGGAACAAGCAGCGTTCTCATTCCAACACGTTATCGTTTAGATAGCGCTCAGTCTTCGGTCTTGCCTTTGCTAAAAATCTCTGCGTTCCTTCCTGTACTTTCTAAGTAATTTGACTATAAGTGCTGGCTATGAATAAAACCTATAATAACCCATTTCAATTTAAAAAGTTCATTAGCTTTTCATTCGTTGCTTTTGTAGCGTGTTGTGCTGGAATTTGTTTTCAAGAGAGCACAAGTGCGCAAGCTTTCTGTGCTGCTGGTGGAGCTAGTAACCAAATCATGAGTACGAATAATGGGGAAATAAATTCATGTTATCTTACTCAAGCAGGATCTTTTTTAATAAGTGGTAGTGGAATTCTGCCAGTGCAGCAAAATATAACGAATAAAATAGATTCAAATGTTGATAGTGGGCAGCTGAGCGGTGTTACTGTTGCTGGTTGCTTAGCTAGCTCAAATAACAGTCTTGTGCAAAAAGAGAATAGACCTCTTGTTGGACGTGCTGATGATACTCCCCTTCTCAGTGGTGTTACTTGTTACTTTCGTGCGGGCAGTCTTGATGGTGCTGGAACAGTTGATTTAGGGGGCGATACAATGAAGGTTTCAGCGATTCAATTAGCCGATGGATCAAAAATCAGCAATGGGACAATTTGTTTAGATAATGATTTTGTTGTTGAAAAAGAGATCAAGCAAGAGCTTCAATTTTTAGAAGTTATTCCAGATCAAAATGGGGCTTTTGATCTGGGTGGTGGCACGTATCGTTTTTCAACGCTCAAGTTTAACAATGGAGAAGGGATCGTGAATGGTACGATTGTCATCGATGCGAGCTTCCCTGAAAGTCAGGTGATCTGTGAATTGCCAGCGAGTGAACAAAATTAGCTAGTTCTTTTGCTGGCCACTGTATCGAGGCTGGCATCGCATTGAGTGGCTCGTAGAGATGGCCATAAAGTAGCTTAGTTCCTATTTTTGCGAGCCGCAGGCGAGAGTTTTTCCCGAGTGGACCCATGCCCATCGTGGCAACCGGAAGAGGATGAGTGAGTTGTTGGAATTGCAGCAGGCGTTCAACTTCTTCTTCCGAGGAGGTCATGGTTGCGACTTTAACAATCGCAGCCCCAAGATCGTGAGCGCGCATGACTAGCTCTTGGAGCTCTGTGAGTGAAGGGGTTTTTTGGAAATCGTGATGCGATAAAATTAAGAGGCGTTGAGCCTCACGTGCGCGAGCGATCGGCACGCTGAATTTTTTTGCATTTTGAAGTTCTATATCAATGAGTGAAGCCCAAGAGAGCGCTGATTCCAACAGTTTTTCGCGCTGCAAACAGGAAACATTATTGAGCCCTCCTTCTTTGGGGTCACGTGCTGTGGCAATGACTGGTAGGGGCCATTTTGTGAGCGCTGGGAGCTCATGAATTCCATCAAGTCTTACTTCTAATAAATCGATACCTTCTGCAGAAAACTCGGTGAGATCTTCACTTAACCTTTTTAGACATGCTGGCGTATGCAGAACGCCAACAACGAGCGGCAAGGAGAAATTCACAGAGATGGAAGGGATGGAAGAAGAAGTCAACCGTCACTATATTCTCAATTCCATTCTGACTAACGCTGAAACCCAGAAAGATCTCTTTGCAAACGCGAGAGAGTAACAGTCAAAAAACAAAATTTTTTTGAAAGGATAAAAGAATGAGACTTTATCTGACTAGGTAATCAAGTCTACAGAGATAATCCTCTGGATTCCTGCGTTTGCAGGAAGGAGATTGCGTAGCTGGGGTGAAGCCATTAGGGCTTCTCCCCTTGTGATTAATTCTTTTTAATGAATTTACTTCATCAAAAGTGCTGCACGAGACTGCTTGATCGCGCGGGTGATCTTGCGATGCAAGTGCGCAGCAACTCCTGTTGTGCGACGAGAAAGAATTTTGCCATTTTCCGTCACAAACTTCTTAAGCATTTCAGGATTTTTAAAGTCGATAGCATCAACATTAATGTCGATACGACGGTGTGGCATCGAGCGGTTGGCTCGACGGAAGTTAGAACGACGCTTTGCAGTTTTAGGTTGAGTGTGCATTTATTTAGTCTCGCGATGAAGGGTGTGACGACGAAGGTGAGGGTTGTACTTTTTCTTTTCGAGGCGACCAGGAGTGTTGAGGCTCTTTTTGTTACGTGTACTTACGTAACGAGAGACGGGTTTTCCCTCAGCAGCAGCTTCGGTGCATTCTAATGTAATAATATCACGGGCCATAATCAATCTTTAGTTGGTTCAAGGAGGTTATCCTCTTCTTCATTTTCAGTTTCTTCTTCGGTCAATCCGAAGAGAGCACTAACAGGAAGGCGAGTTCCGACAACGTGCTGGCGCTTTTCAATGTCAGCCTGGCATTCTACAGTATATCGAGTAAAAGGACGGGCTTCTAAGCGGGCGCGAGGGATTTGTTTATTGGAAATTTCGCAAATTCCATAGCTGCCATCATCGATGCGTTTGAGCGCTTCGTCAATCTCATAAAGTGAATTTTGTTCTTGAGAGAGAATACTCAAGGCAAAATCACGGTCGTAAGCATCACTTCCTGCATCAGCTTGATGCATCCCAAAAGCTGAAGTCTCACTTCCTGCATGCAGGTTGTCTCGAGCCATTCCTTTCATCGAATCAAGGAGTGTATCTTTAAGCTGCAAGAGTCGGACGCGTTGTTTTGCAAAAAAAGGAGAAAGTTTTTGATTTTTGTTTTTAGTCGGTTGCTTAACAAAAGTTTGATGAAGCACGCCACGATTTTCAGTGAAAGTTTTTGAAGGCGTTTTATGTGTAACTGGTTCGGCCGGTTTTGTAGTTGTCACTTTCTTTTTAGTTGATGTTTTTTTTACGGTGACTTTTTTAGGTGCTTTTGCTTTAGAAGGAGATTTGGCGACCTTAGACGAGCTTTTAACAACTTTTTTAAGTGGTGCTTTTGTGGTTTTTTTAGCAGAAGTCTTTTTCTTAGTCATAACAAAAAGTAATGAATGAAACGAATGGGCAAACTAAATCAAGTGAAGAATTTTTTTGGAACGGCAGAGGCTATCACAAGAAATTTAAATGGGAAAAGTTTTTTTATAGAAATTTTTGCGTGTAATCCATGCCTGACTCTCTATAGGTTGTTGGTTTGACCATCAACGTTGCAGAGACGCCGCTGTGCGGTAGCCTGCAGTTTGTAACTTGTAACCTGTACATCTGCTTTATGAAACCTCTTTCTGGATTTCGAGATCTTTTACCTCAAGATTATGCACGTCGTCGCTACCTTACTGAAGGGTGGCGTGAGATCACCCGGCGCTATGGGTTTTCCGAATTTGATGGTCCAACATTAGAATCCTTGGAGCTTTATCAAAAAAAAAATAGCGGGGGAGAAATCTTAACTCAGCTTTATCAATTTACGGATCGAGGAGAGCGTCATGTGGCTTTACGACCGGAGATGACACCAACATTAGCACGGATGGTAGCGGCTCACGACCGTGAGTTTTCAAAGCCGTTACGTTGGTTTAATGTCGGTAATTGTTTTCGCTATGAGCGGCAACAACGAGGGAGGCTGCGCGAATTTCTTCAACTTAATTGTGATTTGCTGGGCGAACGTTCTGTCACAGCCGATGCAGAAGTGATTGCTTTACTAATCGATGTGCTCCGCTATTTTGGGTTTGGTCCGAATGATGTTGCTATTCGCCTAAGCGATCGTCTTGCATGGCACGATTTCCTTGAGCAATTTGGGATAAAAAAAGAGCATGCAGCGGAGTTTCTCAATATTGTTGATAAGATGGAGCGCGAGCCTCAGGAAAAAACGGAGGAGAAACTTTCGTTGTTACAACACTCAGGGTTAACGGTAGAAAAATTACGTGAATTCATGGCATCCTCTCGAATCCCTGTTCTCGAGCCGCTTCTTGACGAGCTTGCAGCACGAGGGTTGCGCGATTTTATTAAACCTGATCTTTCTATTGTTCGCGGGCTTGCTTACTACACCGGTGTGGTTTTTGAAGCTTTTGCATTAAAAGGTAACTTGCGTGCTGTAGCTGGGGGAGGGCGTTATGATCGGTTAATTCATGATTTAAGCAATGGAGCAGTAGCTCTTCCTGCAGTCGGTTTTGGAATGGGAGATGCTGTGATGTTGGAGTTTTTAAAAGAAGTGCCAGCTGCAGTGGCTCAGGAAGCATCATTTCATGCAGCAACAGCAGCCTGTCAAATTTATCTCGTAGTTGCGGATGAAAATCAGCGTTCTCACGCTGTTGGTGTTGCTCAACAGTTGCGTGATGTAGGCCTTCGAGTGGCTTTCTCACTAGCTTCTGAGCGCATAGGAAAACAATTTTCAGCAGCAGAAAATAGTGGGGCTCTCTTTGCGGTTATGATTGGTGCTGAATGGCCGCAGATAAAAGTTAAGAAGTTGAGCACTCGAGAAGAAGTAAGCATTCCACAGGGGCAACTTGTAAGCTACTTGCAACAGCAGCTTGAGGTTTGATGTAACGAATAAAAGCTAAAAAACTGGAGGAGGTTAGGGTAGATATTTTTTCTCTCTTAGTAAAAGTAAAGTCGAGAAAGCAGATGGATGCTGCATCAAGATGGGGCTTTGTTTTGAGTGCTTTAATATAGTGCATTAAATCGATAAGGGGCTATAGGCTTGCACTTGTTGCTTCAGGCTTCGTGCTCAAATCTTGCGTTATCATGAGGTGGGGTCTCGAGTTTCAGCTTGATCCTAAGAAAAAAGTTTTGTCCCTCTAATGCGTCCTTTTCAATTTAATACGCTATGCATCAGCTTGCGCGACTTTCTCATGGTGAGCGTGATGAAATATTGGAGTTAAAAAAGTTCTTTCAAAAAATACTCTTCACTCTTCGATCTTCACCCTTTACTCTACTCGGATGCATTATCGCGATTGTTTATGTGGCGCTTTGCGCGCTGAAGATATTGGACGTACTGTGAAACTCAGTGGTTGGGTTGCTTCACGTCGAGATCATGGTGGAGTTGTTTTTATTGATCTTCGGGATCGTGATGGAATAACGCAGGTTGTTTTTCGTCCTGAATTGCACCCTGAAGCAGCCTCTTTAGCCCACACGTTGCGATCTGAGGATGTTTTGACGGTTCAAGGAGAAGTAGTGGCACGACTTATTGGAACTGAAAATACAAGGCTCGCAACAGGAGCTGTTGAGCTTGTTGCCTCAGAGCTTCTCATTCTCAATCGTTCGGAAGTTCCTCCTTTTCCGATGGAGGAGCGTATTAGTAATGAGGATCTCCGTTTGGATTATCGTTATCTCGATTTGCGTCGTCCAGAGATGAAGGAAAACATTCGCTTGCGGCACCGGATCACAAAGCTAATTCGTGATGGGCTTGATGAGCGCGGCTTCTGGGAAATTGAAACGCCTTACTTGTCACGGCACACTCCGGAAGGAGCTCGTGAATTTTTAGTGCCTTCGCGCCTCACTCCTGGACACTTTTATGCTCTTCCGCAAGCGCCACAGCAGTACAAGCAGCTCTTGATGGTTGGTGGCATTGATCGTTATTTTCAAATTGCACGTTGTTTTCGTGATGAAGATTTTCGTGCTGATCGGCAACCTGAATTCACGCAAGTTGACATTGAGGCTTCTTTTATTGATGACGAAGATATTTTTAAACTCATTGAAGAACTTTTTATACGCGTTGTGCGGGAAGCTCGTGGTGTTGAGATTGTCACTCCATTTTTGCGCTTAACGTATCGTGAGGCGATGAATCGTTTTGGAAGCGATAAGCCTGATATGCGCTTTGGAATTGAGTTGCAAGACTTGGGAAATATTTTTGCTGCGACAGAATTTAAAGTTTTCCGAAGTGCGCTTGATAATAAGGGTGTCATCAAAGCCATCAACGCAAAAGGATTTGCATCGATTACCACTGGTCAGATTGAGACATTGACTGAGGTGGCAAAAGTGGCAGGGGCAAAGGGGCTCGCTTTTATTAAAGTTGAAAATGGAGAATGGAAATCGCCTATTGTTAAATTTTTTAATGATACTGAAAAAGCAGCGCTGACGAAAGTGCTCAACATTGAAGAAGGCGACTTAATTCTTTTTGGTGCTGATACCTGGGAAACCGCTTGTACAGCACTTGGGCGAGTAAGATTAAAGGTTGCAGAGTTGCAAAAAATCCCCATTGATCGAGAGCAACTTGCTTTCCTTTGGGTCGTTGATATGCCACTTTTTGCCTACAGTGAGGAAGCTAAAAAGTGGAATGCAGTTCATCATCCTTTCACAAGGCCTAATCAGGAAGATCAAGCTTTTCTCGATGCTGGAGCATTTGGTGAGATTCGTGCAAAAGCTTATGATATTGTCCTCAATGGGGTTGAAATTGGCGGAGGAAGCCTTCGAATTCATGAAAGCGAACTGCAAGCTCAAATTTTTGCAGCACTTGGCATGGATCAAGAAGCTCAAGAAAAACTTTTTGGTCACTTGTTGCGAGCATTTCGTTTTGGAGCTCCACCTCATGGAGGAATTGCTTTGGGCCTTGATCGGTTTATTGCCCTTCTTGCACATGAAGAGTCGATTCGTGACGTGATTGCTTTTCCGAAAAACAATCGTGGCGTAGAAATGCTGACAGGTGCTCCGGCCGCTGTTCCTGCAAAGGATTTAAAGGCTTTATCGATTGTGTCGACCCACCAACAGAAGGTAACTCAGGAACATAAGGCCTGTTGAGATGTTGCTGCTGCAGCGCAGAATTACGTCCTGCCGTTACTCGTCTTCTCAAGAATGTTTTAGACATTGTGGTACCGCGATTGAGTTTGCTTGTTCCAGCTTGGCTCCTTCCTTATTGGTTGCCGGATCGCAGTTCCATCCAGCGGCCTTCCGGTTGGTGGCTAACTTTCTCGTTACTTATCCTGCTTGACTGCAGGGCGTTTGAATAGGCCTTGTGGCGCAACAAGTTTTTTATTGAATAATGAATACAATGCCGCGCTTATTAGATGGCTTTACAGTAACAATCGATCGTGTGATGTACGATCCGCGACTTGAGGCGCCATTGAGTAAGCCACATGCATTTGTTTACTTTATTACGATTCATAACACGAGTGATCAAGCCTTGACAATCAAAGGGCGTAAGTGGGTTGTACGCGAAAAATTGGGCGGTACCAGTGTCATGGAGGGAGAGGGGGTTGTTGGTGAATTCCCCTATTTGCTTCCCAATGAAAAATTTTCTTACAACAGTTATCATGTCACAGCAGGAGCCGCCGTGGCGGAAGGAGCTTATCTTGCCATGACCGATGACGGAGATGCCGTGTTTGCAGTCATTCCTTCTTTTGAGTTAATACCAAGTTGAGTTTATTGAGGCTTTTTGGCAGGTGCAGTGGCTTTGGAAATAGATTCTAACAACTGAGACAATTCTAGTTTTGTTGTTCGTTGATTTTTTTCTAATCGACAAACAACTTGCTTATAGCGGCTCTGCTGGCCACGGCGAAGCAGGATCTGTGTTTTTGGAAGATGCAAATATTTTGAGAGGAATTGAATCAACTCAGTATTAGCTTCCCCATCTTTAGGTTTTGCATGAAGGGAAATATGCAAATGCTCTTTATCGGCTCTTACAATGGCCGTCTTATGAGCATTCGTCTTTACAAAGATCGATAGTGTCAGCTCCGTTTCGCTCAAAAGATACCAAAAACTCACGCAGGCATTATTTTGCTTTGCAAAACTGAGCGAAGACTTCATTCGCCTCTACGAGTGTTTCTTTGCTTCCTATATCGAACCAAGTGCCAGGAACTGTCCAAGTGCCAACTTCTAGACGGGGATAAAGCCATTGGATAAGGCGGCCAGGCTGGTCAGGATTGTTCCCTTCATTGATGTAGGTTTCAATGAGTGGTAGCACATCGCTGCGGTAGTAATAAAGGGCAATGCCAGTCAATGTGCTGGTTGGTTGTGCTGGCTTCTCTTCAAAGTGGGTGATGATGCCACGTTCGTTCGTAGTAACATTGTTATATTTTTTGATTGCTTCCAAATCGCCAACATCATAAAGCGCTAGTGTTGCAGGATGGGCTTTAGCGGCGCTTGCAAACTCAGCGACAGGCTGACTAAAAAGATTATCTCCTGCTACAACAAGGAGATCTTGATCAACGATATTTTCTTTTTTTAGAACATAATGAATGTCCCCAATGGCACCTAGCTTGTCTTGATCACTTGTAGAGCCATCATTAACGATTGTAAAATGAAGCTTTGGCTGTTTTTTTTGATACCCAGTCGCCCATGTTTTAAAGGTCTCAGCAAATTTATTATTTGTAACAAGGAAAACCCGATCGATATCAGGAATGGGAGCCAAATTGTCAATGACCCATTCTAACATTGGCTTGCCAGCTACTTCGAGGAGTGGCTTTGGTTGATTTTCGGTAAGAGGATAGAGGCGTGTTGCATAGCCTGCTGCAAGGATAAGAATGTTCATAAAGAAATTTAAGCAAACTAAAAATTAATCACAAAGAGCGCAAGTAGCACAAAGAAAAAATAAATTCATTTCAGAAACTCCAAAATGATTGCCGTGGCATTGTCTCTGCCTGATTGTCGTACAGCTTCTTCGACGAGGTGGCGAGCAGGGGAATCCTGAGCGGGATCAGTGATGATGTCTAATAATTGGTGGTTGAAAAGGCCATCCGTAACACCATCAGTGCACAGAAGAAGCCGATCTCCTGGAGCGCAAGTAAACGAATCGATTTGCGGTGTTACAAATTGATGGTCTGCGCCAAGGGCCTTTTGAAGGAGGTTGCGACCATGGTGATGTTTTGCTTCTCGTTCGCTGATTTTTCCATGTCGAAAGAGCCAACCAACATGCGTATCATCTTCAGAAGTTTGTTGGATAGTTTGTTGGGAGTTTTTTTCTGAAAATGGTAAGTGATAAAGTCTGCTATCACCAATATGTGCAAAATAACAACGGTGAGGACGGACCCAGCAAAGGGTGAGGGTGGTTCCCATGCCATGGCACTCGTCATAACTAGCGCTCAGCAGTAAAAGGGAGCGATGGATTTCTTTAAAGAGGTCGATTAGTAAATGTCTCGTGCTGGTGGTTTCCTCTTCGGGAGGAGTCTTTTTTTGTGAGACGTAAGCGGGAAATATTTTTGTGATTTTTTCAACGGCAATACGACTTGCGAATTCACCTGCCTTAGCTCCTCCTAAGCCATCACAGACTGCAAAGAGATAGTCACGAGTAAGTGGCTCTTCTCCTGTTTTGCCTAAGAGATGAACTTCTTGGGCATCGAGGATTAACCCTAGAAAACTATCTTCGTTATTGAGGCGCATACGACCGCGGTCAGTATGCGCGGACCAGCGGAGCGTTAATGGGTTCATAAATGGTAGCAAATTCAAAATCAATAATACAAAAACGACCGTCTCGCTGACGATAGGTTACATTCTGTTTGTTGCGATCATCGTGGTGAACGCCATATTCTTCGAGCTCTTTAAAAATTTCCTGTAATCGGTCTTCATCGAGATGCTCTACCCGTGAACCGCAACTGGTGGTTACGATTTTCAAAATGTTTTCATCAACTTCTAGTAAGCGAGGTACGAAGGGGCAGTGACGTTGTTCCAAAAAACGAAGGACTTTGACTTCATTGGTAAAACGCTCTTTAGCTTGAGGTCCTCGAAATTGCTTGAGAACACGTCCATCAAAAGTGACGTGAACTGTTGCGCGGAGGGTGTCTTTAACGGCTTGCATTTTATAATGTGAAGTTAAAAGTCGAAGTTTATGTTAATTTTTGCCTTCCGCAAAAATAAATTTTTTTTATTAAGCGTAGCCTCAAGGATAAAGTTTCAATTTTTAACTTCAACTTTCATGGTTTGCCTTTATTATTAGTCCTTACCATTCCTCACTTCTCACTTCCTTCTCCTTCTCTATGCCTAAATACAAACTAGAATATGTCTGGCTCGACGGCTATGAACCTGTTGCTAACCTTCGTAGCAAAATTGCGGTTAAAGAATTTGCAGCGCCGCCAACGCTAGAGGAGATCCCTATGTGGAATTTTGATGGAAGCTCTACGCGCCAAGCAGAGGGAAAAAGCTCCGACTGCATGCTTAATCCTGTAGCGCTCTATGCCGATCCAACAAAAGAGAATGGATTTTTGGTCATGGCAGAAGTGTTAATGCCAGATGGAACGCCTCACCCTTCCAACGCACGTGCTACAATTTTAGATGATCCTGATCTCTGGTTTGGGTTTGAGCAGGAATATTTTCTTTATCAAAATGGACGCCCTCTCGGTTTTCCGCAGGACGGCTTTCCTGAACCTCAAGGTCGCTATTATTGCGGCGTTGGCTATGCACAGGTTGGCGATGTTGCTCGTGATATTGTAGAAGAACACTTGGAGCTTTGCCTTGCGGCAGGAATTAATCATGAAGGAATTAATGCAGAAGTAGCCAAAGGACAATGGGAGTTTCAGATTTTTGGGAAAGGCTCCAAGACCGCTGCTGATGAGGTTTGGATGGCGCGCTACTTGCTCATGCGCCTCTGTGAAAGCTACGGTGTTGATGTTGAGTTTCATTGCAAGCCTCTTGGAAAAGACTTCGATTGGAATGGGTCCGGCATGCACTGTAATTTTTCAACAAAATTTATGAGGGAACATGGCGGTAAAGACTATTTTGAAAGGTTAATGACCGCTTTTGATAAATACAAAAACGAACACATCGCTGTTTACGGGCCTGACAATCATCTTCGTCTAACAGGACTTCATGAAACACAATCGATTGACAAATTTAACTATGGAATTGCCAATCGTGGAGCTTCGATCCGCATTCCACATAGCTTTGTCAACAACGGGTATAAAGGTTATTTGGAAGATCGTCGTCCTAATTCGCAAGCTGATCCCTACAAGATTGCAAGCCGTATCGTGCAGACAATTGCAGCAGTAGCACATTGTTAACCAAACAATAAAGGAGTCATTTTTTCTGAAAAAGAGGGGTGATTCCTTGAGGTAAGATTAAAAACTTTTTCCTGCTTCCCTTGATAAAAAGTGGTTGCCTAATTTGCCTTTTCTGTTAGATTCTCTGCGCGCGCAAAAGTCTTAAACCGCCGTCGGTCCTTGGATGTTTGGCTAGACCTCAAATATCGTTGCGCCAAGGGAAACCCGGCACAGAAATTATTGATTATGCCTATTCGTCTTGGTCGTTTTGAAATGCCGAAATCTCTCGTTAAGGAAGAGAGCACGGCAACTCCTACTTACGCTAAATTTATTGCAGAGCCATTTGAAGCTGGCTACGGACACACTATCGGTAACTCCCTTCGCCGGACTTTGCTTTCCTCTCTTGAAGGAGCAGCAATTACTTCGATTCGTATTGAAGGAGCTTCCCATGAATTTTCCAGCTTGCCTGGCGTTGTTGAGGATGTGGTTGAAATTATTCTCAACCTTAAAAAAGTAAAATTTAAGGCTCACGATCATGAAGTGCGCAACTTGACACTTTCTGTGAACAAAGAAGGAGCTGTCACTGCAGGCGATATCACTTCAAGCGCTCAATGTGAAGTGCTTAATCCTGACCAGCACATCTGTACTCTTGACAGGAAGATGAAATTTGAGGTTGAGCTTGAAATTAAGGTAGGACGCGGATTTGCAACTGGAGATGAAAACAAATATCCCGACATGCCAATTGGCGTGATCGCGATTGACTCTATCTTTTCTCCGGTGACAAAAGTCAAGTATGCTGTAGAAAACACACGCGTTGGACAACGCACTGATTATGACAAGCTCATTCTTGAAATTTGGACAGATGGTCGTTTAACTCCAGAGGAGTCCATTCTTCAAGCATCTGCAATCTTGCGTCATCATTTTGATGTCTTCGTTAATTATGATGATACTCAAGTGGAGTTTGATGAAACTCCAACCGAAGTGAGCCAAGAAAATAGCCGCTTGAAAAAATTATTAGCGATGAGCGTCAATGAAATTGAGCTTTCCGTTCGTGCTGCTAATTGCTTGAACAATGCGAATATTACAACTGTTGGACAATTGGCACAAAAATCAGAACCAGAAATGCTGAAATATCGCAACTTTGGTAAGAAATCACTCAACGAAATCAAAGATAAACTCGTACAACTTGGTCTTGGACTTGGAATGAAGTTCGAGGCAGGCCTTGTTGAAACTGTTGTGTCAATAACAGAATAGTTTTTGATTTTTTAACTTTTAACACTATTTTTTAAATTTATGCGTCATCGCAGAAAAACTGTTAAGCTCGGCCGCTCCACAGCACACCGAGATGCTATGCTCTCTAATCAAGTTTGTAGCTTGATTGAGCACCGCCGTATTAAAACAACACTTGCTAAAGCAAAGGCTACTAAGCCGCTTGCAGAAAAGATGGTTACTCTTGGTAAAAAAGGAGATTTGCACGCACGGCGTATGGCCATTTCCTATCTCAAACAAAAAGAGATGGTCAAAGTTCTTTTTGAAACCATTGCACCTGCGGCAGCTAATCGGCAAGGTGGTTACACCCGTATTATTAAGATAGGGCCTCGTCAGAGCGATAGCGCTCCGATGGCTTATTTGGAATGGGTTGATGCACCTGTAGCATCCACTATTGAGGCACCTGAGGAAAAAACTGTTGAAGTTAAAAAAGCTTCAAAAAAATAAATCCCCAGAACCGGTGAGGCCGGGACTAAAATAGCCTCATAACAAAAATCGCAATGGGCCTGGACAAATGTCCAGGCTCATTTGTTTAGAGCATGTTAAAAAATTCTATAGCCGCGCATTGCGGCGTCACTCCAGGGCTTGAAGCCTCGAAGATGAGATATAACGCCGTTTCTACGCCCCTCATTCCTGGCACTACATCGGCCATAATATTTTTTAATACGCTCTAAGGGGTTATTTTTAAAATTGAGAAACTGACAAATATTTTTCTGTCTTGGAAAATTCAAGTAGAAGCAGTTTTTCTATGGACTCTAATACCATCTTTACTCATAAACTGGAGCCTGCTTATTTATGAACATAGGGATTGCACAAATTAATACGACCGTTGGTGATCTTGCAGGAAATGCTGATCGTATTCTTACAGCTTACCGCGAGCTTGTGGAGCAAGGTGCAGAGCTTGTTATAACTCCAGAGCTAGCCATTACAGGCTATCCACCACAAGACCTTCTTTTTATCAATAAATTCGTTGAAGGTGTGCGCAAACAACTTGATTGGCTTCAAGAAAAAATTAGTGAAGTTCCGTTGATTGTCGGATTTGTGGACAGCAATATGACAGGAAAAGGAAAACCCTTTTTTAACGCAGCCGCTGTATTACAGCACGGTCGGCCAATCCTAATTGCTCATAAACGTTTATTGCCGACGTACGATGTTTTTGATGAAACTCGATACTTTGAGCCAGGAGAAAAATCATTAGTCGTAGAGATTCAAGGAAAAAAAATAGGAATTACGATTTGTGAAGATCTTTGGACCTCAGCTTATTTACCACAAGCTTTATATCGCTGTGATCCTCTTGAAGAGCTGATAACAGCAGGAGCGGAGTTAATTGTTAACTTGAGTGCTTCTCCTTTTCAGCTAGGAAAGCCAGCACAACGTGAAAAAATGTTGTGTGCCCAAGCAAAGCGCTTTCACGTTCCTATTGTCTACTGCAATGCCGTAGGTGGAAATGATCAATTGATTTTTGATGGAGGTTCACTGGCGATTGCTTCCGGAGGGGAAGCTGTACAGCATCTTTCTTCGTGCCATGAAGAGAACAAAGTCATTGATGTGACACGTATCAAAAAGCTACTTTCTACAACGAGTCAGGAGAATCCGTCTCGCGATCTCCAGCTACAAGAACTCTACGATGTGTTGGTTCTTGGTGTAAGAGATTATTTTCACAAATGTGGTTTTCAAAAAGCGATTCTGGGGCTGAGTGGTGGGATTGATTCTGCCTTGGTCGCAGCGATCGCTGTAACAGCACTGGGAGCCGATTCCGTGACGGGTGTATTAATGCCAGGCCCTTATTCCTCTCAGGGAAGTATTGATGATGCTCAGGCGTTGGCAACAAATTTGAAAATACCAACGCTTCATTTGCCGATCAACGAAGCTTATGAAACAATGATGCAAACATTGAGTAAACCTTTTGCAACTTATGCTGCTGATCTGACGGAAGAAAATCTTCAAGCGCGTCTACGAGGGATAACGCTCATGGCTCTTTCTAATAAATTCAAGAGCATGGTTCTCACAACGGGCAATAAAAGTGAAATGGCTGTTGGCTATTGTACATTGTATGGGGATATGTGTGGAGGCCTTGCAGTGATCGGTGATTTGCCAAAAACATGGGTCTATGAGTTAGCCCATTGGATTAATAAAAAAGGAGAGATAATCCCTCGCACCACACTCGAGAAAGCACCAAGTGCCGAGTTAAGACCTGATCAAAAAGATCAAGATTCCTTACCGCCCTATGAAACACTCGATGCTATTTTGCATCTTGCTATTGAAGAGCATTGTTCCATTTCTGAAATTATAGCACGTGGGTTTGAAGAAAAGATGGTGCGTTGGATTTTGACTCAGCTTCATCGCAATGAATACAAGCGCCAACAGGCGGCGCCTGTTTTGAAAATTACAGGTCGTGCTTTTGGAAGAGGGCGTCGCTTTCCAATTGCACAAAAGTATATTTAATAGTAAAAAGGCTTACTTTTTATAAATGAAATGAATATAGGTGAACCTATTGATTTGAATAGACCGATTTCAAATGGTATTCCTGAAAAAGGTTCCAACAGCGCCCAGTCGACTCGACTACAAGGGGCATTCAACAATGGAATTTCGGCTAAAGCTTCTTTTGCAGCTAAAGGAAGAACTTTTTTGTCAGGCTTAAAAGGCATTGCTAGTAATATAGGATCTTTTTTTTCTAATGCTCCTAGAGCTTTTTCGTTACGTAATTGGATTTCAAAAGGAATTTCACTAAATTTCTCTGGAAAACAGGGTGAGGCTCTGGATGATGAATATACTACAAGGCGAAGTACTCTTGCATATTGTGATAAGCCAACTTCTATGGTGGACTGGATATCGTTACGATTTTTTCCAATGACAAATTCCAAAAAAATAACAAAAGAAGTGAAGAACACTCGTTTTAATTACGATCAGGGGGATTCTTTAAGTGATTAAAATGATCTTTATTCCTAAAAACTAATGCTACTGAATTTAAGCAATAGCGCAGGTTAGTTGGAGGAGGTCCATCATTAAAGACATGCCCAAGATGCCCTCCGCAGCGAGCGCAGAGAATCTCATTACGAATCATCTCATGTGAAGTGTCGTGTTGAGTGACAATATTTTCTTTGGCAAAAGGTTGAAAAAAACTGGGCCAGCCAGTGCCAGAGGTGAACTTTGAAAGAGAAGAAAAAAGAGGGAGATCGCATCCTGCACAAAAATAGATGCCATCTTGATGATTGTCCAAAAGGTTGCCGCAAAAAGGAGCTTCAGTTCCTTTAGCTCGTAAGATGCGGTACGCAGTCGTGCCCAGTTGCTTTTTCCAAGCCGCGTCAGTTTTAACAATACAAGGTACTGAAACGACTGGCCCTGGAAGGCCGTCAGGACCTACAAGGCGAACAGAAGCATTGTTATTCGAAATAGTCATCACATTCAGCAGAGAAAAAAACATCAGGCTAACGAGCATCATGTTAAAAATATCCTACAGTATTAAACTTTAAAACATGACTAGAAATAATTTTTTTATAGGCTCAATATAATACACTATAAAAAGCACTTTTAAGCTAACTCCTTGAGCAAAGGTTTTCATTTTTAGTCATGCTTTTAGGTTAAAAGAATTGTTTTCACTGTTATGGTGTTAGAGAATAGAACCCCCTGATCCAAAATAGATCATCAATAAAAGAACAATGCTACAAACTCCTTTTTTTCTAGCCTCCAATATCCATTTTTCAGCTTGGCTGCTGCTCTCCTTTGTATCCTACCTTATTGGCTCTGTCCCTGTTGGCTATTTAGTAGGACGCTATTGTGGTATTGATATTCGTCAACATGGAAGTGGCAATATTGGAGCTACTAATGTTGTTCGGGTACTTGGAAAAAAATGGGGAGGAACTGTTTTTGCTCTCGATTTTTTAAAGGGATGGGTGCCTGTCATTTTAGCAACACGATGGAGTGAAGCCGTTCATATGGACCCTCATTCAGCGCCGGGAGCTGTTGCAGCCTTGATGTCCCTCTTAGGACACAATTTCCCCTGTTGGCTTGGGTTTCGTGGAGGGAAGGGGATTTCAACATCAGCAGGAATTATTGTAGGTCTTTTTCCTGGATCATTTTCTTTTTGCTTAGGAAGTTGGTTAATTGTTTTTTTTACGACTGGTTATGTTTCGCTAGCTTCTCTTATTGGCGCGTCCATGCTCCCTGTGACAGTGACTATATTTTATTTTATGGGAGCTCATTATGATTGGCCTTCTTGGATGCGTGCTGATTGGCTTTCTGTATTAGTTTCCTTGTTGATGACTGCTGTTGTCATTTGGCGCCATCGAAGTAATTGGAGACGGCTTTGTGATGGAACAGAACCTAGTTTCAAAAAGAAAAAATAATTTCATGACTCAAGCAAAAACAATTTGTGTTTTAGGAACAGGAAGTTGGGGGAGCGCCTTAGCTTTGACCATGGCTCAGAACGGCCATCCTATCAAGCTTTGGGGGCATAATTCCCATCATGTTGAAGAGATGAAGACTTCTCGGATTAATCCTACATATCTTCCGGGTATTATTTTTCCAAAAAATATTCACTTCACGAGCGAGTTAATGGAATGTGTACAAGCTGATGTGATTTTTTTCGTCGTGCCTTCTAAATTTTTGAGAAGCGTGGCAATGGCTTTTACAGCAATGGTGCCTCATTTTTCTGGAACCTTGATTTCTTGTACAAAAGGAATTGAACATGGGAGTGGTAAATTAATGAGTGAAGTTTTAGGAGAACTTTTTCCTCATGCGACAATGGCAGCTCTTTCAGGTCCCAACTTAGCAGGAGATGTTGCTCGTGGATTGCCAGCTGCTGGAGTTTTGGGATGTCAAGATTTAGACGTATCAACAAAGTTACTCTCTCTTTTTCAAGGGACTTCCTATCGTGCTTATACGAGCCCTGATCTTCGTGGTATTCAATTAGGAGGTGCTCTTAAAAATATTTTTGCCATTGCTGCTGCTATTTCTGATGGCTTAGGTATGGGAGAAAACGCAAAGGCTGGTCTTGTCACACGTGCTCTTGCTGAGATGACTCGTCTCGGAGTAGCTATGGGAGGTGATCGACAGACTTTTAGTGGATTGAGTGGTGTTGGTGATTTGATTGCAACTTGCTTTAGTCCGCACAGTCGCAACTACCAAGCTGGTTTGAGGCTTTGTGAGGGAATATCATCTGATGAAATTCAACATTCCATGGTGATGGTTGCTGAAGGGCTTGTTACTGCGCAGAGCGCTCAGGCTTGTGCTCAGAAGCTTGGTGTTGAAGTTCCGATTATTGATGCCGTTGTTGATCTGCTTTATCAAAAGAAAACAGCTCGTGAAGCAATGCGCGATTTACTGCAGCGTCGACTGCGCTCCGAAGAAGATTCAATCCCGTCTACCTTTGGACTGTGACGGCTGTGCCCATCGGCGTTACTTCAAAAAATTTCTTTGCCATCCGATCAGGGAGCCTGATGCAACCGTGTGAGTCAGGTACTCCAGGTAGGAAGCCCGTGTGCATGCCGACTCCCGTATAAATTCTCATGAAATAAGGCATTGGTGAACCAACAAAATGTGCGCCAGGAGGCATTTTGTTTTCGCTGCGGACAACGTTTTTGACAACGATTTCGCCACTGCTGTTGACATAATCGCCACAAGAAGAAGAGACATGATGGAGGTCTTTTTGATTAATGCGATAATGGCCAGTTTTTGTTTCTCGCCCTTCAGCCCCTGTAGAAACAGCGGAAACGCCAACTAATTTATTTCCTTTATAGTAATAAAGTCGTTGTTCGCTTAAATCGATGACAATCGAAGGAGTTCCTGCAACGTTGTCTCCATCCCAATAAGAAACTTGATCTGCTAGCGAGAGACGCGATTGGCGTGTGAGAGAGCCGTCTGTGCCAAGATATTTTGTAGAACGATCATCGAGGCGATGGTCATACGAAGCACAACTGGAAAAGAAGAGTGCAGTAAGAGCAATGAAAGGTAAAAAAGAAAGGCGCATTTTTATTAACGATAAAAAAATAAATTCTAGAGGCAAGGATGTTTAGATTTCGTTGGGTCCAATAAAAACTTTGATTGGAAATTGATTAGTCAATTTCACGGGATCCGCACGATAGCTTTGAAGCTCTCCTTTATAATAAACGGCGACAATATAACCGACATAGTAAAGTTCTTGAGTTGCTGTGTCAGGCTGATAAATAACTTCCAAAATTTCTGGCTCTCCATTTTTCCATTCTACAGGAGAGTGAAGCCAGCGTGAGGTGACAGGAGCTTTGCTAGGAATGATTTCGGCTCCTTGTTGATCATAAAAATAAACTTGGACTTTGACATCAGGAATTGAAATGGGTGCTTGTGTTTGAGATTTGATCGCAATTTTTAAGGCTTGTTCGCCGAGGGCACCTTGTGTCTGACGAATGTCAATGAGGTTCAGGCAGGCTCCTGGTTGCACATTGTTTCCTGAAGCAAGAGTTGATTCATTTTTTTGTAGTAGTTCTGTATGCAGCTTGTTTTCTTCCGTAGGCGATGAAAGAGGAGTTGCTTTTTTGGAAGAAGTCACCGAAAGGGAATTTTCTGAAGTGCCAGAACCCTTGCGAGAAAGTTGGCTGTGTGTTGTTGTCATAAAACGAGGAGCTATGACAATCATTGCAGCGACAAGCTGTAACAACGCAATGGTGAACAGAACTTTTAATGTGTTGCGGAAAAAAGGATGTCCAGCTGGCTTCGTAGCTAATGGCGATGTCAGCTTGGCGTTTTTAGAGCGCATACGATTCTAATCTTGCATCTTTTTCCACCATTCTTTGTAAATAAGTGGAGAAATTTCAGAAGGCTTGATTTCACTTCTTCCTCCCCAAAAAACATTGGTGTAGAGCAAAGGAATGCCAGCTTCTTCCAGGTGACGGTCAATCGCTGCTTTGTGCTCAAAGAGTCGTGCACGATCAGTTCCATGAGCCACACCCATGATGTTAACATTGTAAAACTCAGGACCTCCCTCGCGCCAGTAACAGTGCGTGAGAATATCGTGGCGGCCAATTTCTGCACCTGCTTCCGCTTCGCGGCCTGGTGGCACTGCCCAGTGGAAAAGACCATTGAAGCGTGTCACACGGACGCCAGTTGCTGAAGGTTTAACATGTTCCAAAAAGGTGGAGAATCGGCCGAGGAGCTTGCGCTGTTCTAAAGAGTGAGCTACTTCATAAAACTCTTGTTCTGAAACGCCCGCCTTTTCTGCACGACGGCGCCATGGGAATGAAGTGATTTCTTCTGGTGCAAATTCTCGTTTTAATTCTAAAAGAATAGTCCATTCGTGCTCAGTCAGTTTAACGACAGAAGGCATCATCATGGTTGCAGGCTGGTCAGACCGGTCACCTGGCTGAGAGGCTTTGCGACGAACGTGTCCCACGCCAAGTGCAAAAATCCCTTTGGCTGGCATGAGGCGAAAGCTTTCAGCGCCCGTTTTTTTTTGCAATAGCTCGCAATGTTCTTGGAGTGAAAATTCAGTTGGAACTTTGATTGTTGTCCAAAGTTTGAAAGCACTGCCAGGAATTTTGCTGTCCGTAGAACGAGTCACAACGTGTCCCGAAAAAGGATCCTCGCGAAACATAAATTCAAAAGCAGCATCCAATTTTCCATCTGGAATGCGCCATGCAACGAGAGAGCCTGGTGCCAAATTGTTTGCAATGAGGGTTTGACGAATGCGACGAATCGTTTTCGCTTCGAGCATGGCTCGAATGCGGGCTAAAACAATTTCAAGCGGTTGACCTGATTTTTCAGCGATCAAAGAAAAAGGGTCCTCATGAAATCCTGAAATTTTATCTTCAGAAATTGCAAGAATGGCAGCGTTAATCGGGTCGTTGTGTTCGGTAGGAAGGTTCATAAAGATGGTTCTCTTGCAGCATCAATCAACTCCCAAAATGCACCGGCGTCGGCGATTTGTTCATCTTCGGTCATAGGAAGTTCTGAGCGATAGAGAAAATCACGAATGGTATTTTTGTGAAGAACGCGATGGACAATAATTCCTTTTGGGTGTGGTTCAAAATAGATGCGATGGTCGAGACAACGATAACGAAACAGTTTTCTTCCATCGCGATGAATCATGCCGAATTTTTCATTCCCGACATTTTCAAGATCTTCAGGCAATACTTGGAACTCGCAGAGTAAATCAAGCTGTAGGTCTTTGGGGAGAGCACTCATTTCTGCAGCGCTAATCGGATTGAAAATGACTTGGAACATAAACAGGCTATAGGCTACAGGCTGTAGCCTGCAGGCTGCAAGAAAACTCGCACTGTTTCATCATTTCCACATCAAATGACAAATGGTCACTGCAGCAATAACACCAGCTGCATCAGCAATAAGTCCAGCTGCCAAAGCATGACGGCCACGTTTGATTCCGACAGAACCAAAATAGACGGCAAGCACATAGAGGGTTGTCTCTGTCCCCCCGAGAATGGTGCCAGCTAATTGACTTGCAAAACTATTAGGGCCGGCGCTCTTAACAATTTCAGCAAAGCAGCCTGTTGCAGCACTCCCGCTAAGGGGTCTTACGCAAATGAGAGGCAAGAGTTGTGATGGAAGGCCAATGCGATCGAGGAGCGGAGCAAGTAGGTGGCTTATAAAATCAATACAGCCTGCAGCCCGAAAAATACCGATAGCAACTAGGATTGCAACAAGGTACGGAAAAATACGAAGCACAACAGGAAAGCCTTCCTTGGCGCCCTCAACAAATTCTTCATAGACACGAATCCCTCGCAAGTGAGCATAGAGAGGGAAAAATCCAAGCAAAAATGGAATTGCTAATAATGAAACTGTTTCCAGGATCGCCAAAAAAGAAGAGTCTGATCGATGGGCTACTAACTGGCATGCAGCTCCCATAAAAACCATCACAAACAGGAAAAGTATTCCTTTTCCAAAAGTGGAGAGCGATTTTGGAGGGAGGCTGATTTCAACATTGGTTTCACTTGTTGATGCCGTTGATAGGGTGCTTGCCGATGAGGATAAAGCTAAGGGAGAGAGCGCAAATCCTGGTAGATGTCCCAAAACTTTTGCTGCCGTAACTCCAAAAATACAGGAGCAGGTTGAAGCAATGAGGGCTGTTCCAATAATAGAAGTGGGATGAATAGCACCAGCTGCCGCCAAGATTCCGATAGCAGTTGCAGGAATCAGTTGAATCGAACTGGTATTAATGGCCAGAAAAGTACACATTGCGTTGGTGGCTACGCCAGGACGTTGGTTCAATGTTTGGAGGTCTTGCATTGCGCGTAGTCCAAGTGGAGTCGCTGCATTGCCAAGGCCAAGCATGTTAGCAGCAATGTTCATGACGATAGATCCCATTGCTGGATGGTTTGGCGGCACATCAGGAAAAAGTCGAATGAGGAGAGGTCGCAGTATTGCAGCTAATGTTTGAAGAGCGCCTGATTTTTCAGCGAGGCGCATGATCCCAAGCCAGAGAGCCATGACGCCAGCCATCGGCAAGGCGATCGTCATAATAGCTGTCTTGCAAGCTTCAAAGGTGGCTGTTGTGATAGCATCTAAGCGTCCTGTGAGAAGCCCTGTGATAATGCCGATGAGAAGGAGTGAAAGCCAAATAGGATTAATCATGAAGAGAGGTTACAGGGGGAATTGATATGGCAACGGCTGGTTTTTTGATCGTTTTCGATTAGCTTTTTTAATTAATGATGCGTGATTTTGCAGAAGATTCTTTGGTTTTAGCAATCATCAAGTTTTCAAAAAATAAAACAGTTTCTATGAGAGTATGTTCATTAAAGTCGTCGTCGCAGCAGTAGCCCCTCAATTGCGGGCGCGTGGGGGGCACGTTCAAGAAGTTACAGTGCTCATTTGAGATGAGTAAAGATGGTATAAGAGAAATTTTATCAAGTAATCTTGAACCGATAACTTGCAACTTGTAGTCTGAAGCTTTCCTATGCAAGTCATTCTCACTAAAAAATTCCACTTCGAAGCAGCACAGACTGTTCCTCATATCACGCGTTGTAAAAAGATGCACGGGCACAGTTTTAAAATTGAGGTTTCTGTAAAGGGAAAAAAAGATGAAACAACTGGATATTTTTGTGATCATGCTCTGATTAGTAAAGCCATGGCTCCGCTGATTGAGTTAGTTGATCATTCTTATTTAAACGAGGTTGAAGGCCTTGAAAATCCCACGATCGAAAACATGTGTGGCTGGTTTTGGAGCCGCTTAGCACCTCAATTGCCAGGTCTTTATGAAATTGTAATCCATGAAACGCCGAAGGCACGGTGCACCTATCGTGGCGACTAATATTTATTTTTAAACGAACTATGACCTCAACAACTACTCATCGCCAAGAATCCGACAGCATGGGAACGATTCCTGTTCCTCATGACCGCTACTACGGTGCTCAAACAGCACGCTCGCTCGTTCATTTTAATATTGGAAACGATGTTAAACCAACAGCCTTGATTAAAGCCTTGGGGCAGCTTAAGAAAGCGTGTGCCTTAGCAAATTATGAACTCGGAACTTTAACAGCAGAAAAAAAGGAGCTCATCATTAAAGCTGCCGACGAAGTGATTGAAGGGAAATTGAATGACCATTTTCCTTTGCGCATTTGGCAAACAGGAAGCGGCACTCAAAGCAACATGAATGCGAACGAGGTGATTTCCAATCGCGCTATTGAATTAGCGGGCGGCGTACTTGGTTCAAAAAAACCGATTCACCCGAATGATGATGTGAATAAATCACAATCTTCTAACGATACATTCCCAACGGCAATGAATGTTGCTGCGGTAACAGTTTTAAAAGAATGTCTCTTACCAAACCTTCAAGAGCTACGTCATGCTTTACATGAGAAAGCAACAGCTTTTACTCATATTGTCAAAATTGGGAGAACTCACCTGCAAGATGCGACGCCTTTGACGCTTGGCCAAGAGTTTTCAGGATATGTAACCATGCTAGATCAAGATCTCGAGCGGATTGAGGCTTCGCTGCAAGGCTTGTTGGGTCTGGCTATCGGAGGTACAGCAGTGGGAACAGGACTTAATGCTCCTCGTGAATTTGGAGACAAAGTAGCAGCTCATTTAGCAGAGATGACAGGATTTGCTTTTTTCTCGGCTAAAAATAAATTTGCAGCTCTATCGAGTCATGGTGAATTTGTCATGGCGAGCGGTGCTTTGAAGTCCCTTGCAGCATCGCTTATGAAAATTGCAAACGATCTTCGTTGGCTGGCTTCTGGACCTCGTTGTGGGCTTGGAGAGTTGATCTTGCCAGAAAATGAACCAGGCTCTTCAATCATGCCCGGTAAAGTTAACCCAACTCAATGCGAAGCTGTAACAATGGTTGCGGTCCAGGTAATGGGAAATGATACAGCTATTGGGATTGCAGCATCACAAGGCAACTTTGAGCTCAACGTTTTTAAGCCGGTTATTATTCATAATTTTCTTCATTCCGTCCGTCTGCTCAGTGATGCGTGTCACTCGTTTACCGAACACTGTGTTGAAGGAATTGAAGTGAATTATTCTCAAATTAAAAAGTACGTTAAAGAATCGCTGATGTTAGTCACAGCGCTCAATACTCACATTGGTTATGACAATGCTGCAAAGATTGCAAAAAAAGCACATCAAGAAGGCACAACGCTTCGCGAAGCAGCTCTTGCATTGGATTTGTTGACAGAGCAGCAGTTTGATGAGTGGGTCATAGCAGAAAAAATGACATAACAAAATGTTTCCATCTATAGTCCAAAGCCTACAGCTTACAACTTATTCAAAGATAGAATGCATCGCTCTTTGGGCATCTGCATTTTTTTATTTTTTTAGTTTTTGCTCAACGTTTCTAGCATTGCGTATTAAGCAAGCGCGCCTTGGACGTTTTAGTTTTGTTGCTATTTTTTTTGGGGTAGCGTGTCAAAGTTGGTTTTTAATAATCAGGGGAAAAGGAATAGGAGGTTGTCCAATCACAACATTGCCGGAAATGTTGATTTTTTTGAGTTGGGCTATTGGCTGGTTTTATTTGCTGATTGGATCGACGTACCGTATTTCCTTAATGGGAACTTTTACGGCTCCTCTTATTTTAATGTTCCAATCAATCGGCTCTTTCTTGCTGCGCCCAGTGATTCCTCTACATCACCCTCTCAATCCTTTGATTGAGGCTCATGCAGCGCTTTCGCTTCTGGCTTTTGCAGGGTTAGGATTAGCTTCCATTTCTGCGTTGATGTTTTTATTTCAAGAGGCGCAACTCAAGTCTCAAGCACCTACGCTAATTTTTCATTTTTTACCACCCATACAACTTTTGGAAACAACAACGGCTCGTTTGTTATGGCTAGGCCTGGGATTACTTACGATGAGTTTCGTTGCAGGAGCATTATCAGGAATTGCTATTTCGGGAATGAAATTTTGGATTTCCTTTTTGTTATGGGGTGGTTATGGCCTGCTAGGAATTCTTTGGCAAGCTCGGAGACTCTCGCCGCATCGCTTTGCGCAAGGAGTAGTGCTGATTTTTCTTTTTGCACTTAGCATTCTGTTTCGATTTGCATGAACATTTTTTGCGCTGGCCTCAATCATCAAACTGCTCCGCTTAAGATGCGAGAACAAGCTGCTGTTCATGATAGTGAAATCGCGGAGATGCTTGAGCGTATACGAAAAATTGAAGGGGTTTCTGGCGCTGTTATGTTATCAACTTGTAATCGTGTAGAACTATACGCTTCGACGTTATGTCCTCTACAAACATTGCATGGTTTTCAAAACATTCTTCAAGAACGCTCAGGAGAGGCTTTGCCACTATATCATCATGCGACGCCAGCAGCGGTCAGACATCTGTTTCGTGTTGCAAGTGGTCTTGATTCGATGGTCATTGGGGAAACGGAAATTTTAGGCCAAGTTAAAAAAGCTTATTTTATGGCAACAGAGTGCGGAAGTACGACACGTCCTTTGCACCGCTTGTTTCAACATGCATTTCGTGTTGCAAAATCAGTAAGAACAGAAACACAAATTACAAGAGGAGCTGTTTCTGTTGGATCAGTTGCGGTCGAGCTGGCTGAGAAAATCTTTGGAGACTTAAGCCAATGTCGCGTGATGATTTTAGGAGCAGGAGAAATTAGTGAACGTACTGCTCGAAGCTTGCAGTCACGAGGTGTGCGCAGTGTTATTGTTTCCAATCGAACTTACGACCGTGCAGCCGCTTTGGCAGCGGAAATTGGAGGAATGGCACTGCATTTTGATCATTGGGAAAAAACATTTTTGGATGTTGATATTATCATCAGCTCAACTGGAGCCCCGCATGCCATCTTGACCGCAGAGAAATTAAAACCGCTTCTCAAGCAACGCCAGCAACGACCACTTTTTGTGATTGATTTAGCAGTTCCTCGGGATGCAGAGCCGGAGATCAATAAACTGCCAGGAGTTTTTCTTTATGATATTGATAGCCTCCAGCAGATTGCTGCTCAATCTCTTGATGTTCGGCGTCAAGAAGTGGTTCGTTGTGAATCTATGATTGAAGATCATGTTGGAACTTTTTTGAAGTGGCTCCATAAAAAGGTAAACTATGTCTAATTTTCACCCTTTCAACAATCATCGGCCTATTTTTCTTGGTACTCGCGGAAGCGCTTTAGCACGAGTCCAGACGTCGATGGTTCGTCAATTGCTAAGCGCTGCTGAACCTCAACTTTTATTAGAAGAAAAAATTATTACAACAACAGGAGATGCCAGAGCAGAGCTGGCACTCCATCAGCCTGTAGCAGAAGGCTCAGGGTTATTCACGCGCCAATTGGAAGAGGCTCTCTTTGCTCATGAAATTGATGCTGCTGTTCATAGTCTCAAAGATCTTCCTGTTGTGATGCCATCAAGATTAAAGTTAGCAGCCATGTTGCCTCGAGCTTCTGTAGCTGATGTGCTAATCACATTAAAACCGGGAGGCTTGGAAAAACTTTCTACTGGAGCAATTGTAGGAACGAGTAGTCCACGTCGTTTAGAATGGATGAGAGCTCAGCGGTCAGATTTTGTTTTTAAACCTATTAGAGGAAATGTTCCGACACGTTTAAAAAAATTGATGCTATCAGAAGATGGGTTCGAAGCCACTATTTTGGCTCGTGCAGGACTGGAGCGACTTGGATTTGATCTGGGAATTGTGGGAGGACAAGGGACCTTCTTTTTTGAAGAAAAGGAATTTTTTGCAACAGAACTAACAGACTTGCTTCCAGCTCCAGGTCAAGGCGCTATTGCTGTGGAGACGCGACTTGAAAACAATAATCTTCTTTTTGAAGCCGCATTAAAAAATATTCATCATCCAGACACAGAGCTATGTGTGACTGCTGAAAGACTATTGCTTCACTATCTTGGTGGCGGCTGTCATATGGCTCTTGGAGCTTTAGCAAGCATTGCTCCTTCCTCTCAACAACTTTATCTTCGTGCAACCTATGTTCCTTTTCCTTCAGCAAAATTGCGTGAAGGTGAAGCTACAGGTGGCACGCCAGAGGAAGTTGCCTTGCTTGTTGCAACGCAGCTCAGTGAAAAACTATCGACTATTTAGGAATAAAATTTTTATGAAAAAAGAAAATCAATTTCAAAAGGGTGTTTGCTACCTTGTTGGCGCTGGACCAGGCGATCCTGGACTGTTGACGCTGCGAGGTTCTGATCTATTAAAACAAGCAGAAGTCATCATTTACGATTATCTTTGCAATCCGATGTTGTTGCAGCAAACACCTTCCACTGCAAAAAAAATCTATGTTGGTAAATCAGCTGGTCAGCATACGCTTTCACAACAAGAAATTAACGAATTACTTGTCTCATCAACTCAAGCTGGAAAGCTTGTTGTAAGGCTGAAAGGCGGTGATCCCTTTCTTTTTGGGCGAGGGGGAGAAGAAGCAGAGGCGCTTGCTGCAGCTGGTTTAAAGTTTGAAATTGTTCCTGGAGTGACTTCTGCAATCGGTGGTTTGGCTTATGCAGGAATCCCAGTAACACATCGTGCGAGCAATACAATGCTCACCATTTTTACTGGGCACGAAGATCCCACAAAAAAAGAATCAACACTCAATTATCATTCTCTTGCAACAGCTCCAGGAACAAAAGTTATGTTAATGGGAGTAGAGCGATTAGAAAAAATTTGTGATGAACTTCTAAAAGCAGGCATGAAAGAAGAGACACCAGTTGCTCTCGTACGATGGGCTTCCACTCCAAGACAAGAGACATTGATGGGAACAGTGGTGACCATTGCAAAGCAGGCTCAGGAAAAAGGTTTTAAAGCACCAGCTCTTGCCATTTTTGGTGAGGTTGTTGCATTGCGAGAAAAACTAAATTGGTTTGAAACAAAGCCTCTTTTTGGAAAAAAAATTGCCGTCACGCGTACTCGAGAAAAGGCCAGTGAGCTTGTAAAGACCTTGCGTTGTTTAGGGGCAGATGCCTACGAGCTGCCCACAATTAGGATTGAAGCAGTCCAAGAGAGAAAAGATCAAGAAGCTTTTGTAGAGGCTTTAGCACAAGTGCATCATTATGATTGGATCGTTTTCACGAGTCCCAACGGTGTTTGTCATTTTTTTGATGCCTTTTATAAAATTCATCGTGATGCACGAGAGTTAGGGAATGTCAAAATTGCAGCGATTGGGCCAGGGACTGCACAAAAAGTAGAAGAATATCACTTCGGTGTAGATTTGATGCCGCCAAAATTTGTAGCTGAGTCACTCCTTGAAGAGCTTCGAAAGATTGGTGTAGAAAATCTTAAAATCCTTTTGCCGCGGGCGTCTGGAGCTCGTGAAATGTTAGCAACGCAATTAGAAGATTTAGGGGCAATCGTTGATGATGTTCCTGTTTATCAAACAGTCGGAGTGACTGACGATACTGCAGGAGGATGGAAGCGATTTACTGAAGAAGGTGCTGATTTAATAACCTTCACAAGTGGATCCACTGTGGAGCATTTTAAGAATAATTTGGAAAAAAAATCGATCCCTTTGCCGGTAGTAACAACACTTGCAAGTATCGGCCCAGTGACTTCAGCCGTTATAAAAGATCTTGGTATGACGGTTGGTTTGGAAGCGAAGCAACATGATATTCCCGGGTTGGTGGAAGCAATTGTAGATTATTTAGGAAGATAACAATTTGCCATGCGTCTTTTTTTCTTTTTGATTGTTGTTGGTCTTAGCTCTTTGGATGCTGCTTCTAGTGGATCATGGCGGGTGCTAAAGAGCAAAGACCAGGCTTCTCTTGAAGGCGGCGCAGTCTTGAAATCCATCATATTGAGAGAAAGTGTTTCTCAAGAAAAAGAGAGTGACATCATTGTTACAGCTGTTGTCTTTAAACAAAGTAACTATCAATTAACAGTGGTCGATAATCCTTTGCTTGATAAAAAGCTGGCTCAAGTGATGAGAGAACAACATTTTTTAGCAGGAGTGAATGGTGGCTATTTTCATCCTGATGGAAAGCCGTTAGGCCTAATGATCAGCCAGGGAAAAAAGGTGCATCTTCAAGAAACAGCGCCTCGGCTCCTGAGCGGTTGTATTGTTGCAACAGGTCAACAACTACAGCTGCTGCGTGTTCAAGAAAATATGCCAGCTGAGGCAACAGAAGTATTACAGGCAGGACCTTTTCTGATTGACCATCAAACTTCCGTAGCAGGTTTGGAAACAAGCAGAATAGCGCGACGAACATTTGTTGCAACTGACGGGCACGGACTTTGGGCTATTGGTATTATTTCTCCTGTAACTCTGGCGCAAGCCTCTCGTTCTTTACTGGCTACAGGTGAGCAGCTTTTCCCAACACATCTTATTCAACGAGCTCTTAATTTGGATGGAGGTTCTTCAAGTGCCTTGTGGGTTGACGGTTTGCCAGAGCCTTTTTCCCAATCAGAAATTGGAGTCGTAAGGAATTTTTTAGGAATTAAAGCACGGTTGTAACATAAGCGTGCATCAATTTAAATATACGATCGCTTTTTTTGTGTTCTTTGTGTTCTTTTGTAGATATTAGTTTTCCATAAATTCCATAAACTTTTTTAAATCTATGCAAATTCATTTAAGCCCTCGTCATATGGTTCTCACCGCAGCCATTCATTCTTATGTCTGTGAAAAAGTAGAGCATCTCGAATCAATGACTCCATCATTGATTGCGGCTCATGTTGTCATTATGCATGATGAAACAAAAAAGAAGCGCTATATTGTTAAAGTTCATCTTGCCTTGCCTGGGCCTGATATTCATGCAGAGGATGCCGAGGATGATCTTTATGCAGCGGTTGACCTTACAGTTGCAAAGCTGGCGCAACAATTGCGCAAAAATAAGACAAAACGTCGTGAATCAAAAACTCACAAGCTTCGTGTTGCTAAGGAAGCGATGAAACGCGGCCTTCGCTCCTAGAGTTGCCTCGATGGAGTCTGAATATAAAATTTCCCTCGAGGTTTTCGAGGGACCGCTCGACCTTTTGCTTTATCTCATCAAAAAGGAAGAAGTTGATATTTATGATGTCTCTTTGGAGCGGATCACGAATCAATATTTGCAATATCTCGAAGCATTAGAAGTTCTTAATATCGAAATTGCAGGAGATTTTGTGGTCATGGCCGCTAACCTGCTCTACATCAAGAGTCGGACCTTGCTTCCAAAAGACCAACAGATGCCGGAAGAAGATGTAGAGGAAGATGATCCAAGATGGGAACTGATCCGACAACTCATTGAATATAAAAAATTCAAAGAAGCAGCTGGGCATCTTCGCGATCAAGAAGCTTTGCAGGGAACCCTTTTCCCACGACCAGGTTTACTTACAGGACCAGAGCCTCTTGTAGAAGGACCTCTCTTGCTGAATGAAGTTTCTATTTTTGACCTCATTAATGCTTTTCAAAAAGCGCTGCAGCGCTTGCCTAAGGAAGAGAGCTCAGAAATCTATGAAGAGACCTATACGGTTGCAGATCGCATGCAACATCTGCTTCGCATGATCACTCCAGGCGTTCCTATACAATTTCAAGAGCTTTTCTCTTCCGCAGTTTCCCGCTCTGAGATGGTTGTTACCTTTCTTGCTATGTTAGAATTAATCCGTATGAAGCAACTTGCCGTGCGCCAAGAAGAGCAATTTGGCGAAATTATGATTGAAAAGTTGGACATTACTTCAGAGGGAGAGCCGCTTGCAGTTTGGTAGAAAAAGTATAAAAGCAAAATTTTTTAAAACAAAAAACTTTTCTCATGGATCCAGAAACAAACAGTTACGACGCATCGCAACATGATGCATTTTTGGCGACAAGTGGTGATCACAAAGAAAATGCTCTTCCTCAGCTTTCTCAAATTGTTGAAGCCCTTCTTTTCTCCTCTCAAAAAGCAGTCACAATGAAAGAGCTTCTTAGTTATTTTAAGGCAGCTGCTGTAGCGGGCCCTGAAACAGTAGCCGCTTCCTTTGCCTCACTAAAAGAAAAAGATCTGATTGTGGCGCTTCATGCTTTAAAGCAAGAAATAGCGAGTAGCAGTCGTCCTTATGCATTGCGCGAAACAGCTTCGGGATGGCAGCTAGTCACAGCATCACCTTTTGCTCCTTGGTTGCGTCAGCTCTTTCCAGAAGCTCGACCAACGCGTTTGAGCGCTCCTGCTTTAGAAACATTAGCCATCATCGCCTATCGGCAACCGATTATTCGTGCTGATATCGAAGCCGTCCGTGGAGTCGCTGTTGATGGCGTCATGCAAACATTATTAGATCGTGGGCTGATTCGCATTGCAGGACGCTCGGAAGTTCCAGGGCGTCCGCTCCTATACACAACAACACAAGCCTTTCTTGACCATTTTGGATTGCGTGCTTTGGAGGAACTTCCAAATGCAGCGGAATTACGCTATATTCCGCTCCCACAGAGCGCCGCTTCCAGTGCGGCTGAGCCTGAACCAGAGATCTCACTCGATATTGCTGAAAAAGAGGGGAAGCCAACACTCTCTTCCTCTCAAGAGAGCAGTGAGTAAAAAAACTATTGACGGATTTAGTTTCTCTCTTTATCAAGGATCCCGAACAATCTTATTTCACAAACCAATTACACTATGAACAAAACATTATCATTAATCGCGCTTGTTCTTGCAACGGCTGTAACGTCGTTTGCCGGACAAACAGTCAGTTCTAAAAAAGTTGTTGTCCCTGCTGATGACTGCCGTTTTCGTGCTAACGAATGGCAAGTAGACGCTGCTGCTGTTGGTGCTGGCGGAAATTACAATGGCAAGAGCGGTGGAGGAGTTGGTGGTAACTTAGGAGTTAACTACTTCTTCACAAAATACATCGGTATTGGTGTTGATGACTCCGTAGGTGGCTTCTGGCCATGGAGCGGCGCTGGTGCTGTTGGAGTTGATAGCCTTCAAGCTGATCTTCTTCTTCGCTATCCAATTTGCGCTTGGAATCTTGCTCCTTATCTCATGGTTGGTGGCGGTGCTACCTGGGGACCTGCTTCACAAGGTGATGGTAACGTTGGCGGTGGTGTTGAATGGCGTTTTGCTCAAAACGTTGGTCTCTTTGCAGACTGCCGTTGGCTCTATGGTACAGGTGCAGCTAATGGTAATCTTAGCATGGCACTTCCTCGTGTTGGCCTTCGCTTCAACTTCTAATTTTAAACTTTATTTAATATTTCTCCTCACAAAGATGAGGAAAAAAGTTTGAGATAGTTTGTTTATCAAAGCGGCATTGAGTTTTCTCAGTGCCGCTTTTTTATTTCTTGTTTTTTTATTTTTTGGTTCATATCCTCTACGAAATCTATGAAAAAATTATTTATTCCCTTAGTCCTTCTTTTTGTAACGGCTACTATCTCCTTTGCAGGAGAGACAGTTAATTCCAAAAAAGTTGTTGTCCCTGCAGATGACTGTCGCTTTCGTTCTCATGAATGGCAGGTTGACTGTGCTACAGTAGGTGCTGCTGGAGTTTATAACGGCCTTGGAAAGCAGGCTCTTGGTGGAAATGTAGGAGTAAATTATTTTTTCACACAATACCTCGGTCTTGGACTTGATAATTCTGTTGGCAGCATGAGAAATGCTGGTTTAACAGGTTGGGATGGCCTTCAAGCAGGTTATAGTTTGCAAGCAGATTTGTTGCTCCGTTATCCAATCTGCGCTTGGAATTTAGCTCCTTATGCTATGATTGGTGGCGGAGGAAGCTGGGGACCTGCTAGTCAAGGTGATGGCAATGTTGGTGGTGGTGTTGAATGGCGCGTCCTTCCTCATGCTGGATTTTTTGCTGACTGCCGTTGGCTTTATGGCAATAACGGACTAACAATGGCATTGCCTCGTGTTGGTATTCGTTTCAATTTCTAACCGATCTTTCATTATTCAAAATTAGGACAGCGCTAGAGTTTTCTAGCGCTGTTTTTTTTAAAAGGGACATTGAATTTTTTTTTTTACTGACTTATCTTTTTCGCAGGAATCCTATGAAAAAAATTGAAGCCATTATTAAACCATTCAAAATTGAAGAAGTTAAAGAAGCTCTCAACGAAATTGGTATTGAAGGGATGACAGTAACAGAGGTAAAAGGATTTGGTCGTCAAAAAGGGCATACAGAAATTTATCGTGGCAGCGAATATACTGTTGATTTTCTTCCAAAAATTAAAATTGAAATTGTACTTGCCGATGAAGCGGTTGAAGGTGCTATCACTGCCATTATTCGTTCTGCAAAGACTGGCAAAATTGGAGATGGAAAAGTTTTTGTCCTCCCTATTGAGAATGCAATTAGAATTCGCACTGAAGAGACAGGCGAAAAGGCCGTTTAATTTCTAGTAAAAGCAGCTAGCTTCTAGATTAATCTCTTAAAAAATTTTCCTTAGATCGTTTCTTTTTTTAAGATAATAGAAACTTCTTCTGAGGTGGATTGCTCCAATGCTGATTATTAAATAGTAAAACATGGATATTTTGAAAACCCTAAGTTCAGTTGTCAGTTTCAGTCCAACTGAAGAATCGGCTAAAACTGAAGCTCAACAAACAAATAATAAATATGGAATATTAGGAAAATGGAGTTTTAAAAGTGTATATAACCCTTTAGCAGTCTTATTTAGTAATTTGTCTAGAGCAACAAATCCGTGGTTCTCTTCTAACTCAATACAAAAGCCATCAACACAGCGTGCTGGGCAACAAGTAAAAGAAACGGAGGATGCAGACGTGACCCCAACGGACGCCAAGTCGCAAGGCAACATTTTGCCGCTTTCAAAAATCTTTAGTAGCATTGCAGACCAACAACAAGTTGGAAAGGCAGCATCAACGGCAGCAAATTCAGTCGGAGGACCCCTCCCGACAGTTAATACAGATGGCTAAGTTTTTCAAATTTTATTCTATTTCCACACTGCTAAGATAACTTCATTCGATAGGAGAATCCTTTTCGACTTTAGCTCTAACATCAAGTACTATCGCCTATATGGAGACCATTTTTGTAACAGGAGGTGCCGGCTACATTGGTAGCGTATGTGTAGAAGAGCTTCTTAACGCAGGCTATCATGTTGTTGTTTTTGATAATTTGAGTGAGGGACATCGTGCTGCAATTGATCGGCGCGCAGAGTTTTTTCAAGGCGATCTGGCTGACCGGCAGGTCGTTCAGAAAGCTCTGCATGCTTCACGAGCAAGTGCGGTTATGCATTTTGCAGCCAATGCGCTCGTTGGAGAATCAATGGTAAATCCTTCCAAGTATTTCCAAAATAATGTTGCTGCAGGGTTGAATTTACTTGATGCCATGGTTGCTGAAGGAGTGAAACGTTTTGTTTTTTCATCGACCTGCGCAACTTTTGGAATTCCTGAGCAAATGCCCATTGAGGAAACAATGTCTCAACATCCAATCAATCCTTATGGAGAATCTAAGTTGATGTTTGAGCATATTTTGAAATGGTATGGAAAAATTCACAATATGACTTTTGTAGCATTGCGTTATTTTAATGCTGCAGGTGCTAGCAAAAATTTTGGAGAAGATCATCGCATTGAAACGCACTTAATTCCTAACGTCCTCAAAGTAGCACTTGGCCAAAAAGAGGGTGTGGAAATTTATGGGACTGATTATGAAACTCCTGATGGAAGTTGCATTCGAGATTATATTCATATTCTTGACTTGGCTCAGGCTCATTTGCTGGCATTGAAAGCAGAGGAGAGTGCTTTTTATAATTTAGGTACAGGAGGAGGAACTTCTGTTAAGGAAGTTGTCGAGGCCTGTCGTCGTATTACAGGGCATGCTATTCCAATTTTTGAAAAGCCAAGGCGTCCAGGTGATCCACCGCGGCTTATTGGGGCTTCGGATAAAATTAAAAAAGCACTAGGATGGAAACCTCGCTTTCAAAATATCGAGGAAATTGTAAAAAGTGCATGGGATTGGCATCAAATGCACCCTCAGGGATATGGAGATTAGTACCATCTCTGAATCGGCTCATCAATTTCATCAAAATAGAAAATCATAATATCAGGACGCCTTTTAGCTTTGATTTTGTTTACTGGCATCCTTTTTGTGCCTCGAAAAGAATATGTTGCTGACCCTGTGGCGACGTGATGTGAAACTGTCAGTCTCATTAATCATGGAGCGCTTGCTATCCCTGCAATAGTGGCGCAATCATTTGGAGAAGGAGGTCATTTTTTGCAACGAGTGAACCTGGTTGCAGGCAGCGTTGCAAGGGGCACAACAAGTCGATCAGTGCAATCTTGATCTGTTACAAGATTGAGTGTAACCCACGCTTTTCTAATAAAGGGCAATTGTACTAAAAAGCAGTTAAAAAATATTTGCCATGGCAAAGAGCGTATATAAGTATTAAATTTTTTTATGAATTTTGTTGAAACGCACGCTCACTTAGATCATTCAAAATTTTTAGAAGATTTGCCTGCGGTAATTCAAAGAGCTAAAGAAGCTGGCGTGACACGTATCGTTTCAATTGGAACAGGGATTGAAAGTAGTCGCCGCGTCTTGGAACTGGCTGAGAATTTTTCTTCAGTTTTCGCTGCTATAGGCATTCATCCTACAGATGCAATGGAAGCAAATGGCTCTTTTATTGATGACTTGTCTAAGCTTGCAAGGCATTCCAAGGTTGTAGCGATAGGTGAAATTGGTATCGATTACTTTCATTCTCCACAACAGAATATGATGCCAGAAGAAATTAGGCTTTGGAAACAAGCACAAGCAGTCGCTTTTCAGCGGCAACTTGATCTTGCAAGCTCACTTGGGCTCAATGTCATCATTCATCAACGGGATAAGGCAGGCTCGGCAGCCGCTTGGAATGACACGTTGCAAATTTTGAAGCCCTATACAGGAAAGCTACGTGCTGTCTTTCATTGTTTTGGAGGGACTCCAACTCAAGCAGCAGAGGTCATTGCCTTAGGGCATCTTGTTTCCTTTACAGGGATTGTTACCTTTAAAAATGCGCCGGTTGTTCGTGAGACCGTTGCAGCAATTCCTGCAAATGCTTACATGGTGGAAACGGACTGTCCTTATTTAGCTCCAGAGCCTTATCGGGGCCAACGAGCAGAACCATGGCACACGCGTCTTGTTGCAGAAAAAATAGCTGAAGTTCGAAGTTTAACGCTTAAAGAGGTTGCTATGGCGACAACCCAAACCGCAGAAAGCTTTTTCAAATTTCATTCACAGGAATAAAGACGAGGCTAGGAAAAAGAAGCCTATTATAGTGTATTAAATGAGAGAGATAAATAGCAGGCGTTTCCTTGGGCGGGCGATGAGCCTATAATTCATGCGTGGCACGGCCATGACTAGAGAAAGCCAAGGGTCTCACCAACCCGCAGTAAAACGTTAAGCTCGGTTTTAGATTGAAACGCGGATCGGCATCAGCACATAGAGAAAACGTTGTGCTGAATTCAATTTGAAAACACCAGGGCTCATTTCATCAATGAGTTCCAAAATAATGGTGTCATCATTGAGGTTTTTGAGAGGGTCCATCAAAAAGTCAGGATTAAAAGAAATCGAAAGGTTCTTTCCTTTGTAAGCGATCGCTAATGATTCCTTTGCTTCACCAACTTCGGGGGTATTGGAAGTAATATCGAGATTGTTTTCAGAAAAATTCAAACAGATCGAACCGCTCTTATCATTACTTAGCAAAGCAACACGTCGAACCGATTGAAAGAATGCTTCTCGTTCGAGAACTACGCGCTCAGTGGTTTCAGAAGGAATAACTTGGCGATAGTTGGGGTATTTTCCATCGACTAATTTTGTGGCTAAAACAGAAGTTCCTAAGTCAAAAGAGACACGGTTTTCTCCAACATGGAGACGCACTTCTTTTTCATCATTGAGAAGGCGATGAAGTTCATTAATAGCTTTAGTTGGAATGATGAAATCACAGTCATGATCACTTGGATATTTGATTTCACCAAGTTCACTGTCGGTAAGAGCTAGGCGACGACCATCTGTGGCAACAAGTGTGAGGCCACCTTCTTTAAAAGAAAAAAGGACGCCGTTTAAGACATAACGAGATTCATCTAATGAAATCGCATAGGAAGTTTTGCGTAGACCTTCTTTAAGGTCGTGTTGAGTCATCGTGAAAGCGCGCTTTTCTTCGAGTGATGGAAAAGCTGGAAACTCATCTTTAGCTAATCCAAAAACTTTAAAAAAGCTGGGGCCGCTACGAATCGAAGTAATGTTACGTGCGTCTGTTTCAAAGGAAATTTCCTCTGCAGGAAGCTCACGGATAATCGAAAGGAGGCGACGTGCTGGAAGTGTCGTTGTGCCTGGCTTGTCGACCACAGCAACGGGGATTTGGGTGCGAATACTGACTTCGAGATCAGTGGCTGTCAACGAAAGGCCTTTTTCAGAAACTTCTAATAAAACATTAGAAAGAATTGGAAGAGTAACGCGATTATTGATGATGTTTTGGATGCGTTGTAATCCGTCTAACAGAGCTTGCTTGGTGACGATGAATTTCATGAAGAAGTAGTTTTATTTTGTCAATTGCTTGTCAAGATGGCGTATTAAATGACGTAAGGAAGCATCATTTTCCATGCGATTTTTGATGAGTTTATAAGCGTGGATGACAGTGCCATGATCTTTGCCTCCAAAAGATTCTCCGATTTCTTTAAGCGTGGAAGAAGTCAGTTCTCGAGACAAGTACATAGCCACCTGTCGAGGATAGGCAACGCTATTTTGACGGCGTTTGCTCGACATGTCAGCAAGGCGAATATCGAAATGTTCAGCCACACGCTTTTGAATTTGATCAACAGTAATATTTTTCTTGGACTGTTGTTGAAACACATCGCGCAATAGGTGTCCTACTGATTCTTTGGAAAGTGGTTTTCCGCTTAATGACTTGTAGGCTGCAACCCTCATCAAAGCTCCTTCAAGACGGCGAACGTCAGAAAGGATATTTTCTGCAATGCACTCTAAAACCCATGACTCAATATTAATTTGGAGTTGTTCAGCTTTGCCTTGAAGAATGGCAATTCGAGTTTCCATATCAGGGGGCTGTATTTCAGCAGTCATTCCCCATTCAAATCGAGAAACAAGGCGTTTTTCAAGCTTTTCAATTTCGCTAGGAGGGCGATCGCTTGTTAGAATAATCTGCTTGTGGCCATCATGGAGCGCTCCAAATGTGTGGAAGAATTCTTCTTGAGAGCGTTCCTTGCCAGCAAAAAATTGAATATCATCAATCATTAAAATATCAGCTTGGCGATAGCGCTTTCTAAATTGGAAGAGGGTTCCATGCTGGATAGCATCAATAAATTCATTGATGAACTCTTCACTGCGAAGGTAAACAACCTTGGCTCCCTTTTTATTAGCGAGCATGCGATGACCAATAGCTTGCAATAAATGAGTTTTTCCCAAGCCGCTTTCACCATAAATGAAGAGAGGATTGTAAGTTCGAGCTGGTGCTTGGGCTACGGCTACCGCAGCTGCATGAGAAAATTCGTTGTTAGACCCAACAATAAAATTTTCAAAAGTATAGGTAGGATTAAGGCCTGTTGACTGAATCGACTTTTTAGAAGCAGAAGCAGGCGTTGCGGAAGAGATGGCAGGAGCTTCAGTCTCTGGCTCTTGAAGTTCTCGAGGGATAAAATGGAGAGTTCGGAAAGCACCATAAATTTCCTCAAGGGAAGAAGAGAGAAGGACAGAATAGTTACTTTCAATAAAAAATTGATGAATGGGATTGGGAACACTCAGTGTTATCGAATCAGAAGTAGCATCACTGACATGAACATCACTAAACCAGCGCCGATAACCGTCAGGGCTAATGCGCTGACGAATGCGCTGCGAAAGTTGGTCCCAAATTTGTTCATGACTTAGATGCATAAGAAAATAGAAGTAGAGAAAGTAATCTGATTATTGGGGGGGGAGAGTAAAATTTTCAGATTGCCCCGCCGATTTTAAAAGAAGGCTTTCTGGGCTCAAGAAAAAAGCCTCATGAGCAGAGAATATTTTTTCCAAAAAGCTTGACGAGTGGTAGGCAGTGGCTGGTTATCGAGTGTTTATTAGCTTTGCAGACGGAGTCTTAAATACGACGGCTGCTGAAAATGTGACTACGCTTCCAATAAAAACATACCAAGGCCAGGCAATTTCAGGCCACCAAGTTGGCATAAAATGACCAAAATTAATGAGCCCTGGAAGTTCGACTTTGCCGAGGAAGAGGACGCTGGTCATTCCGATCAACATGGCTACAACATTAGTGCCGTCGCAGCCGCGACTTTTAGTGAGCATTCCAAGTAAAAAGATTCCTAGTAAACCACCGTAGGTGTAGCCCAAGATACCAATCGCAATTGGAATAATGGTTAGGCGAGGGTTAAGGAGTACTGAGTAAGCAGCTATGGTTCCAACTCCGACCATAAGCATGCCAAAAATGAAGGTAGCTCGACGAGCAGCACGTACCGAGGTGCGATCATCCGCTGTTGGATTGATATAGGGAAGGTAAAAGTCAGTTGTGAAGCTTGTTGCAAGAGCATTGAGAGCTGCAGAAGTTGATCCCATCATCGTGGCTAAAACACCAGCAATAATTAGTCCGCGAAGTCCAACAGGAATATTGTTAACAATGAAGTGAGCGAAAATTTCATTATCAGGAATTTCTGGAGCGTGACCCAAATGATTGTAATAGACATAAAGCAAAATGCCAACACTCAGGAAAGCGAGTGCGATAGGAATATCAGCAAATCCGCTGAGGATGAGTGAAAATCGGGATTTCTTGAGGTTGGGTGCTGTCAGGAGGCGCTGAACCATGTCTTGATCAGTTCCATGAGTGGCCATGGTCAAAAAAGTTGATCCGATGAAGGCTGCACCAAGCGTATAAGGCTCAGCGAGCATTTTTGAAAAGGCCGTGCCAAATGGGAGTGACGAATCCCAACCACATTGGATCCAGTGTAAGTTTTCCCAACTTCCAAAAGTTTCTTTGACGGTGACGATGCCTCCGAGGTGATGTAGCAGTAGCCAAAGTGTAAAAAGGACAGAGCCAATCATGATGCAAGCTTGAATGAGGTCCGTCCAAACAACAGCCTTGATGCCGCCAATCATGGTATAAATCGTCGTGATCAGAGTGACGATAAGGATGCCCCAAAAATAATGCATCAATGTTACAGGTGAGTTAGGGTAAAGGTATTTCCAAATAACTACAAGGATGAGACCTCCCAAATAAAGTCTCACGCCGATACCGAGAACGCGCGTAAAGAGAAAGATAGCGCTGGCCATGTTTTTGGTAGCTGGACCAAAACGAACTGTTAAAAATTCATAGATGCTTTTAACATTGTAGCGGTAGTAAGGAGCCAAAAAAGTATAGGCAATCACAATCCGAGCCAAGACGGTTCCAATGGCTAACTGCGCATAAAAAAAGGAACGTGTCTTGTATCCTTCTGCCGGAGATCCGAGGAAGGTGGCAGCACTGGTTTCAGCAGCAATAATAGAGGCTAGGATAGCCCACCATGGAACGCTACGATTTCCGAGCGCAAAATCTTGAAGCGTCTTATTATTGCGACCTGTGTAGAGTCCTATTCCTACAATGACTAGAAAGTAAACAATGACGAAAGTTATATCGATAGAAAGTGAGAAGAAAGAAATAGGGATTGGTGTTAGCATAAAAGGGTGAGGCAATAGGTGCCTAGATTGGGCTTCAACAAAAACCTTGTAACGTTTAATCAAGGTTGCTGGACAACCTAGCGTGACAACCTGTCTTAGTAACTTAATAACTTATAGCGATTGCTCTAGTTCTTGGCGTAAAGCTCCTATTGTGAGTTCAGGATTGGTAAGTGAAGGCAAGAAGCTTTCGGTTTCGATTTCGGTAATAGAAAAACGTGTAGAATAAGGGCGCAGGGCGGCAATCGATTCATTAGTGAGGCGCTCAGAGCTTTTGTTAGAGAGAAGAGCAATAGGAAGATGAAGGGAGGTGAGCTGTGAAGGAATCTTACGCCAAAAGGAGCGAGATGATTGGGCTAAAAATGCATGCTCTGCTCCATACTGTTGAGCCGTTGATGTAAGGACAGTAACAGTTTCTTCTAAAGCAGGATCATGGGTGCTAAAGCCTGACCGCAAAAGCCAATTTTTGATATCATGTTCGGTGCTGAGTTGACGACGGTAGACAACTCGAGCTAGGCGAGGAAACCAAGAAAGTCGATGAAATGGGCGAAATGCTGAGACTCCCTTAAGCGTCAGGAACGGCATGCAGAGCACAAGACGGCTTACAGCATTTGGATAATGCGCTGCTAAGAGGAGTGCTACGTTAGCACTCAAGCCTGAAGCTACCAAGGTTATCGCTTTTCCTCCAGTTGAGTTACGTAAAAACTCAGCTAATGATCGCACTTGTTCAGCTGCAGAAAGGGCTATTCGAGGGCGCTGAGATTCTCCAAAGCCGATCAAGTCAGGAACGAGGACTTGATAATGTGATGCAAAGTGCGGATAAACTTTTGACCATTCAAATGAAGAAGCTCCAGGAAAAACACCGTGGAGAAAAAGAAGTGGCTCTCCTGTTCCAGAGGTATGGTAAACAATTTCTCCTGATGCGGTATTGAATAGACGTGTTGCAAAAATAGGAGGTGAAATAGCATTAGAAAGAGGTTGGCGAAGTTGGTTCTTCCAGCCAAAGCGTACAGCCAAAGCCAGAGCCCCCAGGAGCCCCATTCCAAAGCCAGCGCCGACGCTCATTTTGTGAGAATGTGACGAACGCTTCCTCATGACAACTATTTTTAGAGAGTCGTTGTTTGCAATTGTTTTGATGGTTCAAGTTGAACCTCTCCATGACCAGGGACAATTTTTCCAATAATTTTCCCGCGAAGTTTTTTAGCAATTGCTGAAGCCTCTTTTGAGGAGACGACAAAGACCATGCCAATTCCCATGTTAAAAACTCGATACATCTCGAGAGGATCAATACGTCCTCCTTGGCAAATGATTTTAAAAATTGGTGGGATTTTCCAAGATTCAGTATCGATGAGAGCATCGCAGTTTTTTGGCAGTACACGAGGTAAGTTATCAATGAGGCCTCCCCCAGTGATATGGGCTGCTGCATGGAGTTTGTTAGTGCCAAGTTCCTGGATGGACTGAAATTCGGGAAGGTAGGAACGATGGATCTTAAGAAGCTCCTTTTCTAATGTGGTAGCGAGTCCTGCTGGCTTGCTAGAAAGTTGGAGCTTCATTTTTTTAAAAAGCACCTGACGTGCGAGCGTGTAGCCATTGGTATGAAGGCCGTTGGAGGCGAAGCCAATTAAGTGATCTCCAACTTTAACGCGACTTCCATCAAGGAGGTGTTTGCGATCAGCAACGCCAACGATTGTACCAGCGAGATCATATTCTCCTGAATGATAAAGGCCTGGCATTTGCGCTGTTTCGCCACCAATGAGCGCGCAACCAGCGGCTTTGCAGGATCGGGCAAGGCCCGAGATGATTTGGCGCAGCACTCTTGGATCTAATGTTTCAGCTGCAATATAATCCAAAAAGAAGAGTGGTTGTGCTCCGGTGACAGCAATATCATTGATGCAATGATTAACAAGGTCTGCTCCGATTGTGTCATGGCGGTCAGTGGCAAAAGCAATTTTTAATTTGGTGCCAACGCCATCAACGCTGGAAACTAAAACAGGATCTTTGATCTTGCGGCCTTTAAAGTCTGGACGAAAGAGTCCTCCGAAACCACCAATGCCTCCAAGGACTTCTTTTCCATGAGTTGGCTTAACAAGAGTCCCGATGCCTGATTTTAGGCGATTACCAAGAGCTACATCAACGCCAGCTTTAGCGTAGGAACTTTGTTTTTCTTTTTTATTAAGGCGTTGAGCAGCAGAAGTCATAAAATAAGTGGCAAAATTAGAAATTATTTTTTTTGAAAAAGAGAAGAAGCTGGTTCGGTAGGTAAGAAAGAAGACTGTTCTTGACGACGCTCTAGCATCTGTTTTTCAAAAGTTAAGTCAACTGGAAGAGGGTAATTTCCCGTGAAGCAAGCAAGACAGAAGTTATGCTCAGGTAATTGCGTTGCTCGGATCATTCCAGGAACATCGAGGTACCCAATGCTATCAGCTCCAAGATAGGAGCAGAGCTCTTCTTGAGTCATTTGGTTAGCAACAAGTTTGTCAGGATCTGGAAAATCAATGCCGTAATAACAAGCGCTACGATGAGGGGGGCAGCTGATCCGAAGATGCACTTCTTTTGCTCCTGCCTCGCGCAAGTTAACCACACGGGTTTTAGCAGTCGTGCCGCGCACAATGGAATCATCGATAACAACGACTCGCTTTCCGCGAACTTTTTCACTGATCAGATTCAGCTTTACCCGAACGTTAAAATCACGAATGAGTTGAGTTGGCTGAATAAAGGTCCGCCCAATGTAATGGTTGCGAACAAAAGCGGGATCGTAAGGAATCTTGAGCTCTTCCGAAAAACCAAGTGCAGCGTAAATTCCAGAGTCAGGAATGGGAACGACAATGTCAGCATCCACAGGGTGAAGGCGCGCTAACTCTTGTCCCATGCGCATTCGTACTTGGCTGACATTCTTTTGAAGGAGATTGCTGTCAGGGCGTGCAAAGTAGACATACTCAAAAATACAAAAAGCTTCTTTTTGCGAAGCAAAAGGAAATTCGGAGCGAATGCCTGATGCATCAATAATCACAACTTCGCCTGGTTCTATGTCGCGAACAAAGCTGGCTCCGATGAGATCAAAGGCGCATGTTTCGGAAGAGAGAACCCATGCGTCTCCTAATTTTCCGAGAGAAAGAGGGCGGAATCCGCAAGGATCGCGCATCCCAACAATTTCTTTTTCTCCCATGATGACAACGCTAAAAGCGCCTTCTAGACGGCGAAGTGCTGCGAGAGGATTGGGTTCCTGAGACAGAGCGCTGGGTTGAACTAACAAATTAAGAATGACCTCGCTGTCAGAAGTGGCTTGAAAAATGGAACCTTTCATTTCCAATTCAGCACGTAAACGACCTGCATTGATCAGATTTCCATTATGGGCAATAGCTAGCTGTCCGCGGCTTGTTTCTGCACTGAGCGGTTGCGCGTTGAGCAAGTTACTAGATCCAGCTGTCGAATAACGGACATGACCGATTGCCTGAGTGCCTGAAAGTTTTTCAAAAGACTGGTCTTGGAATACGTTTGCAACAAGTCCCATGCCTTTTTGTATTTTAAAAGGACGCTTGCTTCCATCGTGAACAACGATACCCGCGCTCTCTTGGCCGCGATGCTGGAGTGCAAAGAGACCGTAGTATGTCAGAAGGGCAGCGTCAGGATGTCCGTAGACAGCAAAAACGCCGCATTCGTGGGATGGAAAATCGGAGGAATCCAAGAGAAGTAAGAGGTAAAAAGTGAGCGGCGATCAGTATGGGTCAAAGTGAAGCGCAGTTCAATGTATCATAATAAATAAAATTTCTCAAACTGAGCTTTAGAGCATATTAAAACTTCTATAGCCGCGCATTGCGGCGTCACTCCAGTGCTCGCGTCCTCGAGTATCAGAATACACTGCGGTTCTGCGCTCCTCGTTTCTGGCACAACATCGGCTATAATATTTTTTAACACGCTCTAATCAAGCAGGAAGAAAAACAGACTCGACAAAAAAGAAAAATAATTTACTTAGTCTTTTCTATGAAAAAATTCTTCTTTGCATGGTTTCTTGCCACAGGACTCTCTTCTGGACTATTAGCCCAAGTTACTCCCTCTTCCAGTGCAGCTAATACAACTTCCACTGCGCCTGTGCAGCATCTTGAAGCAACCTACAAAGTAATCTCTGCCAAAGGGGCTCCAAGAGCTACGGTTAATTGGTCTGCTGATTTACAAAACGATAAGGCTCCTTTTGTTTATCAAGTAACAGTAACGCTCAAAAATGAAACAGATAAGCTTTTGAGGGACTGGAACCTTGCGCTCCTCTTTACTGGCTGCATTCTGAGTAGCCAAAAAGAGGTCATGGTTAACGATCCTAGTAATCCCGGCCAACAAATGAAGGTTGTTGAGAATGTTTTTAATGTCTCTTCACAAGTTCAGGTGAGGGCTTGTTTATTTGGAGATGGGCTAGTAGCGGGATATGCTATTTTCGGTGGGACTCTCGAAGAAGGTACGCTACACCTTCCTGCCCAAGGAAGTATTACTTTTATGTATGGCTATCAACTTCCGGCTGACCAAACAACGTTGTTGCCTCCTGGTAAAATGATTTTATCAAGAGCTCTGAGCTATGTGACAGAGCCAGCTCCTTCAGAAGAAGAGGCTGTTACAACGCATTAAGTTTTCCTTGTTGTAAATGGAAAGACGTTGAGCCTGGGGGTAACTCCAGGCCTGCCATGGTGGTAGTTGTAAAAAACACCTGTGACGTTTTAGGAAAATGAGCTAAGAGCGCGTGGCGACGTCCAGAATCGAGTTCGCCAAAAACGTCATCAAGAAGCAACAGTGGTGGCGCAGAGCGCTTTTGATGAAGTAAATTGGCGAGGCCTAATTTAAGGGCAATAGCAAGGGTCCTCCGTTGTCCTTCAGAAGCAAATGGTCCTGCTGGGAGATCGTTTAAAAAAATGGAAACATCATCACGATGAGGACCAACTTGAGTGCAGCGCAAGCGTTCTTCCTCAGTACGTGAAGCAATGAGTGCTTCACGCAGGGGAAGCGTTGTTCCTGGTTCATAGGATAACGTGATCCTTTCTTTCGACAATGCTTGGCAGGCTGTTGCAACGTGAGGCTTTAAATCCTCTAATAGAGAGGATCTGAGGGAGGTTAATCGTTCCCCACTTTCTGCTAAGGGAAGATCGTAAGCTTCGACTTCGCGACGAGGTTTTCCTTCGCGCAGGAGTACATTGCGGGAGCGCAAGGCTCTTTCGTAAAAGCGGAGAAGAGGGCCGTATTCTTTTTCTAGCTGCAGCCCAGCACTGTCGAGAAAGTCTCGCCGTCGACCGGCTGCTCCGTGAATGAGTTCAATATCTTCATTGCCGAACCACACAAGTGTGCCTGAAGATAAGTAATCAGTTTTTTTTTGCGAAACATCATCGCAAAAAAGTTCATACTTCGAAGATGATTCAGGAGTGATGATGGCTTTTTTATGCAGTGTGTCAAAAGCCCCTTCAATGCAAAAACTTTTTTCTCCAAAATGAACCAGCTCTGCGAGGACATGCGTGCGAGGAGATTTTAGGCGTAATAGGACACATGTAGCTTCCAATATCGAGGTTTTCCCTTGGGCATTAGTTCCCAAAATAAAATTGAGTCCTGGCGTTGGCTCCCACGTTAACCCTTGAAAGCAACGAAAGTTTCGGAGGATGAGACGAGTGAGGTGCATGAAAATTTACCGCAACAATATTTAATCTAAAACCGTAAATGGGAAAAAATTTTCAGGTCAATCCTCAGGTGTTTTTTCATGGCTATGAATCAGCCGACGCTTTCTTTTCTAGAAATTCCCGTCCCTTGCCAACGCTCGTATTAATGGGAATACCTTGTTTGCAGAGGGGGCATTCTTCAGGCTCCCAAGCATCAAGGTTGATGGAAACAAGAGCGTGTAGTTTAGGGACGTTGCCGATATCTTCAGGGAGAATGTCGCCACGATTGCAAAGTGCACCCACGCCAATGACTTCTCCGCTCATCAATCGCACGAGCTCCACAACTTTTTTTACCGAACCGCCCGTTGTTAAGACATCTTCTAAGATGAGAACTTTTTTTCCTGCTAATAATTTGTCATAGCCACGCTTGATAACAAAATCTTTTGTACCTTCAATTTTTTCTGCATAGAGACCAAGTACTTCGCGGCCGGTAAGTTGAGAGAGATGATGTGCTGTCCATTGTGAAAGGATAATCCCTCCAAGTGCTGGAGCTATGACGACATCAACATGATCATTAGAAAAATGTTCAGCAAAGAGGCGACAGAGAGCTGATGTTTCCTTAGTGTGAGGGTAGAGGGCATCTTTGTTGATGTAGGCAGAACCATGTTTTCCGAGTGTGTAAACGAGGTGGCTGTTGGTAATGACCGCGCCGACTTTAGTCAACGTGGATAAAATTTCTTGTTGAGTCATGGTGTTAGCGATGCTGATGGATGAGTTGGTGTAGTTTTTCTGTTTCACGACGTGAAGCAATTGCGAAATCTTTTTCAGCTGATGCAAAAATAATACCACGTGAAGAGTTAATAATCATGCCTGCACCGTTACGGTCTTGAGCGGCTTTGACAGTCTCTTCGACAGAGCCTCCCTGCGCGCCCACACCGGGAATGAGGAGTGGCATGGTATCAACGATATTGCGCACCTCGCGTAATTCATCGGGACATGTTGCTCCGACAACGAGACCACAGTTATTATTTTTATTCCATTTTACGGAAACATGCTGAGCAATTTTTTTGTAGAGTTCTTCACCGCTGACAGAAAGATTTTGAAACTCGTCTGCTCCCTCATTGGAAGTACGGCAGAGAATGATGATTCCTTTGTCAGAACGATCGAGAAAGGGTTGAAGAGATTTTTTTCCCATGTAGGGATGAAGTGTAATCGCATCGGCTTTGAGATGATCAAAAGCTGAAGCGATATAACCATTGTTCGTATTTCCAATGTCGCCTCGCTTTGCATCAAGGATGATTGGGACTTGAGGAGCGATGTGGTGCAGCAATTGCATGGTTTCTTCCAGAGCCGCAACCCCGGCAAGTCCGTGGGCTTCATAAAATGCAGTGTTAGGCTTATAGGCACAGATGAGGTCGTGTGTTGATTCGATGATAGCACGATTGAAAGCAACAATGGTCTCTTTGATTGCTAATGAACCATCACTATGATGCAGGTGTGCTGCTTTGGGAATTTTTTCTAATTCACTATCGAGTCCGACGCAGACAAAGCGCCCGTGGGACCAATGATGTTCGAGTAGCTTGCGAAAGGAGCGCATCTAAAAAGTTTAAGTTAAAAGTTGAAGTTTTGTGGCTGTGCAAAAAATAAGTATCTTAGATTTTACTTCAACTTCAACTTTTAACTCAAACTCCATCGCGTAGTGGTAGAGTGGAGGCGAGGGGAGTTGAACCCCTGTGCCCAAGACTAATGAAAACGCCCGTCTACATGTGTAGTTTCAATTTTTATTTAAGAGAGTGGCTACGATGAAACGCGCTACCCTTCTCCGAGGAACCCGAAAGGATCCCCCACTAACGCGGCTCCTCCGCTAGTGAGTTCGCCTACTAGTGTCGCTCACGCACTTAGTAGACATCAGTGCGCTCGCGTCGCAGACTAATTAAGCTGCGAGAGCTGCAGTTTCGCTTCCGCTAACTACATTAAGTGCAGATTTTGCATTTATTTGTGTGACGAGATTTTTTACGAGGCCAACTCATCATCCTCGACATGCAGAACGCTCTACCAGCTTCGGGTCGAAACCAGTACGCCCCCTGATTTGATGGAAGCTAAATCAATTGGCCTATGAAAGCAAATCTTCATTTTCAGAAACGGACTAGCTAGCTGTCTGACCAGTTAGTAAATACGTTATATTCGACAGTGATTTTTTTGCGTCCAATTTTGATTTATTAGCAACTTGAATAAGGAGCTTAATCTTTTTGGAATTAAGCTGGGGCAAGGATAGTTCACTGAGTCGTTGAAAATATTTTCTAGATTTTAAAAAAAGTGAAGCTGTTTGATCAAGAAGTAGAGATGAAGGAGATGTGGTTCTAACAGTTTGTTTTAGTTCACAAGCTTGCAGGTAGAGATTAAGCATCGATAATTCTTCATGTAGGAAACTTGCTATTTTTACATGGTAGAGGCGTTGTTCTTTATTAACTTCTTGAATGACTCGTTCAGCATGCTCTTGAGCAGCTTTTTTGATAGCCAATGAGTCAGCAAAAGTAATAACACCATTTTTATCAAGATGCAGGGGTAGTTGAAAAACGAAAGCAGTGTTACTGAAATGACGCCCTTGAGTGCATAACTCTTGAGGTGCTAGTGAGTGAGGTTCTCTCTTGAGGCCGTTATAAGCTAACAAAAAATAGTGACCAGCTTCTTGAAGTAAGCGAAATGACTTGATGTGGTTTGCACTTGGTGTTGCGTTTGCTAATTCAGGTCCTTCCGCGCTATTAGGTGAGGATTGTCCTATAGCCTGTAGATGGCCTTGCGAGGCTTCAGTAGCTTCACTATCAAATACCTGGGGCAATGAATGGAATATGGTGAGTTGGTGCTGAATAGCTGATTCTACCTCTTTGAGCACGGATATCGTTGCGTGAAAATGATCAGTAGCTAGCGGATTTTTTTCAATAGCAGTAGCTAGCCCAAAATGTTCCTGAGCTAGGAGATCAAAAATAGCAGCAAGATTATGATGACAACCAGTTGCTAGCTCTCCCAACAGCTGTTTTGTGATAGCTTCTAAAACGCCAACTTTTTTGTGCAAGTAAGCGCTGCTGTTTAGGATGGCATGATAGGCTTCCTGATGTTGCTTTTCGAGTAACTGTGCTTCCTCTAGCGAGCCATAAGATGCAATAAAGGTCGCTTTGCATTTTTGAAAGAGCCTCTTTTTTGCGATACCCTTTTGATAAAGAAGGTTGGCTTTCTTTTCAAATGCACTACGGCTGTTAAACTCGTATGGGTCTTTTAGAAAGATATCATAGGCTTTTTTTGATTCAAAAAACTCCTTTTCTGCTGCTGTGTATTCATCAATAGCAGTTGCGCATTGGTTTTGTTTTTGAAGATATTTTTCTCCGCTTTTGAGTATTTCTTTTTCGGTGAGATAGGCAGAGCGTATTTTATAGAAGGTTTGTGCCTTTGCTAATAAAGGAGAGGGAGCTAAAAGAGCTTCTATAAGCTGATATTCGCTTTGCAATTGATCTAGTGTGCATTTTTCAATTGCTACATCGCAAGAGGCTGAGGGGTCCTCTTCTGCAAATTCTGTGACTAGTGCTATGACGCTTTGTTGGTCAACAATGAGGTCTGTTATCCATTCATCAAAAGTTTGTGAACTCAAAACTTGCTCATATTGTCGGAGGTACGATTCCAGGAGAGCAAGGAGCTCAATTTTTTTGGGATAGCGATTTTTGAGAAAATCAATCCGTTTAGCGATGAATGCGATTTGCTCACTTTTTGAGCACGGAAAGCGCTCTTCAATATTTTCAGCTTTAGTGGTATCAGTAGAAGATTGTTGTTCGGAGGCAAGAGTGGCAGTGTTTCTTGCTGTGCTTTCTTGATGAGCATCTGTTTCTGTTGCTATCCCGTTCCTTTCTGCCTCAAACCGCTGGTCCTCTAAAGCAGGGTGCGCTAGGTCATCCATTTTATGATCGCCTATATCGGGAGGGTTTCGGCGCAGCATCATTAAAGGGAAAGCTGTTTCTGTTTGTGCAAGCGTGATAGTTGAACCAACGGCAAAGAGAGTAAAAAAATAAAGAGAAATTTTCTTCATGAAAGGGAAAGAACAGAGGGTTTTAAAAAAGCAAATTTTACCGAATTTTAATAAAAGTAAGTCATAAGAGCCTTGATTCTTACGCAAGAAAAGAAAAAAAATATTTATCGCCAGATTTGAGGAAGCGTTTTATTGCGAATAGATTTTTCTTTATTAGAAAAAGAAAAAATTATTTTTACCCATCGGGTTTACTTTTTAGTAGAAGACAGATTCCTGGCTATTCAGCAGAGAATAGCTAAATGCTGTTAGCAGTGAGTGCGTTTTTATTAACAAGAGTAGACAGGTGCTATTCCAATAATGTCTTAGAATTTCTAACTTATTTCCCGTTGGAGCTTTCAATGATTAACTCTTATTTCAAAAACTGGATCGTCAGTGGGTAAGTCACAATCTCTCCATTGCTGGCTTTTACGGCAGCTCGGATGATTAAAATCAACCATGCTAGTCCCACAAAGGGGAAAATCAACCAGCCAATAAGGACAAAGCAGAGGGCTCCTGAAGCAACAAGATAGAGCGTCCAAGAAAGTTGAAAGTTAAGAACTATTTTTCCTGTGCGATCAACAAGAGAACTCTTAGATCGTTTGAGAAGCCAGAGGATGAGCGGCGCGATGATGTGAATGCAGGTGATAGAAAAGATAAGGCCACTTAAGCCGAGAAGATGAAGAGCGATGCAGCAAGAACGCTCTGATTCAGGTGAGAGTTGTTCGACAGGAGATGGTGTGAAAGGGTTCATCATTTTGTAAGGAAAGAAAAAAAAAGAATTTTATGCGAGATTTTATCCACAGATGTGTGTATCTTTTCGCAACGAGTTATTAATTTTTTCGTTATCAACGCAACTTTTTATTTTCATGTACGATCGTCGAGTAGTTATCACAGGCCTTGGGGTGGTCAGTCCCGTTGGGAATGATGTAGCCACTTTTTGGAAAAGTCTTACCGAAGGAAAAAGCGGTATTCGTCGTTATGAGGCTTTTAATTCAGAAGGATACGATTGTAAAATCGGAGGAGAGATTCGTGATATCGATTTGACGGCCGCTTTTAAGACGCCTAAAGATGCACGCCGCACGGATCGTTTTACTCAGCTTGCCATGGCCGCATCTAAGATGGCGATGAAAGATTCAGGCATGGATCCTGAAAAAATTGATCTCGATCGCGTCGGTGTGATGATTGGAAGTGGTATTGGTGGTCTTCAGAGCATGGAAATGGAGAGCCAACGGCTTTTTGAAAAAGGGCCATCTCGTGTTTCTCCTTTTACCATTGCTATGATGATTAGCAATATGGCTAGCGGGATGGTTTCTATGGAGTTTGGATTGCGCGGGCCCAATATGGCGATTGTGACGGCTTGTGCTACAGCGAACCATTCGATTGGAGAAGCATGGCGTATTATTAAATTTGGTGATGCTGATGCCTTCATTGCTGGAGGAACAGAAGCGACGATCACTCATTTGGGTATGGCAGGATTTGCTTCCATGCGTGCATTGAGCACACGGAACGATGAGCCTGAAAAAGCCTCCCGTCCCTTTGACAAAGATCGTGATGGCTTTGTCATGGGTGAAGGTGCAGGAATTTTAGTCATTGAGGAACTCGAGCATGCAAAGCGTCGTGGTGCTCAGATTTATTGTGAGCTTGTTGGCTATGGACTCAGTGCAGATGCCTATCACATGACGGCTCCTCTTCCTGAAGGTGAGGGGGCTAGTCGCTGCATGAAGATGGCACTCAAGCATGCTAAGCTCAATTCGGAAGAAGTTCACTACATCAATGCACACGGAACTTCGACGCCAATTGGAGATCTTTGTGAGACTAAAGCCGTGAAGCTGACCTTTGGTGAACAGGCCTACAATATTCCTGTTAGTTCGACAAAATCAATGACAGGGCATCTTCTTGGTGCGGCGGGTGGAGTTGAACTAGCTGCTTGCGCACTCGCCATTAAACATGGCGTGATTCCCCCAACGATTAATCTCGATCAACCAGGCGAGGGATGTGATCTTGATTACGTTCCTAATGTAGCTCGTGAAGCAGATATTCGCGTTGCCATGAGCAATTCTTTTGGCTTTGGAGGCCATAACGCAACGCTTGTCGTGAAAAAATTTGAGTAACATAGAGTCTACTCAATGCTGCTAACGCGGCATAAAATGGCGTCACTGTCACGCTTCGATCCTTGCTCGCAGTTTCTCTCTCTCGATAAAGTCGTCCCTTCAGCGTTGCCTTTGGTAGTTGATTCAGCGGCTCTTTGACCAGCTGGATTTTTCATCTAGTCAAATTACTTAGAAATGACAGGAAAGAACGCAGAGATTTTTAGAAAAGATGAGGCCGAAGACGGAGCGCTATCTTAACAATAACGTTGATGGGATGAGAACGCTGCGTGTTTCCAACTAAGATCAAGTCTATTTATGGTCATTTCTAAGTAATTTGACTATAAACACGGTGGCCCTGCGCATTCTTTACCTCGTGCCTGCAGTTATTCCTTTTTAACGCGATGCAATGAGGGTTGTACGACAGCGGCCATTGCTTTGATATTGAGGTGACCACCTAAAAACTGATTCATTTTTTCTGCAGCAGTAAAAGGATCAGCGAGGACCTGCGCGTGAGAAAGTTGCAAGACGTTCCAAGGACGTTGGCGGATGATTTCAGAAGTTTGTATCTCAAAAGAAACGTAAGCTTGTTTTAATTCTTCAAACGATGCCATTTCTCCTGCCATACGGTGTTGTGATATAATGACTTCTTCGAGAGGTCGTCTAATCCAGATGACATGGCAATTCAAATCTTGTGGCAGTTCCCAAAGTAGGGGAATAACGACCTTGGCCACTTTTCCTGATTCTAATAGCTCAGGGTAACGAGATATTTCTTTGATTTTTTCATGTTCAAAATAACCGAGCGGGTTGTGCGCATCGGGGAGACGTTGATAATCAGTAATGGCTTCAAGTCCTCCTGCAGTGAGCATTTGCATGAGTAGTGAAGTTCCTGAGCGAGGAAGGCCTGTCACAACAATTGGCTGCGTGATTGATGGTGAGATCGAGTGAAGTTGGTGTTGGGAAAATCGTGATGAAGTACCGCGCAAGAATGTTTTTAAATTACTGAGGCGTTGAGAAGCATGCTGAGCGAGTTTTTGATATCGTTCTGATAAATCTTCTTGTTTTTGTTGCTCTGCAATTTGAGATAGCAATTTGTAAGCTTCTGGACGTTTGGCTACGCTTGTAGTGGCGCGAGCAGCAGCTTCCTGAGCTGCTAACCAGTCTGTTTGCAAGGCTAATGATTTTCCTAATTCTAGCCAGGCCGCGTAATCTAAAGGATCGCGATGCAAAGCTTCTCGTGAAAAAATTTCTGCTTGCTCTGCATTATGGAACGTATTGTGATGAGCGGCCATGACAGTTAATGGCTCCGATGCTTCTTTTTTCCAATCAGCAAGCGTCTTTAATAATCCAAGGCCACGTTCTTTCCAGTCATGAAAAAAGCAAACATCAGCGGCTTGCATCACGAGCTCAAAGTCATAGGAGCGACGTTCAGCTAATGTGCAGAGTTGCTTTGCGATTGGTTCTTGAGGGTTGAGCAGCCATTCTGCGAAGAGGCGCGCGAAATGAACTGCTTCGGAGTCCAACTGAACACGTGATGAGAGATGTCGCCATTCTAAAATTTCAATTGTTGAGAGAGTTTTCTGTGGGTCGTAATTTTTTGTTTGAAGTGCCTGGTGAGATTGCCACGCATCCCGCACACGATGAAAAGCAAATTGTTTTAAAGCTGCTGAGGCATGTTCGCGAAGATCTAAGCTACGATATCCCTCTGCAAGTTTTGCTAAAATATCTGTTCGCTCAGGTGCATCATGGTGAGCTTGTTCTAAAAGTCGTATCGCTGCATCAATACGATCATGTTCCAAATAAGAAAGAGCCTGGTGAAACAAGTGGTCTGTATAAGCAGTAGAAATAATTTGCTGATGATCGAGTGGGGCCTGAGGAAGATAGCCTAAGGCAATCAGCTGACGAAGGGCCATTTCAGTAGCTTTAGTAGGCGTTTCATTAATATCGCGTTGGGGAGTCCGAGGAATAATCTGATCCCAAGAATTGATCCAAGAAAGGAAAGGCTCTGTTTCAAAAATAGACGAAAGAACCTGGCCTTTCATATCTCTGCCAATAGGGAGGCCAAAGCATGCCAGCACTGTAGGGCAAATATCTAAAATAGTAGCGTGATTAATGTTGTTTTCCGGTTTGATGTTAGGGCCTGCAACAATCAATGTGCCAATAGGAGCATGTTGATCACATGGTGCTGTGGTATGGATTCCAAGTGAAGAAGGTTTGCGGTCGTCATGATAGAAACCATGATCTGAAACAATCATGATGGTAGCGTCTTCTCCGGCTGCTGTAACAAGTTCTCCAATCCACTCGTCATACAGCTCGTAAGAACGATCAATTAATTCACCATAATGTTCAATGCCGAGTTGGTCTGCATGACAAGTAATTGGCTCTCGGAAAGAAGTTCCTTGATGAGAAAAACTATCGAGGCCGATCAAATAAAGAGAGCTAAAATTCCAAGGATGGTGCTTCATCAAATGAAGCGTGGTTTGCAATGTGGTAAGATCTTCAGCAAGAATTTTTGCAATTGCAGAGAGGCGCCAATCAATAGTCGGGTCAATTTCATACAGCTTGGGAATCAAGCGTTGGAGAAGTGACATCGGAAGTTGCTGAGGATGGACACGGCAAAGGGCTAGTTCTTCTGCAAGCGAAGCAGGGGAAAGACTTGTAGGATCTACATTCCAGGGCACGTGAGCTGGGAATTGAGCAACGCGAAAGGTTTCATCGATCATGATACCATTAATTTTTTCGGCGGGAGCTGAGTTCCACCACCCTACAACATGAGAAATCTTATGCGCGGAGGAGAGCATGTCCCAAATTGCTGGTGAAGAACGAGCCGTGCTGTCATAGGTGCGCAACCCCCTCTCTATCTTGGTCGGTGCGACAAATCCAGTGATCCCATGTTGATAAGGCCGCTTGCCTGTTGCAATTGTTGCCCAAAGTGCCGGAGAAAAAAGCGGGCGTAAGGAACGAAGAGGGCCGCTGGAGCCTTTTTTGATGAGTCTTGCAAGCTGAGGCAGTTTTCCTTGAGCAATTTTTTCTGATAAAAGATCCCAATCTGTGGCATCAAGACCAATGAGGAGGAGTTTTTGATGAGAATCGTTGGGAAAAACAGAATTGATGGCTTCCATTAAGGGATGACAGCTTGGTGAAGAGAAAAAGTAAAGAGTGAAGGATAACGCAAGCTAAAGCAAAAACTTCTATATTTTCTTTTTTTGATAAATGCTGGTTAACCTAAGAACGTGAAGAAAAAAAATTGTTACGCAATATTGACTATTTTTTCAAATGTTTTACGAACCGCGTAACTTAGCCGCAGCCTTATATAACGTATTAAATCCAAACGGGCAGGCTATAAGCTTGTTCTTTTTCCTTCGTGCTGTCCTCTTCGATCTACGTTATCATGAGATAGTATCTCGATCTTCAGCGTTCTCCTAAAAAAACTGCTGTGCTCCTAATAAGCACTTTTCAATTTGATACGCTATGAGAACCAGTTTTAAGTCATCCTCCTCACGCACACTTTCCAATTTTGATTCACATTGTTAGTTTTCAAGGTGTATTTCGAAATATTGGCTTTATTTACAATTGAAAAATACGCTTCACCCTTTACTCTTTACTCGCCTTTGTCTTGATTGACTTGTCTAAGAGAGTAGATAGTTACTCCGAAGATTTTTGTTTACGAACAAGTTTAAAAATTTATGCACGTCGTTTCTTTTGTTGAACATATTTGGGTTGAAAATAGCCATATGCAATTTGGGTCACCTCAAGTTTTTGAAGGTGGTAAAGCGTATCTTTTTGCGGATAAACAATTCGATAAAGTTAAGGCTTGGGATTTTTCTATTCCTTATGAAAAAGTTTCGAAAGCAGAGTCAATGTTTACGCCGCTTCATTTCAAACTCAACGACCCTAAAAAGCGGGTGATCATTTATAATGGTGTTGGTGGGATGGGAGATCAAATTATGACTTGGCCACTGAGTAAGATTTTGGCCGATCGTGGATATGAAGTTCATATCCTTTCAGAGGCCCATCTAACTATGTTTTGGCACGGATTTCCATGGATCAAATCGATTGTTACGCTTCCTTGTTACTGGTCAACAATGGAACAATTCGATTATCACGTTAATTTAGAATATATTTCCAATGGATATGCTCACGGTGGGCAACTGCAGCCCATCGACCTCATGTTGAGGCAGTGTGGCATTGATCCAGAAACTATTCCTGATGAAGAAAAGCGTGTAACACCTTCTTTTTCTCAAATGGAACAAGATATTGCTAAGACTCTTTATGCAGATCGCCGTCTGGGCTTCTATCAGCTTGCTTGCTCTCAACAAGTTCGCTCTCTTTCTCCAGAACATAGCCGAGCTGTTCTAAAAGCGTTGGCAGAAGCTTTCCCTGATATTTATTGGATTGGTGTTTATGGACCTTTGGAGGCATCAGGATATTGGATGGATTCGCTCGGTCTCGATAATGTCGAGTTTCGTTCGTTTGAGAGGCCTCGGCTAATGTGGTCCTTGATCAATCGTGCAGAGATTTGTGTAGCTCCTGACTCCATGCTCGTTCACGTGGCTGGTGCCTTAGGGAAACCGTGCGTCGGGCTTTGGGGGCCTTATGGGCCAGAAACAAGAGTCAAATATTATAAAAATCATTATCCTATTCACCACACATCAGAGTGTTCTTTTTCTCCATGTCATTGGAATGCCGTACAGTTTCCTCACATTTGCCCGCCAATATCACAGCAACACCAGCGCTGTTCAGTAATGATGAAAATTACTCCAGAAGAGGTAGTCGAAGGAGCGAGGAAGCTGCTTGCATCGCAGCCTAAAGAAGCTGCTTCCATCTAAAATAAGATACGGATTGAAAAATCATTTGTTTTAAATGATAGTATAGAGCAACAATATTTTTCTCATGGATCAACGAATTGATAACAGAGAACTGCCAGCGAGCAATCTTCACCGATTGTCTCACCAGAATCAAAATATAGATTGCGTTATTGATGTTCTTAAAGAATTGCCATCCTTGGCGGAGCAGAAAAAACTGACGCAACAACAAGTGCAATCCTTATATGGACTAGGATACCAGCTCTACGAGGCACAATGTTATCAAGAAGCAGGAGACTTATTTCGCTTTCTCTGCTTTTTTGAATCAAAAGTTCCAAGCCACTGGATTGCACTTGGTGGAGCTTATCAACATACCAAACATCATGATAATGCTCTCGCAGCTTTCACAATGGCGTGTTTATTGGATCCTCATCATCCGGGGCCGAGATTCTATGCAGCACACACATTAATTGATCTTCAGGATCTCCCTTTAGCGTTCCAATCAATCAACATTGCGATCGAATTATGTCATGGACATTCTCAATACGCAGTCCTGCATCGGCGTTCAATGGCTTTAAGAAATGCTCTTATGATGCACCTCTCTCACTTTCCACCAGGTTCTTCTGCTGGACAATAATAGTCAGTAATATAAAAAATGGAACCTGAGTTATCAAATCTAGCTACCCCTTCAATGGCCTCTTCTCCAATAACAGAGGGGAGAAAAGAAGGAATGTTTTTACCGGAGGCAGAAATAGAGGCGACATCTCCTTCTAATATTCTTGGTGAGACAGCGGTTACGCTAGAGCAAACTATTCCCAAGAATTTGACAGAGGCCTACAACAACTCTTTTGTTTCTCTTTCAAAACCTGAAATTTTAAACACACTTTCTCAAAAACAGCTGTTGGAACATGCGGAAATTATTAAGAATGTCTCGAAGCAGATGATCGAGGATGCAGAGAAAGATGCAGAAGTAACATTGGCTGCACAAGTGCTGGCATCGGATCAAACATTTCTCGAGCATATACAACAAAAATATAATTTATACTTTGCTCCCGGTGCTATTCATCAAGAACAAACAGACCAGAATGTACCGACTATCCTGAGTGAGTTAGAAAACAATAAACTCGAACAATCAGGCCTCCAGAATGCTGTTACAACAATAAAAAGTATCGCTATGAAAGCCTTGGTCGTAATTTAAGATTATGAGTGGTCCCATCAACAACAATCTTACGCTTTCTAAGGCTATTAATAATACTGAAATATTATATAACAAGTTGTTACGTTCCACTGTTGCAAATACATCAAGAACAAAACAGGACTTCAAGGTTCACCATCCATCTACGTTGCTAAGGGCAGAATTAATTCATTTAGGCAATGTTAGGACACGAGCTCTTCTCACCTCACGGAATATAAAAACTCAAGAAGAGCTTACCCAAGGACCAAGAAACGTCATGGAAGAAAAACACCAAAAAAACCAGAGCGTGGAAAACCAGAATGTTGCTCATCAAACTCTCTCGCAGATTACCAGTAAATTGACATCGCTATTTAGCAAAAAAAATCTTCTTAACCAGGGAACAAATGATGTTCAAAATTCAACCACTGTTTCAAAGCCAACGTTAGATAATCAAGATGTCTATCCTTTAGCAGGAAATATTGCTGCCTCTACAGATACTAACACAGAGCTTTCTCTTCAAGCAGGCGAGACCCCATCTCAGGCAGCTATTAATATTATTAACATTAGCGCCCCCGAACTAGCCGAGCAACTACCTGTTGCCCTCAATCAATCAATTAACACATTGAGCAAAATGGGGGAAAAGTTTGCTCAGCGACCGATTAATGCTTCGTTGCTTTAATGTGCAATAAATAGAAAAAAGATAAATTTTTTCTACGTTTGTTTACTCTCAATTGATCACTAGCTTCCACTAGGAGCGGGTGGGACAAGCTTTATCCACGTATCGAGGTGATTGAGAAAAAGATTTAAATGATTATTAAATTCATTTTCTCGGGTATAAGGCGTTACTTCTAACCAAAAGACAATTCGCTTTTGTTCGTCGTCCCACGACAACGTTCCTTCTGTTATTCCCAAGCGGCTACTTGCCGCCTTTAATAAATGAAGAGCCTCGTTTTCCTCATGAATCAGTAGGGGCTCGACAACGACGCCTATAAGATAAACTTGAGAGCCATTTTCTTGCAACTCGAGAGTAACAGCGTTATCAACAACTAGCTCCAATAGAGGTGGTTGAATCTCTTCAGAAGGAAGCTGGTATCGAGTGGCTAAAAAACTAGCAAGTTCAATAAAAGGAGAATTGGAAGCCATCCTGAGTTGAAGAATAATTTTGAAAAAACAACGGATTGAGAGCAAGTAAGTTTTGCGGTCTGTCTATCAAAAACATTCTTGTATCTAATTCATTACAAGAAAACTTCTAAGCAGAAAGCTGGCCAATCGTCTCTGAACTCAAAGAGCTCATGGCTGATAGAATTTGGCCGGAACCCACAACTGCCTGATTCATGTCATCTAGTACCGTTTTGATTTGAGTATTACCAAGCCCAATAAGAGCACTTAACTCTGTTGTTTGAGCCTGAGATTGTTGCACAAATGCTTGGTCTTTTTCAGCCTTGGATGTTAATTCAGAAGCATTAAAATTAACGACCGATCCTGCACCTGTAAGAGCTCCCATAGTGAGATCTGCTGCAATCTGAACCATTCTTATTGGTTCCATACTAGTTAAATTAGAAAAGAGGGATGCCATGGATGATTGGGTGGCAGCCATAGCTTGTTCAGCAGCAGCAGCAGCTTTTGCGCTTGTAGAAGCACCCTCAGCAGCCACTTCAGTGGCAGGCACAAGAGAAATAAAGCCAATTTCAGAAAGCATGTCGCTCAGGCTTTTTGATCCCAGAGAAATACAGGCATCAGAGACCCTGGCTGCAAGCTGATAGAGACTTGCGGCACTATTAGCGATAGAGGTTGGGACGTTGGCAACGGAGCTTGCTATATTAGCAGGAGCATCAGTTATTGTTCGCATAGCACCTTCTGAGGATCCTTTTATAAAAGCACTGCGCGCTGCTGAAGAACTGCGGAGAGCTTGAAAAGTTTCACTGTAATTAATAGTTTGATCTGCTGATTTACCTGCAGCTTGAGCAGCTTCACTAGCAGTATCTCCAGCTGCCTCTCCACTACTAGTAGCAGTTTCAGAAACAGTGTTAGCTGCTGATTCAGCTCCTGCGTTTCCGACAGCGTCTAGAGCGGCTGCTGAACCTGCTTTAAGAGCACTCATACCAATTGCACCAACTCCCAAACCGCTAACACAGGCAGCTCCTACAAAAATTAAAGTCGATAAAATGCTAGCAGCTTGTGAAGGAATGCCCATTTGTTCTAATGCATTCGTAAGGCCTGCTGTAATTTTTGGATCAGCTGTTAAAATACAGCCCATAACGCCGCCTGCAATGAACATTGGATCAGCTGTTAGTACACCAACAACAATCATTGCGATATTCATAACCCAGCTAAAGGTCTTGGCAAAATTGCCCTTTGATTGAGCCTGGTTCTTTTCCGAAATATAATTATTGATATCTGTAATTTGTTTCGCATAGTCCTGAGACAGGATAGCATTTTGACCTTTATTAGCAGCAACCATGTCAGTAACAGTGTAGCTATTTAGGTTTTCAGAAAGTTGCGTGCAATTAGCGATCATGGCAAAAACATTCGGACCAGGAGGTATCGATGGTGCGCCATTGGAATCAGTATAACTTGTTGATTGAGTCGTTGCTGTGCTGGTTGTAGAATCGGACGAGTCTACTTTTAACGTAAAAGTTGAAGTAGAGTGAATGGAGCCAATAGCAGTAGACGACCGTATGCCTTGACCTTTTTGCAACCCAGAGGCAGCAGTACCTAGATAAACCCCACTTCGCTCTGATTGGCTACCAGATCCAGTGTCAGAATCTCTTTTTCCCTTTGATCCTTGTTGACCTGCAACTTGTTGATCAGCTCTAAGCCCTGAATCGACTAATTGAGGAGTTCCTTCATCGTTCTTATTAAGGATACCGGAAAGCTCATTCCCCCCTCCGGTTGCACTTGCGTCAGCAAGCGCGCCTTGAGCTGTTCCTAGTGCTTGACCTAACGTAGCGTTAATGTTTTGACCAGCTTCTCCTTGGGCTCCTTGTAAAGAAGAAAAACTGCTAGTACTATCCGATGTGGATGTAAGAGTGCTTTGTCCCTGTGAAGAGGATTTCCCTGTGGTAGTGGTATCACTTGATTCTGAAGTCGCTGCCTGAGTAACAGAGAAATCAGGAGGAAGCGTATAAGAGTTATTAATAGAAGCGTCCATAACAATAAGAAAGTTAAAAAAGTTAGGAATTTTTATTTTCGCTAATAATTTTTTGTAAAGATTGTTTTAAGGCTTCTGCTCGCTGTTTAAGATCTGCATGTTGGGGGTCTTTAGAGGAAAGTAAAATTACAGCCTCTAAACAAGCAAGCGCTTTTGGATAATTTTTAAGAGCAATATAACAGTCAAAAGAGTGGAGGGCAGGAGTCGGATCATCTTTAGTGCTAAGAATAGCAGCAAAAGAATAACAGGTAATAGCTTGATCGTACTGCTTTAACATTTCATAGCACCCAGCTGCTCCTTGCCACCCTCTTTTGTCTAAGCTATGGTAAAAAGTTAGCGCCTTAAAAAGAGGGAGGGCTTCTTTATACTTTGCTTGAGAGTAAAAATAATAACCTTGAGCGTAGAGAGCATCCATATTTTCCTTTTTAAGACCTCGCAGAAGGAAAAGAGGTGTATTTTGGGTCAATGCTTGAAATGCCGATTCAGCTACAACCTCCGCAACTTCCTGAGAAAGCAGCGTACCGCTTGATTGGTTTTTAGTGGTCATAAATTTTTCTACTTTTTGGGGTTTTTTAAATGAAATAGCAAGAGAAAAGATGTTGTATTCTAAATGTTGTTAATAATAGATTGCATGATGGAAGAGAGAGTTCCAATAATCTGCCCTGCTAGGGAAACCTGACTTTGTAAGGTTGTAACAGCATTGTTCATAAAAGTTTGTGAGTTTGATAGATCGTTATTTTGAACAGTAATAAGGGACTGTACTTGGGTTACGGCTACAGAAGCATTAGTAATTACGGTTCCGCCGTAAGTAACTGATAAGTAAGAGTTCACTTGAATGCCTGATGAGAGATATCCATCAAAAGTCGTATTTTGGCTTCCTGTCCATCCCTGTGCGGTGCTTTCCCAAGTCCAAGAGAAGTTAGTAACGGTGATGTCTCCTTCCCCCTGTGCAGCATCGCCACTGCCAGAAACGCTATTCAATGCGGCCGTAAGATTAGCAATATTTACTTGATAAGAAAGAGATTGGCTATAATAGCTGCTAACTTGTTCATTCTGATAAATAATAATGGAATTAGTGGTGTCCATTAAACCAGAATAGACATTGCTACCCATAAGATTTACAAAGGAAGAGCTTCCAACATAGGTGGTTCCAGGTAATACATCTTGAGAATAAGAACCAATAACGTTTTTAGCAAAAAGTCCAGAACCGGTTGCTTGGCTCGCAAGTGGAGCAATAGCATTAGAAGCTACAGGCGTTCCATCAAATACAGTTTGGATGATATAGCTATAATATAAAAACCGTGTTGAATAACAAAATTCATAAGTATTAAAGGTGTCTACAGCACCACTATAACCTACAAAAAGAGACTGAACTTCTGTGCCAAAACGAACGCTATAGGTGACAGGTTGTAAATGAAAATAGCTTGCATAAAAAGTTTCAAACGTAGAAAACTGCGTAGAAAATGTTGCAAATATGGAGTAACACTCAATGGTTGAGTAAGAAATACTGTTATCGCCAGGATTTAAGTTATATCCTGTCACAATCAGGGTTAGGTCTTGGTCTAAATAAGACCCTAAGTTTCCTGCATTATTTCCAATCAAGACTGAACTATAAGTTGTTTGTATTGGGAAGCTATTAAAAGTGAATGATTGATAAATGCTAGGATTAAAATAAGGGTAAAGCGTCGTTTTAATTGGCACGCCTGTTGTTTGCAGTGGATTGGTTCCAATAAAGTTAGTATCACCTGAGAGAGGGTTAAAATAAAGAGGCTGCATAGTAATTGAAAAATTAAACTTTTCTCACTAACAGGGAAGGTCTAACTCGATTAGAAAATAGTTGACGTGGTTTTTCAAATTTTTTCCTAACATGAGCATGTTCAAGGAGGTTTTTTGCAGCTCTAAGATAAGAGACATAAAAATTTTTTTCAATGCCATCGTATTTCTCTGCAACGGCGATCCACTCATCAATGGTAAGTCCTGATCTTTTAATCAGATTTTCTAAGTCATCCCAAGTCGAAAGTGATTGAGAGAATAGCTCTTCTGTGCGGTTAAATTGATGTTGGGAAAGCGGAGAAAGGCCGGGTGGATGTTCTGCCATGATATGACGTAACAACGAGTGCTATGATTATACTTGGTTATTTAAAAGACTCTGTATGCCAGATACGCTTTTTGCTGCAATTTGGCCCATTAGCTGCCATCCAAGCGAAGCTTGAATCACTTGAACTTGAGCTGACAAGATCGCCGTAGGGTCTGATGGCCCACCTACTTTATTAAGATAATGAGGCAGATCTTCAAATAAGTTTGAAGAGTCAAGTCCCATTGTAGAAGAGGTGCTTACTGGTGGTTCCACAGGAGCTTTAACGGCATCAGGACCCATGGTATAAAAAGCTTCTATGTCAGCTGGGAGAGGGGAGTGAGAATCAATTCCAAGCTGTTGATGGATGGCATTTTTAAGTTGATCAGCATCAAATTGAGTGTCAGCGGGATTAGCAGCAGCTTGCAGCTGTGAAGCTTGACTGGCTATAGTGGACGATGCTGCTGAAAGTGAGGCAGGAATCATAGGAAAAAAATTTTATGTCTTATTCCCGTAGTCTATTTCTCTTCGCTTTTGATCATAATAAGCAAATTCTCGACGATTATGCTCGAAGATGGATTGATTAAAACCGTCCCAAAAAACCTTCCAGCTTTCTTGTGGGATGGAAGGATCGCTGTGCTCTTGTGATAAATTTTCACCAGCAGTTTCTGTAGCTGCATCAAGACTGGCTTCAAAGGCCGCAGCTTGTTCTGCTGTTGCTACAGATTGTTGATTAACAGAGTAATTTTTGGAAAGAGGGAGGGATGAATTAATTTGCGAAATGTTCATAATGCTGTGATCAGATTTTGAAACATATTCTTAGCTGGAAGATTTTTTTCTAGAGAGCCTTCACTTTCTTGAAAAAGTTGTTCTAATTCTTTTTGTTGCTTCGCCAAATAAAAAGCAAGGCCTCGTAAAGCAAGTGCAAAATCTTTTAAAGCAGAAGAGGTCACAGTTTTATTTTTCAATAATTGATGCGCCTCTGCAAATTGCCCTCCCATTATTTTGCAATAGGCCATGCCAACTCGAGGGTAGGCCTCTTCAGGCTCTACGAGGAGAAGTTGTCCAAAGAGTGCATGTCCTTCCCATGGAAAGACATTATTGGATGCCATAATGCCCATTTCCATCAACATTTGACGATCTTCTTTGCTAATCAAGCCATGATGAGTCGTTGGGGTGTTTGTGTGATCACCAATATGATGATGGGTAGTGTGGTGAGACATAAAAAAATAAGTTAGACGTTTTGAATAATCGCTTTGATTAAGGTTTCAAAAGAAGCATACATCTGAGACGTCGATTGGACTGCATTTTCATACTCACTCATCGTCAGTTGAACTTGAAGCAAAGCAGCTGGATTGCTTGCATCAACGTTGAGTAGAGAAGTTTGCAATGCAATGAAGGTCGAAGCAACTTGAGGGAACATGACTGCACCAATAAAGTTGAGATTCATGCCGTATGTTGCATATGGAGAGATGACTCCAGGCATGGGGGAAACTCCAGGACCATTGATCGACGTAATATCGTTGTATGCTGGATTCCAATAGGTAGGAGTTGTGGGTAATCCTGACGGTGATCCCATAAAATAAAAAAGATAGTTTTTAGACGTTTTGAATAATCGCTTTGATTAAGGTCTCAAAAGAAGCATACATCTGAGATGTGGATTGGACAGCGTTTTCGTATTCGCTCATAGTCAGCTGGACTTGAAGCAATGCAGAGGGGTTGCTCGCATCAACGTTAAGGAGAGAGGTTTGGAGTGCAATAAACGTAGACGCAACCTGTGGAAACATCACTGCGCCAATGAAGTTGAGATTCATGCCATAAGTTGCATAGGGGGAAACCGATGCTAAGGCAAAGGGCGAACTTGCTAAAACAAATGTTGTTTCGGTAAGTTGACTAAAGGCAGGGTTGAAAAAAGTAGGAACGGTCGGTAACCCTTGTGGTGCGGCCATAATGATAACAGGTTAGTTTTTAAAACGCTCTTGGAGGAAGAACAATATTTATTCTGAGATATTGGAATCAAGACTACTCGATTTTAAAAAAAATCAATAGGAATTATCAACAAAGTAAAAAATTTATGGCAATGAAATCATCGGCGGAGAGATGCCTTGTTGCTGAAAATAAAGGTCCAAAAATGCACGTCTTTGTGGGTTGCTAGTATTGGTGAGATGGCAAAGGAAATCACCTTCTTGCCAGGGTTCTACCGCAAAAGGAAGGAGTTCTTGTGGAACTGCGTTGAGTGTTCTTCTTGGAAGAACATGGGTGAGGGAGCAAAAAGAAGAGGAGGCTTCTCTGAGCGCATTTTGGTCCCAGAGCGGACGGTTGGCCCAGTGGGTTTTTTTAAGAGCTAGTTCAATAATTGGGAGGGCATGAGGGGTAAGGATTAATCCTGCTGTCGAAAAATCATGAAGTGCTGCATCAATTCCCCAATCGCGAGAAGCGGTGAATCCTGGTAGGTAGGGAATTTTATCTAAAGAAATTTCAGGGTTGGTAATAAATGCATCGGCATCAATCCAGAATAGTCGATCAACAGTTGGTAAAATTTCAAAAAGAATACCAACCTTTGCCCATGCTGGATATTCATTCGGTTTGGGCTCGAGCAAAATATTAGAAAATTCATAGCCATGGCGTTCCGCATACGCCTGCTTGGTAGCAGCTGTAATTTCTACAACAGCGCTCATGTTTTGTGTCCAAGCAGTTAGCACGAGTGTTTTCATGGGTGGCAATTAAGTATCAAGAAATCGTTTTATGATGAGGGGGTCATTAATGAACTGATCAATATTTTTAGCGCGCAGAGCAATAATCGCGATATCTTGATGCTCGTCTAACAATAATGACAAATTCTCTGCGCGGAATGCTTCAATAGGCCATTCATGCCAGTAGATCGCATCTGCTTTAAGGTCTCTTAAGAACCATAAAATGGCATCTAAAGGGTCTTCGATTTCTTCATAGCAAATAAATTCAGCGGAAAGAAAGACAGCGCCTTCTTTTGTGAGGGCAAAATTTCCTAATCTCAAGAAATTGAGATGAAGATTACGCAATCGTAGTTCATAGATGAGGCGTATAGCTGCGCGAAGCAAAGTGAATCGTTCTTCGGGAGAAAGCGGTAGTTTTGGAAAATATGCTTGGGTTTGATGAAGGTCAAGAAGGAGGTGGTAGCCTGCATCATCTTCAGAATGACCCAAGATGGTTGGAAGTTCGGGGGTGAGCCCTCCAACAGAACGCCATACTTCAGTTTCTCGGATATGAACATTAACAGCATTGAGATTAGCTGTTCGTTTTAAAAAAGTGCGTGCAGCACGATTGTCGCCAACTAAGAGACGTCTTGTCTGCAAGGGTAACGTTGGTTTGTTCCAGGGAAGTAAACTTCCTTGAAAGCCGATGTGTTCTGTTCCTTGCCATGAAGGGTCATGAATTCGGATGTCAGAGCAACTAAAAAAAGTTCCAGCAAGAGAAAGAAATTTTCGCTGAGCTACAATGAAATAGAATAGTTGTTCTCCTTCTTCATATTCACCCGCTACCTTAAAGTCATAACGAGAAGCTAGCAAGTCATGGCGTGGCGGGAGTTCTTCTTTGCTAGTAAAAAAAAGAAAATGAGCTCTATTGCCTAGTTCGCTAAGAGCAGAAACTAGATGCGGACCATCTTGGCTAATCCAATGATCCCAGGGTTGAGAGTGAAACCAGATTGCGTCAAACGCATCCGCGGGAATGCTTGAAACACTATTCGGTTGAAAATCACATTGAGTAAATCCAATGGGTGGGTGTGACATGCCGATGGCACCAACACTATCTAATTTTTTTGCCAACGAAATCATGCTCGGATTGCGTTCGACAGCCCCTATGCGTGCCATGCGGCTAAGAACAAGCGCATTGAGGCCATATTTGGAACCAATCTCCATAATGGAGCTGATCTTACGAGGGAGTAAAAGTTCTGATTCCCATGCTTTGTAACAAGCAAGTTGCTTAGGAAGAGCCGCGAGAAAGTGAGTCACCTTGGGATCTCGATTGCCAGCGGGAACTCCCATGGATAAGGTCCATTGCTTAATGAAGTCAGCTTTATCAATGAGATGGATTTTAAAAAAACTATACCAGCCTTCTAATTTTTGAATTAGCAATTGAATGTTATGTTCAAAACCAAGTCGGTTAGTTTCTGTAATTGATTTTTGAACAACGAGAAATTGAGCTTCGATCTGTTGACAAAAACCAGTCAGTTGCTCTACGAGAGACATGACTCGCTTCTCTTTTTCAGAAGGAGTTGCATCTCCTCGTTGGAGGCGAAGCTTGGCAAGAAGCTCACGGGCCTGCTTAAGATTTTCCATTGCAGGAACCCTCATGTTGTTCCAATCTCGACTGACTTGCTGGAGGATATTATTTTGATCCATACAAATTAAGTTTTCAGGAGGGATGTTTCAAAAACCTGTTTAAAAAAATCGATGTTACGAAATTGACGGAGCTGAATGACGGACCATGAACGCGTGTTTCCTAAAATTTGAATTGGTTTATCAAAAGCTTTTGCAACTGGAATAAGGCCAGAATCAATCGAGATAATTTGATCAAACTCTTTTCGAGCCAGGAGACGGGGTAGGGGCAAACAAGGTAAGGTTCCGCCAATCATTTTAAAAAATTGAATCTCTTCCGGATCGGGAGCTTGTCTTGTTGCGTAAAAAGGATCAGGGGCTGTAAGAAGGATTTTTTTGATATCATCTATGTAGGTTCTAAGATTGACGATTTTATGATCAACAATCCTCTGGATTTGGAAGAGGGTGGTTCCTACAAAAAGATTTTTGGGGTAAGAAGAATTTTGGTTGATAAGAAAACGATTAGCAATCCACCAGCCACGTTCTTCTTGAGGGATTTCAACAAAGGGGATGTTTTCGTTATATAAATTGCCTAAACAAGGGAGTGTTACTGAGTATTCTTCTGGGATTTCAAAATTGGCATGTGCCAGTAGAAATCGAGAGAAACCTAAACATGGAACTTCTCTTAACGTGAGACAACGGACTCCTAGGGAAGTAAATAGGGTTTCTATTTCCGGTCGGAGATCACATCCGATAACAAGATCATATTCTTCAAGTGGAATGCGAGCGAGTTTACGATATTGATCCTCCGTTTGTTGTAACGCTATGATCTCTGCCCATCTTAAAATGGACATCTCTTGCGGCGTTTTAGCAAGAATATCAACAGTAGGGAATGAAACTACTTGCAGCTGGTCCCAAAGATAACGCAACAGATATTCTATGAAGGCTCTTTCAGGAGAGGCAGGCTGATCGAGGTCAGCAGTAAGCAGGATTTTCATCTGAGAAGGGACGAGTGGCGAGTAGCTGGTGGCAAGTGATGAAGATTGGAGAGCTCGACGCTCAATGAGACAAGTCAGCGATGATATGATTTTTTAGTTTGAGTTTGCCAACAAAAATTACAGCCTCTGTCTTCTGTCTTGCTCCAAGACTCTTCAAACTATAACTTGTCGGCGTGTTAAAAGCTGAACAAGATTCTCATGAATTAAAAGTGATTTGGGATTTAGATGATGGTATTACACGAGATCCTGGTGAATTTGCAGCATTGACTTTACTTCCTCAAGGCTCCTTGCCACAGCAAGCTTCCTTTTACTTTTTGGGAGAAAAGAAAAGACCTTTTTTAGAGTGGAAAGCGTTACTTAATGCGGTGCAACCTTTGTTAGAACAGCGGATAAAATTGTTTTTTATTTGTGCTAGTCAAAAAATTGCTGATTGGCTGCAAGAAATGGGGGTTTTTTTGGTGGGGGAAATAAGATGTGATCCTGCTGCAAAAGAAAAAGTGTTTAAAAAGGTAGAAGCGCAAGAGTCATGATTTCCTGAAAATCAGGATGAAAGCTTCCTCTCCTTGAAGTGTCGTCTTTGCCGCTGGAACCTTAAGAAAATGAGGTTGAGGACGTGGCGCCATGGAGACAACTGAAGAAAATCCAGAGTGCGTTGAAGTAATAGAAAAAAGTGCATAGCCTTTTTCAGCATACTCATTAAGGAGAGATTCCATTTGGCTACAAAACAAATCATAGTTTACACTCACTTCTTGCTTTTCTACGTTCTTTTGTTGAAAGAATATTTTTGGCAACTTAATCTTACCGAAAGCCACCCATTTTATTTGAAGTGATGAGACTGTTTCTGTTTTTCTTGGATAGCGTAAATGAATCACTTGCCACTCTAGCAAGGGAGGAATTTTCTTTATGAGCATTGTTGATTCACTGGATTCGGAATATTGCATCTTTTCTGTCTATCGTAAGTATCTCTCTTTATTCAAGTCTCGCTTTAGTGGGAAGTGGAATTTTTTTGCAAAAGGAGTAGCAGTTCTTATTGGTTGTTTTTTGCTCTCAGGATGTGGTCCTGAGGTGCTCTATTCAAATCTTTCTGAATCTGATGCCAACACGATGATGGGGCTTCTTTTGATGCGTAATATTCAAGCCATCAAAATCCCTCAAAAAGAAAACCTTTTTTCTATTTCTGTTCCTCGGCAGCAATTTGCTGCTGCTACCGATTTATTGAGATGGTTTGGTATTCCCGGAGAAAAGTTTTCAGGTATTGGAGAAGTGTTTAAAAAAACAGGCATCGTTTCTTCGCCCAGTGAGGAGAAAATTCGATTCATGTATGCGTTAAGTCAGCAGATTGCTGAAACATTGAGCCATATTGATGGCGTCTTAGTAGCGCGTGTTTCTCTGGTGCTTCCTAAAAATGATCCTTATACCGAAACATTGACACCTTCTTCAGCCTCAGTCTTTTTGAAATTTCGTCCTGGCAGAGTGCCGCCAACGTTAACGCCTCAAATTAAAACGCTAGTGATGAAGAGCGTTGAAGGGCTTAACTACGACAATGTTTCTGTGGTTATCATGCAATCTGAAAATATCGATTACTACTATCCGCTTCATGTGGAGCAAGACGTTTCGATTTTAGGTTTAAAGATTGCCAGAAAGTCGCTTTGGAAGTTTTGGATGTTGATAGCATCAATTGGCATGATTTCGGCAGCGCTGGTGCTTGCAGCAGTTTTTGGGAAACGTATTTTTCAGGAGCTTTTCAAAAAAGTATCCCCTGCACCTAATCAAGTAGGGGCGCCAGTGTCGCCAGCGACTGCTCCTGTAGGACCCTCCACTGCTTCTGCTGCTGCTCCAGCCTCGGCAGAAGCTCCTGTAGCATCATGAGCGTGAGTGAAAAACAAGGAGCCTCAATAACTTCATTGTTTGGAGAGGAACTGCTTCAAGGGTGGCTAGCCGGAGGCGAGAAAGCTTTTGCTCTCGATCAATGGATCTTTTGGAACAATTCTCCCTCGCGGCATGTGCCTTTGGAAACGCTCACAACATTTTTTCCAGAAAAACGTTATCAAATTCTTTTAGAAGATTCACAAACTCGTTTGCAAGTTGATGCCATTTTGCGTTCCAAGCTTGCTTGGAGCGCTCCTGTAGCATGGAAGCCTCAAGATCCTTTATGGGAGATTGCCTTGGCGGCGCCGGCTCGATTACAGCGACTAGCTTTTCTAGCATCAGCACTTTCTATGAAAGAGGTGATTGCAAAAATTATTGATGGAACTGTTGTTAGAAAATTACGTCAAGCAATTGGAGGAGACATTATAGAGTTTGTACTGCTGAGTGGTTCCCTCACAAAGTATGCTTTTACTGCTCTGAGTGCTGAATTTCCTGCCCTTGAAGATCCAGTGGCAGCACTTCAGCAACGAGCATTGCTATTTTTAAGAAATGCTTTTTCTGCAAAGGAAGTGGGCATTCAGCAACGCATTGCCAGTAAGGTACCAGGCTCTTTTTCAACAGAAATTCCAGAAAACTTATCACCTCTTGCCGCACAAACAGAAGAGATGTTTTGTAAGCTTTGGAAAGAGACAGGCTCCTGGCTCTGATTCTAGCGCTTTGGGTGGTATAGCCAAAAATAGGTAGGTTAATGTTGATAGGGTAACTGGGTTTAAGGTTTGAAATTATAGTGTATTAAATTGAAAAAGGCTGGCCATAAGCTTGCTCTTTTTCCTTAGGACTGCGTTCTCAGATCTTACGTTATCTTCGGATAGCGTCTCGATCTTCGG